>CACYVC010000005.1 GCA_902777835.1 uncultured Bacteroidales bacterium | reverse complement strand
CACTTGCCTTCAGCATTCTTGGTCATTGTAATCGAACCAGTCTCTGTCCATGGGTTGCCCTGCTTGCCATAGTTGATTTGATAAGTCACAGGAAGTGCAACAAAAGTAGCCGAAACTTCAACATTGTGATTAGGCATTGTGAAGGTATAGGTATTATTATTAACCAAATCGATTACATCGGCTCCATCAACAACGAGAGTCTCGAGCTTATAGTCACCAATTGGAGTTGCTGTAATAGTGACCGACTCACCATAATGCGCTGTCTCATGATCTGAAGCAACAGTACCGTTAGCACCTTGAGTTATGTTGATAGCGTAGTCTGCCAGCTTGAAAGTAGCAGTAACAAAAATGTTATGATTAGGCATGGGGAAAGATGGGTCGACCCTATATTGACGCTCACCTGTTTGTAGTGGTGCAATTTCCAATAAAGCATTTACATCTACTGTTTGACCATCAATGGTTAGAGATTCAGGCACATAACCAAGTTCTGCAGTGAGGGTAATAGTAATCAAAGTGTCTTCTTCACCACTGCTAGGGTTAGCCGTTACGCTACCATGAGTGATGTTCTCATCAATATTGACATAAAATATGCCTTGCTTAATAGTGAAGGTCAATGTTACTGTACCTGTATATTTGCCAATACCAGTTACAATAATAGTACCCTCGTCTTCAACGTTAGCACCATATTCTAATGTATAGTCAGTTCCCTCAACGAGAGTGGTCTCGCCATCCTTAACTGTAATTACAGGTTTAACCTGCTCACCTGTATAATCCTGATCTGGAATAGGATTTGGCTGAATCATAGCTATAGTGATAGGAATGCGAGCTTGGAACTCAGCGCTTACTTGTGCTCCATAAGGAGATTCGGGCATTGCAAAGGTGAAGGTGTTAGCTTCTTCACCAGCAACGATAGGTGTAACATAGCCACCCACACCTGGTCCCTCGGCCTTGAGGCCTGGGGCCTGGGCCGAACCACCGTTAATGGTCTTCTCAACAGTGATGTTGCCTGCCTCGATGTAAAAACCATTGGCTGGAGTAGCTGTGATTGTCACAGTCTCGCCAGGAATAGCAGTAGCTTTGTCAACACTAACATTACCATTCTGAATGCCAACCTTCACTGTAACAGGAGCTTCTGCACCCATGCGTAACTTCTTCGAATTAGAATCAAAGAGAATGGTGTAGGTGCCGGCAACTTTGACTTCGAGGTTTTCATTGCCCTCTTGCATTTGCATCTCTACGCCAGTGTTAAGTTTATCGGCTGTTAACCAATAAGTACCACTAGCTGGCATTCCATACCAGGTGTCATCAACCATGATTTTGAACGTTTCACCCTCAGCGAATGCTTTGGAATAAGTCCAAATTCCATCTCCATCATCATCATTCATCGCCTCTCTACCAGTTTGCCAATTAGTAGCAGAACCAGCAAAATAACAAGTGGCTTGAACTGACAGCGATGTCGTCATCATCAGCACCATCATTGCGAGGATGCCAATCAGTCTTCGTGTTAGTTTGTTTACCATAATGAATAAAATTAGTTAGTATATATAGTTAATTATCAAGTTCTTCTTATCTCCCTAAGCCCCTTCTACTTCCAGAAGGGGCCAGGGAGCATGTTATCATTAATTATGCGTTAAAATGCGGCGTTAGCCCATTTGTGCATTAACGAACCACCTTCTTGCCGTCGCTAGTGATAAAGATACCACGTTTGCCGTTAAGCGAAGTGCCAACGTAGCGGCCAGTCAAGTCATAGTAGCCAATGGGTTTGCCATTGCTGTCATAACGCAAGTCCTCAATACCAGTCACAGTGCCAGGATCGCCAATCAAGAGCCTAGGAGCACCTTGAGTGCTAGCACTAGCAGGCAAGTAGCAACGATGAGCACCAACTGTTGTGCCATCCTGAGCCAGGATAAACTGGTTGTTGTAGAGCAAGTAAGCGTTGCTTATAGTTTGAGCCTCAAGGCTACCCACGAGCAAGTTGGTTGGAATTGTGCCAGCCTCGCCAGTATAAGGCATTGCGCTAACGCTCTCGGCTGCAGTCTCTCTGTTAAGCAGCACGCCTGTATTGGCAGGAATGTAATCTAATGCCTCAACCGCAACAGCCTCGCCTTGAACACCAGTAACAACATAGGCAGTAACGCCCTCAGGCAATGCAAGATTAGCGTCACCATACCAAGTAGCCCACTGACGGTCAGCAGTAAATGCCACGCCGTCGAGAGTTACTGGCTCTATCACCTCTTCGTAGCTTATTATGTAAAACTCTGGTCCATTATTGTAAAGAGTCACAACACCTACAACATTGAATATCTTGCCTTCAATATCCTCAGGCATTGTTATTCCAAACTTATTATAACCAGAAAGTACATTATTGCCATCAACAATGTTGAAATTGTTGGTATTTGCACTCAAAGTAATCTCACTGATTCGATAGAAGGCATTTACATCGCTTGCGGTAATCTCATTGACAAGTTTTTCTACAGGAGCTGCCTCTGCTGTCTCAGTAGCATTCTCCAAACCAGTCACATTAGTAATCTCTGGGATGCCATTATAAATGGTCTTCTTACCTCCCCATCCAGTAGGTATGACATTTCCATTATTATATTCAGGCTGACCTGAAGCATAAATCAAAGCATAACCCGTTTCGTCCTTAATCCAAGTGTTGCTGCCATTCTGATAAGTAACCACAGCATCACCAGTGAAGACAAACTCAGCATTGTCATTAAGATCAATATATTCAGCTATTGTAGCAACTCTTGGTATCTTCTTAAACTCTTTGCTGACAATGCTGCTGCTATTGCCATTCTTAAATGCGATTGCCTTAACTGTTAAAGCCTCATTAATAGTAAAAGGCTCTGTATAGAGATTAGACTCAGCTGTTGGATCCTGCCCATTAAGCGTGTAGCGGATTTCAGCACCTTCGGTTGCACAAGTAATTGTTACTGTTGTGCTCTCCAAGAATGGAGTCTCACCCTCTATCACTGGATCCATAACTTGGTCATCCGGAATCTCACAACATGTAACATTCATATATTTAAATTGAGTGTTGCCAGCTATTGTAATGACGACACTAGTAGCTTCACCACTCCAAGAAGTACTTGTTAGAGTTCCAACATTAGCAGTATTGCCTTCGTTCCACTTACCTTGAGAAATCTCCATACCAGTCAACTTGTACCCATTAGGAGCAGTAATTGTGATAGTACCACCATACATGCGTAAACGCGGTGAAGTAGCCCAAATGCGGTTTGGAGTACCTTCAGGGTTAGGTGACACAGTAAGTGACACGCCATCAACTGTTGCTGTTACTGGTTTAGTAATATCACCATCCGAGACATAAGTATCACCAGAACCAGATGAAGGACCAGTGATCGTTGGGAACAACGTTGCATAATTTGCATCAAAGTTGAACATTGCCTCAAGAACCTCAATGAATTCACCAGAGACAAGCACATCGGCGTCAGGCATCACGAATGTGTAGTCTTCAGTGACTTCAATAGATTCTTGTGTAACTGTATTTGTTACAGTAAGGGCACCAAGCTCATAGCCCTCATCTGGTGTAACAATAATTGTCACAATCTCACCTTCTACTGCTGTAGTCTTGTTCTCCTTAATTTCAATAGTTCCATTCTCTATGTCACTATCAACAACGATATTGTGAGGTGTCAAAACTCTTGTCGCAACAAGTGTAGTGAGGTCACTATTAATAGCAAGTTTATATTTACCAGCAGTAGCCATCTTAAAGTTCCCGTCTGTTCCCATTGTGAGGTTTGTGCCAAGGTCTGTTGAAGCAATCTCTTTTCCATTGCCTCCATGCCAATTGCCCCAACCATCACGGAAACCAAATCCGGCATTCTCGCCTGCATCAAGTTGCTGTGTAATTACCCAACCATTATCATTGGCTTCCAACTCGACACCATTCTCAGTCCAACCATCAAAAGAGCCCTTTAAGACTACTGGAGACTTAATAACAGTAAATTTATTATTACTGCTATTGTTGTTATCAATGGTCATCGCAAAATTGAATGTGCCAGCGGCATCAATTTTATAATTCTTGCCGCCATTCATAGTTAATGGAATATCTTTATACCATTCTCCATGAATTCCGTATACTTCACCATCGGCGGGACCACCACACCATATGATTTGACTTCCCTTTACCTTTAAAATCTTGAATTCAACATTATCTGGAAAAGTCACTCCATTGAGAACATATTTGCCGTCATCATTCAAGGTGAACTTGTAGTTTGGATCCTGCTGTATCCAATCATATTTATTGGTCTCCTCATTAAATACCTGATTGAAAGAACCAACAAGATAATATTCAGGTTCTGCTTCTGCCACAAATTCTAAAGGCATAAACTGAGCTCCTTCAAACCAACCAGTAACACCATATATGTCATAAGTCTTACCATCAGTTGGAACAGTCACACCGAAACGATTGTATATAGCGACTGTTTCTTCACCAACAGCTATGGTGTTGCCGCTAATAGTAGCTCCCTTGATGACAGCATACTTGAATGCGTTTTCAACAGTTACTTGATTCGGAGTAATCGCCAAGGCATTAATTTGTTCTGTCTCGGTTGCGTTCTGCATATTAGTCATCTCCTTAAGTTCAGGAGCACCCTTGAAGGTGGTCTTTTTTGCACCGAAGCCCGTAGGAATTACATCGCCCTTATTAAAAGTTGGAGCTGAACCGTATAGTAACATGCCGCCTGTTGCATCTTGTGCATAGAGATACTCCTCACTTTGGGCGCTTACTACCAAATTTCCATTGAATACAAATGTTGTGCCATCTGCCAAATCAACTATTTCAGCTACAGTTGAAGGAGTAGGAGTCTTAACAAACTCTTTACTTGCCACTGTCGATGCATTGTTATTGGCGTCGTAAGCGATTGCCTTCACGGTTTTGGACTCATTAATCTCAAAGGGACCAACATATTCAGTTGATTCATTTGATTCATTTGTTGGATTTGTCCCATCAGTAGTATAATAAATAGTCGTTCCTTCTGTCGCGCAAGTAATTGTTACTTCTGTGCTTGTCAAGAAAGGTGTCTCGCCTGCAATAACTGGAGTAGCAACTTCAGGCAAAATTGCCTCTTCAAGTAACACATCATCAAGAAATGTGCGTTTTTTGTTAGTGGTTGTGAATGTAAATTGTGCTTCTGATGAAGTTGCCAAGAAATTTATAGTGTATTCATTCCAAATAGAAGATTCTGTTGTTACACTACTCTGTGGTAAAGTTCCTCCATTTGCTGAAATATATAAAGGTGCACCTTCACCATTCCAACCAGCAGCTCTAAATGTTAAGGTGTAGGTAGTTCCTATTGTAAGTCCAGTTATCGTTGGAGTAATAGCTTTACCAACGGTACTACCAGTAGCCATTTTAATACAGTTTGCTCCTCCTTTGGAATTCTCAAAACTCCATCCAGTATTATCTGAGATTATATTGTTAGTAGCTATGGAACCACTCCAAGATCCATCGTTTCCTCCAGTTCCTGTGGTGCCACTCCAAGATTCATAGAACAAATAGGATGGTTTTTCTTTGAATGCGGCTGTGATTTCGGTATCTGCATATATGTTGAATGTGTAAGGGTTCTCAACAACAGTGCCATTAGCTTTCATCCAGTCAAGAACATAATCAGTGCTTGGATTTGCAGTTACTGTCATTTCTGTTCCTGCGGTTATGGAAGTCAAATCATCAGCCCCTGATGCAGTCACAGTGCCACCAGTCAACCCTGAAGGTAATGTCAAATAATATGTGGATGGCGTTGTTCCACTATTAGAATAAGTCACAGAAATCTCGGATATAAATACTTTTCCTTTAGTACCACTAGATTGACTTACTGTAAAAGAAGCAGAACTACCACTAACCACCACAGGTGATGCAGAACTTATCGAGTTGTTTCCATAATTAAGAGTACCATTATCCTTAACAGTAAAAGTAAAAGTAATAGAGCTAATGGTGTAATTGCCTGCGGCACTTACGGTTATAATTGCATTTTCATTTGCATACATACGCCATGTGTCATCACTTAAGTAATACTTTCCTGTATTATTTCCTGAAGTACAACTGACAGTTATGTGAGAATCTAAAGAGAATGATGAATAAACAGTAGCATCACTCCAATTATTAGCTGTAGCAATCTCAGCTATTGTCTTAGTAACTGTCTCTGCCCATCCCACGCCTATGGCGAGGACGGACATCATTAAAAATGTTAGTAATTTCTTCATACACAAAGAGTTTTTAAATAGTTAATATGATTAGTTTTTTGATGTTATTTATTTTATATAATGTGTGGCAAAATTAATAATTGATATTAAATAATCAAAAAAAAATTAGTATTATTTTGCTCCTTGTTGAAAACTTTATTTTTGCTCTAACTTTGCAAGTGGTGTAGTTGATGTGTTGATGGTGTGGGTATAGCAATAGTTCCTTTTTTCTTCACACATTTTGCCATGTGAAGAAAACTCCCTAACTTTGTAAAAAATATCATGCAAAATGGCAAATAAGAATCAAGCTATACAGTGGATGAAATGGGGCGCATGGATTGTCGCCGTGGCCGTTATTGTTTATTTCCTGAATAAGAATGATGATGGCGAAGTGCAAGACTCTATCGTCACAGAGCAGTCGCAAACTCTCGTAACCACTGACCAAAACACAAGTCAGACTCCAATCCAGGACTATAACTACGAGACTGTGATGATGCCTCAGGGTATGAGTGATAATGTTGTGAAATACAAGGGATTCACAGTGCACTTCAACAAGAATTTGCACATTCCAAACTGCGTTGTTTATGAAATAACTGCCGACGAAGCCAAAGGTCGTAGAGAGCGTGAAGGTGACTTTGAGCGTGATAAAAACGTAACAGGTTGCCCCAACTGGTGGGACTACCGCGACTCGGGTTATGACCGTGGTCACATGGCTCCGGCTGGCGATATGAAATGGGATGAGCAGGCTATGAACGAGACGTTTTATCTCACTAATATCTGTCCTCAGGATAATGAGTTGAATGCGGGAATGTGGAACGACATAGAACTCAAAGTGCGTGAGTGGGCACGGCGTGATAAGTCGCTAATAGTTATCACTGGACCTATTGTTGATAAGAACCCCGAAACTATCGGCAAAGACATGGATATTGCGGTTCCTGATGCGTTTTTCAAGGTAATCCTGTCTCCAAAGACCACTCCCATGAAAGCTATCGCATTTATCTGCCCCAACCGCGCTTGCGGGGGCTCTCTTAAGAGTTATGCTGTGAGCATTGACGAGGTGGAGAGACGCACTGGCATGAACTTCTTTAACTCATTGCCCGACAACGTGGAAAATCAACTTGAATCGACTTGCAACACAAACCAATGGCTCAGCCGATAACCTTTGGCATCGTTTTTGCTATGGCGTGGATGATATAACTAAAAAATGATGTCATTATGAAGATGAGGTTTAGCAAAACGATTTGTGTGATAGTCGCCATTGCGGTGGTGGCCGGCACTACTGTTAGTATTGACGCTAGGAGAAAGAAGCACAACAACCGCAACGAAAATCGCACCGAGAAGGTGGAGAAAACGGAGAGAGTGGAGAGGGTTGACAATTCGTCGAGCAATATCAGAAGTCTGACCGACGTGAAAATCAACTCAAAATATCGCAACACCATAAAACGTTATGAGGCGATGACAGTGAACTTCAACACCGCCTACCGAGTGCCTAATTGTGTGAGTTATGTGCTTACTGCCGACATGGTTATAATAACCGACGGACCTAACGCTGAGATGCGCCGTAACTATAAGTTCAATCGCGATGCATCGGTAGCAGGATGCCCCGAGTGGTGGGAATATAAGAAAAGCGGATATGACCGTGGACACATGGCGCCCGCTAACGACATGCGCTGGAGCCGACAGTCGATGCTAGACTGTTTCCTGATGACAAACATCTGCCCGCAAGACCACAATCTCAACGGTGGCAGCTGGAATAAGCTGGAGCTGAAAGTCCATGCCTGGGCTAAGAGCAAAGGCATTATCATCATAGCCACTGGACCTGTCTTCAATGGCACAGAGAAACGCATAGGTAACGATAACAACATTGTGGTGCCGAGCGGATTCTTCAAGGTGGTACTAGACCCCAACCGCAACCGCGCCATAGGTTTCATATACGACAACTTTGAAAGTGGTGGAGGCGTGAAACGCCATGCATGCTCGGTCGATGATGTGGAACGTATCACTGGCCACGACTTCTTCAGTGCTCTACCCGACAACGTGGAGCGCGCTGTAGAAAGCACCTATAACTTCGAGCAGTGGTGATTAATCAATGCACAATGCATAATTCACAATGCATAATTCTTCTCATCATGTTTGGAGGTCGAGGCTCACAACTATAAACTATGAACTCTTAACTATGAACTAAAATAATGGACACAATCTGCGCAGTATCTACTCCCCACGGCATGGGAGGTATAGCGGTGATAAGAGTGAGCGGTGACGATGCTCTAAACATAGTGCAACAACGCTGGCGTGGAAAACCCATCGCCGAAATGGCTAGTCACACCGCGCACTTCGGGCATATACTCGACTCGCTAGGAGAAATCCTCGACGAGGCAGTGCTTACACTTTTTCGCGCCCCCAACTCGTTCACAGGTGAGGATGTGGTAGAAATCTCATGCCACGGCTCAATGTGGATTCAACAGCAGATTGTCAGCTCTCTTATTGATGCCGGATGCCGCGCCGCAACAGGTGGAGAGTTTACCAAGCGTGCCTTTGCCAATGGCAAGATGGATCTCTCTCAGGCTGAGGCGATTGCCGACGTGATTGCCTCACAGTCACGTGCATCTCACCATGTGGCGATGAACCAGATGCGTGGCGCATTCAGCCGCCAACTGAGCACACTGCGTTCGCAGTTGCTGCAGTTCGTGTCGTTGATAGAACTTGAACTCGACTTCAGCGAGGAGGATGTTACTTTTGCCGACCGTGAACGACTTACTGCCCTCGCTACCGACATAAAAAACGTAATCGACTCATTGGCACAGTCCTATCAGGCTGGAAACGCCATAAAAAACGGTCTGCCAGTGGCAATCGTTGGTCCTACCAACGCTGGCAAGTCAACTCTGCTTAACACCCTGCTCGGCGATGACCGAGCCCTAGTTAGCGACATCAAGGGGACTACCCGCGATGTGATTGAAGACACCATAGTGATGGGCGGCACTCTGCTGCGATTTATCGACACTGCAGGCATTCGCGAGTCGAGCGACGTTATAGAGACAATGGGCATAGAGCGATCGTTCAAGAAGATGGACGAGGCACGCATCGTTCTGTGGGTGGTCGATGCCACCGCTCCAATTGCTGAGATAGATGATTTTCACACACAAATCTCAGAGCACTGTCACGATAAGGCAGTGATTGCTGTGGTCAACAAAATCGATGCCGGCGACACACAGCCCATTGTTGAGAAACTAAAAGGAATTGATGTTAAGGTTGCTGAAATCTCGGCGCGAGAAGGCGCAGGAATCGAGCAGCTTAAGCAAGAAATCATCACTACTGCAGCACTGCCACAAGTGACAGATGAGAATGCCGTGATCGTTACCAACGCACGTCATTATCACGCTCTCGTGCGAGCAAGCGAAGCACTCGACCGCACCCTGCATGGTCTCGCCACAGGCCTCAGCGGCGACCTTCTCAGCCAAGACATCCGCGAGTGCATGCACTACCTAGGAGAAATCACGGGTGAAATCTCTACAAATGACATTTTAGGGGAGATTTTTAGCCATTTTTGCATTGGTAAATAACTATCGTTTTTTTACCTAATATAGTTCCACAAAATCACGCACCATCTTGAATATGGGTTCGTAGCTGTCGAAGCGAACTGTCTCATAGGTGTCGAAGATGGTGTGGTAGTATTGGAAGGCGTCACCTTTCTCGTTCTCCAAGAATATGCATGGCACATGGCGCTTGGCAAAGGGATAATGGTCGCTGTTGGCTGCCAAGTCGCCACGATTTAAGGACTTGAAATAGTGCTTACTTTCATTAATTTGCTCAAAGAGCGAGAATCCGTGCATGCCCTCATCGCTCACCTCACAATACTGAACAGGATTGTTGTCGCCAATCATATCTATATTAAACAGATACTTGATTTGCTGAAGAGGAACTATTGGGTGCTCTACATACCAATTTGAACCACGCAGGTTGGCATCCTCTCCCGAGAATGCAATGAAGTACATGTCATATTGAGGACGGTATTTTGCGTAGTGTTTGGCCAATGTCACGACGGCCGCGGTGCCCGAGGCATTATCGTTGGCTCCAGCATAGAAAATGTTCTTTCCCAGATTGCCGATGTGGTCGTAATGCGCTGTAAAAACGTAGCAACTGTCATGGCGCTGCCCAGTAACTTTGGCAATGACGTTGAAGCACTCATAATCCTTAAGGAACTTGTTGTCAACATTCACTTTGACGTTTTTAACTCCATCTATCGCCTCAGGTGTTACCCAAAGAATGGGTTTATCCACCACATGGTCACCATAGGCTTTGAAAAACTTGATGGGTGCCTCCCATGTGTAGATGAGTCCAGCGTTAGGGCATTCTCCGTTTTTCTGCAAGCGTGAGAAAGCATCTTTATGGCGATAGGTGAACCAGAATTCGCAGGCCACCAAACAGTTGGCGTACTCTGGCTTTGCCAAGTCGGCAAACATGCGCTCAGCATCAAAGTTCAGAGTATCTACATGATAAACAGGGAATGTGCCGTGCACTCCAGGTGAGTACTCTCGCATAGAAAAATCAACGCCAGCACGGAGTTTCTTGCCGTCGGCCCACATTTCCATCTTACCACAGAATGTGTTGATATCCAGCTTAAAAGGTTGAATGAAAATCTCATCAACTCCTGCTTTTTCAAACTCTTTCTGCAAGAATTCTCCTGCTTTGTTGGCGCCGTCTTTGGCATAGCCACGCCCTTGATACTTTTCGGAGCTCAACTCTTTAATTACACGCTTAAAATGCTCCAAGTCTTGCGCGCCAGCCACCATACTTGCCAGTGCCAAAAATAAGATTATAATTGTCTTTTTCATAACTATTTAGGAATTGTCAATTACTCTTTTCTCATTAGCAGTTTTAGCAAAGGTACAATAATTATTCATAATAATTGGCAAAGAATTCAAGAAACCTTGCATAAATTAGTCTGAAAAGTTTTAAACACCGCACTGAATTATCACCGACGATATTAAAAAATAAACAGTTAGCCACTTCTTCATAAGGATAATTATGATTAACTCGTAAAGGCAAGATAGGTGAGATTACAACGCTAGGCGCTGATAAAAACAGGAAAAATAAAAAATAACATTAAAAACTTTTGTCAATAACGGTAGTTATTGAAATTGTTTTCGTAACTTTGCAAGTTAAACAAGAGTTTTTTGTTTTTAGACTATATTTTTTGTAGATGACAACAGGAAATTGGATACGTTTTGCTTGCATTTTAGGATTGTGGATCTTCTTGGTTTACATAATCTTGACGCGCACCCCTCGTATCGATTTTATGGTGATATTTGCTATTGTGGCAAGTGGAATCATTGTGTTTGTGCCGCTCTACAAGAAATATGTGAAGAATAAGAAATGATTTAAATGTCAAGCAAAGAATATATACAGGAGCATTTTCCGTTGTTGGCGAAGATTGACAGTCCCGCCGACCTCAAGAAACTCGACGTGGAGCAACTGCCTGCGGTGTGTGATGAGCTGCGCCGGTTTATAGTGCATGAACTGAGCGAGAATCCTGGCCACTTCGCCTCGAGCATGGGTGCCGTGGAGATTGCCGTGGCGTTGCACTATGTGTTCAACACTCCCGACGATCGTTTGGTTTGGGATGTTGGTCATCAGGCCTACGCGCACAAAATATTGACAGGCCGTCGCGATAGTTTTTCTACCAATCGCAAGAAAGACGGTTTGAGCGGTTTCCCTAACCCGAGCGAGAGCGAGTATGACACCTTCCAGGCTGGTCATGCCAGTAACTCCATATCGGCAGCGCTGGGCATGTCGATTGCCAGCGAGCTTCAGCACAAGCTCGATCGCCGAGTTGTGGCTGTTATTGGCGACGCGTCGATAAGTGGTGGCTTGGCTTTTGAGGGAATAAATAATGCCTCTAATCACAAGAATAACCTGCTCATCGTGCTCAATGACAACGATATGTCGATTGACCGCCCAGTAGGTGCTCTAGGTGAGTATATGACACGACTCACGGCGTCGAAGCGCTATAACAATATGCGCTACAAGACTTATCAGTTTATGCGCAAGCATCACGTTATTGGCGACAGTGGTAAGGGAGTAGTGATGCGTTTCAATAACGCCATGAAGTCGATGCTCACTGGGCGACAAAATATATTTGAAGGTTTGAACATCCGCTATTTCGGCCCCTTCGACGGTCACGACGTGAAGCGCTTGGTGAAAACTTTCAGCGACATTAAAGACATGACCGGCCCCAAGTTGGTGCATGTTCGCACCGTTAAGGGCAAGGGTTATGAGCCCGCCGAGAAGGACCCCACAACTTGGCATGCGCCAGGCAAGTTTGACGAAGATACTGGTGAGCGCATAAAGGGTTCGTCGAGCGGCAAGCCATTGAAGTTCCAGGATGTGTTTGGTAAGACACTAGTGGAGATGGCCAAGGACGATGACAAGATTGTCGCTATCACTGCTGCAATGCCTTCGGGAACCTCAGTGTCGTTGATGCAGGAGGCTTATCCCACCCGCACTTTCGACGTGGGCATCAGTGAGGGACATGCCGTGACCTTTGCAGGAGGCTTGGCCAAAGAAGGTCTGAAACCTTACGTGGCTATCTATAGCGCCTTCTTGCAGCGCGCCTACGACTCTATCATCAACGACGTGTCTATAGCGCGGTTGCCAGTGACCTTCTGCCTTGACCGTGCTGGTCTGGTAGGAGAGGACGGCGTTACGCATCATGGCCTGTTTGACATGGCATTCATGCGTGCCATCCCTGGCATGGTGGTTAGTGCCCCAATGGACGAGCACAGTCTGCGAAACCTTATGTTCACTGCCAACAACTACAACGATGGTCCATTCTCCATCCGTTACCCTCGTGGAGCCGGGAAAATCGTTGACTGGCACAATGACCCAATGGTTTTGCCCCTTGGTAAAGGCCGCAAAATTTGCGACGGCAATGACGTGGCTATACTGAGCTTAGGCACCATTGGCACCAATGTGATAGAGGCTTGTGCCTCGCTCCACGAGCAGGGTATTGATGTGGCACACTATGACATGATATTCCTTAAACCCCTAGACGAGGAAATCTTGCAGGAGGTGGCAAGTCGCTACCGCAAGATTATTACCATTGAGGAAGGCACTACTACTGGAGGCTTGGGCGGCGCAGTCGCCGAATGGCTTGCAGATCGTAACATCAGCGCACGATTGGTGCGCTTGGGCGTGGCCGACACGTTTGTTGACCAGGGTACCGTGAAACAGTTGCATGAGATGTGTGGTCTCGACCCCGCATCGATTGAGAAAGAAGTGAAACTATTGCTAAAAGATACCGACAGATGAGAATCGTGATCGCCGGAGCTGGCGAAGTGGGCACCCACTTGGCCAAAATGCTCTCTAATGAGGAGCAAGACATTATCGTTGTTGACAAGGATGTGAAAAAACTTCACAACCTCGACAACTATAACCTAATGACAGTTATAGGCAGCGCAGTGTCGTTTGATGTGCTCAAAAGCATCAAAGTAGGGAGTGCTGATATCTTTATAGCAGTCACTCCCCATGAGACCATCAACGTTATAGCCAGTTCTATGGCTAAGAGTCTAGGTTGCCGTAAGGCGGTAGCTCGCATCGACAACTTCGAGTTCATGAAACCCGCTTCCAAGAAGTTCTTCTCCTCATATGGCATAGATGCTCTCATCTATCCTGAGTATCTTGCTGCCCTCGAGATTAAGACTGCTATTGAGCACAACTGGGTAAGAAACTGGTTTGAGATGCTTAATGGTCAGCTCATTGTGGTGGGAGTGAAGATTAGGGAAAATTCCCGCCTTGTGAATCACAAACTCAAGGACTTGGGGCATATATCAAGTTTTATGCACGTGAATGCCATAAAGCGCAACCGTGAGATTATCATCCCTGGTGGATATGACGATCTCTTGGCTAACGACATCCTCTACATTGCCACTACCCCCAATAATGTGAATGCGGTGATGGAAGTGTGCGGAAAAGACAATCATAAGGTTGAACGAGTGCTCATCAATGGCGGCAACGAGATAGTGAGGCAATTGGCCCAGCTAATATCGGGCAAGTACAAGGTGAAGATCATGCATAGCGACCGTGCGCGTTGTGAGGAACTTGCCGATGAGTTGCCCGAGTGCAACATTGTGCATTATGAGGCAGGCAACAACGATGTGCTTGAGGAAGAAGGCGTGGAAGACTATGACGTGTTTGCCGCTATGGGCGACAGCAGCGAGAGCAACATCCTGAGCTGCATCATGGCTAAAGAATTAGGCATGAAGAAGACAATAGCCCAAGTTGAGAACCTTCAGTTTATCAACGAGGCCGAGAACTTCAATATTGGCACAATCATCAACAAGAAACTTATTGCCTCGAGCACCATTTTCCAAATGATGATTGATGACGACACCGACAATGCCAAGTGCCTTGCCCTTGCCGATGCCGAGGTCGCCGAGCTCGAAGTGGGTGCTGGAGCTAAGGTCACCAAAGCTATGGTCAAAGATTTGAAGCTCAGCCGCGACATGACGATTGCCGGAATGGTACGCGGTGGCGTGGGACAGTTGGTAAATGGCGACACCCAACTGATGGCAGGCGATAAGGTGGTTGTCTTTTGTCTATCGGGTGCTATACACAAGATAGAGAGAATGTTTGGATAAAAAGTGGTTAGATAACCGAGCAACAAAGAAGAACGATAAAAAAGATAAAGATTTATGCATTTATTGGTAGCACCACGCAAGTTTAGTCACACCTTCAACTTTGCCATTGTGCTGAGAGTTGTGGGATGGCTTCTTATGATTGAGGCATTATTTATGGTAGTGCCTCTGGTGGTTGCTATTATTTATGAGGAGATGCTGGTAGCAGCAGAGTTTGGTGTTTCGGTGGCATTAACATTTGCCACAGGCTTGGTGATGAACCATTTCATCAAGCCCAAGAGCAAGACAATGCGCAAGCGAGAGGGCCTGCTGCTCACTGCCACTGTGTGGATATTTTTCTCTATCTTTGGAATGTTGCCGTTCATGTTCTCGGGCACTGTGACGAGTGTCACCGATGGATTCTTTGAGTCGATGTCGGGATTTACCACTACAGGAGCGTCGGTAATCACCAATGTTGAAGCCCTGCCACGAGGTGTGCTTTTCTGGCGCTCGATGATGCAATGGATAGGCGGTATGGGAATCATCCTGTTCACCCTTGCGGTTATCCCTATGCTCAACTATAAGGGCGGCGTGTCGCTCTTCAACAGCGAAGTGACAGGCATCACCCATGAGCGCATGCGTCCTCGCGTGAGTCAGACCGCCAAGAGTTTGTGGGGAATATACCTGGTGTTTACGGTAGTTCTTGCCGTGTTGCTAACTGTTGGTCCCATGGACTGGTATGATGCTATATGTCACACAATGAGCACGGTATCCACTGGTGGTTTCTCAACCAAGAACAATGGCCTCCACTTCTGGCACGACTATTACACCGATATAGTGATTATAGTGTTCATGGCAGTGTGTGGTATCAATTTCACCATCATCTACAATGTGGTGGTTCGTGGCAAGTTCAGCGAGTTCAAGCGCAGCGACACCCTTAAGTGGTATTTCTTTGTAATCATTTTCGGCTCGGTGGTGGTTTTCGCCCGCATCATTTATATGGGCTTTGTTGAGGAGTGGGACTATGCTTTGGTGCTTTCGGTGTTTGACACCATTTCAGCCATTACGTCAACAGGCTTTGCCACCTACGACTATGAGCATGAAGGCGAGTTTATCTTCTTTTTCTTGATGCTGCTTATGTTCTTTGGAGGTATGGCGGGTTCTACTGCCGGTGGTGCCAAGATCGACCGCTTTGTAGTGTTGCTGAAGAATATAAAGAACGAGTTGTATAAGGTGGTGCATAGCAATGCGGTGACATCAGTGCGACTTGACGGCAAGTCGGTGCCACATGTGATTGTTGAGAAAGTGTTGGCATTCCTGTCGATTTATGTGGCGGTGATGGTGTTTATGGCGGTGATTCTCACTTTGTTTGGCTTACCGGCCTTTGATGCGTTTTTTAATTCGCTGTCGGCTATCAGCAACATTGGCTTTGGCTATGGCGAGATGACGGGTGGCGACGACAAGTTTGCCATGATTCCCGATGTGTGCAAATGGCTGCTGGCAATAGAGATGATGATAGGTCGTCTAGAGGTGTTCACTGTTCTTGCGTTGCTAACCCCTAGTTTCTGGAAGAAAGATTGAAAAATAAAATAACGAGTATATTGTAGAATTGCCCTAACGAGGGTGTGAATGAAATGAAAAAATGAGTAAAGAGAGTCAAATGTTTGAGCACGTCGATACGTCGGCGATAAAGGAGCGCTCAAAGAAGAAACAAGAAGAGAAAAACAAGCGTCAAGAGATTGAGGAGGTTTCTGCTTGGAGGCGGTTCCTGAATTTCTTCAGTCATGATCGCACCCGCCTTGCTGGTGGTGTGATACTGATGATACTTGGAGTGTATTTGTTGATCACTTTCTTGTCGTTTGTACTTTTCTCTGGAGGTGCCGATCAGGGAAAGGTGTATAATGGCAATGTTATCAATAATGCAAAAGTTGAGATGACAGAGCAGCAGATGAAAACGGCTATTGACCCTGCTGAGGCAACACCAAAAGTGAAGAACCTGGGCGGGTCGATAGGCGCCGCCACTGCCGAGTTCTTCATCAAGAATGGTGTGGGTTATGCGGCATTTATTATCGTGGTGTGGTGTTTTGTCATAGGCCTTAGGATAATGCGCCGCCGTCGTGCCAATTTCTATCCTTACACTTTCACGTCGCTATATAGTATGCTCACCTTTTCGATGGTGGTTTCGGCATGCACGTTCTTTGCCGAATTCTCTTTTTTCAGGCCAGGTGGCGATTTGGGGCATTATGCTAACCAGTGGCTCTATGGTCTGGTGGGCATTCCAGGCATGATAGCTGTAAACCTCATCTTGTTGGTGTTGTGGATATTGATATGCTACCAGCTTATTGTTGATGTTATAAATACTGTCAAGAAAGTCAGGAAGTTACGCATTTTACATAAAGGAAAGGATGCAAATGATGGCAACACTACTGAGATGACTGCCGAGTTGGGCGATTTCAAAGGCGATGAGCATAGTGAGACTGTGCCAATGCGCAGTCGCCATAATCAAGACAACAAGCAGGACCCCCCTGTTAATGATAAAAAGGAGCGCCGTGCTTCTCGCAAGTCAGGTCGTGGTGACAAAGAGCCTGATATGAAGATAGAGAAGTCCAAAGATATAGAACTTGCCAAGGGTATTACCAACCCTCATGACCCAACAGGTGAGTATATGCATTATCGTTTCCCGACTCTTGACCTGCTTGCCGACCTCAAGACTAATGTCGATAACGTTGATGTCGCAGAGCAAGAGGCCAACAAACGTCGCATTGTTGAGACGTTAGGACAGTATGGCATTGCCATCAAGACCATTATCGCTCATGTGGGTCCCACAGTGACTCTCTTTGAGATAGTGCCTGAAGAAGGCGTGCGCATCAGCAAGATTCGCAACCTTGAGGACGATATAGCCTTGAGCTTGGCGGCTCTAGGCATACGCATCATCGCGCCAATGCCAGGCCGTGGAACTATTGGCATTGAGGTGCCTAACCATGACCCGCAGGTGGTGCCAATGCGTGAGGCTATCGCTTCGCGTGCATTCCAGGAGAGCAAGGCCGCGTTGCCTATGGTGCTTGGCAGCACTGTGAGCAACGATGTGTTTGTTGCCGACCTCACCAAGATGCCTCACTTGCTTGTGGCTGGTGCTACCGGACAAGGTAAATCGGTTGGACTTAATGCTATTATTGCCTCTTTACTCTATAAGAAAGGCCCAAGCGAACTGAAATTTGTGCTTGTTGACCCCAAGAAGGTGGAGTTCAGCCTCTATTCCTCGCTCGAGAAATACTTCTTTGCCAAGGTTGAAGGCGAGGATAAAGCCATCATTACCGATACAGCTAAAGTGGTGCAGACCCTTAACTCACTTGTTCAGGAGATGGAGAACCGCTACCTCGTGCTTGAGGAAGTGGGCGAGCGCAAGCTGGAAGACTACAACAAGCGTTGGCGCAAGGAACTGCGTCACAAGATGAATGAGAAGGGCGAGTTCTACCAGTATATGCCTTACATTGTGGTGATTGTAGATGAGTTCAGTGACCTGATTATGACCGCTGGCAAGGAGGTGGAGACACCCATTGTGCGCATCGCTCAAAAGGCTCGTGCCGTGGGTATCCACATGATTATCGCAACTCAAAGACCATCGTCTAATGTCATTACAGGTCTTATTAAGGCAAACTTCCCTGGTCGCATCGCATTCCGCGTGTCGCAGCTGGTTGACAGTCGCATTATCCTCGATCGTCCTGGTGCTCAGCAACTTATTGGCCGTGGTGACATGCTGTTCTCGGCTAATGGCGAGATAACTCGTCTGCAGTGTCCATTTATCGATACTCCCGAGATTGTAAACATCTGCTACTATATCAAGGAGCAGGAGGATGCCGATACCGAGGTGAGCCACGAGCAGCCTTACATCTTGCCCGACTATGAGGGTGAGACAGGTGGCGGATTTGACGCTAGCGGCATGTCGGCTGGTGGCGGTGCTAACGACCGCGATCCACTCTTTGAGGAGATTGCACGCCTGGTGGTACAAAAGGACATGGCATCGACTTCTTCGCTGCAGCGCAGCTACAACATTGGCTACAACCGTGCTGGACGCATTATGGACCAACTAGAGGCTGCTGGCATTGTGGGCCCCGCTAGTGGTGGCAAGCCCCGTAAGGTGCTAATGAGTCCTATGGAACTTGATCAGATGCTTTGATTGGTCCCATGCTCACATTTGCTGGAAACTTTAAACCTAACGCCTTCGTAATTGGTCTAAAGAAGAAAAAATGGATATGAGAAAAACAGTTTTATTGATATTATCATTGATAGTGATGGCTGCTACTGCCAGCGCGCAGTCGCCATCAAGTGTTGTTGACAAGGTGCTTGGTGCGATGAAATCGAGTAACGCCATTAGTGCTAACTATGTGATGACGTCGTCGCAAGGCAATTCGAGTGGCACGCTGGTGATGAGCGGCAAGAAGTTCCGTCTCTTGGCCAATGATGTAAAGTGCTGGTATAACGGCACCACTATGTGGAGCTATTCCACTGCTACCGACGAAGTGAATATTACCACACCCACTGCCGCCGACCTCCAGATGACCAACCCATATAGCGTTGCGCAAAACTTCAAAAGCACCTATATTGTTTCGAAGGGAGGTAAGGGCAACGGCACCTATACTTTGCGTTTCACTCCAAAGAAAAAGAGCAATGTCAAGCACTTGCTGGTCACAGTTTCAACCACCACGTGGCTTATTAGTAAGGCAGAGATAGTGCAGACCAACGGCGCAAAAGCCACTATCACTATCAGCAACTACAACAAGAACGCCAGTGTTAACGCCAGCACCTTTGAGTTCAATAAAAGTCAAGTGCCTGCTGGTACCGAAGTTGTGGACTTGAGATGATGTTAGGTTGCTTGAGTTTCGTTGACAACGCAACATGCTGAACGATTGTTTACTAAAATAATTATATGGAAAAAGTTCAATGTTTGATAATCGGTTCGGGTCCTGCGGGATATACCGCTGCGATTTATACCGCCCGTGCCAATGTGAAAAATGTGCTCTTTGAGGGTCTGCAACCTGGCGGACAGTTGACAACCACTACAACCATCGAGAATTTCCCTGGTTTCCCAACGGGAGTAGAGGGGTATGATTTGATGATGAAGATGCGTGAGCAGGCGGTGAATGTGGGTGCCGACGTACGCTCTGGTTTTGTGAAAAGCGTAGATTTGAGCAAGCGTCCATTTGTTGCAACACTTGATGGCGGCGAAACCATTGAGGCCGACACCGTGATAGTAGCCACAGGAGCCTCGGCCAAATACCTTGGCCTTGACGACGAAAAGAAATATGCAGGTCAAGGTGTGTCGGCATGTGCCACTTGCGACGGTTTCTTCTACCGCAAGAAGGTGGTTGCCGTAGTGGGCGGTGGCGACACAGCCTGCGAGGAGGCTCACTACCTGAGTAACTTGGCTAGCAAGGTGTATATGATTGTTCGCAAGGACTATCTGCGCGCCAGTGCAGCCATGCAACAGCGTGTGAAGGAGAAAGATAACATCGAAATTCTGTTCAATACCAACACTCTAGGCCTCTTTGGAGAGAATGGGGTAGAGGGAGCACACCTTATAAAATATAAAGGCACCGACAAGGAGGAGGCATTTGACATCGCTATCGATGGCTTTTTCCTTGCTATCGGCCATCAGCCAAATACTGCTTTCTTGGGCGGACAGCTTGAACTTGATGAACAAGGTTATATTGTGACCGATAAGGCCACTACAGCTACAAGTGTGGAGGGCGTGTTTGCCGCTGGCGACGTCGCTGATCCGCGTTACCGTCAGGCCGTGGCGGCGGCAGGTACCGGTTGCCGTGCAGCCCTTGATGTGGAGAAGTTTTTGGCAGCATTATAACAATTAATAAGTGCGATTCTATTGAATATTGAAAAAAGTGGTCTAGAAGGATTCCTTTCAGACCACTTTTTTTATATTAATGTGAGAGGATTATGACTGCCGGGTTGTGGGCGATTTGGGCAGGGTTGGTGCCGAGGGCGCCTTCAGGGACTGCCATACCATGTTTTGCATAGTGTTCTCTCCAATAGTCAATGATGTGACCTTGCGCGTCATGGAACGACATGTTGATGAGCGGAAAAAGGCGCTGGCCCTTACTGTTAACGTAGCTCAGCTGCACGAGCTCGCTGCAATAAATCTCTTGTGTGTCAATCATGTAAAGGTCATCGTAGGGCTTTCCTAGATGCTCCATTGCATTACTCACGCTCTGGTCGATGCCACTGCGGTCGTGTAATCTTCCAATCAACATGCCACCTTGATTTAGTGAGCGCTCACTGAATTTCTCGAATGGGGTGAGAGTCACTCCCTCGTCGATTGCCTCGAGGGCATATAGCTTGCCGTCGACCCATGTGGCAATTGCCACATGATAGATGGGTGGGGCCGTGGCGTCGTGCACTGTGGCCTCGCTGATTGCTAGCCCCGTGGTTGAGCTATAAGCAAAAAGCAGGTCGCCCTCAAGCACCTCGTCCTGTGCCTTGGCCAACAGTGAGATGGAAGCAAAGAGTAGTATTACTAATAGGTGTCTCATGAGTTCATGTTATAAAAACAAAAGCCCCTTCAAGACTTCTTCTCTTGCAGGGGCTTTCCACTTACGTCTGCGCGGTGCAAATAAGTGATTACTTGCGGATGCCAAGCTCCTTCTTGGCAATGATAGCACGGTAGCGGTTGATGTCGGTGCGGATAAGATAATCCAACAGACGACGACGCTTACCTACAAGCATCTTAAGTGCACGTTGAGTCGTATGATCCTTCTTGTTGACCTTCAAATGCTCGGTCAAGTGGGCAATACGGTATGAGAATAATGCTATCTGAGCTTCGGGTGAGCCAGTATCAGTATTGCTTTTGCCGTAGGTGCCAAAGATCTCTTTTTTCTTCTCTTGATCTAAGTACATTGTGTTAATTTTTAAAAATTTGCGCAAAATTGCGGGGCAAAGGTACTACATTTTTTCTTATCTGCAATGCTTTGGGCGATTTTTTTTGAAAAAAAGTGGTTTTTTGCCGTTTTTTTTGGACCGTTAATTAATTATTATTAAAAAAAAGAAGAAAAATAATGCCTCATTGCTTTTTTATTCAACTAAAAGCATTATCTTTGCAAAAAGTTTGCGAGGTAATAAAAAGAAACGAAATAAAAACCTAAATAAAAATCTGTTAACGCGACCGAGAGGTCACGAAAAAAATATTAATAACCCTTATTAGATTCAATCTCAGCTATGGATGAGAACTTAGAGAAAAAACCGAAACGACCACGTATTAGTGAGTCGCGTCCTGTTATGGACGAGAATGAGATGACTACTCCAAGAGTAGAAAATGCCGATTACAATCGTGAAACACAATCGGGTGAAGACGCAAGTGGTGAGTATCAAGGTGGTTACCAACAACGCAATTACAACCGACCACAAGGCGGCTATCAGCAACGTGGTGGCTACCAGCAGCGTGGCGGTTATCAACAACGCGGCTACCAACAGCGTGGCGGTTATCAGCAACGCGGCTACCAGCAGCGCAATTACAACCGTCCTCAGCAAGGTGGTTACAACCAGCGTTACCCACAGCAGGGTGAGGGTGAGCAGCAAGAAGGTAACAGCTACCAGCAGCGCACCTACAACCGTCCACAGCAGGGTGGTTACCAGCAACGCGGTGGTTACCAGCAGCGCAACTATCGCCAGCAAGGCGGCTATCAGCAGCGTGGCGGTTACCAGCAGCGCGGTGGCTACAGCAACCGCAATCAGCGCGGTGGTCACAAAATGCAGGGTCCACGTCCACAGATGCGTTTCACTCCCCGCCCACAACGCATTGAGTATGAGGAGCCAATGATTGATCCTAACACCACCATGCGCCTCAACAAGTTCATGGCCAACGCCGGCATTTGTTCGCGTCGTGAGGCCGATGAGCTGATACAAAAGGGCGTTATCAAGGTTAATGGTGAAGTCGTTGACCAGCTCGGTATCAAGATCACTCCTAAAGATATTGTGGAATATAACGATCAGGTGGTAGTTGCCGAGAAGAAGTGCTATGTGCTTCTCAACAAGCCTAAAGACTGTGTTACTACTAGTGATGACCCCAACGGCCGCAAGACCGTGATGGACTATGTTAAGGGTGCCTGCGATGAGCGCATTTATCCAGTAGGCCGTTTAGACCGCAACACTACTGGCGTGCTGCTGCTTACCAATGATGGTGATCTGGCATCAAAACTTACTCATCCACAATATGTTAAGAAGAAAATATATCAAGTGTGGGTAGATAAGCCCATCAGCGAGGAAGACATGCAGCACATAGCCGATGGAGTAGAGCTTGACGATGGTCCTATCCATGCCGACGCAGTGAGCTACGTGAGCCCCACCGACCGCAAGCAGGCTGGTATTGAGATTCACTCTGGCCGCAACCGTGTGGTTCGCCGCATCTTTGAGGCGTTGGGATATCATGTAGTGAAACTCGACCGCGTGTATTTCGCTGGTTTGACCAAGAAGAACCTTGCTCGCGGCAAGTGGCGCTACCTCACACAGGAAGAGGTTAACTTCTTGAAACAAAACTCATTTGAATAATTCATTCGTTTTTTGAACAAAAAATGAGATTTGGGATTAGAGATTAGTGATTAGTGAGGTGCTTCGCGCCCCGATTTGGGAACAGTGAAGCGCCTCATAGCATTTAAAAGATATAATTTATTATGGCAATAAAACGAACAAAAATTGTTGACGTCTTCAGTGGCGAACTCGAAGGCCAACAAGTGTGTGTGAAAGGTTGGGTTAGGACCCGTCGTGGCAACAAGCACGTGCAGTTTATCGCACTTAACGATGGCTCCACTATCAACAACCTTCAAATCGTTGTAAATCTTGAGAAATTCACCGATGAGCAGCTCAAACCCATCACCACTGGCTCCAGCCTGTGCGTGATAGGTACGCTAGTTGCTTCGATGGGCAAGGGTCAGAGCTATGAGGTTCAGGCCGAGGAGATTGAGGTGTATGGCACTGCATCGGCCGAGGAGTATCCTTTGCAGAAGAAGGGCCACACTCTAGAGTTCCTGCGTGAAATAGGACACTTGCGCATGCGCACCAACACCTTTGGTGCCATCTTCCGCATCCGTCACCATTTGGCATTTGCCATTCACAAGTTCTTCAACGATAAGGGGTTCTTCTACCTTCACACTCCTCTCATCACCTCAAGTGATGCCGAGGGAGCAGGTGAGATGTTCCAAGTTACTACCCTCGACGTGAACGACATGCCCCGCACCGAGGACGGCAAGATTGATTACAGCAAGGATTTCTTTGGCAAGATGACAAGTCTCACAGTGAGTGGTCAGCTCGAGGGTGAGCTTGGCGCCACCTCGCTAGGTGCCATCTACACCTTTGGTCCCACTTTCCGCGCTGAGAACAGCAACACTCCCCGTCACTTGGCTGAGTTCTGGATGATTGAACCCGAGATGGCATTCTACGACATCAATGACAATATGGACCTCGCAGAGGAATTCATCAAATATTGCGTGAAGTATGCTCTTGACCATTGCCAGGACGACATCGAGTTCCTGAACAAGATGTATGACAACACCCTTATTGAGCGCCTCAATAGCGTGCTCAAAGATGAGTTTGTGCGCTTGACATATACCGAGGGCATCAAGATTCTTGAGGAGAGTGGTGCCAAGTTTGAGTTCCCAGTGAAATGGGGCGTTGACTTGCAGAGCGAGCATGAGCGTTACTTGGTGGAGAAGCACTTCAAGCGTCCTGTAATCCTTACCGATTATCCTAAGGAAATCAAGGCGTTCTACATGAAACAGAACGACGATGGCAAGACGGTACGCGCTATGGACGTGCTGTTCCCCCAGATTGGCGAAATCATCGGTGGCTCAGAGCGTGAAGCCGATTATGATAAGCTCTTGACCCGCATCAATGAGCTTGGAATACCTATGAAAGACATGTGGTGGTATCTCGACACACGCAAGTATGGCACTGTGCCTCACAGTGGCTTCGGCCTTGGCTTTGAGCGTCTTGTACTATTTGTGACTGGCATGGCCAACATACGCGACGTCATCGCCTTCCCCCGTACTCCCAATAATTGCGAGTTCTAAAGAAAGTATTTGTTACTATATCAATAAAAGCGAAAACGAGCAGGGTTTATACTTTGCTCGTTTTTTCTTAAAAAAGTATTCCTTGTGATGTGTTGTGATTAAAATTAAGTTAAAAACTTTGTGCATTTGGCGATTAATTTCTTTATTAGGAGAAAAAATGCTACCTTTGCAATTAAATTAAAGATAACTATACACTTCACAATGGATTTCAATAAAGTTCTGTTCATATTGCAGGAGATATCTCCCTATCTTCCCGAGAGCGAGATGGGAAACTTCAGCCGCCAGTTAGCGCAGCGAGTTCAGGAGAAAGGTGCTGAGGTTCGCACTTTCATGCCTAAGTATGGATTTGTCAACGACCGCCGCAACCAATTGCATCCCGTGATTCGTCTGTCAGGAATGAACCTTATCATTGATGACATGGATCATCCCCTGATAATCAAGGTTGCAACTTTGCAACCAGCTCGCTTGCAGGTGTATTTCATTTTCAGTGACGACTATTTCACTCCCGAAATCACCAAGGAATTGGAGATAAACTCTCACCCCGAGGACAACGATGAGCGTTCAATATTTTATGTTCGCGGTGTGCTTGAGGCTGTGAAGAAGCAGCGTTGGGCTCCTGGTATTATCCATTGCAGCGGCTGGATTACGGCTCTTGCCCCATTGTATATCAGTAAGATTTATGGTGATGATCCTTCGTTCCGTGACTCAAAAGTTGTGATGTCGCTCTTTGATGAGGAAATGGTGAGCCCTCTCAGTGAGGACCTCTATAAGAAACTTAAGTTTGACGGCTTCAGCGATGAGGATCTTGCTCCCATTATGGACAGAAGTGCCAATTATGTTGATTTGATGCGTCTTGCTCTTGAGCATTGTCAGGCGGTGGTGCAATGCAGTGAGAATGTCAACCCCGAGGTGTTGAAGATGGTAGAGGAATCGGGGCTTCCATTCCTGCCTTACCAAGAGTCGGACGATAGCACTTTTGTTGACCGTTGTATAGAATTCTATCACAGTTTGTAAGTGGTTAGAAAAACGAAAACAGGTCGTTAATGAGTATTGATTTAAAATGAGAAAGATATTTTTTGCGTTACTGTCAACTCTTGCCATTGTTGTTGGCTTTAACTCTTGTACCGATGATGTGATAGGCACATCAATCTCCGACATTCATTCTGCGGTAATTGAGGATGATAGTTTTGTCATTGGTGGAACGAGTGTAAGAAGTTCACACTTGCGCTCACGCAGCAGCATCCAGCTCATAGGCAAGGTGACTGCCGATGGTTATGGCGCCCTCTCCAGTGATGTGGTGGCGCAGTTCATGCCATCTACTACTATCGACACTGTGGGCGTGCATGGCGGAGCTCAGTGGGTGGATTCATGCTTCCTGGTGATGAGGGTGGCTACTAGCGACGTTGTTGGCGACAAGTTGGCACCTATGCGCATGAACGTGTATAAGCTCAACAAGCAGCTTCCTAATCCCATTTACACCGATTTTAATCCCGAAGGTTACTATAGCGAAGACGCGCTGATGGGCTCGGTTGCATATTCGGCTGACGATATGTCGTTAAAAACTGAATATACGTCTCAAAGTGGCGCATCTGTAAGTTATTACGAGATTAAGGTTCCTGTACCTGTGAGCTATGCTCGTGATATTTTCAATGAGTACAAAGCGAATCCCTCAACATTTAAAACTCCTAAAGATTTCGCTTCCTACTTTCCAGGTATCTACATCAAGAATAGTTATGGCGAGGGCCACGTGATGAACTTCTATGATATTGAGTTTGTGAGCTATTATCGCAAGTATGAGAAACTTGATGAGACTACCGACACCATATATCCTGCTATGAAACAGAGCTATATGGCAGTAACACCCGAGGTGGTGTATAACAACAACATCTCTCTTGATGCGGCGCCATCGGTGCTTTCTAAAATCGCTGCTGGCGATGCCATTGTGATGGGTCCCGCAGGATATGAGATTCATGCTCATTTCCCAATTCAGGAAATCATCAACCACTTCAACGAAGATTCACGCGATGCGTTGAGTGTCATCAATAATTTGACCCTTGAGATTCCTGTGATTGAGATTGCTAACAAATATGATATAGCTCCTCCCAAGTATCTGCTGATGGTGAAAGAGGGATATCGTGATACTTTCTTTGAAAAGGACTCGTTGACCAACAACAAAGACGCATTCTATGCCGAGTACAATGAACAGGAAAAGGTCTATACGTTCTCTGGTCTTAGAAGCTATGTTCTTGACATCATCAACAAAAAGGGTGGCATAGCCACTGAAGACGACATGAACTTTGTGATTATGCCTATCGATGTGACAAAATACACTAACACCACTTCGAGTTACTATTACTACACATCGAGCGCTAATAGCGAAGTTGTCACAAAGATAGCTCCTGCGGTGTCTCGGCCGTGTCTGGCGAAGCTTAATCTCCTAGATGCAAAGATAATACTTACCTATAGTAAGCAGATATTATATTAGCTACAACAGCTATATTAGCCACAATAGCTCAGTCGGTAGAGCAACGCATTCGTAACGCGTAGGTCACGGGTTCGAGTCCCGTTCGTGGCTCCTTCTTCCCCCTCTGGCAGCATTTGCTGGAGGGGGATTTTTTATGGCTTTAAGTTTTTTTTAGTGCAATATGTTTGTGTGTTGTTTTTTTTTGCCGTACCTTAGCAAGTTAAATAGTAATATAATAATTATTATTTATATAGATGAATAAGATTTTACGTTTAATATTAGTTGTAATAGGTTTGTTTTCAGCAAGTAATGCGTTGTGTCAGGTGGCCACTTTGTTTGAGTATCCGGTTGCCCCCGATACATGTACGAGCATCGAAAGCCGTTGCAACTATAGCGTCCAGCATTTTTGGGACAACTGCGAGCTCACTAAGCCCTTAGCTGAGGAAAACGACAGCCTCTTGATTGAGGCAATGCTCACTTATTTCGATATTATGAAAGCTGGTGCCAATGTGAATGTATCGTTGGGTTCAGTTCGTAACCTCATGTTCAAGTCGCAGGCCAATCACGACAACTTCTTGAAGTTGGCAAGTATAGCCGAGTATATACTTTTTTATCATGATACTGATGTGGTTGATGATCTGTATCTTACATTCGCACAGAGCGTTGCCGATGCTAGTTGGGCAAAGAAGGAGGTTCGCAATCACTATAGCGAGCAAATCAAACGACTGAGCACCAGTAAGCTGGGGCAGCCGCTACTCGACTTTGAATATACATCAATCACAGGTGCTCGTCGCCACCTTACCGACAACCGCTCCGAAGGTGCTGCTTTGTATGTGGTGATTTTCAGTGATGGTGATAGTGGCAGTTCGATAGAGCGTATGCGCTTGAGCACCGACATCACCTTTGGCCAGCTTGTTGAGCAGGGGCATATCAAGGTTATAAATATCATTATTGGAGATGTCCCCAAGCAGTGGGATGCCGACTCACGCAACTATAGCGAGAAGTGGGAGGTGGGCGCCAGCAAGGACGTTGCCAGTAAACTTGATATGCGCATAATGCCATGCCTGTATGTCCTCGACGAGGAGTTCCGCGTGATAGCCAAGAACAAGACAGTCGATTTCATGAAAAACATGGTGTCGAATTAAATCATCAAGTAAACAATCAAACACTATAAAGACTATGACAAAGATTCCAAAGTGGTTTCAGAACCTGTTCATGATAAATGTGGGCCACACCTACAGTAACTTGTCGCGCTTGTTCCTGCGTCTGTTCACAGGTTTGATGTTCCTGCAGCTTGGAGTAAGACAGATGATGCACCTCAACGAGTTTACCCACACTGCAATGGGGCTCAGTGAGACTGCTATGGCGGCAATAGTGGTTATAGAAATCGTGTGCTCAGTGTTTATCATTTTAGGACTACTCACGCGTTTTGCACTACTGCCTTCGATAGGTGTGATGATTTACGCCGAGACGATAATGCCTAGTGCCACTAACGTGGCGGGTGCGGCTCAGCAGATGTTCTTCTTTGAGCCAGGTTATCCCATCATGTTCTTGGGAATTTTTGTGTATATGTTGCTCGCTGGTCCTGGCAAGATTTCACTCGACTACCTAATTGCTATCCACACTATTAGTGAGAAAGATGACGAGGAGAGCGAGGTGCTAGAGAAAGCGTGATAACTAAGTGTTAAGTAGTAAGTGTTAAGTTTTAAGTGGTTATAACACGTACAACTAAAGCTAAAATATGAATATAGCGGTTCTTGTATCGGGTGGAGTTGACAGCGCAGTAGTTGTGCATGAGCTTGTGGAGCAGGCTCAGCATGACTTGCAGTTGTTCTACATACGCATTGGCATGGACAACGACGAGGGCGACTGCAGTGCCGAGGAAGACATTGAGATGTGCAACCTCATTGCTCACCGCTATGGTCTGCCTCTTGAAGTGGTGTCGCTTCACGAGGAGTATTGGGACAATGTGATGGAATATGCTCTGCGCACCGTCAAGGCAGGTCTCACTCCTAACCCCGACATGATGTGCAACCGCATGATTAAGTTTGGGTATTTTGAGCAGCGATGGGGCAAGGACTTTGACTTAACAGCTACTGGTCACTATGCCACCACCTGTGAGATTGATGGTACCAAATATCTTGCCACAGCAGCCGATGCAGTAAAGGATCAGACCGATTTCCTGGCCCAGATTACCTACGACCAGCTCAAGCACCTTATCTTCCCCATTGGGTCGATGCCCAAGGCGCGTGTGCGTGAGATTGCTCAGCAAGTGAAGCTTCCCAACGCAAGCCGCAAAGACAGCCAAGGCATCTGCTTTCTGGGTCAGATTAACTATAACGACTTCATACGACGCCATTTGGGTGTGAAAAAGGGGCCCATCATCGAGATTGAGACTGGTCGCAAACTGGGCGAGCACAATGGATACTGGTTCCACACCATAGGCCAGCGTAAGGGTTTGGGACTAAGTGGCGGTCCTTGGTATGTGGTAAAGAAAAACATCATGGACAACGCCATATATGTGAGCAACGGCTATGGCACAAGCAAGCAATATGGTCGTGAGATACATCTCGATGAGATGCACTTCATCAGCGGCAACCCGTGGCAGGGGAGTGGTGGCACTCACGAAATTACTTTCAAGAACCGTCACACTCCGCACTTTGCCAAGGGGCATATTTCACACGTTGATGGCAACCAGTGGCTCATTGAGAGTGATGAGGATATCCAAGGCATTGCACCAGGGCAGTTTGCAGTAATCTACGATAAAGAACAGCACCTATGTTACGGCAGTGGAGTGATAACTCTTTAAGTGTTAAGTAGTAAGTATTAAGTTTTAAGTGGATTCTAGGAAATATTAAGATAAATGACTGAAAACAAGATAGAAATGGACGTTATGGGCATTACATATAGCCAGATTCAGTCTGGTGCTTATGCCCTATTGCTTAAGCAGCGTGACGGCGACCTGAGGGTGCCTATTGTGGTAGGTGTGCCCGAAGCTCAGTCCATCGCCATGCGACTCGAGCATGTGATTCCGCCTCGACCCTTGTCACACGACTTGATGGTGAGCATGTTTCATGCCTTTGGTATCAGTCTCGACGAGGTGCTGATTTACAAGTTCAGTGAAGGCGTGTTTATGTCGAAACTTAAACTCTCGACCAACGACCAAGACATAGAACTCGAGTCACGCACCAGTGACGCCATCGCTCTAGCATTGCGTACCAATTCTCCTATCTACACCACTCAGGAGGTGCTTGATAAGACTGGTTTTCTTATCAAAGACGGTGAACAAGGCAAAGTGGCAGTGAAACCCAAGCGCACTTTAAGCGACATGACGGTTGACGAGTTGCAAAAGAAACTCAACCGTGCTGTAGCACTTGAGAAATATGAACTCGCTGCTAGCATACAAAAGGCTATCAACGAGAAACTTGGCAATGAGCCAAAAACTGATGATATAGCAGAATAATAAAAATTATATAATAACACAAAAACAAAAATCACTATGAATCTAAAGATTAAGTTGATCATCATGAACTTCCTGGAGTTCGCTGTGTGGGGTTCTTATCTTACTTGCATGGGAGGGTATTTAGCCACTCATGGCCTAGCAGGCGATATAGGATGGTTCTATGCAATTCAGGGTATTGTGTCACTGTTTATGCCAGCTTTGCTTGGTATTGTTGCTGACCGTTGGATTCAGGCACAGAAGGTTCTTAGTTTGGCTCATGTTATAGCAGGTGTGTTCATGCTCATTGCAGGAACTTATGCTATGTCGGCAGGCGATAACCCATCATTCTGGCCATTGTTCTTGCCCTATACAATCAGTGTAGCATTCTTCATGCCAACTATTGGACTTGCCAACTCGGTTGCTTTTAATGCATTGACAAAGGCAGGAATGGATACAGTCAAGGCCTTCCCGCCCATTCGTGTGTTTGGCACCATAGGTTTCATTTGTGCAATGCTCACCGTTGACTTTACTGGTCTTCAGCACAACTATGGACAGTTCTTCATGTCGGGAGGTTTCAGTTTGCTTCTTGCCTTATATGCTCTGTTCATGCCTAAGTGCCCAGTTAATAAGAATGCAGAGAGCAGTTCACTGGTCGATGTATTTGGTCTTCGTGCCTTCACACTGTTCAAGCAAAAGAAGATGGCGATATTCTTCATCTTCTCGATGCTTCTTGGTGTGTCACTTCAGATTACCAATGGCTTTGCCAATCCATTCCTTACTGCCTTTGAGGGCATTAAGGAGTATGCCGACACATTTGCTGCTCAACACGCTAATGCGCTGATTTCGTTATCACAAATTAGTGAAACGTTGTGCATCCTGCTCATCCCATTCTGCATGAAACGCTTCGGAATCAAGAACGTGATGCTCATAGCAATGTTTGCTTGGGTATTCCGCTTTGGTTTCTTTGGTATGGGTAATCCTGGAATGCCTGGCGTTATCTTGTTTGTACTCTCTTGTGTGGTTTATGGTGTGGCTTTCGACTTCTTCAACATCTCGGGAGCTCTATATGTTGACCAACAGACTGATGCCTCAATTCGCAGTAGTGCGCAGGGCTTGTTCATGGTAATGACCAACGGTATTGGTGCTACAATCGGAACATTGAGCGCTCAGGCTATTGTTGACCATTTTGTAAATGCCCAAGAAGTGATTGATAAAGGTTCAGAGGCAGTGATGAGTGGTTGGGCCACATCATGGTACATTTTTGCCGCTTATGCCCTTGTGGTTGCTGTTTCATTCTTCTTCATCTTTAAGGACCCCCGAAAGGAAGAGGCTGAAAGACTTAAGACTGCGTAACATTTTGAGTTCATTATAATTGTGCATTATGCATTGAGCATTATGCATTTAGAAATAAAGAGATGCATCGATTTTTCGCCCCCGACATAGCTGCTACGCTTGCTCTTCCTGAGGAGGAGTCTCGCCACTGCGTGCGAGTGTTGAGGCTTGTCGAGGGCGACGAAATCGAGGTGATTGATGGCGCTGGCATGCTATATAACTGCCGCATTGCAATGGCTCACGCCAAGCATTGTGGGGTTGAAATCATCTCTCAGGAGTCTTGCCCGCCGCATTGGGGCAGCAAGATAATGATAGCTGTAGCGCCCACCAAGAACCTCGACCGCATCGAGTGGATGGCCGAGAAATGCACCGAGATGGGTGTAGATCGCTTCACACCGCTGCTATGCCGTCACAGCGAGCGCAAGGTGCTGAAAACTGAGCGGTTACACAAGATAATAGTAGCAGCCATGAAGCAGTCGCTCAAGGCACAGTTGCCACAACTCGACGAGCTCACACCCATCGAGGACTTCCTCGCCGAGAATAGCGATGCTCAGCGTTTCATTGCCTACTGCGACGAGTCATTGCCACGCGATGAGCGCAAATCGCTGGCGCAAGTTTATGATTCTAGTCGCGACGCAGTGGTGTTGATTGGTCCCGAAGGCGACTTCGACCCGCAGGAGGTAGAGGCTGCATTGAAAGCTGGTTTTGTGCCAGTGACCTTGGGCGAGAGTCGCCTGCGCACCGAGACTGCCGCCCTAATGGCAGTGGCAACGATGCATGTCATTAAGTGTTAAGTAGTAAGTATTAAGTGATAAGTGTAGAGGACGTAAGTGATATAGTTTAACTCCTTCTTTAGAAGAATAAAATGCTTGACTATCTGAAATCATCATCTACGGGTAATTTTTTCCTCTTTGCCGGACCATGTGTCATCGAGGGGGAAGAGATGGCGCTCAGCATTGCCGAGAGAGTGCTTGAGTCAACCACTAGGTTTAACATTCCCTATGTTTTTAAAGGCAGCTACCGCAAGGCGAACCGCTCACGCCTCGACTCGTTCACAGGAATTGGCGATGAGAAGGCGTTGAAGATTCTGCGCAAGGTGGGTGAGACCTTCCACATACCTGTGGTGACCGATATCCACACCCCTGATGAGGCTGCAATGGCATCGCAATATGTCGATATTTTGCAGATACCTGCATTCTTGTGCCGCCAGACCGAGTTGCTAGTGGCAGCAGCACGTGCCGGCAAGATGGTGAACATCAAGAAAGGGCAGTTTCTCTCTCCAGAGTCTATGCGCTTTGCTGTTCAAAAAGTAATTGACTCGGGAAACAACGAGGTGGCAATCACTGAGCGTGGCACTACCTTTGGCTATCATGACCTGATGGTTGACTACCGTGGCATACCTGTTATGAAGCAATATGCTCCGGTTATTATGGACATCACTCATTCGTTGCAACAGCCCAATCAGAGCGCCGGTGTTACTGGAGGTCGCCCTGAGCTCATCGAGACTGTTGCCCGAGCTGCAATCGCCACTGGTGCCGATGGCATCTTCATCGAGACCCATCCCAACCCTGCCGTGGCCAAGAGTGATGGCGCCAATATGCTGCAGCTCGACTTGCTCGATGGTCTATTATCACGCCTGACAACGTTGAAACAGGCGATAAACGAGATTGATAAATAATAACATACAAATAATATAAAACTATGAAAATCAAGAAATTTTTAGTGCTTGTAGCACTTGTGCTTGTTTCGGGCACTATCTTTCAAGTTGCCGCTCAGGGCGAAGACAAAATCACCCAGGCGGTGATGAAGGTTTATGACGATTATATCGCCAAAAATCCTAACGATTACAACACCCTTTTCATGCGTAGTAATCAGCATTATTTCAATGGAAACTACGATGCTGCATTGAACGATGTGGACCGTACTATTCAATTGGCTCCTGCTAAAGAGACTGAACTGCTCTTTGACGCTTATATGCTGCGCGCAAAGCTTTATGAGTTAAGAAGAAACTATGACGCAGCCCTTGCCGATGTTGATAAGGCTTCCACTATCGATCCTGCCAGCCTCGCATGGGTGGATATGAAGGGTAAGATTGCTTACGCTAAAGGTGACTTCGAAACTGCTGCGGCCCAGTTTAAGACTATTTTGCAACGTGTGCCACGCAACTTCGACGCGATGTATGGCCTCGCTTGCATAGAGGCTGATAAGGGCAATTCAGAAGAAGCAATGAACTGGGTGAACCAGGCTGTAGGGATATTCCCTGCTGAGCCTCAGGTTTATTTGAATCGTGCCCACGTTCAGGAGCAACTCGGTAAGTACCGTGATGCCTGCGAAACCTATCTCATTGCTATGAGTTCTACCGATGACAATGGTGAGTCGATTAGCCGCATCTTTGATCTTGCCGATAACCACTACGACGACGTGATAGCTACTCTGCGCGGCGTTACCGACGACAACCCTCGTGTGGGTATTTTCTATCGTGTGTGCTCGGCCATTGCACTCAAGTATAACCACTATGGTCAAGCGTTGCGCGATCTCAAGGCTATTACCGACAACAATCTGCTAGAATATCCTTCTATCTATAATGATGTGGCTAAATGCCTGTACCAGCTTGGCGACTACGACCAGGCATATATTTATGCCAACAAAGCTATTGCTAGCGATCCCACTCTTCCAGAGGGTTATGTGCAGCGTAGCTTGATAGAGCGCCGTCAAGGCAAGGGCAACAATTTCACCACTGCTATCAACACTCTTGACCAAGCCTTGGTGATTGACCCCAACAATGTTTCAGCACTGAAGGAGAAGGCACGACTGCTCATCGAGCAAAAGAAGTATAAAGAGGCGCTTCCACTTCTTGACAAGGCTGTTGCTGCCGAGCCTGAGAATACCGAGTTGCTCATGCTGCGTGGATGGCTAAATAAGAGCCACCTGAAGAATGCATCAGCTGCTACTACCGACTTCCAGAAGGTGCTCAGTTTACCCGATGACGATGTCACTTCGCTGCGTGGTTTTGCTCTGCATGAGTTAGGTCGTGATAGTGAAGCTGCCGCATGGGCTGAGCAAAAAATCAAAGAGACATCAGCTACTGGTGGAGAGTCTTACTACTATGCTGCTGCTTTGCATGCTGCCATGGGCAATAAGGCTCAAGCCATGAAATATCTTGAGTCGTGCCTCGCTAATGGCTATGGTGGACTCTATGATATCAAGATTAACGAGGCTCCCTATGTGAACCTTGCTCCGTTGCGTAGCGAGCCCACGTTCAACATGCTCATCAACCAGTCGCAACTCAATTTCCAGGAGCGATAAGAGTTAAATTTTTAAGTTTCAAGTTTTAAGTGTTAAGTGGCTGCGCCCAACTGACACCTGATAACTGATGGTAAATATGTTTGGAGAATTTGGAAAAAAGCATCCAGTAATGCTTAATTGCTTGGGTGTTATAATAGTGCTAATGGCGGGATTGTATGCCATGTATATGCTCTTCGACGTGTTCACGCAGCACGGCAAGGAGGTTAAGGTGCCTAGTGTGAGGAACATGACCCTCGATAATGCCATTCGCAAGATTGAGGAGGCGGGATTTGAGTGGGAAATCTCAGACTCGCTATACAATAGTGAGATAAAGCCTGGTATGGTGCTTGAGCAGGAGCCCAGAGGCAACACGATGGCAAAGAAGACCCGTCCCATACGCCTTACTATCAATGCTTTCAATCCCATGATGGTGAACTTGCCTCCACTTGCCGAGACATCGTGCCGAGATGCTGAGAGCAGGTTGAAAAATATGGGATTTAAGCATGTCATTATTGATACCGTGCCAAGTGCCGACCGAGGACTTGTTCTCGCTGTAAAGGTAAATGGACATCCAGTGGCTCCAGGTAGCAAGGTGTCGATTACCGACCAGGTGAGCATCGAAGTGGGCGATGGACGCATCAACGAGATGCCATTTGACGTGATTCCCGACAGCGAGAAAGACTCCCTGCAGCAGAAACAACGCGAGAAGGCACGTGCCGAGGATAAAGCAAATGGATTTAATTAATAGTTAGGTGGGGGCTATATTGTGTAGAACCCACCTTTCATGTTTTTTGCAATGAATGCCGATTACGAGGATTTGATAGATGACTCTGGGCTAGAGATTCAGAGTGACTTCTCCGATCCCGATTTTACTGAGAACGGACGTGACTACTGGGAGCACTACCACTATGTGGTGGAGCCAGGTCACGTGTTGCTGCGCATCGACAAGTACTTGGTTGAGCGCATCAAGGGCACATCACGCAACCGAATTCAGAACGCCGCCGAGGCGCAGTGCATTCGTGTGAACGGCCGCCCTGTTAAGAGCAACTACCGTGTGCATCCCGGCGACGAGATATCGGTGGTGATGGACCGTCCGCGTTATGAGAACGAGATAATTGCTCAAGACATTCCCCTTAATATTGTCTATGAAGATGATGACCTGCTAGTGGTGAACAAGCCTGCCGGGATGTGTGTGCATCCAGGGCATGGAAATTACGACGGCACGCTGGTCAATGCTCTCGCTTGGCACTTCAAGGACAATCCTGACTATGATGTCACCGACCCGCGCATGGGACTGGTGCACCGCATCGACAAGGACACTAGCGGCCTGCTTGTTGTCGCAAAGACGCCTAATGCCAAGACGTCGCTTGGTTTGCAGTTTTTCAACAAGACAACCAAGCGACAGTACATCGCAGTGGTGTGGGGCGCTATGAAGGAACTTGACGGAACCATCGAGGGCAACATTGGGCGCAGCTTGCGCGATCGCTTGCAGATGGCGGTGTTCCCTGAAGGTGATCAGGGCAAGCATGCCGTCACTCACTATCACACCATTGAGAACCTAAACCATGTGGCAGTGGTGCAGTGCCAACTCGAGACAGGCCGCACTCATCAGATAAGGGTGCACATGCGCCACATAGGGCATCCGCTCTTCAATGACGAGCGCTATGGTGGCGACAAGATACTGCGCGGCAACACCTCGTCGAGCTACACTCAGTTTATCCATAATTGCTTTAAGTTGTGTCCACGACAAGCCCTTCATGCCAAGACGTTAGGCTTCGTCCACCCCACAACAGGCCAGCAGATGGATTTCGACAGCGAATTGCCACCTGACATGGCAGGACTAATAAAGCGATGGGAAGAGTTTGTTTTAAGTGTTAAGTGTTAAGTGTAAAGTTTTAAGTTTTAAGTGTAAAGTGTTAAGTAAAAAAGCCTTAAAAATTAAGGCTTTTTCTTCTTTTGCTTCATTGAGTTAATAATAGACTTTAATATCTTTATTAATTCGACGCAATCTTCATTAAGAGATTCATATTGTTGTGTTGATATCAGGTCTGACCTCCATAACAAATCCAACCAAAACTCTGTTTCATTAGCTTCTTTAAGGGCAATTGTGAGTTTATGGACAAAGTCACTATCACTTTCAGAACATTCAGCTTCTGCAACATTTGCACCTATAGATGTTCCACACCGTAAAATCTGTTTGCCTATCTCAAAAGCTTTTTTATTTTATCTACTAGAAAGCGATATAATTTAATTATCCTAAGTGCAAAATCTCTTGATTTAATACGCTTGACATCTTGTTCCATAAAAGACCGAGTCATTGTTTATTTTTCAAAGAAAAATGACTTAACACTTAACACTTACTACTTAACACTTAACACTTATTTGCCAATGCAAAAGTAGCTGAATCCCTTTTCTTCAAGTTCTTTGCCGTCGTAGATGTTGCGGCCGTCGATGACAAGGGGGGTGTTCATTGATTCTTTCACCTTTTCCCATGATGGCACGCGGAACTGTCGCCACTCGGTGACGAGCATCACGGCGTCGGCCTTATTGACGGCATCGTAGATGTCGAGAGCGCAGTAAATGTCGTTCCAGCGGAACTTGATGGCGTTCATGGCCACTGGGTCATAGACGCGCACGTGGCAGCCCGCCTGCAGGAGTAGATCGATGGTGGTGATTGATGGCGACTCGCGGATGTCATCGGTGTTGGGCTTGAATGAGAGTCCCCACAATGCTACTGTCTTGCCCTTGATATCGCCTCCGTAAAAGTCGCGGAACTTCTCAAAGAGTCGATGTTTCTGCTTGGTATTGACCTTGTCAACGGCTTTAAGCACCTCCATTGAATATCCGTTTTCCTCGGCAATATTGATAAGGTCGTTGATGTCTTTAGGAAATAGTGTGCCGCCGTATCCGCAACCAGGGTAGATGTATTTAGAGCCTATGCGGCTGTCGGTACCCACGCCGTGGCGCACAGTGTTGATGTCGGCTCCCACAATCTCGCACAGATTGGCGATTTCGTTCATAAAGCTCACTCGAGTGGCGAGCATTGAGGTGGCTGCATATTTAATCATCTCGGCAGTTGTCGAGTCGGTATATATTACAGGGAAATACTTGAACTTTAGTGGGTGATAGAGTGTATCCATCGCTTTGCGTGAACGCTCGTTATCCACGCCGAGGATGATGCGGTCGGGTTTCATGAAGTTCTTGATGGCGTTGCCTTCGGTGAGGAAATCGGGGTTAGATACCACATCGAAATCGAAATCTACGTGTCGCTCGTCGAGAATCTCCTTTATGAGCTGCTTGATTTTTTTGGAAGTGCCCAAAGGCACTGTCGATTTGATGATAAACACGGCATAGTTGTTAATGTTTTGGGCAAACTGTATTGCTGTGTTTTTCACTTGTGTGAGGTCGGTGCCACCGTTCTCGGCAGGTGGTGTGTCAACAGCACAGAACACATAATCTACATTGTCGAACACGTTGGCAAAATTGCTCGTGAAGTTGAGCCTTCGGGCTGCTACCGAGCGTTTTACCATGTCTTCAAGGCCTTGCTCGTAGATGGGCAGACCACCATAGAGCAGCAAGTTGATTTTTCGCGCATCAGAATCGACACAAGTTACATTTACGCCGAGGTCGGCAAAACAGGCTCCAGTAACAAGCCCGGCATATCCTGTTCCAACGATAAGAATATTCATGATTTAGATATTTTTTAAAAGTGCGAACAAAAATACCTTTTTTCTGTGAAAGTAGCAAATATATTAATGTAAATTTGCAAGTTAAACCTACAGAGCAAAAGAAAATATTAACATAAATTGAAAACACAATGAAGAAAACTCTATTCAAAACCTTCCTGCTCGCTATAATAGCGGCTCTTGTGCCGCAGCTGGCGAGTGCCTACGACTTTATGGCCGATGGCTTGTGCTATAACCTCAACGGCGATGGCACCGTGACTGTTACCAGCGGCGGCAGTTATGCCGACGCGGTCATTATTCCTGAAAGTGTCACTTACAACGGCACCAGCTACTCCGTTACCGCTATTGGCGACCAGGCTTTTTATAATTGCTCTGGCTTGAGTGCTGTGATTATCCCAGGCTCGGTGACCTCGATTGGCAGCCAGGCCTTCAGAGGCTGCAGCAATTTGACCTTTGTGGCAATTCCTCAATCGGTAACAACAATGGGCAGTAATGTGTTCTCGGGCTGCTAGCATCGAGCGTGCGCAACCTCTACCTCGCTCCGAGCGTGACCAGCATCAAGGGCCTGGGCATCTCACCCTATCAGGTCTATTGCTATGGCGCAGAGCCTGCAGTGTGCGACGCCAGCACCTTCAACAGCTACTCAGGTACCCTGCATGTGCCGCCCCAAACCCTCGCGCCTTATTTTATGGATGATTATTGGGGAGAATTTGACTCGTTCAATGACGATGCGGTGTGGGTAGAGAATGTGAACATCACATTAAGCGAAGTGGCTCTCACCATGAAGATTGGCGAGACGGCCCAACTGACCGCGTCAATAGATTCAATCCCCACAGGCATGTCAACGCTATGGTTCTCGACCAACTCAAGTGTGGTTGAGGTGGGCAGTAATGGCTCGCTATCGACTAAAGCGGTAGGTGAGGCCGATATTGTTGTAATATGCGGGGCGCATTTCGCCACTTGCCATGTCACAGTTGAGGAGGAGACAGTGGTTATATCGCTTGACAAGACTGAACTCACTCTCAATATGGATGATATTGCGACAATTACACCCTCTCACTCTCCTGATATTATCCCAGTAGAATATACCTTCACCTGTAGCGACAACGATGTAATAGCAACACAGTGGAAAAATGGCCAGATAAGGCTTCTTGCCACTAAGCCCGGCACTGCGGTAATCACAGTGGGCTCGAGCGATGGTAATGCTGTGCCCGCCACCTGCGAGGTGACCGTGAAGCGGCCTTTTGGCGATGTGAATGGTGATGGCCGCTTGACTAGTGTTGACATAACCTGTATTTACAACTACCTGCTCAATGGTGACGAGACCTTCGCCGCCACAAGCGACATTGACGGCGATGGATATATCACCAGCGTTGACATCACAGTCATGTACAATATTCTCTTGAATGGCAACCCACAACTCAACAACGAGACAGAATACACCGTTAATGGCGTCACGTTCAAGATGATTTCAGTTGAGGGCGGCACGTTCACGATGGGTGCCACCGCCGAGCAGGGCAGTGACGCATACGATACGGAGTATCCTACCCATCAAGTGACATTGAGCAGTTTCAGCATAGGTCAGACCGAGGTGACTCAGGAACTATGGCAAGCGGTGATGGGCAGCAACCCAAGCCATTTCAACGGGGGGTCTTACGGCACCAATCTGCAGCGTCCAGTGGAAAAGGTAAATTGGGGCGACTGCCAGGAGTTTATCATGAAACTGAACCAGATGACGGGAAAGAATTTCCGCCTGCCCACCGAGGCTGAGTGGGAGTACGCCGCGCGTGGGGGCAGCCTCAGCCAGGGCTACAAGTACAGTGGCAGCAACAATATTGATGATGTGGCGTGGTATAGGGATAATGCATATAATGTTGGAAGTAGCAGTCCTGACTACGGCACTCACACTGTAGCGACCAAGCAGCCCAATGAGCTTGGCATCTATGACATGAGCGGCAACGTGTGGGAGTGGTGTCAGGACTGGTATGGCAGCTACAGTGCAGGTGCACAGACCAACCCCACCGGTCCTGTGTCGGGCTATGACCGTGTGCCCCGTGGTGGCTGCTGGAGCAACAATGCCGGGGCCTGTCGCGTGTCGAATCGCAACTACTACTACCCCGAGGACCGCCGCAACGGCCTCGGATGATTTTGCCAAAATATGGCTCGTGCGAAGCCGTGCCTAAAAAGGCAAAATCATGTTAATGCGATTTCGTGAGGCGATACATAATCTTGCCCGAGCGTTAGCGAGGGCAAAAATTTCAAATACAAGTTTCTTAAGTAGATTAATGACTTCACAGAGTGTAAGATATCATGTAATTAGCTGAGAGTGAGTCAAAATTTGAACGAAATTATAAAAAACTGAAACTTCTGAATATTTTGATATTTTAGAAATTGATTTTCAAAAGATTATAATATTCATTATTTTAGATTTCTCAGAAAAATGCGGTTAAGCGAGTCAAAAGTATGAGCTTGCTCAATACCTTGCGAGCGTGAGCATTTTATTTAAAAATGCGGTTAAGCGAGTCAAAAGCATGAGTTTGCTCAATACCTTGCGAGCGTGAGCATTTTTGACACCGATAGGATGATTTTTTTGAAAAGTGTTAATAAAAAGGGTTAAAAACGATGTGGAAGATTATTTTTGTTGTATCTTTGTCGTTTGGTTCATAGCCTTTAAAAATTAAACGAACAACTCTCTCGAAATGCAAGAGAATAACAATCCTTTTACTCAAGAATATGATGTCATAATAATAGGTGGTGGCATCACTGGAGCCGGCACGGCACGAGACTGCGCGCTGCGTGGCCTGAAGGTGCTGCTGGTGGAGCGCTTCGACTTCACTCACGGCGCCACGGGCCGTAACCACGGCTTGCTGCACAGTGGAGCGCGCTATGCCGTCACCGACCAGGAGAGCGCCGAGGAGTGCATAGGCGAGAACATGATATTGCGCCAAATTGCCCGCCACTGCATTGAAGAGACCGATGGCTTGTTTGTCACCCTTCCCGATGACGACTTGGCCTATCAGGCGACCTTCGTTGAGGCATGTCTGCGGGCTGGCATCAATGCTGAGATTATCGATCCCGCCGAGGCACGAATGATAGAACCCTCGGTCAACCCAACGATAATAGGCGCAGTGCGAGTGCCTGATGCTTCTATCGACCCTTTCACTTTGACGACCGCCAATCTGCTCGATGCTCGCCGTTATGGCGCTGTGGCACTCACTTATCATGAGGTTATTGAGATGATAGTTGAGAATGCCCGTGTGATAGGTGTGAAGCTGCGTAATAACCTCACAGGTGAGATTAGCACAGCCTATGCTCCTGTCACCGTTAATGCTGCCGGCATTTGGGGCACACTCATTGCTAAGCAAGCTGGTATTATCATCAATATGTTCCCAGCAAAGGGCTCGCTACTCATCTTCAGTCGCCGTGTTAACAACATGGTTATCAACCGCTGCCGCAAGCCTGCCAACGGCGACATCCTGGTTCCTGACAAGATAGTGAGTATGCTTGGCACCACAAGTGACCGCGTGCCCATCACAGAGATTGATAACATGCGTGTTACTCCCGAAGAAGTGGAGATACTGCTCAAAGAGGGCGTTAAAATGGTGCCCACATTGGCACGCACGCGCATCTTGCGCGCTTATGCCGGTGTGCGTCCACTGGTTGCCAGCGACGACGATCCGTCGGGTCGCAGCATCAGCCGCGGCATTGTGTGTCTCGACCATAAGGAGCGTGATGGCATGGACGGATTCATCACCATCACTGGTGGCAAGCTGATGACCTATAGGCTCATGGCCGAAAGGGCCACCGACTTGGTGTGCCAAAAGATCAACAAAGTGGGTGCCTGCACTACCGCTATCCTGCCATTGCCAGGCAGTGACGAGAAGGCCCCCAAGAAGCGAGGTCATCAGCACGCTGTCACGGTGAAGGCGGCTCAGGACCGTCATGGCTCGTTGACTAAAGAAATTAAGGAAAAGAGCGCTGAGGACAAAGCAATGGTGTGTGAATGTGAGCATGCCAGCGTGGGTGAGATGAAATATGCCATCGAGAAACTGCACGTGAGCAATCTCACCAACTTGCGCCGCCGCACCCGCATGGGTATGGGGTCGTGTCAGGGCAAGCTTTGTGCTTGCCGCGCCGCTACATTGCTGTGCAAGGCAGGTGGTGATGCCGAGGCTGTACTTGCCGACCTGGCGTCGTTTATGAACGAACGCTGGAAGGGCATGCGTCCTGTGGCGTGGGGCTCTACCCTCAGCGAGGCTCAACTCACGACACTAATTTATGAAGGTCTATGCGGACTGAATATGAATAATTCAAAATAATGATGCCATGAGATATGATGTGATAGTGATAGGTGGCGGAATGAGTGCCATCTCGTGTGGAATAGCCCTTGCCGCTAATGGCAAGAACGTTGCCCTGATGGTGAAAGGACAGAGCAAACTCAACTTCAGTTCTGGATCTATCGACCTGCTTGGCTTTGACGAGCAGGGTAATGAGGTGTTACGGCCTCTCGATGCGATAGGTGGTCTTAGTCCCAATCACCCTTATTCAAAGATGGGCGTGTCGAATGTAGCGCATAACTCGGCTATGGCTCCAGTGATATTCTCGGGTGCAGGGTTGAATTTTTATGGCGACAGCAGTCACAACCATTATCGCATGACACCGATGGGCCTCTTGCGCCCCTCATGGCTTACTCTCGACAATTATGTGACGACCGATGATGCTAACTCTTTGCCTTGGCGCAAGGTGGCGCTTGTCAATATTCATGGATTCCTTGATTTCTCGGCCGATTTCATAGCAGCTGCGATGACCCGCCTGGGTTGTGATTGCCATATGTGTGACATAAAGTTAGGCACTGTGGATAAACTTACTAGCAACCCCACTGTGATGCGCTCTACTGCTGTTGCCAAGCTCATGCAGAATGATGGCGTGCTCAATGACTTGGCACGCAAGATTAGGTCTAACATGGGCGATGCTGAGGTTGTAGTGTTGCCAGCAGTTTTTGGACTTGATGGCGACGACACAGCAGCTAAGATTGCTCATCAAGTTAAGGCTCCAGTGAAGTTTGTGTCCACTCTGCCCCCAAGCATCGCAGGTTCTTTCCTACTATCGAAGCTGCGTAAACTCTTTGTGAAAAATGGTGGCACATTCTTGCTGGGTAGTATGGTGAAAAACGGCAAGATAGTAGATAATAGGGTAGTGAGTGTTGAAGCTAAAAACTTCCCCGACCAGGATATTGTCGCCGATAACTTTGTGCTTGCAACAGGGTCGTTCATGAGTGGAGGACTTCAGTCGAGCGAAGAGGGAATTGTAGAACCTATTTTTGGACTTGACGTGGACTATGTAGGCAAGCGAGGCGAATGGAGCAAGGAATGTATGTTTGACGCCCAACCATATATGGAATTTGGCGTTGCAACAGATAACGAGTTTCATGCCATCAAGGATGGTCAAGTCATAGAGAACCTCTATGCTATTGGCTCAATATTGAGTGGCCATAATAGCCTCAAACTCGCCGATGACACTGGTGTAGCAGTAATGACTGCCCTGCAGGTGGCAAGGCAGATGTGATTGTCAGTTATCAGTTGTCTAGAACTACTAGATAGTTTAGATCCTCTAGATAATCTAAACAATTCATGCTTTGTGCATTATAATTGCTACGGCGTGGGCGGCTATGCCTTCGCCACGGCCGGTGTAGCCTAGGCGCTCGGTGGTAGTGGCTTTGATGGACACCTGTGATGGGTCGCAGTCCATGCACTCTGCAAGCTGCTGCTGCATGGCTGGGATGTGCGGGTTCATCTTGGGCTGCTCGGCGCAGATGGTGATATCGCAGTTGCCCAGCGTGTAGCCTTTCTCGCCTAGCAGACGCATCACTTCACGCAGGAGTTTGCGACTGTCGATTCCCTTGTATTGTGGGTCGCTGTCGGGGAAGTGATAGCCTATGTCGCGCAGAGCTGCTGCACCGAGCAGCGCGTCGCAAAGGGCATGAATTGCCACATCGGCATCGCTATGTCCCAGCAGTCCCTTGTCGTGGTCGATTTTCACGCCACCAATCCATAACTCTCTGCCTTCTACCAGGCGGTGAACGTCGAAGCCGTATCCTATGCGCATATTCGTTTATCGTTTATCGTTGGTCGTTTATCGTTTATCGTTTATCGTTGGTCGTTTATCGTTGTTTATCGAAGACAGTGCAATGATTTCAAGCATTGCAATCTCTTCTATAAGAATGAGAAAAAGGAACAAAAAGGTGCTTTTGCAACTTTCTCTTCCTTTTTCTTATATCAAAATTTAACTTTTGAAAATTACTTGTTAAACAAGTTGCGTATGCCGTCCATGTCAAACGTAAGGGTGAACCTCAGTGTTTGGTCGAGTGGGCTGTTCTGTGCTGTTGCAATCATGTAGGCAGCGTCGAGCTTTATGACACTGAGCGCAAATCCGGCACCGAGACCGAAGTACTTACGATTACCCTTGTACTTGTTCTCGCTGAAGTAACCGCCACGCAAGAAGAACTGTTGATTGTAACTATATTCAGCACCAATCGAGAAGTTTATCTCTCGCAACTCCTCTTTGAAGCCGCCGGGAGCATCGTTAAATGACTTGAAGATACCCGTAATTGACGACATGTCCTTCCAATTCTGCAATGCCTGCTCATAAGCCTCTTGGTTCTCATAGTTTGTCAAGCGCGGACGTGCCGGCACAAGCAGTTTGTTGAGCTCACCACTGAGTGTGAGGTTGTGGTAGTCGGCAAGTGGGAAGGTGAACGCAGTACCGAGTTTGAAATTGGTGGGTAAGAATGCGGGGTCATCACCGCCGTTGTAACTCACCTTTGAACCGATGTTAGAGATATTGAAACCCAGAGTCCATTGGCACTCGTTGCGTCCTACCATAGGATAGGTGCAGAGGAAGCCTGAAATGTCGGCTGAGAATGCCGAAGCGCCAGTAGTCTGGTCGGTACCGCTGTAGCTGGAGTATCCCAGGTCGCTATAGATGTAACGCAGCACTACGCCCATAGAGAATTTCTCACTCAACTTGCGTGAGTAACCAACGTCGAACGCCATCTCAAAGGGGTTGATGCTTGCCAGTGAGTTGCCGCCATCGTCGGCACTGTTGATTTCACCAAGAGAGAAATAACGCATAGACGCACTCACCGATTGATTGTCGTTACTACCTATCTTCCAGTAACCCGAAAGGTTTGCAAGGAAGATGTCGTTTACGAGTTTGCGCAGCCAGGGGGTGTATGATATAGAAACACCTGCCTTGCTATAGGCAAAAGCATATTTTGATGGGTTCCAGAATTGCGAGTTCACGTCGGGGTCGGTAGCGGCACCCTGGTCACCCATTGAAGCACCACGTGCATCGGGTGTGATGCTCAGCGATGTTACGCCAGTGGTGATTGGGTTGAATTCTTCTTTTACAATGTCATCGTCGGCAAAAACTGCGGTGCTAGTCATCAGCAACGCCAGTGCCACGAGTATTCTTGATGATTTCTTCATAATCAAAAAACAGACAAATTAGAGTTTCATTATGTATATATAACTCCAATATGCCGCTTTTATTGTATTTTGTCTTTCATAAATGAAAGTAGTGGATTGTTCTTTTTGGCGTGTTAGAACAATTTAGCAAGGTTTTCGCTCATCATCTTTACCGACATGGCAAGTAAGATGATGCCGAAGAACTTACGCAGGAAGAAGATGCCTCCTTCGCCAAGGAACTTTTGTATCTTGTCGGTGGACTTAATGACGACAAACACCCACACCATATTGATCGCTAAGCCAATGAGTATGTTCACGTCGGCATACATAGCCTTGAGTGAGATTAGTGTGGTGAGTACTCCAGCCCCTGCAATGAGCGGGAACACCATGGGGACAAGTGTTGCCCCGCCGCCTGGAGTGTTGTTCTTGAAGATTTCCACATCGAGAATCATCTCAAGCGCCATTAGGAACATCAAGAAGCCGCCAGCTGCGGCAAACGACTGGATGTTGCAGTTGAAAATCTCGAGAATCCAGTAGCCGCCGTAATAGAATCCCACCATTAGGATGGCAGAGTATATTGTTGCTTTCCAAGCATTTACTTCGCGACCTTTAGAGCGCAAATCCATTATAATGGGCACTGAGCCCACAATATCAATGATGCTGAGCAGCACCAATGCCGAACTTAATATCTGAGAGAAATTCATTTATCTAATGCATAATTCATAATGCAAAATGCATAATGACATTTAGTGTTTAAATTCATTAACTTACCTCCTTGTTTCACGCCAGTGCTAGGATGATAAGCTGGGCCGTTATCACTCGCAGGAACATGGTGAGTGGATAGACGGTACTATAAGCCACTGCTGGAGCGTCGTTGCTTGCCGTTTTGTTAGCGTAGGCTAGGGCGGGAGGGTCGGTAGTTGCGCCTGACACCATTCCCATTATGGTGCAGTAGTTGAGTTTGAACTTGCCGCGCGCCACGATTGTGACAATCAACAATGGTATGAAAGTAATCATGAAACCATAAAGTACCCACCGCGCACCTTGAGCGTTAAACACCGTTTCGGCAAAGTTTCCGCCAGCGGCGATGCCCACGCTTGCGAGGAAGAGGCAGATGCCGAGTTCGCGCAACAGCAGGTTGGAGCTGCTGCTAGTGTAGGTGATGAGTTTGAATTTGTAGCCATAACGTCCGAGCAGGATTGCCACGATGAGTGGTCCACCAGCCAAACCAAGTTTCATAGGAACACTCATGCCTGGCAGCATAAGTGGTATGCTACCCAAAATGATGCCCAGCACAATGCCAATGAACATCGTGAAGATGTTGGGGTGGTCAAGGGTTTTCTCAGAGTTGCCCATGCGCTTGGCAAGGCGGTTGATGTCGTTAATGTTGCCAACCACGGTGAGGCGGTCTCCCACCTGCAAGGCAAGATTTGGGCTGGCGAGCAGGTCAAGACCGGCACGGTGCACGCGAGTGACGTTGACTTTGTAACCCATGCGCAAGCGCAACGAACCGAGTTTGCGCCCCGACAACTCACTCTTAGTCACGAGTATGTGCCTTGCTGTCACTGGATCAGGATCGGCTTTCCAGTCCATCTTCTCGTGAGGCCCGAGCACAGCGTCGAACATCTCCTCGTCTTGCTGACTCATTACCACAAGCAGTAGGTCGCCCTCTTCGATAATCGTCTCGCTCACAGGGATGTGAACATGACCATCACCCTTGCGGATGCGTGAGATGATGAAGTTGTGGTCAATAATCTGATGCAGGTGATGGATGGTCTTGCCTATAATGAGTTGGTTTGTAACCTTATATGTCACAAGGTGTGGCTGAAGTTGAGAGTTGGTGTTTTCGTCTTCAATCTCTTTTGCTTCTTTGTCAACACCAATATTGAAAATCGCTTTCAGCACAATGAATGATAATATAATGCCCACAACGCCAAGAGGGTAGGCTGCTGCATAACCCATCGACATCGACTCGTTGAGAGGTATTGCGGCATCGCCTTGGGTCTCAATAAGGGTCTGTTGAGCAGCACCGAGTCCAGGCGTATTAGTGACAGCACCAGAGAGAATTCCCACCATGTCGGTGATATTAACTCCGCCTATGCCAAAATAGATGCCTAATGCTACGGTGATATTTAGGAATATAATAGTGACAGCCAGTCCATTGAGCAGCAAGCCACCGTGTTTGAACGACGAGAAGAATGATGGACCAACCTGAAGACCTATGGAGAAGATGAACAAAATGAGACCAAACTCTTGGATGAATTTCAGGGTATTCGTGTCAATCTCTAGACCCAAATGTCCAGCAAGGATGCCCACAAAGAGCACAAATGTGGCACCAAGCGAGATGCCTTTTATCTTTACCTTGCCTAAAATCACACCAAGAGCAATCACTATGGCGTAGATAAAAATGGAATGTGCCACTCCAGTACCAGTCAATATATCTGTGAACCAATTCATTGCCTCAAAAAATAGTATTCAGTTTTTTCCACCTTTTTCAATAGGTGTTGCAAATCTTTTATTTTAAAGTGCAAAGATAGTAAAAAGATTTCAGATATCAGTAATTAGTTGTCAGTTTTCGGTCAAATATTCAAAATCACAAAAAAACTGATAATAGGAAACTGATTTCTTACATCTTCCATCTTACATCTAAAAACTTTTTTGTAATTTTGCAGTTTGGAAATCTATAAACACATATAATATTATGTCAATTGAGAATATACTTTCACAAGCTACCGCACAGGCGGTTAATGAATTATATGGCTTAACAGTTGAGCCACAAACCATTGTGCCCCAAGCCACTCGCAAGGAGTTTGAGGGAAACCTGACCATCGTGGTTTTTCCCTTCCTGAAGGCCTCGCACAAGGCACCAGACGCTACAGCGCAAGAGATTGGCGAGTATTTGGCTGCTCACTGCGAAGCTGTGGAGAAATTCAACGTTATCAAGGGCTTCCTAAACATCACTATCAAGCCTTCGTTCTGGGCTCAGTTACTCGACAATATATGCCGTGATGAGAACTACGGTTTTAAGCAGGAAACTCCTGAGAGCAAACTTGTGATGATTGAATATAGTTCGCCCAATACCAACAAGCCACTTCACTTGGGTCACGTGCGTAACAACCTGTTGGGTTTCAGCTTGTCGCAGATTATGAAGGCCAATGGCAACAAGGTGGTTAAGACCAACATCGTTAACGACCGCGGAATTCACATCTGCAAGTCGATGCTTGCATGGCAGAAGTGGGGCAACGGAGCGACTCCCGAGAGCACGGGCAAGAAGGGCGATCACCTGATTGGCGACTTCTATGTGCTTTTTGACAAGAAGTACAAGGCCGAAATCAAGGAGATAGCAGCCTCTCAAGGCATCAGCGAGGAAGAAGCCGAGAAGCAGTCAACACTCATGCAGGAGGCCCGCGAGATGCTCAAGAAATGGGAGGATAATGATCCCGAGGTGCGCAGTCTGTGGGAGAAGATGAACTCTTGGGTTTATGCTGGCTTTGACGAGACTTACAAGCGCATGGGCGTAGATTTTGACAAGATTTACTACGAGAGTCAGACCTATCTTGAGGGTAAAGAAAAAGTTGAAGAAGGCCTTGAGAAAGGCGTGTTCTACCGCAAGGAAGACAACAGCGTGTGGGCCGACCTTACCCCTGATGGTCTTGACCACAAACTCTTGCTCCGCAGTGATGGCACCAGCGTATATATGACTCAAGATATAGGCACCGCCAAGCTTCGCTATCAAGATTATCCCATCGACAAGATGATATATGTGGTAGGCAATGAGCAGAACTACCACTTCCAGGTGTTGTCGCTCTTGCTTGACAAATTAGGCTTCAAGTGGGGAAAGAACCTTATTCACTTCTCTTATGGTATGGTTGAGTTGCCTCACGGCAAGATGAAATCACGCGAGGGAACAGTGGTTGATGCCGACGACCTTATGGACAAGATGGTTGACGACGCTATGGCGATGACAAGCGACCGCCTCGAGGACATGACCGATGATGAGAAGCGCGAAGTGGCACGCATCATTGGCATGGGTGCACTCAAGTATTTCATCCTTAAGGTTGATCCACGCAAGAACATGCTTTTCAACCCTGAAGAGAGTATCGACTTCAATGGCAACACAGGTCCTTTCATCCAATATACCTACGCTCGCATCCAGTCGCTGCAGCGCAAGGCTGGCGACAATTTGCCAATGCTTAATGTGGAAGCTGTCACTCCTAATGACAAGGAAATCGCCATAATTCAACGTGTAGCTGACTTCCCTGCTGTGGTTGAAGAGGCTGGAAAGACCTACAGTCCTGCACTTATTGCGAACTACACTTACGAACTTGCCAAGGAGTTTAACCAGTTCTACCATGACTATAGCATCCTAAAGGAGGAAGACGAGAACGTGAAAGTGTTCCGCCTGGAGCTCTCTCGCACTGTAGCAAGCGTCATCAAGCGCGCTTTCTCATTGTTGGGAATTGAAGTTCCCGAGCGTATGTAGAGTTTTGGCATGCTTTTTGCTTATTGTTGAAAGAAAATAGAACAAACAAATAAAAACTTATAAGATATGAATTACAACAATCTTCCCCCGCTGCCACAGTCGCATGTGACGCAGGCAGCACCTTATCAGAGTGAATGGTCACTGAGCACCTATATGTCGCAAGTGATGCGTAAGGTATATGTGAAAATGATGTTGGGACTGCTCGTTACAGCGCTTGTGTCGTTGTTTGTTGCAGCAAACCCACAAATTATTATGGCATTGGGTAAAATGCTCCTAGTTCTTGTTGTAGCAGAGCTTGCCTTGGTGTTTACTCTCTCGCTTGCTATCAATAAGTTGAAACCAGCGGTGGCAACAGCATTGTTCTATGCCTACGCCATTCTTAACGGCATAACATTGGCGCCTATATTCTTCATCTATACAGGCTCATCAATAGCTCTCACATTCTTCGTTACTTCGGGAGTGTTTTTGGCAATGTCGATTTATGGCTACACCACTAAGAGAGATCTCACTAAGCTTGGAACTTATATGATTATGGCACTCATTGGACTGATTATTTGTTCTGTTGTGAATATCTTCTTGGCTAACAGTACAATGGACTGGATAATCAGCTTTGCAGGAGTTGTGATCTTCATTGGTCTCACCGCATGGGATACACAAAAGATTAAGGAGATGGCTCAAGAGACCGATGAGATGAATGCTGGTAAACTCGCCACTATTGGCGCTCTGTCGCTTTATCTCGACTTCATCAACCTCTTCCTCTATCTGCTCCGTTTCCTCGGTGGTCGTGAATAATGCTTAGTGTTAGACATATATGTGTCGCCGCAGCTTTGATTTTTCATCGCTGCGGCGATTTTTCTTTGTCCAAATGAAAAGTATTCACTAACTTTGCGTTTTCAAAACAGCAATCGTTTATGATAAAAGAGATACAACTGCGCCTTGACCCCCGCACGGCACATTTCATCGATGCCGTTGAGGAGGTGGTGGCAAAGCAGGAAGGAATCATGCGCCGACGCTTGAGTGGCGTGCGCATAATTAAGCGCTCTATCGATGCCCGCAAAGAGAAGGTGATGGTGAACCTCAAGGTTCGTGCCTATATAGATGAACCTATGAAGGCCGACTATCTGGTGCCGCCCATCGTCTATCGTCATGTGAAAGGCGACAAGCAAGCCGTTGTGGTTGGTGCGGGCCCAGGAGGACTCTTTGCTGCTTTGCGTCTTATAGAACTTGGTGTGAAACCCATCGTGCTTGAGCGTGGCAAGAATGTGAAAGACCGTCGCCTCGACGTGGCGGCAATCTCACGAAACGGCATTGTGAACCCCGACAGCAACTACTGCTTTGGCGAGGGTGGTGCAGGAGCCTATAGCGATGGCAAACTCTACACCCGCAGCAAGAAACGTGGGTCAGTGGAACGCATCTTGGGCATCTTCCATCAGCATGGCGCGAGCGAGGATATCCTCATTGATGCTCATCCACACATTGGAAGCGACAAGTTGCCAGGTATTATCGAAAATATGCGTAATACTATCCTTGATAATGGGGGAGAGGTTCATTTCAATACCCGCGTTACTGAGTTGAAGATCAACGAGAAGCACGAGGTTATAGGCGTGAAATGTGCTACCGGAGAGGAGTTTGATGGTCCTGTTATTCTTGCTACAGGTCATTCGGCGCGCGATGTGTATCAGATGCTCTTTGATGCCAATATTGCTATGGAGGAGAAGGGGATTGCCGTGGGCGTGCGCCTGGAGCATCCGCAGCATCTAATTGACCAAATACAGTATCACCGCTCTGGTGGGCGAGGCGACTATCTGCCAGCAGCGGAGTATAGTTTTGTGACACAAATTGATGACCGTGGAGTATATTCCTTCTGTATGTGTCCTGGCGGCATCGTGGTGCCAGCGGCTAGCGAGCCGGGCCAACTAGTGGTGAATGGCATGTCGCCCAGCACACGAGGCACATACTGGGCCAATAGTGGTATGGTGGTTGAGGTTCGCCCCGATGACGTGCCAAAGCGGTTCCACCAGCACGGTATCCTACGCGTGATGCGCTTTCAGGAAGCATTGGAGCAACGCTGCTATCAGATGGCTGGTAATAGCCAGTGTGCTGGCGCTCAGCGTATGCTCGACTTCGTTCAGGGTAAACCCTCAAAGTTGATTCCTCCCTCATCGTTTGCGGCAGGTTTACAGCCCTCACGTCTTGACCAATGGCTGCCCCAGTTTATTAGTCATAGATTAACTAAAGCCTTCAAACTCTTTGGCCGTCAGGCAAAAGGCTTCTTGACCAACGAGGCGATAGTCATTGGCGTAGAGACTCGCACCTCGTCGCCTTTGCGCATCACCCGCGACAGTGAGATGCTGCATCACATCGACGTGAAAGGTCTCTATCCTTGTGGCGAGGGAGCAGGCTACGCAGGTGGCATAGTGTCGAGCGCAATTGACGGCGAACGTTGTGCCGAGGCACTTCATCAATTCATGATGCATAATTCGTAATGCAATTATAAAAGAAAATGATAACCGTAATAGGCGCTGCTAACGTTGATATAACTGCTTCTCCACTTGGGAGATATGTGCCTTGTGACTCCAATCCCAGTCGTGTAGAGATTGGCTTTGGCGGGGTGGGGCGCAACATTGCTCACAACCTCTGCCTGATGGGCGAGCAGGTGAGGCTCTTTACCGTGTTTGGCGACGACAGCATTGCACTTACTTTGCGCGACGACTGTCGCCGCGTGGGCATAACTATTGACCCAATCCTTGAGGTGGCGGGTGCCAGAAGTAACTATTTCATTTGTGTTAATGACCACAATGGCGAGATGCAGGCAGGGGCTGCCGATATGGAGCTGATGACGCACCTCACTCCCGATATGGTGGCGACTCACATTGCCAGCATTAATGCCAGCGACGCAGTGGTTGCCGATTGCAACCCAAGCGAAGCGGTGTTGCGATATCTTATGGAGAACTGCGCAGCACCTTTATATATAGATGCGACTTCAGCCGCTAAAGCGAAGAAGATAAAAGCACTGTTAGGCATCAATCGTCAAGCGCCATTAGTTGTAAAGGTAAATCAAGCCGAGGCGGTAGCACTCTCGGGCATTCGTGGAGATGTGGAGGCGATGGCGCTTTGGTTCCTCAATCAAGGCGTGACTCGCATCTACATCACTATGGGTTCGAGAGGTGTGTATTGCCACGATGGTAAGCAAAGTGTGGCGCTGCCCTCGCAGGCCGTGATAGTGGTAAACGCCACAGGCGCTGGCGATGCGTTCATGGCAGCTGTTGTGCATGCCGAATTGAATGGTGCCACCATGCAAGACGCTTGTGCCTTGGGCATTAAAGCCGCTGCTCTGGCCCTTGAATCTCCCACGGCAACACTGCGTGCATGGATTGAAAATCGAGATTCGTGACAGATAACAAAGTACTCAAAACTGATAACTTAAAACTATATGAATAAATATTTATCAATTTCACAAGAAGTTAAAGATGCTCTTGCCGCTGGCAAACCAGTTGTAGCGCTTGAGTCAACAATCATTTCTCACGGTATGCCCTATCCGCAGAATGTGGAGACTGCGATGAGAGTGGAGCAAACCATACGCGAAAATGGTGCCGTGCCAGCAACCATAGCCATCATTGGCGGTAAACTCAAAGCAGGCTGTACGCCTGAAGAAATCGAGTATTTAGGCAAGAAAGGCCAGGCGGTGACCAAGGCATCACGTCGTGACTTACCGGTGTTAATAGCTCGTGGTGAGGATGGTGCCACTACGGTGACTACCACCATGATAATCGCTGCAATGGCTGGCATCAAGGTGTTTGCCACTGGCGGCATTGGCGGTGTGCATCGCGGTGCTGAGACCACTATGGACATCAGTGCCGACCTAGAAGAACTAGCGCAGACTTCTGTAATGGTGATTTGCGCTGGCGCGAAGTCAATTCTAGACCTTGGGTTAACTCTTGAATATCTTGAGACTAAGGGCGTGCCAGTGATAGGCTTTGGTACAGAAGAACTGCCTGCATTCTATACTCGTCGCAGTGGTTTTAAAGTTGATTATCGCATCGATACTCCCGAAGAACTCGCTGCCGCTTTCCGTGCCAAACTTGAGATGGGTCTTGCAGGCGGCATGCTCGTTACTAACCCTATTCCCGAGGAATATTCGCTCGATCCCGACTACATTAACGCAGCAATCGACAAGGCGGTGAAAAAGAGTGTGGAACTTGGCATTAAAGGCAAGGCGACGACTCCGTTCATGCTTGCTGAAATTAAGGATATTACTGGCGGTAACAGTTTGGATGCCAACATCCAACTTGTGCTCAACAATGCTCGCCTTGCTGCACGCACAGCAGCGGCATTAGCTTCAATGTGAAAATGTGAATAAATAGTTATTTTTTAATTAAATATTTATTGCTCATATCTTTTATTTTTATTATCTTTGTAAAAAGATTTAATTAATAATATAGTACTAATGAAAACCATTAAAAAATTATCATTTGTGATAGGAACTTTAGTGGCTCTTGTTGCAATTGCTCAGCCAGTGTCGGCTAGCAAATGGGACGTGAATGGTGACGGCAGCGTGACCAGTGTTGATATTACAGTTATTTACAATTATTTGTTAAATGGAAATTTGGAATTTCCCGAAAGTTCTTATGATGTTAATAAAGATGGATACATCACTTCTGTTGATATTACTGAGATCTATAACGCGCTTCTTAATGGCATGCCTAATAGTACAACAGAGTACACTGTCAACGGTGTGACTTTCGTGATGGTAAACGTTAAGGGAGGAACATTCACGATGGGTAATCCTAACTACCAAAGTGATGAAGATTACTATGATGAGGGCCCTGTACATCAAGTGACGGTTAGCTCGTTCTCAATTGGTCAAACCGAGGTTACCCAAGAGCTGTGGTATGCTGTTATGGGCTGGAACTACAGTGGCCATGAAGGTAACTTGCAATACCCTGTAGAGTATGTTAATTATGAGATGTGTCAGAATTTTATAGCTAAACTTAACGAAATGACTGGCTTGAATTTCCGCCTCCCAACCGAGGCTGAATGGGAGTTTGCCGCACGCGGTGGCAACAAGAGCCAGGGCTATCTTTATTCTGGCAGCAACAATATTGACGATGTGGCTTGGTATAAAAACAACTCAGGTAACGAAACACATGTTGTCGCAACTAAGGCTCCTAACGAACTTGGCATCTACGACATGAGCGGTAATGTGTGGGAGTGGTGTAGTGACTGGTATGCTGATTACAGCGCCGGCGCACAGGTCAACCCAACAGGCCCAGAAACAGGTGGCGAGAAAGTTATGCGTGGTGGCAGTTGGTATGGTAAAGATAAAAAATGTCGCATCTCGGAGCGTTTTAAAGCATCAACTCTCTTTGGTGATGATGACATAGGTTTGCGTCTCGCTATGTAATATGATAATTGATTAATGCATAATTAAAGTCCGACATCATTTGAGATGTTGGACTTTTTCTTTGCAAAATTTGTTTGAAATCGTTAAAAATGTCTATACGTTTCGCTGAGAGAACGAAAATGCTTAACTTTGTAGGTTTTTAAAGCATATTTTGTGGAACAAAAGCGTAAAATAGCCGTTTTAGGAAGTACTGGCTCGATAGGGAGGCAGACACTTGACATTGCTGCAGAGTACCCCAATCTTTTTGAGGTTGATCTGCTGGTGGCAAACCGCAGTGCAGACTTGCTCATAGAGCAGGCTCTGCGTTTTAATCCCCGTAATGTGGTGATTGCCAGCAATGACCTCTATGACAAAGTGGCTCAGGCGCTAGAAGGCACCGGCATTGTCGTACACACTGGCGACAGCGTGGTGTCGGAACTAGTTGCACAGCCCCAAGTTGATACCGTGGTTACCGCTATGGTGGGATACAGCGGTCTTGCATCGACTATCGCCGCTATTAAGGCTGGCAAGAAGATTGCGCTTGCCAACAAGGAGACTCTTGTGGTGGCAGGAGAACTCATCAATGAGTTGCTTAAGGACTCAGACTCGGTGCTTTATCCCGTTGACAGCGAACATGGAGCATTCTATCAGTGTCTTGTGGGCGAGGATATGAAGAATGTGTCCAAACTCATCCTCACGGCTTCGGGCGGACCATTCCGCACCATGCTGCGTGAGCAACTTACCACTGTGACCAAAAACGACGCCTTGCGCCACCCCAACTGGGCAATGGGAGCGAAAATCACCATCGACAGCGCCACAATGATGAACAAAGGCTTTGAGATGATTGAGGCGAAGTGGCTTTACGGCATCTCACAAGACTACATCGAGATAGTGGTGCATCCCCAGTCGATAGTCCACTCGATGGTAGAGTTTGTGGATGGCTCGGTGAAAGCGCAGCTGGGCTTGCCCGATATGCACCTTCCCATACGTTACGCGCTGGGACTGCCAGGACGCTTGGCTACCAAAGAGCGCCGCATGACAATTGCCGACTATGCGTCGCTCACCTTTGAAAAACCTGACTTCGAGAAATTCCCACTGCTTGGAACAGCTTATGAGGCTGCCCGTCGCGGTGGTAACGTGCCATGTGTGATGAATGCTGCTAACGAAATTGCCGTCGCCGCATTTCTGCACGATAAGATAGGCTTTAACGACATATATAACACGATTGAGAAAACTATGGCATGGGCGCCATTCATTGCCTCACCCACCCATAACGACTACATCGCCACCAACGCTGAGGCACGCAACTATGCCGAAAGTTTAATTAATAATGCATAATTCTCACTTACCTTAGAAAATTAAAACACAACTATAATGAATATCTTTCACAATTTATTTGAGACATTAGGTTCCGCTTCATTTTGGATAAATGCTTTACAGTTAATACTATCACTTAGCTTACTCGTTTTTGTTCATGAACTCGGTCATTACTCTTTTGCCCGATTGTTCAAGATGCGAGTAGATAAGTTTTACCTCTTCTTTAATCCTAAGTTCTCTTTGGTGAGATGGGATCCTAAGAATCACAAATTGGGATTCTTCGTGAAGAATCCAAGTGACGAAAGTGAGAAGTCTGACGAGAAAACAGATGATAACGCTCTCGAGAAAGTTGCTGAACCTGTTGCCGAGGAAGGTGCAGAGAGTGGGGACGAAAAATCCACTTGGCGAGACACAGTGTATGGCGTTGGTTGGGTGCCCCTGGGAGGATATTGCTCTATCGCAGGTATGGTTGACGAGACCACTAGCGCTAAGGAGTTGAGCGAGAAGCCTAAGTCATGGGAGTTCCGTTCGAGGCCAGCATGGCAGCGCCTCCTCGTTATGATTGGCGGCGTGCTGTTTAATTTCTTGGCGGCTTGCATTATCTTTGCTGGAATGACTTACCACTATGGCGACAAATATATCCCATATGAGAATGCAACTGATGGAATGATTTTTAGCCCATGCGCCGAGAAGATCGGTTTCCGCGATGGTGATATCCCACTCAGTGCCGATGGCAAAGAACTCCCTGTGGGCAACTTGCAGGCGTTGCTTGATGCCAAGCAGGTGAAGGTGCTCCGTGACCATAAAGACACAGTCACTATCAATATTCCTGATGGTTACCTGATGGAGGCAAATAAAGAGGCCGAAGCAGAGCAGAAGAAGGAGCACCCTCAACTCTTTATGGACTATAGAGTACCAATGGTTATCAAGAGCGTGTCTAATGGCGATGGAGCAGCGAAGGCTGGTCTTAAAGCTGGTGATAAGTTGTTGAGCATTAATGGCGTTAAAGCTCTTGACTATAGGGATTTCATCGACTTGATGGCAAAGAACAAAAACACCACGTCAATAATTTCTTATGAGCGTGACGGGAAAATTGATAGCGCTAAAGTTGCTATTGATGATGCCGGAAAGATTGGCATAGGCGTATCGCAAGCCTTCGATATTTTTGAGGTAAAATATGTTGAATATGGTTTCTTGCCTTCTGTCAAATTAGGATTCCAAAAAGGCTGGAACATGTTGGTTGACTACATCACCATGTTTAAGTATGTCTTCTCAAAAGAAGGCGTGAAGAGCTTAGGTAGTTTTGGCGCTATAGGCAGCTTGTTTGGCGGAGAAATCAACTGGTATTTCTTCTGGTTCCTTACAGCCTATCTGTCAATAATATTGGCGTTTATGAACATACTGCCAATCCCAATCCTGGATGGCGGATATGTCCTCTTCCTGCTCATTGAGATGATTACCGGATGGAAACCCAGTGAGAAGACAATGGATATCTGCTTGAGGATAGGATTCTATTTCATTGTGCTTCTAATGGTCTTCGCACTAGGAAACGATTTCTACCGATTTATCGTTAAGTAAGTGATAAGTGTAAAGTTTTAAGTGTTAAGTGAGGACAAAGTGTGCCTTTAGCGCAATAATCTAGATCCTCTAGAACTTCTAGAATATCTAGAAAAACTGAAAACTATGAACTGTGAACTATAAACTATGAACTACAAAAAGATAACCCTGCGGCGTGGCAAGGAGGAGTCGCTCAAGCGGTTTCATCCTTGGGTGTTCTCGGGGGCTATAGCCCATGCCGACGAGACGATAGAGGAAGGCGACTTGGTGTCGGTCTTCGGTAGTGACGGCACTCACATTGGCAACGGCCATTACCAGGTGGGCAGCATCATGGTGCGCATCCTCGCGTGGGGTGACACCGCTATCGACGAGGCATTCTATCGCGACCGCCTTGAGCAGGCGTGGCATGTGCGCCAGGCACTTGGACTCATGCGCCCCGACAACAACTCGTTCCGCCTCGTGCATGGTGAGGGCGACTTCCTGCCAGGACTTGTGGTTGACGTATATGGTTCCACAGCAGTTATTCAGGCCCACTCGCCGGGAATGCATTTTGCCCGCAAGGTTATCGCGCAGGCGCTTGTTGACCTGCCTGGCGCTAATATAATTAATGTATATTACAAGAGCGAGACAACGTTGCCCTACAAGGCCCATCTTGATCCTGAGAACCAGTACCTCATTGGCGAGTTCGACACCGATGTGGCGATGGAGAACAGCCTTAAGTTCCATGTGGATTGGCTGCGTGGGCAGAAGACTGGCTTCTTCGTTGACCAGCGCGAGAACCGCGCCTTAGTGGAGCGCTACTGCCGTGACCGCCGTGTGCTCAATATGTTCTGCTACACTGGAGGTTTTTCGTTCTATGCCATGCGTGGTGGCGCCAAATTGGTTCACTCAGTTGACAGTTCGGGTAAGGCTGTGATGCTCACAGAGCGCAACGTGGAGCTTAACTACCCTGGTGACGAGCGCCACAAAGCATTTGCTGAGGATGCCTTCGATTACCTCGACCGCATGGAGCGTGACGCTTACGACCTTATTATCCTCGACCCACCAGCATTTGCTAAGCACAAGAGTGCCCTCAAGAACGCACTCATTGGCTACCGCCGTCTAAATGCCAAGGCGTTGAGTAAGATACAGAGTGGGGGAGTGCTGTTTACTTTCTCATGTTCGCAGGCGGTGAGCAAAGAGCAGTTCCGCGTGGCTGTCTTCACCGCAGCAGCCCAGAGCCGCCGCAAAGTGCGCATCCTGCACCAGCTCACCCAGCCCGCCGACCACCCAATCAACATCTACCACCCCGAAGGCGAGTACTTGAAAGGGTTGGTACTCTTTGTAGAGTAAGCCGCTCGTTGCGATAATCTCACAAAGCTGCGAACAGAGTTCGTCACAAAGCCTGCTTCGCAGGAAAAATATACTTTGTAAAAATACTAAGACATAAATAATGGATTTATCAAATGATAATGTAAGACTTTCTCTATATTATAAATTAAGAGAGGCGGCAATTACAGTTCAGAGACAATTAGGACCTTACTTGGTGGAGAAATATTATGAAAAAGCCTTGATGTTGGAATTAAGATCCATGGGCATTAATGCTGAAAGTCAAGTAGAGATTCCAACATTTTACAAGGGGCACCCCTTAGATTTAAATCTATATGCTGATATAGTTGTTGAGAATGAAATAATTATTGAGTTGAAAGCAACTCCGAGAATAGAAAAATCTCACATTAGACAAATTCTAACATACATGAAACTAATGCGTAAACATTATGGATTGATTATGGACTTTGGTGTATCATACATGACTCGGTATGGCATTAAATCTTTTATAATGTGTGATTTTAATGAAATAGTCAACTCTAACAGCAATATTGGTGATAATATTGGATTAGTCGCTTTTTCATAATAGCTGCATCCATATATCATTACCGTGCTTGCGCGGCTTTGTGACACCGGAAGGTGCAACTTTGCGTGAGTAAATTCAGTATTTAGTGAAAAATGTGAATTAATAATATCTTAATATATTACCATATATTAATTTTTGTTAATGCCCTGCCAAGGTCTTTGATTTTGATGTGAGTTGGTATTTTTTTCGTGTGAAATGGTTGCATTTTCAATTATAATTTGTAATTTTGTGCCGATTTTGGTCTATTGTGTTTGAAGGCTGAAAGTCAGGATGGTTATTTTTTTTGTAGAATCACCAACTAAATTGGGTGGGCAAACGATTGTAAATTAAGCCAGTAGGAAACGGTATCATCCTGAAAGCAGTCTTAAAACGGATAGAGGTTACTGCCGGCTGGATGCCGTTAGTTGATTGCTGTATATTTATGAATTATACAGTCTCGCATAAAGATTATAAAGTGTTTTTTATTAATAACTTATCTAAAATTTTATTTTTTATGACACGAATTCTGAGATTTCTATTAATCGCCGCTGTCGCCTGGCCACTCTGGCAGCCCGCAGCGGCACAAGAACCCATCAATGAGCTGGAACTAAAGAAGTTGCTGCAACATGAGGGTGAAGCAAAGGTGTCTGTTCTCAATGATAATGTGAAAGTTGAGAATAAAGACAATCAAAACGGATTAAAAGACGATTTTAAAGTTGTACAAATTTTAAAAAGTCAAAATGCTCCCAAACGTGTAGCTGTTAGAGCTACTAGTAAATCACAAATAATTTGTGATGGTACTAATTTTAGCGTTTATTTCCCTGTCTATGGTTCTTATTTTGACTATGGTACATCATCGCAGATGATATACCCAGCTAGTTTATTAAGCGAATTAAAGCCTGGAGATCAGATTACATCATTGACTTTCTATGCATATGGTTCTCTTAATAGTAATGATCAGATCACAAGCGAGAATATAAGTACTGATTTGAATCATGCTAATGTTACTTTGAAAATAGGAGAAACAACGTCTTCGACTATCGCAAACGAAACAGCAATGAATACAAATCGTGGTACTTGTACTCTGGTGTTTGACGGAAGTTTGAATGTGAGCGGTAGCTCATCAGAGCTTACAATAACATTCTCTGAGCCTTACACATGGAATGGTGGAAACTTGATTGTTGACTTTGTGGTTGGTCAGTCTAGTACAGGATCAGATTACTACGAGAGAACAGGTTGGTATGGTTTGAATAATTACACAAATGCCAGTTTGTGTGTGTATAAAAATTCTTATGGTGCTACATCAAACACAACTGTGAATTCCCGTAACTTCCTTCCCAAAATGAAAATTGATTATATCCATTCAGTGCCTTATGAGGCAACAATAGATGGAAACGGCGATTTTGGAAAGGTTGTAGTGAACCAAACAAGTAATGCTTATTTTACTGTGACTAATACTGGTGAAAATGCTTTCACACCAATTGTTGCAATTACTAATGACCAATACCAAGTTTTCACTTTAAATAACGGTGGTAATGGCGAGTTGGAACCAAAAGAATCACGCTATTACATGGTGACTTTTGCTCCTACAGCATTGCAAAATTATAGCGCTACACTCACTTTGACTGCTCAGGAAAGTGAAGCTTCAGCCATCAATTATACTAAGCAATTAAGTGGAGTTGGTAGTCAAACTGCAGAATTGGGTGCTGGTGTTGGTGATGATGAAGAAATACTGCCTCTTTATTTAGCATATCTCAATTATTCTAATCATGGTCAGATTATATACCCTGCAAATGAGTTGAAATTGACTAAGGGCACAGTTATTAATAAGATTACATTCCATGCAAACAATCCACTCGTGCGTCAGAATTATAGTACATCAAATCCTGGTCAAAGTGGCACTGTGACTCTTAAGATAGGTGAGACAGATCAATCTGTTTATACTTCAGCGTCATCCAGTTCTTTCCTGTCAACTACTAATTTTGCATCAACATCATTGACCAATATATATACTGGCACAACAGAGGTTACTTTCACTTTTTCTACTCCATACACATATAATGGTGGTAATCTTGTAATTGACGCTCAGAGTTCAGGCGGAAATGCCACAGCATCGAGTGTGCAATGGCTTGGAAATAATACCAGTTCTTATGTGGGTCTTATCAGAATACTTAATGATCAAAACATTTATCGAGTACCATTCCTTCCTTGGATAACTATTGATTGTGTTCCAGCACAGGTGGAGGAACGTGATATTACAGTGTTGGATCCTGGAGCATGGAAAAATTTCACTTATGATTGGTATGAGAACGGTGACACTGGAAATTTGAAGCATACAAGTAGTCTTGATTCCATAGCTAGAGACCCAGACCAGATTATCGCCATGCTCAAGGAGGTTTATACAAACAAGAATATCCCTGGCAATATCAAACGTGGTTTTGCCGAAAATGGTGCGGATGATCATAACAATGAAGTGTTATATACCGGTGTGGGAACATTGGCTAAAAATAGCAGTGGCACCGTTATATGGAACGACTCATATGGCTGGGGTGAAGACTTGAAAGGCACTGTCATTAATGACCCGAGCAATAGTAATTTCTGGTATATGAAGAAAGACGAATTTAGACCTAATGAAGAAGGCTTGACTTTGCTATTGCTGGAGATGGTTGACGATTTTAACCCAAAGACACAAAATATCGCAAAAAGCACCAGCAACTATGCGGAATTGAGAGATTATTTCTCAAGAGCCGTCAAGTCTGCTCGTATAATCAAAGATGCCAAGCGCACTGGTGATGGTATGGGGGCAGGAACCCTATTCAAGATTGACTGTGACAAGATGAATAAGTTCTATCTTATTGCCAAGGGTCAGCTTATGTGGGCTAAGCAGAGATATGTGTATGAAAATGGATTATACTCATTCACCGATGATCCAGCTTATGTTGATGCTACTTATACCCTTAATAATTCAACAACAGGTACATCAGCAGAAGTTGATATAGATCAATATTTTGATTGGGAATTGAATTATGATGACTATTTGGGAACTTGTGCTTTCTTATGCCACATGTTTGAACAGTTCAGCCCATCTATATCTAGTTCTGGTAGTGAGGATGCTAAAGCTAGAGATGATATCTATCAAGATTTGATTAATATGGAGTCGTTCGGTGTTATCCATGATTGTCCTAATGTGCCATATATCGGTCACCATTTTATGATGTATGGTTCTGGTGAAGATGGTCAAGAGATTGCCGACGCTCAGGACGTGCGCGACATGATGTTCTTCGTTCCCGACTATCGTATGATGAAATGGACCGATCGAGGACAAGGTGATGGTTCATTCTTCGACTACTTCCGATATAATGCTTTTAAACAGCCAACAATGGGTCTATATGTAATCCGTCAGAACGAGATTACTACTACTGTTGAGGAAGAAGAATACTACATGCTCAACCTCAACTGGGTGACCAACCTTGACGACTTCCTGCCAAGTGACCAGCAGGAGTTTGAGTTGCTGGAAGTTGTTCTTGATGAGGCTACTGGTGTGGAGAGCTATGTTCCAGTTTATTATATGAATACCAACGGTCAATATATCAATGGTCCTGAAGGAAGTGTTATTCAAGGACATCTTGATGAAGACGGTAATATGGTATATACCGATGATAATGGCAAAGATTTACGTGTCCCCATTGTCCTTACCATGAATCCTGGAAAGGAGAAAAACTATCCCAACGTCTATGTTAAGCGAGAAGATGCCAGCAAGGAGGTGACTTATATTATCCGTGGACGTGATGTTACAATTGTGGATGGTGAGAGAAAGCACTTCTTGAGCTTGCAGTATTCTAACAAGATGAGCTATATCGTTCCTGGCACCGACCCAAGTGAGCTTGTGCTCCTCGCTGATGCAACTCACTACAGCCGTTTCGACGCTGAGCGCGTTCGCAATGCTTACTCTAACAAGTTGGAGATGAACAACAACGTTGATGGTATGAAGCAGAACAACCTTAATAGTGGCTCGCAAATGACCATCACTCGTACAGCACAAGTTCCAACAGGTAGCACCGCTGGTGTGTCAACCGATCCTGTTACTATAGCTACTGTTACATTCAACCCAAGTGCTATGACTTACACTGTTCAGATGGCAGGTCAAGCTGATGATGAAGAAGATTTCCCCTTGTGTTCTGACGAAGAATCAAGAGCTGGTTATCATGCCAACAGTGGTGACGAAATCACCAATGATGGCAAAGGCAATTGCTCATGGAAGGGTTCTTATACTGTAAATAACGGTAATATCGAACTTGGCTCGTTGGTGATCTTCGATAACTTTGTTCAAGCTATTCCTGATGACAACAGCCATCCATTTGGTTATATCTATAATGTGACAACCAACTATCCTTGCGTTTCAAATGCCGTATTCTTGAATGCTGCTGATTATACAAATGGAGATGAAATATGGTCTGCTTATACATGGACAAGTGAGAATAACGCATGGATAGATGGAGTAGATTTGGGTAATGGTCTATTCAAATTCAGTCCAGTCAAGCCTGGTTCAAATGTTCTTTTTGCACGAAAGGATAAAAATAACACCAATACAATATGGAATCAGACTGCTGACCTGACATTCGGTACTAATGACACATACACGATTACCGGCTGGGACAATGGACAAAATGGAAAAATGGGTGGTTATTGGGAGCAAACAAACAATGCCACCGCCCATGGCAACACCTTCCGTATTCCAGTCTACAAGACATCGTCGCAAATCAACGGTATCTTCTCGCAGACAGATGTTGACAATGACAAGGCTGGTGTAGTAGGTAAGATTAAGATAAATGGTGCCGATGCTGATCTTCCCGAGAATGTGGAATTTGGTGTAGGAGTTAGCCATAACTCAAAGACCGAGGTTCTGCGTTATGACACTTATCGTTGGCCAGAAGGTGAATCACGTTATACCGTTCAAACTGCCGATGGCGATGATGAGGAAGATATCGCGCCTAGTGGTCAGGCCATGAACCAGGGCGAGAGCTACACTATCACAATGAATGGTGATACTCCTTATGAAGAAAATGGTGAGGTGTCAGTAGCGGGTGGTACATCAAATATAGCAACCTTTGTTGACAAGTATCCAGGCTTAGGTGATAACGCTGGCGCTTATATCTACGCTCCTATTGTAGAGGCCTTCTCTGGTCGTGGCGAGCGTGACTATAACACCTACGGTGGTCCATTGCAGAGCTCTGCTTCTGGCAGATTTGATGGCCAGAGAGATACTGATGAAGCACCAATGAGCAGCTACTATTGGGAGGACGGTGGTAAGCGATATGCTTACTACACTATTCAGTTCTCGGTTGACAGAAATGTTAAAATGGTTCCTGAAGGCTATGATATCTATAAGATTCGCGTATGGCGCAAGATAGATGATAAGAATTTGCTTAAAGAGGAGTATGCTACTCAATCACCACAGATTGCAGCTCGTATGGGTGACGAAAATGGTACTTACATGTATGAAATCAGCTACGACGAGGAAGATGGTCAGGTGATGGCAAATTTCGAGGGCGGAGCATCACTTGGTAGCATTGAAATGAAGGAATTGATCGCTCCTGTGACTGGCGCTAACGGAACCCCCAGTAATATAAAATATGCTCTTGGAACCTTTGGTGCCCAGAAACTCCGCACTACAGAGACTGAAGCCGCTGATTTGGCGAAGGTAATCGAGCAGCTCGACTTGACTTATGTAGTTCGTTTGTACTTCACTCGCTCGGCAAACCTTTCATCTGCAAAGGGTGCAGCCGAGGGTGCTGATGGCAAGTACTACATTGTAGAGCAGGAGATTCCAGTAACCTTGAAGGGTGGAATTCCTACCGCTGTTGAGAACATCACATCTCGTGAGGTAGTAGGTGTTAAGTACTACAACGTTGCTGGTATTGAGAGCGACAAGCCCTTCCAGGGTGTTAACATCGTGGTTACTCGCTACAGCGATGGCTCTACAACAACCACTAAGATCTTGAAATAAAAAAATTAGTGCAAGGTGAATGAAATCCAAACTTGTTTGAGATTTCTGAACCGCAGCCTAATTTATCTAAATTTTAGATAAGATTTTTTATTGAGGTGGGTTCTATAAATTGCTTGAGTCATATTTTTATTGATTGTTGAGTAGATTTTGGTTTAGCTGTGAAATGCAGTAGAGGTCTACGGATTGAATAGCTAAGACAAAAGATGCCAACAAGCAGAAAAATATGACCAAAACAAAATAGTAACATAAAGGGAATTTTTAGAACCTACCGTATCGGAGAGCGGCGCGAGTCGCTCTCCTTTTTTTTGCCCCCAGTGCCGATTTCTTCCGTTCGCTTTGCCCTCTACATCAATCGGTACTGGTGGTTACCCAAAGGTCAGCATCCGGCTGAAGTGTAATTCACAACAATAACCGATAATCCCAAACCAATAATATCCTTTAACCTTCAAGTTAACTTGACTATTTCTGTTCTTTTGGAAGCTTCTGTGCTTCTGTATTTCGGGACGAATAAAAAAATCGAGGCTCGATATCGCATCGTGCCTCGAAAGTGGTTCTTATTAAAAACCTATCTAAAATTTTATTATATTGTTGTATTGTTATGAAAAGTGCAATCTTGTGCGGGCTAAATAGTCACCCGGGATGGGGCATTTAAAAAATCATGTCTGCCACGTAACATGAGTGTGTGATGCCTTGTGACGGGCATTTGTGTGAATGTAAACCTAGTTGAAAAGTGCTTTTCGTAGCGGTTATTGTGCAAATCAGTTTCTCACTTTATCATCGCTGCATTTCATAAAATGCGCGTTTTTCGACTGCAAAATTATGTCATTATTATAAACCATGCAAATTTTTATGCATAATTTTTCGCTTGTGTGTTGAGAACTATCATTTTTGAGAGGTTTTGCAAATAAATTGATTTATCGTTTTTTTGTATCAAAAAGTTACGCGCCTACTATGATTGGTTAACTATTAATGATAGTTTTACGATTGCAGGCATGATTTTTGCATATTATAATATTGTGCACTTGATAAAATTAACATATATTTGCATAAATTTTGCTTGACTTGTTATCCATTACGATAGTTATGTGGTTTCTTATTAGACGAGATTTGTTACATCTGTATTTCGTGAATTGAATGCAAATTACTATCTAAAACAGAGGAATCACTATACTTCAAGCAACATTAAGATTTGGCTAATGCCGCTGTGGCATTGTCGGGAAGGTTGTGCGTTGTGACGCTTAACTTATAAATTATGGAATTAGATTTTTTTATTATAAAACACATTAAAATCAGATTTTAATTTATTTTATTATGACACGAATTTTGAGATTACTATTAATTGCCGCTATTGCCTTGCCCCTGTGGCAGCCCATGGCGGCGCAAGATGCTGAAAAACAGGCTGAATTAGAAAAAGCCCGTATTGCAGCAGAGACAGGGCAGCCTCTAGAGATAAGGGTGCCAAGAGCTCCTAAGACAAGTAGGCAGGCTTCAATTCCAAGTGCTCTCCTAAATGTCAATAGGACAACGATGACAAAAACCGTATGCGATGGCACTCGGACTAGCGAATATGCGCCAGTCTATGGTTATTATTTCGATTATGGTACGACAACGCTGATGGTTTATCCTAAGGAAACTTTAGGGTTGTCACCTGGTGACAAGATTACAGGATTGAAGTTTTATAGCTCCAGCAATCCTATTGATAATGTTATTGGTAATGCGACTGTAACTGTTCGCGTCGGAAACACCAGTGATACTGAAGTCGAACAGTCATTAGACGAAATTGAAGCATTCAGAGAAGAAGATCAAGAGATTACGGTCTATGAAGGTCAGTTGGCAATCAGTGGAAATGAGATGACAGTTACGTTCAGTCAAGATTTTATCTACGACGGCCGCAACTTAGTTGTTGATTTTCAGACTGCAGCCTCTGGTTCTTATAAAAGTGTTTCTTGGTATGGCGTAAATACCTCTTACGCTTCTTTCGTATGTGTATTTGGTACTGGTAGCAGTGTCGCCACTGGTGCTACTACATCTTTCTTACCGAAAATGGAAATCACATACGATCATGTTGATGTGGATTATTATGCAGGACTCACTGGCAATGGCGCATTTGGCGTAATTCAAAAGGGTACAAGTGCAAATAAAACCTTTAGGGTCATAAATTATGGAACAAGGCCCTTTACACCACATCTCGATTCAGACAATGCAGCCTTCACTATCACTGGTGATATGAATACGCAGATTGCAAGTGGAGAGTCGCGTGAATTCACTGTGACATTTACTGCAGCCACAGCTACGGAATATACTGGCACGCTTACTCTGAGCGCTCCAGAGAGCAATGATATTAATGGCACTGCCACTCTGAAAGGTGAAGGTTCTATTGCTGCCACCGTGGCCGATGGTTCCGCAACAAATTCTTATGTGCCCGTTTGGGGACAGTGGTATGACAGTGATGCAACACATCACCAGATGATTTATCCTGAGTCGATGTTAACGAATGTTGCTGGAAAGAAAATCAAATCAATCACGTTCTATCCTACTTCAAGCATCAGGTTCGGAGGAGGTGAGTTGACAGTAACGATGGGTACGACAACGGAATCAGCGTTTTCTTCAGCTGCTTTCCAGACTATTTCGGGCACTACTGTAAGCAAAGACATTACGCCTACTGTGGGTGACCAAGTCATGCATATCGAGTTTGATACACCGTTTGAGTACACTTCGGACAACCTGATTATTGACACTAAAGTTAAAACAGCTGCTACTTATGGTAGTACCTCTTGGTATGGTATAAATACTGACAATAATCAATCAATTTATGGCCGAACAAGTAATAACCTCTTAACTTTCCTCCCGAAGATTACGTTTGAGTTTGAGGAAGCAGTAACGGTCGACAAGACCGAGCTGATATTTGGTGATGTGGCGGTAGGTACCGCTTCGGCAGCGCAGACAGTTACTGTTGGTAACAGTACAGGTTCAGATGTTGATCTGTCTTGGACGTTCAGCAATAATGTGTTCAGCACTACTGCTACTGCCAATACCGTTCAGGCTGGCAGCGTGGTGGAAATACCCGTTGTACTCACTCCTACGGCAATTGGTTCACAGACAGGCACGCTCACCATCAATGCTGGTGGCGAGACCTTTACTGTGGCACTGAGTGGTAACGGCCTTATGGCTTATGCTGCAACGGTTGACCCGCAGACCATCGACTTTGGTCACGTAGCAGTTGATGGTAATGCCACAGCCACCGTCACCATTACCAACACTGGTATGAATGATTTCACCCCGACATTTACCGATCCAACCGCTCCGTTCTCGGTAACTGGTGTTGAAGGCAAGCTCGACAATGGTGAGAGCATAACTTATACCGTTACTTTCGCTCCTGAGGAAACAGGAAACTTTACTGGTTCGTTTACCATTCAAGATCCTGCAAATTCTGACATTAACTATACCGTGACACTTTCAGGTGTTGGTGTTGAATTAGACCCCATCACTGCCAATCCTTCTACACTTGACTTCGGTACAGTGAACAAGGGCGCGACTAAGGATCTTACAGTTACTTTCACCAACCCCAATAGTGAAGCAGTTACAGTAACGTTGAATGTTCCTGCAGCTTACTCAGTAGATCCTACGTCATTCACTCTTGCTGCCAACGGTTCGCAAACTGTGACCGTGACTTTCGCACCTACTGCTGCAGCAAGCTACAATGGCACGCTTACAGCAAATGCCGCTGGCTTGAATATCGATGTTGTCCTCAAGGGTGTTGGTCGCGTTGAAGGATCTCCCGAAGCAGTTCGTGACGAGGCATTCTTTGCAGGCATCGAGTATAAATGGCCTATCTCGACCGAAGCCAACACTTCTACTCTTGATGAGATTGCTACCGACCCCGATCAGATTATTGCCATGCTTCGCAAGGTCTATATGGACCGAACAATCCCTGGCAACTACAAGCGTGGCTATAGTGAGACTGGTGGCAGTGACCATGATGATGATGTAATGTATACCGGTGTAGGTAAAATTGCTTCAAGCACTGCTGAAGAATGTGACGACTCTTATGGCTGGAGCATTCCTGGTACTGTATTGAGCGGAACAAGTGGCAGTTATAGTTACAGGTACATGAAGGAAGACCAATACAAGCCCTATGACGAAGGTGTGACCTTGTTGTTGCTTGAGATTAATGATAACTTTGATGTAACGAAAGTTAATACAAATGGCGATCCAACACACGACTATAATAAATTAAGAGACTATGTAAGTGAGTCCATCAAATCGGCTCGTGTCATTACTGAGGCAAAACGCGTAGGTGATAAGAGTGACTTCTCGTCGGGCACCCTGTTCAAGATTAACTGCGACAAGATGAATAAGTTCTTTCTTATCGCTAAAGGTCAATTGGGTTGGCTGCAGCAGAGAAGAAATAATTTGAGTTCGGCGGATGCTAGTAGCTCAGATTATTATAGTTTCTATAGTTATCCAATGTACTATAATGATACCTATCTTGATATTGGCTTGCATGGTAATTATTTTGATGTTGAGCCCGCTTTCTTGTGTCACATGTTTGAGCAATTCAGTCCTGCAGAAGGTAGCGCATCATCGACACCATTGTCGGATGGTTATCAAATGTTCGTGACCGAGATGAAATCATTCGGTATCGAGCATGATTGCCCCAATGTGCCTTTCGTTTACGGAACAGGTCACCACTTCATGATGTATGGTGCAGATAGTCAATCTGCCGACTGTCAGGATATTCGTGACATGATGTTCTTCGTGCCTGACTATCGTATGATGAACTGGACGGGTCGTGGGTCTAAATCAAGTACTTCTACTAGTACTACTAATAGAAGACAGGACTACTTCAATTACAATACAAGTCATCAGCCATCAATTGGTGTGTTTGTGATTCAACAGGATGAAATTCCTGAGGGTACTATTGTTAGCTCGAACCAGACAACAATGACTGGTCTCTACAAGCATCAGTTGTCTTGGACGAGTAACCTTGATAAATACCTGCCTGGTGAGGAACAGGAATATGAGCTTTGGGAAGTAGTTGTCGATGAGTTCGGTGTAGAGAGCTATGTGCCTGTATATTACCGTAACGCACAAGGACAGTACACTGATGCCGAAGGCACAGCAGTAAGTAGGCCAGTTCCTATTGTTCTTGACCGAGTTGACATGTCGGAGTTTTCTTACACCAGCGTTTATGTTGATATGAAAGCTGGTAGCCAGACCAAGACTTACGTGATTCGCGGACGCGACAAGGAACACTTCATGTCGCTGCAGATGTCGAACCAGCAGGAAATCTTCATTCCTGGTCTTGACCCCAACGAGAAGGCTCACATGATTGGTGCGACTTACTATAGCCGCTACAACCCTAAGAATGAGATGAACTGCTATAGCAACAGGCTGGAGTTGAGCAACAATGGTATGACGCTGACTGCTGACGACTTGAGTAAACCTATGAAATTTTACCGCTTGAGTCGTGCTGCAAAGCTTGATGCTAACGACAATGTCATTACTGATGCAAATGGCAACATCCAATATGCCGATGAAGTAGAAAAGACACTTATCGCAACTGCTACAGCTAGCGGAAATAATCTCAACGTAGAGCTTTCTAATCAAAGCGATGAAGATGACTATCCCGATGGAGTGACCAGTGGAAATGCTGCAGGTTATCATGCCAACTCGTCACTGTCGTTCCCATATACAATCAGGAATGGTGTTGTCCAATTTAATAACAATCGCCATTTGCAATTCTGGGATAACTTCACAGTCGATGTTTCGAAGAATGCACATCCTCTCCAGTATCTTTACAAGATGGAGGTTGAAGGTGCAGGCCTTGCAACTGTAACCCTAAATGCTGCTGCATGTTCACAAGGTAATGAAGTATGGTATGCTTGGACATGGCCAGATGGTGGCGATGGAGAATGGGTGGCAGGCATCAGCAAGGGCGACAACGTCTATGAGTATGCTGGAATTCCAGCCAATAATAAAATCAATTTTGTCCGCATGAATCCTAATGCAACTGGTATCCCTAGATGGAATAATAATGATAATGATAATGCTGTTTGGAATCAAACTCCTAATAATTACGCGTCAATCGATGGTAGTACATTTACCCTTAAAGGATATTGGGACGATGGCTTTAATATTTGGGGCGAGTGGACAGGTGATAAAAATGGAAACGCCTACTCCAACGACGTGCGTGTTCCCGTCTATAAGACCGATTCTAGAATCAATGGTTCGTTTACTAAGGATCAAGTCGATGCAGACGATGGAGTTAACTTAACGATTCCTGAGGATGTTGAGTTTGAGGCAAAAGTTCAGTTGAGTTCTAAGACCGAGATACTTCGTTACGACGCTTACCGCTGGAGCACTAAAGAAATACAAGACTTAGCTGTAAAGAATTCTCATGGCATATCTATCATTGACGAAGTTGATGGTGATGATGAGGAAGACGTGGATCCAACTGGTATAGCTGGTAACCAGGGTGATTGGTACACCGTATCAATGAATAAGGTTAATACTACTTACTATTATGCTGCTTCTGAAGCTGACCAACCTGAAGTGTCAACTGATCAGCCAAACAACTGGGCGAACTTCATCGACCATTATCCTAAAGCTCCGCAAGTCGAAGATGCTTACGAGTATCTCTATGCTCCTGTTGTAGAACTCTTCACAAAGGGTTACAAGCAGGGATCTACTACTGATAAACGTAAAGATTATAACAGCTATGGAGGTCCTCAGAGTATGACTGCAGTAGGTAAGCTAGAAGTTGAGCAACTCACAGGTGTTCCTCCAATGAGTAGATATTTCTGGACCGAAACTGTAAATGACGAGGAAAAGAGATTTGCTTATTATGATATTCAACTTAATGTCCCCACTAAAGAAATTCCTAGCGGCTATTCAATCTACAAAGTGCGCGTATGGCGCCAGATTTTGGATGATAATGGTAACCCAGCTCCACAATTGCTTAAAGAGGAATATGCTACTCAAATTCCTGATATTGCTGCTCGCATGGGTGATGCAAATGGACGATTCATGTTCGAAATCGATTATGAAGATGACGATGCGATGTATGCATTTGAACATGATTCACCACTCGGTAGCGATGAGATAGAGGAAGATGTAGTAGGTGTTAACGGTAATACAAACCACATTACTTACACCCTTGGCACCTTTGGTGCTCAGAAAGTTCGCACCGAGGGCGATGACGAGCAAGGCGTAATCGAACAGCTCAACTTGAAATTCCAGGTTCGTATGTACTTTACTCGCTCGGCCAACTTGACTGGCTCGAAGGGCATACCAGAGGGTAAGGATGACAAGTTCTACGTTGTAGAGGAAGTTATTCCAGTAACAGTTAAGGGTGATACTCCTATTACTGGTATTGACACTATGATTACATCTCGCGAGGCGATTAGTGTTAAGTACTACAACGTTGCTGGTGTTGAGAGCGACACTCCATTCCAGGGTGTGAACATCGTGGTTACTCGCTACAGCGATGGCTCTAAGACTACTACTAAGATCTTGAAGTAAGAAAAGATATTTTAGATAAGTTTTTCATGCAATTGATCTTCAAGAGGAACGACTGTGAAGTCGCTCCTCTTTTTTAGTCAAACAATTACGAACAATTAATAACAATGTCGCCCTAATTCTTAATACTTAATTGCCCATGCTGGCGCGTTTGTTGTAAATATGTTCCTATTAAAAGCGGTTAATCATTTTGCATAGTAAGCGCTTAAATATTCCATAATTACACGGCTGATATGTTAAAATTTCAGTAAAAAGACAATTTTTTTCGGCAGAAATGCACTTTGATTAATAAAAATGTCATATTTTTGCATGGTTTTTGCTATATTAGAATTGTATTTTATTGATTTGATTATATGATTAGGCATCTATATTAATGGATTCCACTATTGATTGCCATGTGAGCTATAACACAATCATCTGATCATTTCGAGTGACAAACAGAATTCAATTTATTGATTAGCAACGCACGATGGTTTTACCAGAAGTACACTAACTTTGAATTAGAAAGAACTTTTATTAATATTTATCTAAAATTTCTTATTACTATGACACGAATTATGAGATTACTATTAATCGCCGCTATCGCCTTGCCCCTGTGGCAGCCCATGGCGGCACAAAAGAATGTGGCTTCTGTGGAAAAGAATGTTCCACAGTTGACAGATGCGAACTCTGCAAATGAGCAGAGCATGCCAACCACATTGAAGATGAAAAAAGATGACTCTTCACGAAATAATGGAGTGTCATTAAAAGGTGTTGTTCCGCCTTCTAGTGCATCAGTTGAGCAATGGTCTATAACAACTACTTGGCAAACTCCATACACTAATATTTTGGGACAACTAAGGTGGCAAACTCGCAATTTCTGGACGAGTAATGTGGATGTTGTGGTTTATGGAAATTACATCTATATCAGAGGATTGTGTTATTATGTACACAATGCATGGATTAAAGGTACTATTGATGGTACTACAGTCAATTTTGGAGGACAAATACAATGTGGTTTAAGTGATTCTGGTGAAATGATTTATCTCGATGGAATTAATGGCTCTAATGAATGGGAAGACATTGTATTTACATATAATCCTGGTGCAAAGACATTAACCCTTGCCTCTGGGGTTTATATTTGGGAGAGTACATATGGTGAGCCTGATGATGAGGGTACTTTTACTGTAACCGCTAAATCGAGACACTCTGGCACTACTATTAAGGACAATGTCCAGCCTAATCAATATTTGCCCGTGTATGGAAGCCGGTATAGTCAACAACGTGCTCAACACAGTCAGATGATTTATCCTGAGTCAAGTATCATTTTCTATAAAAACTCAAAACTTAAAAGTATCACATTCTACACAGAAAGCGGTATAAAGTTTTATAATGGAAAAGTCACTGTCTCGTTAGCAGTAATAGATCAGGTTCAATTCTCTGGTAGCAGTAATCAGCCTGTTAATGCCACGTTGACTGAGGTTGCATCGATTACGCCATCGCAATCAAGTACAAGCGCATGGACGATAACGTTTAATGAACCATTTGAGTATCAAGGTGGAAATTTGCTTATTGATTTGACGACTGAACGAGGAACTAATGGAAATACCTCTTTTTATTTGAAGGCAAGTGACTATTATTCTTCATATTATTCTAATTATTATAATAGTTATGGTAATACTTGTATAAAGTATTTGCCTGTTGTTACTTTTGGTTATGAACGCATGTATGAGGAGAGAGAGATCACTGTGTTGAAACCCAATGAGATTGCGGCAATCCCATATACATGGAAGGACGACACAGGCACTTCTCATGAAGGTCATCTTGATGACGTTGCAACCGACCCCGACCAGATTATCGCAATGCTCAAAGAGGTTTATACCAATAAGGATATTCCTGGCAATAAGAGACGTGGTTTCACTTCGGAGGGAACTCGTGACCATGATGACGTAGTGCCATATACTGCTGTTGGAACACTGTCTGTAGCTAATGGCAATGCAACCTTCAATGACGCCTATGGATGGCAATTTAAGGATTCCGAAGTCACTAAACTAAATGGCACTTCGGGCAATTATCAGTATTGGTATATGGATCCCACTCAGTATGAGCCTGAGAAAGAGGGTCTGACATTGTTACTGCTGGAGCTGAAAGAAGACTTTACCCCAACAACCGTAACAGATGAGGAAACAGGTGAGGTGCTCCATGCAGTAGATTTGACTGAAACCGAAGGTTATGCCCAGCTGAGAGAGTGTGTTGATAAGACCATCAAGTCGGCTCGAATTATTTCTGAGTCCAAACGCACCGGTGAGGGTATGGGAAAGGGTACTATGTTCAAGATTGATTGCGACAAGATGAATAAGTTCTATCTCATTGCCAAGGGTCAATTGTTGTGGTTTAGTGGTTCAAGTAAAGTAACTGGTTCAAACTTCTATGATAATCCTTGTTATATTAAGGGTAATGGTGTAGATGAATATGTGGATAAACTTGTAGACAAGAGTTACTATGATAAATATCCGTTCTTGTGCCACATGTTTGAGCAGTTCAGCCCTGCGCTCGGTGGAGCCGATGTTACCAAGGATGATATCTATCAGGAATTGACCAAAAATATGCAATCATTTGGCGTAAATCACGACTGCCCCAATGTGCCTTATGTTAATAATGGTCATCATTTCATGATGTATGATACATTCAGTGAAGATAAAGACTGCCAGGATGTGCGCGACATGATGTTCTTTGTCCCCGACTATCGTATGATGGACCACAGTACACGTAATTCAGGTACAGAGCAGGATTACTTCAGATATCACCCAACCATCCAGCCCACCATGGGTATGTTTATAATCAAACAGTATGAAATCGAACCGGGCTCTATTGTTAGTTCAAACGAACAAACTATGACTGGTCTCTATAAGCATTCGTTGACATGGAAGAGTAATCTTGATGACTTCTTGCCAGGCGACATGCAGGAATATGAGTTATGGGAGGTTGTTATTGACGAGTACGGAGTGCTGAGCTATCAGCCGGTATATTATCGCAATGCAGATGGTTCCTATGTTATGACTGACGGGGCAAAAACGCCCATCGTTCTTGACCGTCAAAACATGTCAGAATTTGCATATGAAAATGTGTATGTGGATATGCAAGCTGGCAGCCAGACTAAGACCTATGTCATCCGTGGACGCGACAAGGGCGGATTTTTGAGCCTGCAGATGTCGAACATGGAGGAAATCGTTATCCCAGGTCTTGATCCAAACGAGAAAGCGCATATGGTTGGTGCTACTTACTACAGTCGTTACAATCCTGACAATGAGAAGAACTGCTACAGCAACAAGATTGAGCTGGTCAACAATGGTACTACTTTGGATGCGTCTGACCTGTCTGCTAATAATAACAAGGTCTATTTCTATCGTTTGAGCCGTCCTGCCAAAGTTGATGAAAATGGCAATGTGCTCACCGATGAACAGGGTAACATCCAGTATGCTGATGCAGTTGTAAGGGATACTGTTGCTACTGGTACCGCAAATGGTAGCACAATAACCATTGCTCTTAGCAATCAAGGTGATGTTGCTGACTATCCTAACGGTTCACAAAGTGGAACTGCTGCAGGCTATCACCCCAACAATACTCTTTCGTTCAGGTATAGCACTACTAATGGTCATGTTCAATTCACAAACGGATTCTTCTTCTGGGACAACTTCACTGTAGATGTGTCAGAGAATAAGCATCCACTCCAGTATCTCTATAAGATGGAAGTAGGCGATGTTTATAGCAATGATGTTCGTGTGCCAGTCTTCAAGACCGACTCTAAAATAAATAGCTATACTCAGTCGCAAGTCGATGGCGACACTATTGGTAACCTTGAACTGGAAGATGTGGAATTTAGCGAGAAAGTTCAGCTCAGCTCTAAGACTGAGATTCTTCGCTATGACGTTTATCGCTGGAATGAGAATGAGGGCCGCTTCATTGTTGCCACAGTAGATGGTGAAGATGAGCAAGACTTGCCACCTACTGGTATTGCTGGTAATCAAGGCGAGTGGTACACCGTGACAATGAATGATGTGAATAGTCAGTATTATTATGCTGCATCGGCTGATGACCAGCCTGCTGTATCCACTTCTCAGCCCTTCAACTGGGCAACATTCATTGACTATTATGCACCAAGTGCCGCTCACAAGTACTTATATGCTCCTGTTGTTGAACTTTTCACAAAGGGTTATATGTCAGAACTTGATGAAAATAATAACAAGGTGCCTCGTAAAGACTATAACACCTATGGTGGCCCGCAGCAAATAACTGCTACAGGTGAGCTCGAGATTGAGCAACTCACTGGAGTTAAACCAATGAGTACATATTTCTGGACCGAAACTGTAAATGGCGAGGAAAAGAGATTTGCTTATTATGATATTCAACTTAATGTCCCCACTAAAGAAATTCCTAACGGCTATTCAATCTACAAAGTGCGTGTATGGCGCCAGATTTTGGATGAAAATGGCAACCCAGCTCCAGGTTTGCTCCGTGAGGAATATGCTAATCAATCTGAGGATATCGCTGCTCGCATGGGTGTGAATGGTAGATTCATGTTCGAGATCAATTATGATGATGACGAAGAGATGTATGCATTCACCAATAATGCACCACTTGGTAGCACCGAAAAAAAGGTGACTGTAACTGGTGTTGACGGCAGTGAGCAAACAATTACATATACCATCGGCACCTTTGGCGCACAGAAGCTTCGCACTGAGGGCGACGAGGAAGAAGGCGTAATCGATGAGCTCAATTTGAACTTTAAGGTTCGTATGTACTTCACTCGCACTGTTAACTTGCCTGATGGTTCAAAGGGCGAAGCTGAAGGCAAGGATGACAAGTTCTATATCGTAGAGCAAGAGATTCCAGTACAGATTAAGGGTGGTGGCACAATCACCAGTGTTGAGAATATGAATATCTCTTGTGAAGTTGTGGGCGTTAAGTACTACAACGTGGCTGGTATTGAGAGCGACACTCCATTCCAGGGTGTGAACATCGTGGTTACTCGCTACAGCGATGGCTCTAAGACAACTACTAAGATCTTGAAATAAGAAATTTTAGATAAGATTTTTTATTGTTGAGGAGAGCGGCGTGAGTCGCTCTTCTTTTTTTGCTGTAATTTCTAGAATCTCTAGATGTTCTAGAAATTCTAGAATCACTAGATCTTTCTTGTCTTTCTTGTTTTAAAGGGCTGTTGAAAAAAACTTGTTGCTGATTTACTGATAATTGAAAACTTTTTCGTACCTTTGCACGATTTTTTAGAAATCCTGCAATTTTCAAAGCAGAAAAAGCGGAAATAAAGCAGAAAGCAGTTTTTATATTATATAATATTATTTTAGATGTTAACACCTACTAAGAAAACCATCGTGTTGGGTGACGGACGTGAGATCACCCTTGAGACAGGAAAGCTTGCCAAGCAGGCCGATGGAGCAGTTGAATTGCGCTTCAACAACACCATGTTGCTAGCGACCGTTGTTTCGGCGAAGGATGCCGAAGAGGGCGCCGACTTTATGCCCCTCACAGTTGAATATAAGGAGAAATATTCTTCTTTTGGACGTTTCCCTGGTGGCTTCACCAAGCGTGAAGGCCGCGCCAGCGACTACGAAATCTTGACAGCACGCCTCGTGGACCGCGTGCTTAGGCCATTGTTCCCTTCGAACTATCATGCCAACACTATCGTCCACATCTTGATGTTCTCGGCCGATGGCGCCGACTGTCCCGACGCTCTCGCTGGCCTCGCTGCTAGTGCCGCTATCGCTGTTAGTGATATCCCCTTTGAGGAGCCTATCAGTGAGGTGCGCGTGGCACGCATTGACGGCAACTTCGTTATCAACCCCACCTTCGAACAACTCGAAAACGCTGACATGGAATTGGTAGTAGGTGCTACTTACGACAATATTATGATGGTGGAGGGTGAGATGGACGAAGTTCAAGAAGAAGACCTTATCGCAGCTCTGAAGTTCGCGCACGACGCTATCAAGCCTATGTGTGTGGCTCAGAAGGAGCTCGCTGCTGAGCTCGGTGTCGTTAAGCGTGAGTATTGCCACGAAGTTGACGACGAGGAAATCAAGGAGCGCGTGCGCAAGGAGTGCTATCAGCCCTGCTACGACATCGCTAAGGCTGGCAACCCCGATAAACACTGGCGCAACGACAGCTTCGACAAGATTCTCGAGGACTTCATCGAGACCATTCCCGAGGAGGAGCGTGAGGAGAAGACTCCAATGATTAATCGCTACTTCCACGACGTGCAGCGCGATGCAGTGCGCCGCGTCATCCTCGACGAGGGCATCCGCATGGATGGTCGCAAGACCACCGACATCCGTCCCATCTGGTGCGAGACCGACTATGTGCCAGGTCCTCACGGAAGCGCAGTCTTCACCCGTGGCGAGACTCAGTCGCTTGCAACAGTGACCTTGGGCACTAAGCTCGACGAGAAGCTCATTGACGACGTTCTTACTCGTCGCAACGAGCGCTTCTTGCTCCACTACAACTTCCCAGCATTCTCTACTGGCGAGGCACGGGCACCACGTGGCGTGAGCCGTCGCGAGATAGGTCATGGCAACTTGGCACACCGCGCTCTCAAGCGCATGTTCCCCGATGACTTCCCTTATACTTGCCGCATCGTGAGCGACATCCTCGAGAGTAATGGCTCATCGTCGATGGCAACAGTGTGCGGTGGCACCTTGGCGCTGCTCGACGCTGGTGTTAAGATGAAACGCCCAGTGGCAGGTATTGCTATGGGTCTCATCAGCGATGAGGGCAATGTTAAGCACGCCGTGCTGAGCGACATCCTTGGCGACGAGGACCACCTCGGTGACATGGACTTCAAGGTTACTGGTACTGTGAACGGCATCACCGCCACTCAGATGGATATTAAGTGCGACGGTCTGCCTTATGAGATTCTGGAGCAAGCTCTGAACCAGGCTCGTGAAGGTCGCCTCCACATTCTTAATATCATCAACGAGACAATTCCTGAGCCTCGTGAGGATTACAAGCCACACGTTCCACGCATCGTGGCAATGACTGTTGACAAAGAGTTCATCGGTGCTATCATTGGCAAGGGTGGCGAGGTTATCCAAGGCATCCAGGAGGACACTGGCGCCGTAATTACTATCGATGAGATCGACGGCAAGGGAGAGATCGAAATCTCGGCTGCCAACAAAGACAGCATCGAGGCTGCCGTTGAGCGCATCAAGGCTATCATCGCAGTGCCCGAGGAGGGAACCATCTACACAGGCCCCATCAAGAGCATCCTTGAGTTTGGTGCTTTTGTTGAGTTTATGCCTGGCAAGGAAGGTTTGCTTCACATCAGCGAGATAAGCTGGGAGCGTCTTGCCGACATGGAGGCTAGCGGTCTGCACGAGGGCGATGAAGTGACTGTGAAACTCATCGAGATTGACAAGAAGACTGGCAAGTACCGCCTCTCGATGCGTGCTCTTCAAGAGAAGCCTGAGGGTTATGAGGAGCGTCGTGGTGGCAACGGTGGCAACCGTCCACGCGGCAACGGCAATGGTCCACGCAATGGCAATGGTGGTAATGCCCCACGCCATAACGACAATCGTGGTCCCCGCCGCAACGACAACCGTGGTCCACGTCGCGACAACCGCAACAACGACCGTCGCCGCGACGACCGCAACGACCAGAGCTACGAGGACAGGAACTAATTTATAGTTCATAGTTCACAGTTCATAGTTCACAGTTCATAGTTCACAGTTTTTTCTGTTAACTGAAAACTGACAACTGAAAACTGATAACTTCTAAAGGACTGCCATTTCGTGAAAATCGGAGTGGCGGTTTGTTTTTTTGTTTTATTATGTGGAAAAGAGTAAACTATTTGCTATCTTTGCAATCTAACTAGAAAACTGTGCCGTTATGAAGACGTTGTTGACTATTGTGCTACTGGCTTGCTGCGTGCTCACTGTTGATGCCCGCAGGAAAACTGAACGCGAATGCGAGGAGGAGCTTAAAGCCATAATGGCCGATGCGTTGCTGCCGCTGGAGCAGGCTTCTAATGACATCTTCGAGCCGAACTATAGTGCAGAGTGGCGCTACGGAATGAATCATTGTCGCATTAAAACGTTTAATAACGAGCAGGGTGCCCCCGACCATGTGGGATTCTTGCTTGAAGATACACGGAACTGGGATGATGGCAATAATATATATAAGGTAAAATTGATTGATGGCAAGCCCGTTGTGATAAACCATCCAGCTTTCACCGTTCATCATCTTGTGGCTGGGCGATGGGACATGATTGTGTTCCAGGACAAGAATGGCCAGGTGCACGATGTGCTGCTCAAATGTGAGGAGCACAATAGTTATTCACGTAAAGAAGCAGAAAACGGTGATATGCAAGACATGTTTGCCGGGGTGTGGGCCAATGACAGCGATGCAGTGACCGAATTTGGGTTCATACATAAAACCAAAGACCAATGGAAGCGTGTGAATCCTGGCAGTGATTATGAGATAAATGGTTATCGCAAAAATGATGATAACAGCATGCAACTGAAGCTGGTTTTTGTGAAAGAGCGTGTGAAAGGAGCTGGCACCATATCAATAGATGGTGGCACCAACGGCTATCGAGGCCACGGCTCACAACACGGCCCTATCATCTGGTGGATTGAAGATGTTCAAGGCAATCTCGCCGTGGAGCTCAATAAGCCCTACGACGAGGAGCTTGATGCCTATTACTCCAAATTCCGCGACACGCAATTCACACTCCACTGGATACGCAGTCCCTATTTAGACCGTAACGACCGCTGGACAGTGCTCTCGATGCGCCCAGTTACTCGTGGCATGCTGGAGTTCTTTGACAAAACGTCGCAGCAGCAGATGCTTGACTATCTCGATGGTTGTGATAATCCCACCGACATAGAGAAGTTGAACAGGAGCCTTATTAACACGGTAGTAAGTGTTAAGTAGTAAGTGAACAACTAATAACAATAAATAATTATGAGAACATTTTTTTTAATGACATTAGCATTTTGTGCGGTTGTGGCAGTTAATGCTGCAAATCGTAATGATAGAAATTCTGAGATTGAGGCTATAATGGCCGACGCTAAGCTTAAGTTCAAGCAGGGTTCTAACGATGTGTTCAAACTTGATGACAACACAATGTGGAAAAACGGTATGTACGACTGTAATGTCGATTGCTTTTATGATAAGAATGATATAGCCATGGGCAAGTCGTTCCACCTTAATTGTGCAGAAGATGAGAGATTGTTCGAAAAGCACAAATATGATGTGGAACTAGTTAAGGGCAAGCCAGTGGTTGTCAATAAAAAAGGTGTTACAGTCAAGCATGAGGTGGATGGACGCTGGGACATGCTGGTGTTTCGCAATGCCAGTGGCGCCGTGCTCGACGTGGCCTTACTCAAGCAGGAGAATTACACCATAAATGATGATGAATGTATCGCCGACCTGAAAGATATGATTAATGGTGTTTATGCCGGAACAGGCAAGAACTCTGGCGACACGGTTGTTTTCGGACCTGTCTATGGTGCTGTTGGAGGTTTCTATCCTGGAGCTGATTATAGAATGGAATATAGGTACAATTCAGATGGTAGGCCTGTATTATATGATTTTTTTAACGTGGTATATTACCCTGAGCGCATGAAACGTGTGCACATGCCTGAGCCTTCTATGCAATTGGATGATAATGGAGAGCCGCATTATTACGCTGATGGCAAGGAGATTTCGCGTGACGAATTTGAGTTCCTGAGGTCTCGACCTGCAGGTTACGGCGGTCATGCTTCGCTGCATGGACCATTGATGTGGAAGGTGAAACCACAAGGCAATGACCTCGCTGTGGAGCTTACACAGCCCTTTGACGAGAGTCTTGATGCGTTCTATTCCAACTTCCGTGACGAGAAATTCACTCTCAAGTGGGTGCGCAGCCCCTACAAGGGCATGAAAGATCGCTGGGCGGTGCTCTCGATGCGTCCAGTCACTCGCGGCATGCTGGCATTATGCGACAAGGCTACTCTGCAGGAGATGCTTAAATACTTGAACGCCCGCAAGGCACCCACCGATATTGAGGGCCTCAACAAGAGCCTTATCAACACAATGGTCAACGGTGCTGGTGCATCGCAAAAAAATAGCACCTCGAAAAAGGCTGGCAAGTCTAAAAAAGGCGGCAAAAAGCGCAGGTGATGCCGCACTGTACCACGGCTGCCGTGGTACAGTGAACCGCCTTGAGGCAGAAAACTACTCTTTTTCTCGTTTTAAAAAATACTATTGCCTTGTATACTTCTTAGCTATAAAATGAGTAAACTCAAAAAAATGCCATTGCTGGCACGGATTTTAATTGCTATTGCGATAGGTATCGGACTCGGCTTGGTACTGCCTTTGCCCGCGGTTAGGTTGTTTGTCACATTCAATAGCATCTTCAGTAATTTCCTTCAGTTTTTAATCCCGCTTATCATCATCGGGCTTATCACTCCTGCTATTAGCGACATTGGCAATAGCGCAGGCAAACTGCTGCTTATCACCACATTGATAGCATATGGCGACACAGTGTTTTCAGGATACTTGTCCTATTTCACCAGTTCGAGCATTTTTCCGTTCCTCATCAGTAATGGGCAGGCGCTTGAGCATATTGCCGAAGTGAAGGCACTTGAACCGTACTTCACTATCAATATCCCGCCGCTGGTAGATGTGATGTCGGCATTGGTGACTGCGTTCACCGTGGGATTGGGAATAGCATTTTTTGGTTCTAAGACGCTCAAACCGGGTTTCGACGAATTCAAGGACATCGTTGCCAAGACCATTGAGGTTGTGCTTATCCCGCTGTTGCCATTGTATATCTTCGGCATTTTCCTCGAGATGAGTCACACTGGGCAAGCATGGCATGTACTCAACGTGTTTATCTCAATAATTGGTGTGATATTCTTGCTGCACATCTTCCTGCTTGTGCTGCAATACTGTATAGCTGGAGCCATTACTCGCCGCAATCCGTTTAAACTGCTGTGGAACATGCTGCCTGCATATTTCACCGCCCTAGGCACATCATCGAGCGCAGCGACTATTCCTGTGACTCTGAAAAGCGCGCTTAAGAATGGAGTGAGCGACGGCATTGCCGGTTTCGTGGTGCCGTTGTGTGCCACCATCCATCTCTCAGGAAGCTGTCTGAAGATTGTGGCATGCTCTGTGGCGTTAATGTTAATGACAGGGATGCCTTTTGACTTGGGTATCTTCTCGGGCTTTATCTTCATGCTCGGTGTGATGATGGTGGCCGCGCCTGGAGTGCCTGGCGGAGCTATCATGGCGGCGCTAGGAGTGATACAGTCAATCTTAGGCTTCGACGCCCAGCAGCAGGCCCTGATGATTGCCCTCTACATCACTATGGACAGTTTTGGCACCGCATGCAACGTGACTGGCGACGGAGCCATCGCCCTAATCGTTGATAAAATCAACGCTAGGAGAGAGGCGAGAGCATTAGAATAACGCGCATCACAATTGTGAATTATGCCTTGTGTATTAGGATATCATTCCCCAGTTGGTTTCTCTTGAGAAGAGGAAGCGCATGTGGCGCTGGAGGAGTTGACCATCGGGGGTGGATAGGTCGAAGTCCTCGTCGAGGATGCGTTGCGCCTCGTCGCGGGCGGCTTGTAGCACCATGCCGTCGCTGGCGAGGTTGGCGATGCGCAGGTTGAACGCTACGCCGCTCTGCTGCGTGCCCTCCATGTCACCTGGTCCACGCAGTTTCATGTCCTCCTCGGCTACCACAAAGCCGTCGTTGGTCTGCGTCATCACCTCGAGGCGGTGGCGCGTTTCTTTTGTCACCTTATATTTTGACATCAAGATACAGTAGCTCTGGTCGGCTCCGCGTCCCACACGACCTCGTAGCTGATGCAGCTGTGAGAGACCAAATCGCTCGGCGTTCTCAATCACCATCACGCTGGCGTTAGGCACGTTCACACCCACCTCAATCACTGTGGTAGAGACGAGTATATGCGCTTTGCCGCTTGCAAAAAGTCCCATCTGATAGTCTTTCTCGCTGGGTTTCATCTTGCCGTGAACATATGCTACATTATAGCTTGGAAAATTTTCACGAATAATTTCATACCCTTCCTCAAGCGCGCGCAGGTCGAGTTTCTCGTTTTCCTCTATAAGAGGATAGACGATGTAGCACTGACGCCCTTTTTTCAACTCCTGACCGATGAAATGATACACCGCCATGTGGTTGTTCTCATAGCGAAGCACTGTGGTTACGGGTTTGCGGCCTGGTGGGAGTTCGTCAATGACGCTCACGTCAAGGTCGCCATATACCGTCATAGCAAGGGTGCGTGGGATGGGTGTCGCCGTCATCACCAGCACATGGGGTGGGGTAGTGTTCTTGCGCCATAGCTTGGCACGCTGCGCCACGCCAAAGCGGTGCTGCTCGTCGATAATGGCAAGACCCAAATTCTTGAATTTCACGGTGTCTTCAATTAGGGCATGGGTGCCGATTAGGATGTTGAGTTCGCCGCTCATAAGCTGCTCGTGAATATTGTCGCGTTCCTTTTTGCGGGTGGAACCAGTGAGTAATGCTGCTTTCAACCCAACCGCCTGCGCCATTTCACCGATGCTCTCATAGTGCTGTGTTGCAAGGATTTCGGTGGGTGCCATGATGCACGCTTGATATCCGTTGTCGGCAGCCAGCAGCATGGTCATAAATGCTACGATTGTCTTTCCGCTGCCCACATCACCTTGCAGCAGTCGGTTCATCTGCCTGCCACTGCCCATGTCGTGGCGAATCTCTTTGATGACACGCTTCTGCGCACCGGTAAGTGGGAACTTCAGGTAACTCTTATAAAAGTTATTGAAATAATCGCCCACTTGTGAGAATATGTGCCCTGGCACTTGTGCGTTGCGGCCTTTTATGTATTTAAGGATGTTCATCTGCAGGAAGAACAATTCCTCAAATTTCAACCGTCGTTGTGCTTGTTGTAGTAGGGTTATGCTTTGTGGGGTGTGTATGTTGAAAAGCGCCTCACGCAGAGGCATGAGTTTGTAGCGGTCAATTATGGACTGTGGCAACGTCTCGTGGATGCTGTTAAACTCTTGATGCTCAAGTAGTGCCTTAACAATTTTCTGCATCACACGGGTGGTGATGTTGCGGTTGTGCATCTTCTCGGTGAGGGTATATACGCCCACGAGTCCTCGGTTCAGAGCCTCTGGTTTGTAAGGATCCACCTCTGGATGCGCCATATTATAATGGTTTTTGTAGATGGCGGGCTTTCCAAAGAGGATGTACTCCTTACCGGTGTGGTAGTTGTCCATGATGTATTTCACACGGTTGAACCATACCACTTCTATAGTGCCCGTGCCGTCGGTAAAAAGCGCGTTAAGGCGACGTTTAGCACCCTCGCCTTGTGGAGCGAACGAGATAAAATGCCCCTTGAGCTGGATGTAAGGCATCTCGCCTTGCATCTCGCTGATATTATGGATGGTAGAGCGGTCGATATAGCGGAAAGGAAAGTAGTAGAGCAAGTCATAAAATGTGTGAATGTCTAGCTCTTTCCCCAGCAGTTCGGCACGCTTCGGTCCCACTCCAGGCAGGTATTTTATGTCGGTTTTAGCAAGCTTCTCCATCAGCAATGATTTGCGATGCGATTATCATATCTATGGGAGTAGTAATCTTGATATTTGTCACTTCGCCCTCAACGAGAGTCACTTGATGCCCAGCACTTTCAACCACGCTGGCATCGTCGGTGAAAAGAGGTGATTCTTCCACATCGTAGGCGCCTTGTAGCAACTCTGCTTTGAAGGTTTGTGGTGTTTGCACGGCTCTCAGCGAAGAACGCAATAATTGCTTGCTGCTGCCGTCGTCAAGTACCTGGCGAATCGAGTCGCTGGGATTGACTACAGGAATTGCGCTGCCACTTTGTTGAGCTGTGTCGTAGCAGCGGTTTATCATTTCTACGCTAGCAAGTGGACGCACACCGTCATGCACTGCCACAAGGTCGCTGGCGCAGAGGTTTTCGATGGCTGCGATGCCATTTTTTACCGACTCAAATCGAGTTTTTCCGCCATTGGCAATAGTGTGGGTGACAGGGAAATTGCTTTCCTTGCACATATCAATCCACATCTGCTGATGCTCAGCAGGCAGAACCACCACGATGGTAGCTCCCGCTTGGTCAAATTTCTCGATGGTGCGCATAAGAACTGCCTTGCCCTCAAGAGGTAAAAACTGCTTGGGCACCTCGCTACCAAAGCGCTTACCGCTGCCTCCGGCAACTATTATTGCATATCGCTTACTGTTGTTTTCGCTCATAGTCGTTCAGAGTTATTAATCATGCAAATTTAGCAAGAATTTCACGCTTGGGCAAATTTCTTTTTTGTTTTTCTTGCAATTATTATCATTCCTTTCCATTCCTTTCCATCTACTTGCCAAGGTTTATCTTGATGCCCAGATTGATGTCAAATCTCAATGGGTGCGACATGTAGATGTTATCATCGGCTCCATTTCCGATTCCCCTATCTGCTTGGAGCATTTATCGCCTATCATTACGACTTCTGAGGGTGAAATCGAGCAAGCATGATTGTTGCTCCAGTTTCATGACAAGCCTTTTGTGGCAAGGCATATTGTGTGTATTGTCTATTACCTAATCCTATGGTGTGAATTACTATTGATGACGAGCCACACTCCTGTGAATATCAATAGGGTAGAGGCGAAGTGCTGCCACCGCAGGGTTGCAAGACCCATGCCAATGCTGGCAATACTTGCTATTAGTGGTTGGAGATAGTTGTAGGTGCTAACTGTGGTGGGGGCAAGCACTCGTTGAGCATTGGTCACGATTATGAAGTTGACAAAAGTACACACCACAATAATAAATGCGATTTCAAGAAATACTTGAGTAGTGATGGCTTGGACATCAAGCGAGAGCATTTCGTGAATAGTGACAGGCAAGATGGCAATGGCAGCAAAAGTGAACATCCACTTGTTGAATACGAGCACATGATAACGGCGTATTACCGAGGGGAAAACCGTTAGATAAACAGCAAACCCCAACTGGCTGCCGAGAATTATCAGGTCGCCACGATAGTCGGCGGCGTGACCCGCTTGTGGGGCATTACTCATAATCAACAGGCAAGCACCGGCAAAACCTAAAAATATGCCTGCCGAAGTCTTGACCGTGATGTGCTCATGCATGATAATGGCAGCCATGAGCATGGCAAAGATGGGTTGCGATGTGACCTCGATGGCCGAGTTGATGGGCGATGTGAGCTCAACGCCTACGATAAACCCACCTTGTGCAATCACAACTCCTAACAGTCCAGCAATGGCCATGAGCATCAGGTCGTGGCGAGGCACATGCTGGCGAGGAGCAAATGGAGCGGCGCACCACAATAGCAATGCCGCTCCGCTAATGCGAAGCGTTGCCAATTGCAGTCCGGTGAGACTTTGATTTATGATGTCTTTACTCAGAGGCGACATTAGGCCAAATGCCACCATGGCAAATAACAGTCCCACATGTGCTCTACCTCTTTCGCCTATCATTGGTGTTGATGTTTTGTGTGATAATTTGGTGTTGCAAAATTACAACTAATATTTTATTACTGCAGAAAGCTGTAGTAATAAAGCTTGAAATATTGAAATAATTATCGAAATTGGCTATTTGTTCGACAAAATAATGTACTTTTGCGGTCAAATTTACATTAATATCGCTAAAACAATTTATTTAATGAACACAATTAAAACCTTATGCATTGTGCTGGTTGTGATTACCAGCTGTTTAATGGCTCAAGCCAGAGAATATCAACCCAAATTCTTGTGTGGAGTGGTGAAAGCCGACTCCTGGACAACCGACAACAACATGGAGGGCATATACGAGTTTGACCTCGCCAGTGCCACTCTTACAAAGCTCACCGAGGGTCGCGACGTGTATCAGGCTCCTCTTGGCGGTGCTGTCTATGAGGATGGCCTGATGAAGGGCATCCACTTCAAGACAGTGTGGGACGATTTTGATCAGGCTTACACCTACGTGCTCTATCATGTGCAATACGATATGGAGACCTGGCAACGTGTTAAGGCAGTGACTTTGAGCTCTATGGATCGTAACTATATCTCGAGTTGCGGCATGGCGCATAACCCCGTCACTGGCAAGAACTACGGTATTTTCTATAACTTCAACATGAGTTGGCAGGTTGTGAACCGCAAGCTCGCCGAGATCGACTTCTCGACTAATACCCCAACACGCACTATTATTGGTACTGCCTCTATCCCCATGGCTGCCATCGCATTTAGTGATCAGGGCGTGCTTTATGGTGTGGGTCAGGAGGGATGGCTTTATGCTATCAGCACCGATGATCCTGGTGCTATTGGCGAGATTGAAGTGTTCCCTATGGGCGACCTAGGCATTGACAATATCTCGACTAACCCTAGCACTATGACCTATGATAAGCGCACCGGTAAGTTCTACTGGGCTGTTGTGCTCAACGACCAGAAGAGCTACCTCTATGAGATAAACCCAACACTGGGTCAAGTGTCGGCGACTCAACTGATGCAGCTTCCTGACAACTCATGGCTTGTGAATATGGAAGTGATTGAGCAACAAGAAACTGCTATGGTTGGTGACGTGAACTGCGACGGAGATGTGACAGTTGCCGACATCACCTGTTTGTACAACTACCTGCTCAACGGCGATGAAACCTACATCGAAACCAGCGACGTTGACGGCGACGGCTCTATCACCAGCGCCGACGTGACAGCAATCTACAACATACTGCTCGGCAATAAATAGCAAACCGAGATATAAAAATAGAAATACCCCCGTTTCGCTTGTGTGATAGTGGAATGGGGGTATATTTTGCGCTATAAATTGAGATAAGTTGAGAAAAAACTGACCTCTGAAAACTGAAAACTTTTTATTACTGTTGGATAAATTAGGCGGCGGAAAAACTCTAATAAATTTGGTTTTTGTATAAAATGCTCACGTTCGGAAAGCATTGAGCAAGCTCATGCTTTCTCTCACTTAATCGCATTTTTCACTCACCTTGCACTAATTTTAGATAAATTAGGCGGCGGTTCGGAAAAACTCAAATAAATTTGGTTTTTCCCTCGGCTTGCACTAATTTTGCACCACGATTCAATGAGTTTGGGGGTGCTGCACCTCACAAGGCATTGAGAGTGTGTCGCTTGTCTATTGCGACAGCTGCTTGATGCTGGTGTGGCTGAGAACATACCCATGGAATCTGAACCGGGTAATGCCGGCGTAGAGAACAAAACTTATTAATTTTATTGTTAGGAAACGTAATGAAGAAGACTATGCTTCTTGCTGCCGCCGTGATGTGTGGCAGCGCACTTGCCTCCGCACAGACTGTTGCGGAGAGCGACACTTTGTATCTCCAGGATGTGGAAGTACTGGCAACACGTGCAACGAGCAACACCCCTGTTGCTTTCACAAACGTGAGTAAGAAACAAATTGATGCCGTGAACCATGGCGTTGACATGCCACAACTGCTGCAGTTCACCCCTGGCGTGCTCACCACGAGCGACGCTGGCGCAGGAGTGGGTTACACGTCGATGCGCGTGCGTGGTACCGATGCCACACGCATCAATGTGACTATGAACGACATTCCCATCAACGACTCAGAGAGCCACAGCGTGTTCTGGGTAAACACCCCCGACCTTGCCTCGTCGCTGCGCGATATCCAAATTCAGCGTGGTGCAGGCACTTCTACTAACGGCTCGGGTGCCTTCGGTGCAAGTGTGAATATGCGTTCGCAGGCTCCATCACTCATCCCATACGCTGAGGTCTCGGGATCGTATGGCTCCTTCAACACTAATAAAGAGACAATAAAACTAGGCACTGGCCGCATCGGCGACCATTGGTTGATTGATGCTCGCTTGTCGCATATTTCTAGCGACGGTTACCGCAACCGCGCTACTTCGGCGATGTTCTCCTATTTTGCCCAAGTGGGTTATTATAGCGACAACACATCGCTCAAGTTTGTCTCCTTTGGCGGTAAAGAAGACACCTATCATGCTTGGGACGGTATTAGTCGCAGCAAGCTTGAGAGCGACCGCAAATACAATCCTAACGGCGAAATCAAGCATAATGATGTGGTGACTGGCTTCTACGATGACCAAAAAGACATCTACAAGCAGTTCCACTATCAATTGCTCTTTGACCATATTTTTAACAACAACTGGAAAATTAATGCCGCACTACACTATACAGATGGCTATGGCTACTACCAAGAGTACAAGAACCAGCGCACGCTCACTGAATATGCCCTCGAGCCATTTATGGTTGATGGCAACAAGGTGAAGAAGTCGAACCTTGTGCGCAAGAAGATTCTTGACAGTGGCTTTGGCGGTGGCGTGTTCTCAGTGCATTACACTGGCGAGCGTTTTGCTAGCGTGCTGGGTGGCGGCTTCAACAAATACAGCAACAATCACCACGGCCAAGTGATATGGGTGGAGAACTACATTGGCACTCTTGATCCCGACCACGAGTACTACCGCAATAAGGGAAAAAAGACCGAGCTAAACATTTATTGGAAGAATAACTACACCATCTGGCGTGGCCTCAGTGCTTACCTCGACTTGCAGTACCGTCACATCAACTACACCATAAAGGGCCTTAACGATAAGTGGGATTGGACAGCAAGCCCCGAGCACATGCAGATTCTCGATGTTGACGATAAGTTCAACTTCTTCAACCCTAAGGTGGGTGTCAACTGGCAAGTTAACCGCAAGAACAGAGTATATGCCTCGTTTGCTGTGGCACAAAAGGAACCTACCCGCAACAATTATAACGATGGACCACTCACCGTGCATCCCAAAGCTGAGAAACTCCTTGATTGGGAGGCAGGATATGAGTTCAAGAGCAGTCGATTCTCGGCTGGCATCAATCTTTATTATATGAAGTACAAGGATCAGCTCGTGCTTAACGGCAAGCTCAACGAGATTGGTGAGCTAATGGCCGAGAACGTGCCCGACAGTTATCGCTGCGGCATTGAGCTGATGGCAGGTATGAAGTTCACCAGCTGGATGCGATGGGACGTGAACGCCACCTTTAGCCGCAACATCATCAAGAACTATGTGGGCTACGTGAGTGACTACGATGACCAATGGAACGACATGTGGACACAGACCGCTATCGAGAAGGGCAACACAACCATCGCCTTCTCGCCTAAAGCCGTTGTAAACAGTGTGTTGGCTTTCAATTACAAAGGCTTTGAGGCACAATTGCAGTCGCAATATGTAAGCCGCCAGTATCTCGATAACTTCGAGAGCAAAGAGGACTCGCTTGACCCATATTTCATCAGTAACCTTGGACTTTCTTATTCGTTCAAATTGCCTCACGTGAAGAAAATCACTGCTGGCGTGACTATTTACAACTTATTCAACAAGATGTATGAGAACAACGGTTACTCGCAGACTGCCGCAGTTTATAAAGACGGCGACAAGAGCAATCAACCCACACTCGCGAGCGACCCACGTTTCTACCCAATGGCAGGAACTAACGTGCTGGCGCACTTGACGTTCTTGTTCTAGCGCAAAGCGCGGGAATCGAAGATTGGGGATCGGAGATCAAGACTGACAACTGGCAACTCACGACTGACAATGGACTGGCTGCGACTCATCGATATTACTGGCTTGGTGCTCGGGCTCATTTATTTGTGGCTCGAGTACCGTGCCAACATTTGGCTATGGGCGGTGGGCATAATCATGCCAATAGTCAATTCCACTCTATTATTTGCCAAAGGGCTTTATGCCGATTTTGGCATGGAGTTCTACTACGTGGTGATTGCTATCTATGGCTATTGCTGCTGGCGATGGGGCAACAAGAAAGAAAAAGGGAAAGAATTGCCAATAACTCATTACACCCTGCGACATGTAGTTGCTTCATTATTCACTTTCATACTATTGTGGGGAGGAATTTTCTGGTTCCTAAAATATCACACCGATAGCACTGTGCCAATCCTTGACAGTTTTACCACCGCTCTGAGTGCCGTGGCAATGTGGGCTTTGGCGCGCAAATATTTGGAACAATGGCTCCTGTGGCTCGTGGTTGACGCAGTTTCGTGTGGCCTTTATATCTACAAAGGCATACCTTTCAGAGCCTGCCTATACGGTTTATATACTGTGATAGCTATTTTCGGCTATCTCAAGTGGAAAAAGATGGTGGTCAACGAATCGGTTTCTTGATTAATTGATTCCCTCTTTTTTACATCATTTATTTCTCAATACCTTGATTTGTTTGATATGTAATTATTATTCATTGAATGTTTATAAAAATACTTGCACCAATTATCTATTCTTCATATTTTTGCCGCAGATAAACATAAATGTATATGAAGAATTTACTATCCCTTTTAACAGTATTAATTGTAGCCTTCAGGATATTACAGCCATAGCAAAGTCCTTCATTATTTTATCACTACATGTAGTGATTGCTGGTTTTATAGAAAAGTTGTAATTTTGCACCCATGAAAAAACGGTTTTTCATATTGAGTGTTATTGCAGCAGCGTGGATGTCGATGATGGCATCAGATGATGCTGTGCTCGATACAGTGGCGCTTGAGGGCGTGAGTGTCACGGCTATCAAGCAAGGGACCGATGTTGACCTCACCACATCATCGACGGTGCTCGACAGACGTGCGGTGGAGCGCAACGGCATTGTCACGGTTCGCAATGTTAGTGACCTTGTGCCAAACTTTTTCTTGCCTGACTATGGCAGCCGAATGACCTCGACCATATATATTCGTGGCCTTGGCGCGCGCATCGACCAGCCATCGATGGGCTTGAACATTGACAATGTGCCGGTTATGTGCAAAGAGAACTACGACTTCGACATCGCCGATATTGCGCGCGTGGAGATGTTGCGCGGCCCGCAAAGCACTCTTTATGGCCGCAACACGATGGGCGGACTGATGAACGTTTACACCCTTTCGCCAATGACATGGCAAGGCACTCGTCTTATTGCTGAAGTGGCGTCGCACACGAGTTTGAAGTTCGGCGCGAGTCACTATGCGCGTGTTAATGAGCATTTTGGTGTTGCCGGTGGAATCTATTATACTTCGACTAAAGGACAATACAGAAACGAATTTAATGGCAAACTCTGTGATTGGGAGCGTCAAGGCACAGCACGGATGAAGTTAGTGTGGCAGCCGTCGCCGTCACTCACTGTGAGCAACACCTTGAGTACCTCGATAAGCCGTCAGGGCGGCTACCCTTACGAGTGGGTTGAGACCGGTCAGATTGCGTATGACGACACTTGTTTTTATCGTCGCACCAGCGTGATGGACGGATTGACTATTACCAAGCGCTTTGATAGTTGGTCACTTTCGAGCATAACCAGCTACCAGTATATTGATGATAATATGACGCTTGACAATGACTTCACCCCCATGCCATATTTCACCCTCACTCAGGCGCGACGTGAGCATGCCGTGACTCAAGATGTGGTGGCACGAGGCAAGTATGACCATGCTTATGAGTGGCTTGTGGGCGCCTTCGGCTTTTATCGTCGTTACAAGATGGATGCTCCAGTGACCTTCAAAGACACTGGCATCTCGGAACTCATTGAGGGTCATATAAACAGCGTCAATCCCTACTATCCTGTGTCGTGGGACGAACGCAGCTTCATTTTAGGCAGCGATTTCACCAATCCCACGTGGGGTATAGCGCTCTATCACCAGTCGAGTTATGATTGGAATCGGTTCACATTCACTGCAGGTTTGCGTCTCGACTATGAGCATGCGTCGTTGCGCCATCACAGTGAGACACACACTGGTTATAAAGTGGTGGAGGCAGCAACTGGCGCAGTATATCACAGTGAGAATATCGATATCAACGATGGAGGTAACCTTAGTAAACACTTTACCGAATTGTTGCCAAAGTTCTCAATAACATATCATTTGCCCACAATTGGCGAAAGCAGTATATACGCTAGCGTGAGCAAGGGCTACAAAGCAGGCGGTTTCAACACCCAAATGTTCAGCGACGTGCTGCAGCAACGGCTCATGGGCATTATGGGTATTGGTGCTGCCTACGACATAAACGACATCGTGGGCTACAAGCCCGAGAAGGCATGGAACTATGAGATTGGCGGTCACTTCGAGAGTGCCAATCGCCGCGTCAAGGGTGATCTCGCTTTGTTTTACATTGACTGCCGCGACCGTCAGATGACCATTTTTCCCGATGGCACCACCACAGGCCGCATCATGACCAATGCTGGCAAGACGCGCAGCCTGGGTGCCGAGGCGAGTTTAAGTGTCAACTTTACTGATAATCTGGGTATGAACCTGAGTTACGGATACTGCGACGCGCGTTTCGTGCGCTACAACGATGGCAAGGCCGACTACAAGGACAAGCGCGTGCCTTATTGTCCGCAGCACACGCTATTTGCTCAAGCGTTCTACACTTATGACATCAAGAGCGGCAGCGACTGGGCGCAGAGCATCACAATTGACGCTAGCCTCAAGGGCACTGGCGAGATTTACTGGAACGAGGCTAACACTCAGCACCAACCATTCTATGCTCTGCTAGGTAGCAGCATCACCCTTGCGGGCAAGCACTACTCGCTGCAGCTGTGGGGTCAGAACCTTACCGGCACGCGTTACAACACGTTCTACTTTGTATCGATTAGCCACGAGTTCCTGCAACGAGGACGTGGAAGAATGCTAGGAGCAACTTTGAGAATAAACATCTAACGAATAAAAATATAATTATGAAGAAATTTTTATTATCACTCGCCCTTGTGGCTTTGACATTGTCATTCACATCTTGTGGTGATGATGAACCTTATGTGCCCAAAATTACTAACGAGACTGTTGAAGGCAAAGACCTTATCAATAGTACAGTTACACTTGCTTCCAATAGTGTGACCTACATTGAGACAGCCAATTACACTTTCAACATCGAGTACCGCGACATGAAGGAAGCTACCGTCAAAGTTGTAGCAAATAATGTTAAATTCGACTCCCACATGCCCTATGCAGTGTCATTTGCCATGGAAGGAATTAAGACTAACCAGCTAAACGACCAGTATGTGAGATTCATATCTTCGAAGGTTAAGTTTTTGAATCCTTCAACAGGCGAGGAAAACACTAATTACACACTCACCGATGTGGTTGGCTTTATTGACAAAGTCAACAAAGTATTTACCTTGCGGTACACAGTGAACAACAAATGGAAAGTGATTGTCACCAGCAGCACTATTCGTAGTCGTATTGCTCCAGGCAATGACTATACAGCCCCCACAGATCTCTACTATATCTACAAGATTGACATCGCCACAATGAAGGCCGAGGTGTTCCTCCACAACATTCAATTCAAAATTGGTGAAGCCAGTAGCCCCGTGCTCAAGAAAATCTCTATCCCCGACCTCGATGTGACACCAACAGTCTATGGTTTTGACTTAAGCGGCGACAATATTGTGCCATTCAACTTCTCAGGCGAAAATCTCGGCCAAGCAATTCCAATGCCTCCCATGGTTGTTACAAATTATAGTGGTAAGATTGACATACTAGAGGGCATGCACACCATCTACTTCAATAGCATGGGTGGTGAGTGGGACGGATTTTCTGGACTTTACCTTTGGGAATGGAAAGGAGCATCCGACTGGGGTTTTTAATTCTCATCATTAACAATGTTTTCAGTTAATTAGATTTAAATATAACTCCTATTATAAAATAATGTGCTACTTTTGTGGCACATTATTCTTTAATGATAATATTAACAACTAAATAACATGACTATGAGAAAAGTATTATCAATCTTTGCATTAGCATTGTTACTGATTGGCATTACTGCTTGTAATGACGATAAAGAAGATTCAAGAAAACAAACGATTACTGGCGAAGTCCTTAACAACTCGGTTGACATCGAAGAAGGACAATCGGTTAATGTGACAACAAGTGGTGTGGTTTTGGAGTTGGACGTGACTAAATTCCTACTCTCGCTCAACTACACTGTGGCAGTGACTCCTGGCAACACTGTAACAGTCTCTCTTAAAGACGTGGAACTGCAGCCTAGCGACACTTATAACTGCTATATCTTCTCGGCAGCAAACGGGGGCACAGGCATCACCAACCTTAACGGATATTACCGTCCCGAGACTGGATGCCTCTACGTTGAGTTTATCGCCTTTGGCACTCACCGTGTGATGAGTACAGCCAACCTCTATTATCCCTACCTCAAGTACAACATCACATACGCTGATGATGGAACAAGCAAGGAGAGCCCCAACGGAGCTATGGCAATCTACATCAACCCAAAGGACATGACTGCGCAATTGGCAATGGGAGGTTTTGCTCTCTCTGAGACCAGCGGCATAATTCAGCAAGTGGTGTTCTATGGATTGCATGCCGAGCCCACCGCTACAGGCTACCACGTGACTTACAGTGGCGATCAGCGCTCCACCGATGGAAGCTACGTTCTAAACGCTTTTGATGGCGTCATTAGTAATAGCGGAAAGGCCGTTAGCGGTACTTTCACTATCAATGAGAAATTCAATGGCACCTTCAACGGAAAAGCATTTGCCAACTAAGAAAAGTCCTAAAAACGGCTCAAAATACCTGCACAAAACAATTTGTGCAGGTATTTTTTTGCATTTAATGTCACTTTTTTGCCCTAAACTGAAAAAAATGCAGTACCTTTGAAGCGGTTTTTGAAAATGCATGGCAGCACGAGCGAAATACGACGAGGAAGAAATTGTTGAGCAACTGCACAAGCAGGACACTTGCCGCACCGCTTTCGGGAGAGTGATAGAGCACTATTCCGAGCAGCTTTATTGGCACATACGTCGCATGGTAGTTGACCATGACGACGCTAACGATGTGCTTCAGAATACATTTATAAAGGCTTGGACTAACATCGACAACTTCCGTGGCGATGCCAAACTCTCGACGTGGCTCTACAAGATAGCCATCAATGAGTCAATCACTTTCATCAACAAGAAAAAGGTGCAGAACAACATCTCGCTCGATGATGACGACTCCTTCTTGGTCAACAGCTTGGAGGCCGACAAGTACTTCGATGGCGACGAGGCGCAGCTCAAGCTTCAGCGCGCTATTGCCACACTGCCCGAGAAGCAGCGCCTGGTCTTCAATATGCGCTACTACGACGAGATGAAATATGAAGAGATGAGTGAGATTCTCGGCACCTCGGTGGGAGCTCTAAAAGCATCCTATCATCATGCTCTGAAGAAGATAGAGTCTTATTTTGAGAATAACGATTGAGGGATGTAAAACAATTTTAAATTTTTCATTATTTTTTAGAACTTCCCTTAAACCTTTTGGCATTTGAGTAGTCAAAAAAGTGTCATGAAAAAAGAGAATTCAAAAATATTAGATAAATTAGGCAAAGATCCAGGATTTACAGTCCCTGAGAATTACTTTGCCAACTTTACTTCAGAGCTGATGGATTCGCTTCCAGAGGTGAAAATCACCGAGGAAGAGAAGCCCACTCTATGGGTGCGCATTAGGCCGTTTGTATATATGGCTGCCATGTTTGCAGGCATCTGGGTGATGATGAACATCTTCACCATTGGGAAAAATTCGTCGGCCGATATGCAGCAAATTAGATCACAACTATCTAAAAGTTTACCAGCCATAAATAATGTTGAGGATTTCATGGACTATGAGGGGTACTCCGAATATGACTTGTTGTATGAAGACTCTTTGTATATGGAATCTGAAAATGTGAAAGCCAAATAGAAAACTGCTAGTAAGTATTTTTACTTAAAATTTCACTTACATGAGGACAAACTTTAAAATAGCTTTGTTTTTACTGATACTCACGGCTTGTGTGTGCAGCGCGCAAGCCCAAGAGAGAAAACGCCAGTGGACTAAAGAGATGCTGGATTATAAGCATGAGTTCATCGTAAAAGAGACAGGAATGACGCAAGCGCAACGCGACAAGTTCATGCCTCTCTACGAAGCTATGGAAAAGGAAATCTACAATGCTAACCACAAAGCCAGGCAGCATGCCCGAAAAGTGGGTGCCGCTAATAAAGTGAGTGATGAAGAGTATGCCAAAGCAGCAAAGGCTATGGCTGAGGTAAAGTCAAAAGAAGGAGAGATAGAAACAAGATATTTCAATCAGTTTTCAAAAATACTTTCAAAAAAGCAACTGTTTCTTTTGAAACAAGCCGAAATTAAGTTTTATCGGCAGATGACTGAGAAAAAGAAGAAATAATAAAAGACATTTACAGCACGACACCGCAAAAATTGTTTTTGCGGTGTCATTTTTTAGGGGATATATGAGTTCTGGCAGAGAAACTGAAAACTTTTTAGTAACTTTGCATGGTGTTCTCAGGGTTTTTATTCCCTCAATTTCTAATCATGTTGCAAACGCTTAAAAAACAATTCTTTGCCCACCGCAACGGGATGCTTGCACAGCAACTCAAGGCTGCTGGCGACCCACACACCATCATAATGGGTTGTCAGCTGGTGGATATTGTCGCCATCACAAGCCTATATGGCAAGGATTCACAGTTGGCTCAGGCTTTGTGGAACGAGAAGCAGCACCGAGAGTGCCGCATGGCAGCGACAATGCTGTATCCCGTAGAAGAGTTCACTGTTAATAATGCGCTTGAGTGGTGCAATGACCTGGAAAGCACCGAGATTGCCGACGTGCTGTGCCATCGCCTGTTAAGACATCTCAATTATGCCCCTCAACTATGGGAAAAGATGCTAAAGAGCGAGCAGCCTTTGTCGCACTATGCCGCATGGCGCTTGTTGCTCAATCTACTGTTGATGAGTAAGATAGAGAATCCCACAAACCTTGTTTCTTCTATCGATAAAGAGCTTCAATCAGCCTCACAATCGCTCCGTCCCATCTTGGAAAGCATTCGTGAGGAATGTTTATTATAATGCTTTATGCACAATTCGCAAGTCATGTGCTAAAAAACTAACAACGGAATAACAACAACTAAAAACTATTCACTAACTTTGCAGTTTAGTATTGTGACATCAAATAATTAGTTGAAATACGTTTAATTAGTGTGCATTTTTTGCTTTACACTTAACACTTGACACTTAACACTTAATATGATTTCTTTCCCAAATGCTAAGATAAATCTTGGGCTCAACATTGTGGAGCGTCGCAGTGATGGCTACCATAACCTTGAGACGGTGTTTTACCCGATAGGTCTAACTGATGTGCTGGAGATTGTGCCGGCAAAAGGCGGCGATTCTACTCTTACCACCTATGGCAATCCTGTTGATTGCCCTGTGGAGAAAAACCTGGTGATGAAGGCGTTGCGCCTTATGCAGCAGCACTATGATGTGCCCGAGGTGGATATCTACCTCTACAAGCACATTCCCGATGGCGCTGGCCTGGGTGGTGGCTCGAGCGATGCTTCTAGCACTATGCTCATGCTCAACGAGATGTTTAATCTCAACGTCGAGAAAGACCAACTTGCCCGCCTTGCTGCTACATTGGGTGCCGACTGCCCATTCTTTATTTACAACCAACCTATGATGGCGACTGGAATTGGAGATGTGCTCACACCCATTAATGTGAGCCTCAAAGGGCTGTATCTGTTTCTTGTAAAGCCTGCCGTGAGTGTGCCCACTAATGTGGCATATTCTCGCGTGACGCCTACTCCTAGCATGTCAAGTCTTGAGAAAGATGTGATGAAAAGCGTGGACCAGTGGGGCGAGGTGGTGAAGAACGACTTCGAGCCTAGTGTCTTTGCCTCGTTTCCCGAACTGGCTACAATAAAACTGGTTATCGAAAATGGTGGTGCGATCTATGCCTCGATGTCGGGTTCTGGGTCGTCGATTTTTGGAATTTTTGATGATGTCAATTTGGCAGAGAAAATGAAGGGGAAATTTGACAACACTACCACATATGTCATTGAGTTATTATAATAATGTGGTGTGGCAAGTTTTTTGTTATTAAAAAATCAGATAAAAAACTCTAAAAAAATGAACAAAGATAAAAATAAAGAAAGCGAAAAACAAAAGGACGAGGAGATAATCAATGAACCCGAACTTGATGTAGAAACCGAAGGAGCGGTTCAAGAAGAGAGCGAAGGTGCTGAAGACGCTGAAGATGAAAACCAGGAGGAGGAAGCTACTGAAATTACTCCTGAGCAGCGCTGTGAGCAACTCGAGGCCGAGCTCGAGAAGGAGAAGAAGGAATATCTGTTCCTGATGGCCGACTTCGACAACTACCGCAAGCGCACATTGCAAGAGAAGCAAGACCTCATCAAGAACGGTGGACAGAAGGTGCTTGAGGGCATCCTCCCCGTTGTTGACGATATAGAGCGCGCCATCGATGCAATTGCGCAAGGTGGCGACCTCGACAGTCTTAAGGAGGGTGTCGATCTCATTCACAGCAAGCTCCTTTCTTTCCTCAAGAGCAACAATGTGGAGCCTATAGAATCGACAGGCGAACTCTTTGACACCGACTTCCACGAGGCAGTTACCACATTCCCTGCTCCCGACGAGGACCAAAAAGGCAAGGTGATCGACACCGTGCTCAAAGGCTATAAGTTGAACGACAAAGTGCTGCGCCATGCCAAAGTGGTAGTGGGGCAGTAGTTTAAGTGTTAAGTAGTAAGTGTTAAGTAGTAAGTGGTAATATTAGAAATTATAAAAATATGCATTGTGCATTTTGCATTATGCATTTAAAAAGATATCATGGCAAAGAGAGATTTTTACGAGGTGCTGGGTGTTGATCGCAACGCCGATGCCGATGCGCTGAAAAAAGCGTATCGAAAACTCGCTATACAATATCATCCCGACCGTCAGCAAGGTAAAAGCGACGCTGAGAAAAAAGAGGCCGAAGAGAAGTTTAAGGAAGCTGCCGAAGCCTACGACGTTCTCAGTGACCCCAATAAGCGTGCACGCTACGATCAGCTCGGTCCTGAAGGCTATGACCAGATGGGTGGCGGTGGCTTCTCGGGCGGCGGTATGTCGATGGAAGACATTTTCCGCCAGTTTGGCGACCTGTTTGGTGGCTTTGGAGGTTTTGGCGGATTCGGCTTTGGCGACACAGGCGGTGGCTCGTCGGTGAATTATGGCACTAACCTGCGCGTGCGTGTGAAAGTCAATTTGCAGGAAGTTGCTAAAGGCACCGAGAAAAAGATAAAGATACCGCGTCAGGTGTCGTGCCACTCCTGCAATGGCACTGGAGCCAAGAACGGTACAGCGCTTGAGACATGCCCTAACTGTCACGGCTCGGGCGTGGAGGTGCGCATACGCCGCACAATCCTAGGCCAGATGCAGACACAGAGCGCGTGCAGCGCATGTGGCGGCTCGGGCAAACGCATTAAGGAACGTTGTCCTAACTGTGGAGGAAAAGGTCTTGTCAAACAAGAAGAGGTTGTCACAATTAATATTCCAGCCGGCGTTAAAGAGGGCATGATGCTCACTATGCGCGGCAAGGGTAACGATGCTCCTGGCGGTGGTGTGCCTGGCGACTTGCAGATTGTTATCGAGGAGCAGCGCGATGAGCACCTCATCCGCGACGAGCAAGACCTCATCTACAACCTGATGATAGACTTCCCAACTGCTGCTCTTGGAGGCAAGGTGGAGATTCCTACTATCGACGGCAGGGCACGTGTCACTATCGAACCTGGTACGCAACCTGGCAAGGTGCTTAGACTCAGAGGAAAAGGCTTACCATCAATTAATGGCTATGGTAATGGCGACTTGTTGGTTAATGTTATGGTGTATGTTCCTGAGAATCTATCATCAGCCGATAAGCGCACATTGGAGGCGATGCGCGACTCACAATCGTTCAAACCCACATCGGCAGCTAAAGAACGCATTTTCAGCCGCCTGCGCCACATGTTTGATTAAGTGTTAAGTGTAACTCCTAGTCGTTACAAGTAAGATAAAAATGAAGAATCGCCGATTTGCATATAACGGTCCTAACGTTCCTCGCAACCAGATGAAAGTCACAACTTTCCTTGCTGCCGAGGAGATGCCGTTGCTCGATTTCCTCCTCAAGAAGATGGATGGAATCAGCCGCAATAAGGCAAAGGGATTGCTTAGCCATGAGATGGTGAAGGTTGACGGTAGGGTAGAGAAACAGTACAACTTCGCTGTAAAACCCGACATGGTGGTAGAAGTCACCAAAAACCCGCGTTTCATGCCGATGAGGAATTTCGACCGATTCTTCGGAATACTATATGAAGATGAATATCTGATTGTGGTGGATAAGTCCGACGGCGTGCTCTCAATGGGGGTAGGGCGGGGAAGCCTTAACATGAAGATACTCCTTGACCAGTATCTTGCATCTACCAAGCAGCACTGCACAGCTCATGTGGTGCACAGGCTCGACACGCGCACCTCAGGAGTGATGGTCTATGCCAAGAGTGTGGAAGTGCAGCAGATGTTGGTGAAAAATTGGCACTCATGTGTCCTCGACCGCCGATATGTAGCTGTAGTAGAAGGCCCTATGGAGGAAGACCATGGGCACATCGAGAGTTGGTTGCGCGACACACCATCGCGCAAGGTGGTGAGCAGCCCATTTAACAATGGCGGCAAATGGGCTAGCACCGATTGGTGGCTCCTTGACCGCAACGACGACTTCTCACTTATTGAGTTGCATCTCAACACTGGTCGCAAAAATCAGATTAGAGTGCACATGGAAGTGCTTGGGCATCCTGTGGTGGGTGATTATAAGTATGGCAGCATCGAGGATTGTCTAGGACGATTAGGGCTTCATGCTTTTCGTCTCGCTTTCATCCATCCCATCACTCATGAAGAACTGGAGTTTGAGACTCCGTTCCCCACAGTATTCCTTGATCTATTTCCAAAGCAGATGATTTAAAATGATAATGGCAGGAGAAATCTTATTGATTTTTCCTGTTATTTTTTTCGCGCTTTCTATTTTTTTTGTAACTTTGGGAAATTTTAAAATCATAATACCCCACATTTGACAACTGGTTATCTTTTGTGGAAATTCAACAGTTTTTTATCTTTAAAATTATATATATGAGAAACATTTTTAATGCAGTTGTGGTGATAGCATTAGTCACTCTTGCTATGTCGTGCAAACATGTTAATGATGTGCCAAGCAATGAGCAAACTTCTGTTATTAATGCTCCTGTTCATGGTGGCGATAGTATTGCCAATTTAGATAAACTCCCTGAAGTAACTATAAAATATCTGGATAAGTATCTGCCTGGCTATGAGATTGTCAGAGTAATTGCCGACAATCATGACATCAGAGTGTGGCTTAGGACAGGTGAATTATTGGAGTTTGACATGGATGGCTATATAAGGGAGATTGAATGTCCTGCAGGAATTCCAGCGTCAGTAATTGATGAGAGAATATTGAATGACGTCAAATCAATAGATCCTGAAGCTAATATAGTAGAAATCGACAAAGACAGCTTTGGTGGTTATGATGTGAAACTTGATAACGGCATGGATATCAATTATGATGTCAATTGCAAGAGGACAGGAACAGACGACTGATATCATATAATGGACCACACGCAGCAAATGGCACTCGAGGTGGCAAGGCGTGAGAATGAGCGTCTGTGCCGAGAGCATCCTTTGGAGCAACTGTTCTGGGAATGCACGTTGCGGTGTAACCTCTCATGCAGGCATTGCGGCAGCGACTGCGCCAAAGACCTGAGTGCTACCGAGATGCCGCTGCAGGATTTATTGCCGGTTCTTGACGAGATTGCGCAGCATCAAGACCCGGCGACAATCATGGTGTCGACGGTAGGGGGCGAGCCGCTCGTTCGCCACGACATTGTGGCATGCGGACGTGAGATTAAGCAGCGAGGTTTCCAGTGGGGACTGGTTACCAATGGTTATCTTCTTGATGAGAAAATGATGGATGCTCTCGCTGAGGCGGGCATTGACAGCATGGCAGTTGACCTAGATGGTACTGCTAGCGACCACAACTGGCTTAGAAATAATTCTCATAGCTTTGACCGAGCATTGCGTGCCATCAAATTGATGAGTAAGGTTGAAGACCTTGAGTGGGACGTGATAACCTGCGTCAACTCTCGCAATATCAATCACCTTGACGAAATTAAACAACTGCTTATCAACTCAGGGGTTAAATATTGGCGATGCTTTACCATTGTGCCAATGGGTAGGGCTGTGGGACTTGACGAACTGCAAATTACCGACCATCAGTTTCGTGATCTGCTCAACTTTATTGTTAAGACACGCCTTGAGAGCAAGATTGACCTGTCCTTCGCTTGTGAGGGATTCCTTGGGGCCTACGAAGGAATGGTGCGTGACTATTTCTACTCCTGTGAGGCAGGGCTAACTGTGGCAAGTGTCCGCCACGATGGCGCTATTTCGGGATGCCTAAGCATTCGCAGCGACTACAATCAGGGCAATATCTACCACGACAGTTTTTGGGATGTGTGGAACAACCGCTTTGAGAAATACCGCAACCGTGAGTGGATGAAGCGAGGTGTCTGTGCCGAGTGCGATATGTTCCGCTACTGTAAAGGAAACGGTTTCCACCTCCGCGACCAGAACGGCGACCTCATGGTCTGCCACTACAACAGATTGAAGAATGTGAAATTATAAAACTATATATTATGAACAAAGATAACAAAAATCGTCGCAAGGCGGCTATCGGAGCTGTGATTGCAGCAGGAGTGACAACGGGTGCTATTGCAGCATGTGCTGGCAATGAGGCAAAGCCTGTGCAAAGTGAGAAACCTGATGTGGAACTCACTGCCGCCGATAAGGTGGTGATAGATGGTCAGGAAGTTGACTCTGCCGATTTGCTGCCGCAGGATGACCGTCGCAATGTGGTGCGACCCATGTATGGCGTGCGTCAGCGTCCCATTCATCTTATGTATGGGCCACGTCCAAGACCACGTCCGGGAATGAATAAGCCCGATAATCCAAACAACCTTGCTGCTATTGAACGTAATGTGATGGAAGTGGTTGCAAATACGCTTAAAATAGACCCCATGAACGTTCAGCTCTCCTCAAGACTTAACGAGGATTTCAAAATCACGCAGCAGCAGCGAAATCAAATCAAGCAGGAACTTGAAGATAGGTTTGGAATCAATATTTATGACGAAACATTTGATATGATGCACACTGTTGGCGACTTGGTGAATTGTGTAGCTGTAATGGTAAACAATTGAGCTAGGTCAGCGCCTAGTGCAAACTAAACAATTTTAGCAACGATATTACGTTATAATATATTATAATGTATATATAGGAAATACTATGAGAATTGCTAAATATTTTGTGATACCCTTGATGATGGTCATGGCTACAGTTTCGGCTATGGCACAGGTGGAATTTGTGGGCAACTCTAAACCAGTATATGTTGAAGGGCAATCTTCCAACACTGGCAGTATGGCTGTTTACGTGCTATACTCGCTGCAAGGAGTGTCGATGCAATATACAGCTAGCACTGACCCCTATAATGTGAGTTGGAAGGAAATTATAATTAACGATATTGGAGAAAGGATATACAACGATATTGATGTCTTGCATAATGGTAATGTGACCTCTTTGACACAAGTGAAGGCCGATCAGGGCTACATCATCAAGGAGGGAGACTCCCAAACGACTTATTTGTGGGTAATAGACTACAGCAAGCATCGTCTTCATATCAATGGCGTATCAATTGACCAAGAAGGCAGCGATTGTGGAACCGCGATTTTGCACGTTGATGGCTCAGGACCAGAGATAAGATATGATGGCACAAAAACTCTTGATCGTGAAATAAAGGTGACCTACAACACTCTTGAGTGGGATGAAGAAGATGTTTACTGGAAAGAGCAAAGTGTGGTTGAGGAAGAGAGATTCTTGAAGAACACTATTGCTGTGCCTGCTCCTTATTGTAACACTACATTCACAGTAAGTGGAGATAAATTTCTTGAATTCTGGAACGAGAAGGAGAGTAAAACGTCCGAAACCTTTACTGCCATAGCTATAGATGTTGAGACTTCTGCCGTTCAGGAAGAACGTGATAACGACAACGAGCAGAAAATTCCTGGTTCGGCGTTAGGCGGTTCGGCACCGGCAAGAATCACGTTCACCGCCCACTGCACCGATGCGGTGTCGTTCAAACAGTGGCAGGTTAGCGATAATCCTGATTTCAACTACATCTTGATGGACTTCGCGCAGGAAGAGGTGGAATATACCTTTGAAGAAGTAGGAACCACTTACTGGCGATTCTACTACGCCAACAGTGATGGCTCTTGTGAAGACTACAGCGATATTTACACTGTGAACATCGGCGAAAGCGACTTGGTGTGCCCAAACATCTTCTCGCCAGGCACTACCGAGGAAGTCAATGACGTGTGGAAAGTCTCTTACAAGTCGATTATTGATTTCCACTGCTGGATATACAATCGCTGGGGCGTGCTAATTAAGGAGTTTACTGACCCATCCGACGGTTGGGACGGCACCTATCGTGGCAAGCTGGTGGGCACTGGAGTATATTTCTATGTCATTCGGGCTACTGGCAGCGATGGCAAGAAGTACAAACTCAGTGGCGACATCAACATCTTGCGCTATGAGCATCGCGACATGGGCGGAGGAACGATGGATGGTCCTGTGGACTAAATAATCACTTCAAAAAACTTGTGCTTTTTCTGCCTTTGCTTTCGTTTTTACATCTTTTATAAATATCTGGAAATTAATAAAATATGAAATATATCAACATCCTTTTGGTAACAATAGTTGCGTGTGCAACAGCATTTACATCCCCAGCGCAGCGCGCGGGAGAATTTATGGCAGTGGCGGCACCCGAAATTCCCGAGTCAATCAACTTTTGCGGTGACCATGTGAGTTTTGACCGTATAGATATGGCTGAGCGCCTCGACCGAGAGATGACTTCGGTTATTTATGGCCAAACCATGACATCGCTCATCATAAAGCGCGCCAACCGCTATTTTCCGCGACTTATTGAAATCCTGAAGGAAAACAATATGCCTGAGGACCTTATTTACCTTGCTGTAGCTGAAAGCTCGCTCGACATCAATGCTCTATCGCCAGCTAAGGCAGCTGGAATCTGGCAGTTTATGGCAGCAACAGGAAAGCAGTATGGCCTAGAGGTAAACGACGATGTTGATGAACGTTACGACCCTGAGAAGGAGACCGTGGCAGCATGTCGTTATCTTCGCGATGCCTATTCTAGGTATCACAATTGGGCTACCGTTTGTGCTAGTTATAATGCTGGTACGGGTAGAATTACAAATGAATTATCGTCGCAGCAGGTGAATAACTCATTTGACCTGCGACTGGTAAGTGAGACATCACGCTATGTGTTCCGTATCATAGCCTACAAACTCTTCCTTGAGAACCCAAAGAAATATGGCTATCGTATCTACAGTAATCAACTATATCAGCCCATTGACTGCGAGGTGATAGAGGTTAGTACTCCAGTTTCCAACTGGGTGATATGGGCTAAGGAGCATGGCATCTCCTATATGCAGCTGCGTGACGCAAACCCATGGATTAGAAGCACCAAGCTTCCTAACGCTTCAGGAAAAGTATATAGGGTAAAGGTGCCAAAAGATGATTCGCTCTATCGCAGCAAGGCAGGCAACAAAGTGTATAACAGAAACTGGGTGGTTGATTGAGTGAATGAAAATTAACGGCAACGACGTTGAGAGCGTGCAGGTGCAAGGCGCACGAGTGCACAATCTCAAGAACATAGATGTGGAGCTGCCTCATTATAGCCTAAGTGTGATTACTGGGCTTAGCGGCAGCGGCAAATCATCGCTGGCTTTCGACACAATTTTTGCCGAAGGTCAGCGCCGCTATCTTGAGACATTTTCATCCTACGCCCGCAATATGCTCGGTGTGCTTGAGCGTCCCGATGTGGATAAGATTTCGGGCCTCTCGCCGGTAATCTCAATAGGACAGAAGACGACCAATAAGAACCCTCGCTCTACGGTGGGGACGACCACCGAGGTTTATGACTACTTGCGACTGCTTTTTGCACGTGCCAGTGATGCCTATAGTTACCTCTCGGGCGAGAAGATGGTGAAATATTCGCTTGACAAGATTCTCAATCTCATCCTTGAGCGATATGATGGAAAGAAGATTTATTTGCTCGCGCCACTAGTTAAAAATCGTAAGGGACATTACAAAGACCTATTTGAGCAACTTCGCAAGAAGGGTTACCTGCATGTTAGGGTCGATGGGGAGCTGCGAGAGATCACCTTTGGCATGAAACTCGACCGCTACCACAACCACGATGTTGAGCTGGTGGTGGATCGCCTAAAGGTAGCACAGAAAGACGAGGTGCGCCTGCGCGACACCATCAACACTTGCTTTAAGCAAGGAGATGGTCAACTCATGGTGATGGATTCAGACAGTGGTGCACTTGAGCATTACAGCCGTTCGCTAATGGACCCCGCTACTGGGCTGTCCTATGCCGAGCCTGCTCCGCATAGTTTCTCGTTCAACTCGCCTCAAGGTGCGTGTCCCAAGTGCAAGGGTCTGGGATATGTCAATATAATCGACAAGGACAAGATTATGCCCGACCCGAGTCTTTCGATTCGAGACGGAGGCATCACCACATTAGGAAAATATAAGAACTCACTGATATTTTGGCAGATTCAAGCTATCTGCGAGAAATATGGCGCATCGCTCGACACGCCACTCAACCAGCTGCCCGAAGAGGCCATCGACGACATCCTCAACGGCACCGATGAGCGTCTCAACATCAAGAACGAGACGATGAGTATCAACAACTATTTTCTCTCCTACGAGGGACTGGTAAAGTATATCGAGATGCAGCAGAGCGAGAACGCCACATCCAAGGCGCAGAAGTGGGCTGGCCAGTTCTTTTCGAGAACAGTGTGCCCTGAGTGTCATGGCGACCGCTTGAACAAGGTGGCGTTGCATTTTAGGCTTGGTGGCAAGAATATCGCCGAATTAGCGCGTATGGACATCGCGCAACTGCGTGAATGGATGCTTGACCTGAAAAATCACATTTCCGAGCGCCAGTGGGCGATTGCCGAGGAGGTTGTGAAGGAAATCAACAGTCGCCTCTCGTTCATGCTCGATGTGGGACTTGACTATGTGTCGCTCAACCGAAGCAGCTCATCTCTCTCTGGTGGTGAGAGCCAGCGCATCAGACTTGCCACACAGATTGGCTCGCAGCTGGTGAACGTTCTCTATATCTTAGACGAACCGAGCATAGGCCTGCACCAGCGCGACAACCAGCGACTCATAAACTCACTCAAGAACCTGCGCGACGAGGGCAATACCATACTGGTTGTCGAGCATGACCGTGACATGATGCTTGAAGCCGACTATGTGGTTGATATTGGTCCCAAGGCTGGTAGGCGAGGGGGCAATGTGGTGTTCTCGGGAACTCCCAAGCAGTTGCTCAATGCCGACACAATCACGGCGCGATACCTTAATGGTAAGGAAAAAATCGCCATCCCTGCCGAGCGCAGGCCAGGTAATGGCAAGGCGATAACGTTGCATGGCTGTAGAGGCAACAACCTCAAGGATGTGGATGTGACAATTCCGCTGGGCTTGCTGGTGTGCGTTACTGGCGTGAGCGGCAGCGGCAAGTCATCACTCATCAATGCTACTCTTCAGCCCATATTGAGCCAGAAGTTTTACCGTTCGCTAACCGAGCCGTTGCCTTATGAGACCATCGAGGGCCTTGAGAACATTGATAAGGTGGTTACTGTCGATCAGTCTCCGCTTGGACGCACCCCGCGTTCCAATGCCGTGACTTATACTAATATATTCACCGACATCCGCAACCTTTTTGTGAATCTGCCGGAGGCCAAGATTCGTGGATACAAGCCTGGACGATTCTCGTTTAACACCAGCGGCGGACGCTGCGAGGTGTGCAAAGGCAATGGCTACAAGACGGTTGAGATGAACTTCTTGCCCGACGTACTCGTACCCTGTGAGGCGTGTGGTGGCAAGCGCTACAACCGTGAGACTCTAGAAGTGCGCTTCAAGGGTAAGTCTATCGCCGATGTGCTCGACATGACGATCAATCAGGCTGTGGAGTTCTTTGAGGCAGTGCCAAGCATACTGCACAAGATTAAGGTGCTGCAAGATGTGGGACTGGGATACATTAAGCTCGGCCAACCATCAAGCACCCTCTCGGGTGGTGAGAGCCAGCGTGTGAAACTCGCCGCCGAACTCTCAAAGAAGGACACCGGAAAGACACTCTACATTCTTGATGAGCCAACCACAGGCCTTCACTTCGAAGATATCAAGATATTGCTCGGTGTTCTCAACCGACTCGTGGCAAAGGGCAATACCGTAATCGTCATTGAGCACAACATGGACGTGATAAAATGTGCCGATTACATCATTGACCTCGGTCCCGACGGAGGACGAAATGGGGGAGAAGTGGTAGCCACCGGCACCCCTGAGCAAGTGGCTCAAGCTCCTAATTCCATCACCGCAAAATATCTGAAAATAGAACTGAATGCAAAGGAATAAATAGAAGCAAAAAATCAGTGGATATTTTGTTTTTTTGCGAGAGATAATGAGACTAGGATTCACCTCCCAAGTCTCATTTTTTGTTGCGTTGCTAACTCAACAATCATGACATGTTGCAGGAAAAACGGGGTTTAATTTTTGGGAAAAATATGTGTATCCAATCCATTATAATCGTGAAAATCACTTTTTGGTTTATTGTCCAAAAGTCGGTTTTATTCTTGTTTGCCTGAAAAAATAACTCCGTGAGAATTGCGTGTGATTCACCATGCCGATAAATTGGCGGGAAAAAAGATAGGGTGGGATAGGGCGGTTGAGGTGGTTGGTCTAGATGCTGGGAATTGGGTAGCCTGGTGATGAGAAATTGAGTGCTATGGTTGATAGTGAGGGAATGAAAATTGTAGGCTCTCCTCCTCAATTAAGGGTGAAAAACTCCAGAAACGGCAGCAAGTGTACTGTTTGTGGTTATAATTTGTAATGGTAAGGCGATTTTGAGAGGAAAAAAAAGGTTAGAATGACTGTTTTTATGCTTTTCTGAAGCATTTTTGAGACAATGCCATAGCGTTTTGCTTGTGATAATAAACTCGCTGATAATCGGTGATTTAATATGGGTAGAGTAGGGTGGAAATACTAAAAATAAGTGGCTGAGAATTCAAAATATGGGTTCTGGTAGGGGATTCTTTAGATTTATCGTCAAAATACTCACTTTTTCATCAAAATGGTAAGTTTACCATTTGTGGTTTACTAAAGTTAATCAAAGGGTAGGGTGGCGGTTTTGCAAATAAAAACTGAAAATTCAGCAATCATAAACCTGAATTTTGCCATAAAATAGAAGTGTTGTTTCGTGAATTTGCGTTTCTAAAATTTGCAATCCCAAACAAATTGGCAATTAACAGATATTTACATTTAACATATTCTTCTGAAAATCAGAAAAATAACTATGCCTAAATATAGTGTTTACTCATAAAAGGTGGATATGTTGCACGATTTGACTCGTTTTAGTGTGTTTTTTATAGTATAAGATATTGAAATAAAGTAAAATAGACATCATCTATTGTAGTATTGCTTTAAATTGTATTGAAGGAGCTGTAGTTGCAGAATAAAACAGTAAATTTTCGAAATAAAAAATGTAAATTTGAAGATTTATGTTTAAAAATTTGGTTTTTTCAACAGCATGTTCTAAATTTGCAAACGAAAAATTTATAATTGTTAATAGCAAAATGGACATTATTTCGCGCTTAAAACGCTTCTTGGAACAGAATGGCATTTCTAATTCACAGTTTGCCGACACCTGTGAGATTCCTCGCCCCACACTTTCCCAGTTGCTCAATGGACGCAACAAAAAAGTGAGTGATGAAGTGATCTCGAAAATTCACGCAGCCTATCCTGCGTTGAATATTATGTGGCTTATGTTCGGAGATGGCGAAATGTTCGATTCTCACGCCACTAACTTGTCGGGAAATGGTGATGCGCAAAAGTTGTCCAAAACTCCACAAAGTGGAAATTTATTCATGGGTACTAATGTCGCCCAAAATTCATCTGCCAACCCTTCACGCCAGCCCTCTACCATCAGTTTCGATGATGACAATCAAGGCCGAAACAATACTGGCGCTATGGCACTCACTAATGCTCTGCAAAGCATAGCCCGCAGTAATGGCTCATCCCCCACTCCCTCATCGCAAGGCCGCAGAATTGTCAATATAATGATTTTCTATGACGACAACTCTTTTGAACAAATCGTGCCGAGATAAGACATCTGCTATTAATGAAAAAACCACTCATTATTTCACTCATAGGTCCTGATGACCGATTAATGTTTAATTAGCTCAAAAGACACTCGCTTTTGGGCAATTTTTTATTATACCATACGTTATTTATTATTATAACATTAATGAAATGAAACGATTCAGAAATATATTGCTCGCTACGATGGCTGCGTTATGTTGCCTGGGAGTTGGTGCACAGGAGTTGAATTGCACCTTTGAAGTTGATTCAAAGAAGGTGAAGAACGCCAATAAAGATGTTTTCAACACCTTGAAGGAGGCTGTGAACGAATACCTCAATACTACGGTGTGGACCGACGCACAGTTTGCCGCCAACGAGAAAATTGAGTGCAAGATGTTCTTGACAATTGCTGAGTACGACGAGTCGAATGGATTGATGAAAGGCGACCTCCAGATTCAGAGTTCACGTCCAGTTTATAACAGCTCTTACACCACAACCTTGATAAACTTCAAGGACACCCGCATTGAGTTCACCTACGACAATAATGAGCAGCTTGTGTATAACGAGCAGGAAATGCAGAGTAACCTTACGGCAATTCTCAACTTCTATGCCCTCTTTGTTATAGCGATGGATTTCGATTCATTTGCTCCTAACGGTGGAGATCCTTATTACGAGAAGTTGGGCAACATCGTGCGTATGGCGCAGAGTAGCGGCGAGAGCGGATGGAAGGCTTTTGAGGACTCAAAAAACCGCAGCGCGATATTGAGCGCCTACACCGACAAACAGACCTCGGCCATCCGTGATGTGATTTATAACTACCACCGTCAGGGCCTTGACCAGATGGCGACCAGTGTTGACAAGGGTCGCGCCACAATTACCCAGCAGATGGAGACAATGAAAGCAATTTATGATGTTGCGCCAATGTCGGTGTGCCTCTCGATGTTCAAAGATGCCAAGATGGACGAGCTCGTTAACATCTACTCCAAAGCAAACAGTACTGAGAAAGAGAAGGTATATGAGCTGCTTTATCCCCTCTACCCCACTGAGACCGAACGTCTGAATAAAATAAAGAAGACTGAGAATATGTGATGGTAAGTAGTAGGTGTTAAGTTTTAAGTGTTAAGTGGCTGCACCTCTCTGATTTCTTACTTCTGACAAATGTTAAAGCGATTATCAATATCTAACTATGCTCTCATCGACCAGCTTGAGATAGACTTTGAAAAAGGGCTCACTATCATCACTGGCGAGACGGGAGCAGGAAAGTCTATTATACTTGGTGCGCTGTCGCTCATACTAGGCGAGCGTGCCGATTCTTCGTCGATTCGTGATAAAGAGCGCAAGACGGTGGTGGAGGCCACTTTCGACATCGAGGATTACACCCTCGAATTTTTCTTTAGAGACAATGACTTAGACTACTTCGACGACGAACTAATAGTGCGTCGCGAGATAAATCCAAATGGACGGTCACGGGCTTTTGTCAACGATGGCGTTGTGGGACTTGCCACCCTCAAGGAACTGATGACGCGGCTTGTGGACATCCACTCTCAGCACAGCAATATGCTGCTCTCAAGGCCTGCATTCCAGCTCTCTGTTCTCGACAACATCGCTGGTCATGATAACGACTTGAGTGAGTATCACAATCTATTCAACGAATATAAAACTACAGAACGCCAGCTCAAAGAGTTGCGCGACAACTACGACCGCAATCGCAGTGAGGAGGACTACCTGCGCTTCCAGTTAAACCAATTTCAAGAGACTAATCTCCGTCCTGATGAGGACGATGAGCTCGAGCAGCAGCAACGGCGACTTGCCAACGCAACCAGCCTTAAGGAGGACTTATGGAAGGTTATCAGCACTCTCAACAGTGAGGACAATTCACTTCTTGATCAACTGCAGGACCTACGCAACACCCTTGCCACTGCCGAGGAGAATCTTGACGATATTGCTGGCATGAGCGAGCGCGTGAACAACGCTCTCATCGACCTAAAGGATATTGCGCAGAGCGTTTCTGCCATCGAGGAGAGCTTGAACAGCGATCCTGTCGCCTTGCAACAAGTGGAAGAGCGCCTAAATACGATTTACTCGCTTGAGCGCAAGCATAACGTTAAAACTGTTAACGAGCTGCTAAAACTGCAGGAGGTATATGAACATCGCCTTGCTGCCATCGACAGCAGCGAGGAGCGCATCACAAAAATTCAAGAAACGCTCGAGAGCCAGCGTAATGCTGCTATGCAGCTTGCGCAGGTTATCAGCGCTAATCGCAAGAATGCTGCTGGGAAGTTTGCATCAACACTCCAGCCTTTGGCACAGAACTTGGGAATGAAAAATCTGCAGTTCCAGATTGACTTCAAGCCAGTGGAGCTCAATGCCAATGGTTGCGACAGTGTGGAGTTCCTCTTCGCCTTCAACAAGAACCAGACGCTTATGCCCGTTAAAGACACCGCCTCAGGAGGGGAGATTTCTAGGCTTATGCTCTGCATAAAGTCGGTGATAGCGCGTTCTATGGACCTGCCCACTATCATCTTCGACGAGGTGGATACTGGTGTCTCGGGCGAGATTGCCCATAAGATTGGCGACATGATGGGCGAGATATCTCACAAGATTCAGGTGATTGCCATTACCCACCTACCGCAAGTGGCAGCTCATGGCAACTGCCATCTGCGCGTGTTCAAGACCGACACAGCCACACAGACCATTACCAGTGTGCAGCGTCTCAACGACGAGGAGCACGTTACCGAGATAGCCCGTATGCTAAGCGGCAGTGAGTTAAACCAAGCAGCAATCGACAACGCAAGAGCATTAATAAACAGCACTCTCTTTTAAGTCTCTTGTGTTGCGATGCCATCGCAACACACTAAACGGAACAGCCTTTAAAACTTAACACTTACTACTTAACACTTATAGATAATATGGATCTCATTTTCGGACTTCACGCTATTATCGAAGCCATTGAGGCTGGTAAGAATATTGACAAACTACTGCTCAAGAAAGACCTGAGCGGAGATCTTGCCCGCGAACTCATCAACCTTGCCCGTGAGCGCGACATCACTATGCAGCGGGTGCCTGTAGAGAAGCTCAACCGCCTCACCCGCAAGAACCATCAAGGCGCGGTGGCGATGCTCGCTGCAGTCACCTACTACAAGGTGGAACAGGTGCTGCCTGCCGTCTTTGACGAAGGAATGAATCCGTTTTTTGTGGTGCTCGACGGAGTGACCGACGTTCGCAACTTTGGCGCCATAGCACGCACCTGCGACTGTGCAGGAGTGAGTGCGGTAGTGATTCCCGAGAAGGGTAGTGTAACCGTCAATGGCGATGCCGTGAAGACCTCGGCTGGAGCACTCAATTACTTGCCCGTGTGCCGTGAGAAGAGTCTGCAAGATGCCATCAAATACCTGCGCGACAGTGGTTGCCGCATCATAGGCACTAGCGACAAAAATTCTGTAAATTACACTCAAGAGAACTATACCGGACCTGTGGCACTTGTGCTCGGTTCAGAGGGCAAAGGCATCTCGCGCGAGGTTATGAAATTGTGCGACGCTTTTGTCAAAATCCCAGAATTTGGCAATATCAATTCCCTTAACGTATCGGTAGCTGGCGGCATCATGATGTATGAAGTGGTGCGTCAGCGCCTAGCAGATGGGCAAGGAGTGGATTGAAGGAGAAAGTAAAAAGTAAGAAGGATGAAGTAAAAAGTACAAAGGACTAAGTATCAAGAACAAAGAAATATACAAACGCCGCCATTGCAACTGTTCTTGCAATGGCGGCTGAATTTTCCGTTCACGAGTTCCGATCTCCTGTCCTCGTTCTCCGAATTACCAAATCGTTACGCGATCCTCTGGAGCGCGCCACATCTTCTCACCTGGTTTGATGTCGAAGGCTTTGAAGAAGTAGTCGAGGTTGCGGATTGCCACGTTCACGCGGTTGATGCCAAGTGAGTGTGGGTCAACCTTTGTGCGGCGTAGGATTTCCTCCTTAGTGATGTTGGCGGCCCAAACGTTGGCATAGCTCAGGAAGAAGCGTTGGTCGGGTGTGAAACCATCAATCTTCTCGTCGCCAGCACCCTGCTCAGTCTTCTTGAAAGCGCTGTAAGCCACACGCAGACCACCATGGTCGGCGATGTTCTCACCCATAGTGAAGGTGCCGTTGGCGTGTACGTCGTCGGCAACAATTTCTGCACTATACTGTGCGCCCAATTTGTCGGCGAGTTCTTGGAACTTGGCAGCGTCCTCTTCGGTCCACCAGTCGAGCATATTGCCGTTGTGGTCGAAGTTACGGCCCTGGTCGTCAAAGCCGTGAGTCATTTCGTGACCGATAACTACTCCAATAGCGCCATAGTTGCTGGCATCATCTGCATCGGGGTCGAAATAAGGCTTCTGGAGGATACCGGCGGGGAAGCAAATCTCGTTGGTAGATGGGTCATAGTAGGCATTCACTGTCTGTGGAGTCATCTGCCATTTTGCCTTGTCAACGGGTTTGTTGAGCTGCGAGAGTTGATAATCGGCCTCAAAGCGGCGGGCGTTGCTCACGTTCTCCCAGTAGTAGGCAGTAGGATCAATTGTGATGCCACTGTAGTCGCGCCAAGTGTCGGGATAACCAACCTTTAATGTGAAGCTGTTGAGCTTTACAAGAGCATTAACCTTAGTCTTGGGGCTCATCCAAGTGAGACCGGCAATGTGCTCGGCAAGAGCGATGCGCAAATTGTTCACCAGCTTAGTCATCTTCTTTTTAGACTCCTCGGGGAAATATTTCTTCACATAGAGCTCGCCCACTGCCTCGCCCAGCACATAGTTAGGCACGTTGAGTGCGCGTTTCCAGCGAGGCTGCATCACAGTCTTACCACTCATGGCGCGGCTGTACATGTCGAAGTTGGCCTGCTCATACTCATCGGTCAGATAGTCAGATGCAGCATCTAGATATTTGAATGCCAGATAGTCTCTAATCTCGTTGTCCTTTAGGGTTTTCAGCATCTCGTTGAACTTTGCCATTGAGTTGAGGTGCATCACGCACACCTTGTCAACCTTGATATTGCCAGGCATAAGCAGATTGAAATATGTATCCCAGTCAAAGTTTGGGTAGTCGGCTTTAAGCTGTGCCAATGTGCGGATGTTGTACTGCTTGCTGTAGTCGCGGCTTTCCTCGCGGGTCATGGCAACCTTTGCAAACTCAGTCTCAATAGCCAGAATGTTCTTTGCTACCTTCTTGGCGTCTTTTGCCTTGCGGCCCGAGAGGGTTAACAGTTTCTCGATATAAGCCAGATAGGCGTTGCGCACCTTAACGGTATTCTCATCATTCTCGAGGTAGTAGTCACGGTCGCCCATTCCCAAACCAGCGGCGGTGAGGTACATTAGGTTCTGGTCGCTGTTCTTCAGGTCGGCCATCACGCCAGCGTCAAAGAATGGCGAAGTGATGCCGCGGTGCAAATCGGCAAGCATAGCCACTAGGTCGGTGCGAGGCATCTGATAAATCTGTGCCAGCATCGCCTCCACAGGTTTATTGCCCTGCTGGTTGCGAATGGTGCTGTCCATGCCCTGCAGGTAGAGGTCGCTCACCTTCTGTGCCAAGCTGCCCTTGGGGTTGTTGCGGCCCAAATTCATGATAAGGTCCTTGAGCTGCTCGCGGTTATTCTCGCCGAGTTGGTCGAAGGTGCCGAAACGCGCATACTGCGGGTCGAGGGGATTAGCCTTCATCCATCCGCCGCATGCATACTGATAGAAATTCTCTCCAGGCTTTGTGCTCAGGTCAAGGTTGCTGCGGTCAACACCCTTGTTCAAGTTCCCAGCACTCATCGTCATTGCTGTCATAGCAAGTGAAAAGATTAATAGTTTCTTGATCTTCATAGTTATTGTTAATTAATAATGTGTATTAGTTTCTAAGGCGCAAAGGTAATAAATAGTTTGCACTTATTCAAAAATGTGGTATATCAATATTTGAAATAATAATGTGGTTGACATCAACAGGTGAGTCAACCACATTAATTATAAAGCAGGTATTGGTTGTGTTAATAAGAGCGTGTAGATTCACGTTCTTTAGTATCGCGATAGACGTTGTTCACCTTGTTGCTGCCAAAAGAGTAGGATATGCGCAGTTGCACTGAGTGGGAGTGGATATTGTTGCGGGAAGTGACAATGTAGTCCTTGTAATAGGCGGTAGAGCGGGTTATGTTCCACCCGAATGGGTCGCTGACTGAGGCGGTCATGGTTAGGCGGTTGTCGAGAAGCATATAACGCAGTTCACAGCCTATCAATGACATTGACTCGTAATGCACCATGCGCTCATTATATGGGAAATAGTGACTGAATCGCACATTGAAGATGAGATTCTTTTGGCGGTTGAGCATGAAAGATGTGTTAAGTTCCAATTTGCCGCTCCAGTCGCTTTGGTCAAGGTCTTTGAAATCGTCAATCTTGGATTTTGCCCAGGTGTTGAAAACTTCGCCACCAATGCTGATGTTCCACCACTCACGCAGTGAGCGATTGTAAGAAACATAAAGGCCTATTTTGTTGCTGTTGAAACAATTCTCGGGTGTGGTTTGCTGACTTCCGTTGGCATTGAAGCGCGTTACATAACTAATGGAATTATGGTTGTAGGAATTGTAAAGCACGGCATAGAGGCCTTTAAGACTGTAATTAATTTCAGCGTTATGCGCTATGCTTGGCAGTAGGTTGGGGTTGCCCGAAACATAGTCGGTGGTAGTTGTGTAGTAGCGGAATGGGTTGAGATCGGCGAAGTTTGGTCGGGTGATTCCCATAGAGTAAGATAGTGAGATGCGCCCTGCATTCTGGCTGTTCCAACTAAGGCTCAGCGCGGGGAAGAGATAGCCATAGCTATTGTTGTGACGCTCGTTGCCGATGTCTTGAAACCCTTTCACATTGGTGTGTTCATATCGAAGTCCCAGTTTTCCGAATAATGCCTCCGAGAAGATCTTCTCAGCACTTAAATAGACTGCTGCTGTGTTCTCATCATAGTTGAATCGGTTGCTCTGCAAAGGGTCGTTAATCCACTCACCATTTTCGTAATTGCAGACATTCAAAGCGGTGTTATTGCCTATGCTTGTTAAAGCAACGCCTGTCTCCATCCTGAATGTTTTGAATGGCAGGGTGGCATCGATCTTTGCTGAGTGAATGCTGTATTTGTTGTGTCCCTCGTTGGTTAGTTTCTCTTCATTGCTGGCATTATTTGAGCGCTTCGCGCGAAAATCGTGGAACGAGGAACGGAGTTCGTTTGTCGTTTGTCGTTTATCGTTTATTTGTGAAAGGTGAAATCTCGTTCCACTTTCCACTTTCCACGTTCCACCATTACTGGTTGTCACTTCCGAAAACGATTTGCTGCTGCGGTTGAAGTAGTTATAGGTGAGGCTGAGCATCTTGCCTTTGTCGTCTAATTGCCAGTCGGTGAACGCAGTCACAGTAAGTGAGTTGTTTGGCCGTGATGGAGAGTGATTATAAGAGCTAAATATAATGTCGTTGTCGGTTGTTTTGTCGTTGAGATCACTGCTGAGGCGGTTTGTGCTGAAATTGACAATGGCTCCAGCGCATAACCTATCATTGAACTTGTATTTGAATAGGCCATTGATGCCAAGCGTCCTATTGGTGAAATGGGTGGTGCGGTTAGAGGTCTTGATGTGGTCATCAAAGGTGAAGGTTCGGTTCAGGTCGTTGATGCCTTTTATGTCGCTCCAACTTGCGTCGGCCGAGAGTTCCACCTTGCGGGTTGTGTGCGAAAGATTGCCACCAAGAATGTAATTGAAATTTTCTCGGATATTGCCGTTTGCCCACGCATTTCCGCGAGTGCCAAGCGACTCGTTGCGGGTGGTGATGCTGATGAATGCCACATTTGCGCCAGCGGCATATTTGGATGGGGGAGTGGTGAGCAATTCTATTTTCTCAATTCCTGAGGCTTGCAAGTTCTTGAGTTGCATGGCGATGGCTTCGTCGCTCATCTCCAAAAGGCGACCGTCAACGATATACCTCACCGACGACTTTCCTGCTACAGTCACCAGGTCGCCCGCTACCGACACACGCGGAATGCGGTCGAGCACCTCGATGCCGTTCAGACCTCGTGCAAAAGTGTCGTTCTTGGTGAGATAGACAATGCGGTCGGGCGATTGTTTGAGTACAGTGCGATGCCCAAACACCACCACTTCGTTGAGCTCCAAGACTTTATCCCAATAATCGGCGATAGAGTCAAGTGCGATAGAGTCGGTAACATTTTGCCCATATAGGGACACAGGGAGCATAGCCATCAAAACGATGGCTTGAATAAATTTGTTCATACTACTATTGTAAGTGTTAAGTGTTGAGTGTTGAGTGTTGTGTGTTAAGTATTATGTGCCAAGTGTTAAGTGTCTGTACTTCAAATTTTCGAAGAAAATAAACTTTACACTTAAAACATAGAACGTAACACTTATTTAAAAGCTTTTTCTTTGCCTTGAATGAAGAAGAACCCTCCACCATGCCGGTCGCGTTGAAGGCCTATGTAGATTGTCTCTCCGTTGTTGTTGATTTGGAGCGATGTGTATTGCCCGTCGCTGCCTTGATGGTCTGAATAATTTGAGGCTCTGGGAGCATCTTTTTCTATTGCGTCGGCAATCTTTTTAATGATGTCGGGGTTGTTTTCGACCGTCATGCCTCGATAGTAGTTTCCATTATTTTTATAGATGGAAATAGTGACACTCTTGCTGCTGTTGAAACGGCCGTCAAATAGTTTTTCGACATTCAACTTTGGTGGTTTGGCAAAGACCGCCATTGCAGTCGTCAGACATAATATGATTATCGCAAAACGTTTCATCTTGGTTGGTTTATATGGTTCATGAATTGTTCTACTTTAGCTTCTTCTTGTGCTTGTTGCTCATTTACAACCTGCATAAACTGCTGCATCTTTGCTACATCTGCTTCAGCGATTATATGTGCTTCCTTTGCGCTCGCCCTCTTGCCAGCAACATAAACGATGCAGTTGCTGTCATCTCGATTGATATTAATATGCTGGAATAATGCAAATGTCTCCAGCACAATAGCAGCACATGCCGCCACTCGCAAGGGCCAGCTCCAAACGTTTTTATGCGGTTTTGAGACTTCCAATTTGAAAGACCGTGAAACCGCCATTATTTCTTTAGTCTCATTGATTAATGGCGAGTCGAAATCACTCTGCATCAGCACGTATTCTAATTCTGTCTCCTCCAGTACCGAGAGCTGGCAATCCATGTAAAGCTGGCATAGCTTTTCAACTTCTTCTATGGTGAATTGATTTTCGGAATATTTCATTGGTCCAACTTTTTTAAAGTTTCACGAATCTTTTTGCGTAAGCGGCTCATGTTCATCCTCACCGCCTCAACCGATATCGACAGACGCTTTGCAATCTGCTCATAGTCACAGCCCTCATGAGTGACGAGATTGAATATTTGCCGTTGGAGTGGCGTCAACTGCTGTTGAAGCAGATGCTCAAGTCGTTCAATGTCTTCAGTTTCGATGCTGCATTGTGGCGCGTCATTTGAAGTGATTGAGTCGATAGGAACTGTGCGTTTCTTCCTCAGCTGGTCGATGCAATTGTTTCGCAGCACCGTCACGAGTTTGTTTCTCGCTTCTTGCGAACTTTCAACATCGCCTTTGTCACTCAACTTGAGCCAGGTGTCTTGAAGTGCATCTTGGACATCCTCATCGTTTTGCAGATAACGCATAGCGATGTGGTACAACTTGTCGCGCAAGCCAAGAAACGAAGATGTCATCAAGTCAAGTCCCATGTCACTATAAAGACGTTTACCCCCCACGAAACGTAACAGCAAGAGTACAAAATGTTTTAGAAAGAAATCAGCCGAAGGCAGAAACAACCTCGGCTGATGGGAAATATAGGGTTAAAACAGGTAAAATGATTACTTGCCCAAGCGGGCTTTCTCATCGCTGCCGGCACCAGTGCCGCGATATTTACTTTGTGCTGTGTTGAACTTGTAGCGCACAGTTACTTGCAGCTCGCGCGAGTCGCGATAGCTGTCTTGGTGGAAATGGCGCAGGCCATAATTCAAGTCGATGTGCTCATGCGAGTCAAATAGGTTATGTCCAGCCACCTTTATTGATAGACGGTCGTTGAAGAATGTCTTTGTAACACTTAGGTAGAGGTCGACATTTGCTCGCGTGAGCGACATGTTCTCTTTGTCACCCTTGGGCGTTAAGCTTAGGTTTGCCGAAGCTGTGAGTGTGGGTAATATCTTGATGTTGTTGTTGAACTGGATATATACTAATGGGCGTTTGGGACTGACATATCCTATGGGAGTTGGAATCTTAACCCAGTCCTTCATCATGGCAATCGAGAGTTGTGGCTGATAAATGCCAAACTGTGGAGTGAGGTTGAGCATCACCCTCAACGCGTCGGCATGGTCCACGTTGTCGCGTGTTATCAACGTTGTTGTCTCGCTGCCTGGAACCTCACGTGCCACATTCACTATAATGTCGCTAGTGCGCTTGTAATCAACCATCAGGTTCACCCACTTCCACATAGCCATGAAACTCAGCTGGTTGTTGATCGACGGTTTCAAGGTAGGGTTACCGCTGCCCCAAGTGAAGCGGTTGGCATAGGTCACGCTGCCGTTGAGTTGCCAGTAATAGGGACGCTGAATCTTCATGGCATAATTGAGCATCAGCTGCACATTACCGGCACGTGCCGAGAGGCCCATAGTTGGGAACAGATGGTGATAGGTGCGACTCTGTTCTGGCACAAGTTCGCCCATGCTATAGTATTTGCCACACACGTTCTCGTTGCGCAGTCCCAGCCGCATCTGGCCAAAGGGTAGGGGACGTGCATACTCCACAAAGAATGCATAATTGTTCTCGCGTTGCTCGGTAAATGATGATGGCACCACTTGCTCTGGGTTGATGTAATCATCATTGCGGTGGGTGTTGCTCAGCTCGGTGCCTACTTGCAAGTTGCCACCCCACACTGGCCACGAGAGCACGAGTTTTCCAGCAAGCAGTTGATTGCGTACAACGCTTTGTGCAGTGACGATGCGACTTTCCTGTTCCTGGCTAACCTCATCGTTATACTGGTTATTGCGGTCTTTGTAGAACATATAGTCAACGTTCACATCGATGCTTGTTTTCCCGATTTTGCCGTTATAGTAGGCATTTAGTGTGTGGGGCATATTTGACTTCTCATCTTGATTGACAGTGTTCACAAGATGGTCGTAGAATTCACCGTTGGCTATCACATCGGCAGTCATGTTGCCCCAGGAGTGGTTCTTAAAATACCACTTGGTATCGTAACGAAGTCCCATAGCGTGATTGTCATTTAGCACATAGTTCACACCTATCGAGCTGTAGAACGAACGGCTGCAGTTGCGGTTGTCAACGATTTGGTCGAGGTGCCAGATGGTGTCAGATTTCACATCAAGGAGAATGCCATCCTTTTGATGCATGTTGTCTTCATTATACCAATGGCTACCAAAGACATCAAGGCCTCCTTTGCGATAATTCCAGTTCAGGCCCAGAGCTAAGTCCATATTCTCGCCTTGGTAGTAATCAGCTTCGGTGTCGAACGAGAATCCCTCGCCCTGTGGACGCTTGGTCTTGATGAGGATGACCGACTCCACATCGGCTTTGTATTTCGCGCCTGGATTGGTGATAAGCTCCACGCTCGCGATGTCATCGCTTTTGAGCTGGTCGAGTTCGCTCTTGTTACGCATCTCGCGGCCGTTGATGTAGATGAGAGGAGCCCCCTTGCCAAACACCTCGATGCCGTCGCTTTTCTTCTGCACGCCAGGCAGGTTTTGAAGCACATCATTGGCGGTTCCTACCTTGCTCAGCAAAGTGCCGTCGACATCGGTCTTGATACCTTCGGTAGTGATTTTGAACGTTGGTCGCGTGCCATTTACTACAACTTCACCGAGCATCGTGGCTTCGGGCAGCAATTGGATTGTACCCATATCACCGCCGTTTGAATTCACGAATTGTGTCTCATAGCCAATATAACTAATCTTCACCAATGCTTGCTTGCAAGAGCAGTCGATGGAAAATGTTCCGTCATCATCGGTGGTCGTTCCAGCCACAAACGTGCTGTCTTTTTGGGTTAGTAGCACAACGTTGGCAAAGGCAATAGGTTGCTTGTTCTCGTCAATCACTGTGCCAGTGAACTTTGTCGCCATCATTGCGACAGTGGTTAAAATTGCTGTAATAAATAAAGCTGTACGTCTCATATCATTTTGTTGTTTATAATTTCAAAAACATAACCGCTACAAGCGGTTTCATGATACTGACGTAAATAGCGGGGTGAAATGTTTCACTCCATGACCTCTTTTTTCAAAAATCTTGATTTAGGTTAAGGTTTTGGCAAAAAAATACCATGCTGGAGCCGTGGTTGTAGGAATTGTTTTTATGCACATTTTCCCAAAATAGCCTTGCTTTATTTAAAATTGTAGTACCTTTGCAAAAAACTATGTCAAACTTCTAAAATTTCACATTATGAAGAAATATCTCTTATTATTGGCAATCATCCTGCCTTTCGTTCTCACTTCCTGTGGCGATGATAAAGATGAACCAAAGCAATCTTTGGAACAGCAACTTATTGGTTCATGGGTTGGAGATGTATATAACATCATAGAAGTGACACATCATATACTTTTTAATGCAGATTATACTGGTAAGGAATGGATGGTTATTGATGGTGTTAAATCACCTGACATGCATTTCACTTGGTCATTGAAGGGCAATGTTTTGACATTGAGTAATGGTTCTTCAGAACCTGAGTCTATGGAAATATCCATTAAAGATGATGTTTTACATACAAAACAAGGTACTATAGAATTAACCTACACTAGAGCAAAGGGCTAATCTTCCATTATAGTAAAGAATATAGCGCTCGGGTACAAACTCGGGCGCTTATTGTTTGTTTAATACATGAACGAGAGATCAAACTACTAAATTGTATAGTTGAGTTTATTTCCCTCGTGAGATTCCGCCCTCCAGGTCGTCGTTCTCAATGGTGACATCGGTGGTTTTTACTTTGTTTTTGAGTTTTCCGAAGCGGTAGGTGACAGTAATCCTGAAGAAGCGGCCATTAGAGGGAAGGCAGTTGTCGCCCCAGCCCACGATGTCGCCCTGGGTTGTGCGAGTCTTGTAGTGCTGGTTCTTGTGGAATGGCGAGTTGGCAGTGAGGCGCACGGTGAGTCGGTCATCGCTCAGGAATGAACGTTGCAGGGTGAAGGCATAGCGGTTCCAAGGTTCCACAACCGAATAGATGTTGTCACTTGAGCGCCCAATGTTTCCAAAAGTGTAGGCTGTAACTTGTAGTTTCCAGGGCAGTTTCTGTGCCACATAGAGGTAATAGTACATTGATGTTTGTCTCAGTTCCAATCCTATCTCGTCACTCTTGTAGTTGCGGTGCCATAGGTTGAGGTTGGCGACAAATGTGGTGTTCTCCAGTGGCTTCCACTGGATGTAACTCTCCAGTTGCCAACGGTGTTGGCGAATCACGTTGCCGTAGGTTTGCACGCGTGTGTCGCCACGGGCATAGATGATTGACCCCAATGCGTTGCTCACGAAGCGGTATTGAGGCCATAACTGGATGGTGAGCTTGGAGCTTGTGTACATGTAGGGCAAACCTATCGAATGGGTGCGCACACTGCCAAGTTGGGCATTGCCAAACTGTTCTCCTCCAGGATAAATGCGCACTGCTGGGTTGAGGTAAGTAATACCTGGACGATTGATACTAGTGGTATAGACCAAGCGAATTGACTGTTGGTCGTTGATTTGGTACTTGATGCTGGCTTGCGGCACCCAATCGCTCAGGTGCTTGTCGAAGTCTGGACTCTTGCCATTGGGGTAGTGCCCTTTCATGTAGCTGTACTCGTAGCGCAGTCCAGCTCGGGCGCTCCAGTTGCCACGGGTCCACATGTAGTCGGCATAGAGGGCGGCAATGCGCATGGTGTGGTTGAAGTCATCGCAGGTTGGTGCAAGCGAACTCTCATAAAATAGTTGCTCGCTCAGGCTGCTGTTGAGGCGGTCGATATACTTGGCACCAACCTCCAGCTTATGCCCTTCCCACAGTGGGCGTACATAGTCCAGCTGCAACGTGTGTTCAGTGAATCGCTCACGCGACTTTTTGCTATATGTGGTCTCTTGGTCGGAGTGCTGGCGAGTGAGGGCGAGCATGTAGGAGAAAGTGATTTTCTCATCCTTGCGATGGGTGCGGTGCTCATAGTTGAGACGAGTGTTCCACGAGTGGTGACTATAGCTTGGCATGTAGTAGCTCTCGGTGTAGCTATAAATGTGGTTGCCCATTGGGTCGAGCTTGGTGACATCGGCACTGCCCTGTACATTTATCTTATAGTAATAACCGCTCAACGATGCCGATAGCAAGTTGAGAGTATCGATGTCGAAGCTGGCGTTGATGTCGGCATAGTGCATGGGTCCGGGATTGGAACCGCGGTTGTGCACGACTTCGCTGTTTCCTGACTCCAAGAATGTGCGCTCAATGTAGCCATTGTTAGTTGTGATTTTCTTCGACATGTAGTGACAGCCGTAGTTCACGCTCACGATAGCCTTGCCCATCTGCGCTGCAAGATAGGCGCTGAGCGAAGGCATTTTGAGATTGTCGTAGCTGCCATAGAGCGAACCGCTGATGCCTTCCATGCGGTTGTTGTCCATCATTACGATGTTGAGGATGGCATTCACGCCCTCGGCATCCTCGCGCGCGCCAGGATCGGTGATAACCTCGATGCGCTTGATTGACGATGCGGGTATCGCCTTGAGCACGTCTTTCGCATTCTTGGTTAGGCTAGGATCAAGATGACCATTTTTGTAAATCTTGAAATTACTGTTGCCACGCACCAGTATGTTTTCCTCGCCGTCAACAGTCACCATTGGCACCTTGCGCAGCATGTCCATCGCGGTCTGCGTCTTTGAGTCATTGTCGGCCTGCACATCATAGGTGGTTCGGTCCACTTCCTGCTTGATGAGTTGGCGTTGAGCTGTCACAGTCACTCCGTCAAGCAGGTTGTCCCACGCGGTGGTGTCGGCTGGTGCAGTAGAGGTTGTGTCACTCGGCGTTTGAGCATGACCCATTGAAAACACTATCACAAATAATAAGATAAAAAGCTGTTTCATATTTTACACATTTATATATAGAAAGACGCAATCTTCTTCTAAATGCGGCAATAAAACACGTCTTTTTTCAAAAATCTTGATTTAGGTTAAGGTTTTTGAGAATACAACATATTACCAAAGTGAGGAATTAGTAACCCATACGAGATGTGTCTACCTCTTTTCGCTTTTTCTCCTTGTAGCTGCCGATGCGATAGATAACAGTGAGTGAGGCGCTGGCGTAGTTCATCCAAAGTTTCAAATCATAGTCTTGGTTTCCTTGTTTTGAGCGTGTGGTAATATGGTTATTGAGAATGTTGTTGCCCTTTGCAATCACACTCCACTTTCCGTTATTGGAAGTCCAGCGCAGTGAGGCATTTAAGCTGAGTAGTGGGTCGATGTCATAAACACCTTGAATGGCCCGTGACTGAAAGAATGGGTTGAGGATGAATTGTATGTTATGTCGCTGAGAAAGCTTTAATACAGCAGTTCCTCTGATGATTGCCGAGAGAAATGTGCGATCAAAAGGCAAGTCAAAGAAGTTGCTGCTCTTGTCATGTCGATAAAGGCCTGTCGCGCTCACATTTCCATTAAGCCAGTTGCTAACGGCGAATTGCGCCGAAGCCGTCAATCCATAGCAGTTAGAGTAGTCAAAATTTGTCTCCTTCATAATCACTGCCATGCGGTCATTAGGTTGATAAGGCAGTTGGACAAAATAGTCGGGTTCAAACATCGCAAAAGCCGAGAAAGTGTATTTACGGTTCAATTGCCAAATCAAGTTAATGTCATATTTCGACATGGGCTTTAGGTCGGGATTGCCCCAAATCTCAGTATATACCGATGAATAATAAATGCTGCTCATGGTGCTCCAGTAGGAGGGATATATAGCTTCACGTGGTATTGCTCGGCGGTTAGTGATGCATCAAGGCTCAGCGATTCGCCAATCTGCTTGCTGAAACCAGCATAGGCATTGAGAATGCGCTCGTTGTAATTAACGTGAGAGGTGGCATCGGCAATGGGCTGATGGTTTTCATCAAGTGTAGTTTGATAGCTATTGTTATTGGTGAGCTGCGCCTTGCCTCCGTAGTTGAGCTCCCAACCGTTTTTCAATACATGGGTCTGGTCGGCAGTAAAGAGCCATTTGCCAACTTTCTGACGGCTGTCAACATAGAGGTTTCGGTTGGTTTCATACATCACTCCTTCGAGATTCTGGGTGCGCGGGTTCTGGTAGTTAGTATAAGACGCGCTCAATTGCAAACCGAACGGGAGACTATAGCTCACATCTACGTTGTGCATATAGTCGTGCTCAGTGGAGTGTTGGGTGGAGTTGGCTGTGCCTGTAGTGGTGTTTGTTGACTTGGTGCCGTTCCACTCGCCAGTATAGGTCGTGCCTAAGCGGTGGTTTTCGGCAAAAGCATAATCCATACCTATGTGGTATTGATGATTAGTGCCATCGCTTCGTTGCGTTATTTTGTCACTATATGGCACGCGCGTGTCACCTAACGGATGATTTGCTTTGTGCTCGGCTTGGCCATAGCCCGTGCCACCTGTAAAAGTGTAAGATGCATCTAAGCTCAATTTGCCATGGTTATAGATAAAACTGCCGCCAGCACTTCCGCTTGTGTATTTGTGCTGTTTTATGCCAGCATTTAATTGTCCTGAAAACTGATTTGTGCCGGCAAAGTTTTTGGTAATGATGTTAATCGCCATTCCGCGGACATGGTACTTTGGTGGTGCCGAGGGCATTAATTCAGCTTTTGCCAGCATTTCAGCAGGCATTTGTTTCAATCGCTCTATCACTTGTTCAGCGGTGAGAGTTGTTGGTTTGCCGTTAATGATAAGTGTCACATCTTGTCCTGAAAATGTGATGTTTCCGTTGAACTCTGCTACACCTGGAATGCGGGTGATTGCGTCGTAGGCATTATCTGCTGGCATAACTTGTAGCAACATGGGCATGTTATATATGAGATGCCCATTCTCAGTTCTTGAGAAGATGCGCTCACCTTTCACAGTTACTTCGCCGAGTTGAGTTGATTCAATTTGCAGCTGGATGGTGCCCACATTTTCACGCGAACAGAGTTTGTAAACGGGTTTGTAGCCGATATAACTAAACTTGGCGATAACTTTCGGTTGGTCGAGAGGGATAACAAACACACCGCTGGCGTTGGTGATGCCGCCCGTAATGTATGATGAATCAGATGGATTGAGCAACCGCACGTCGGCAAACTCCAATGGCAGGCCATTCTCGTCAATAATCTTGCCCGTGAGGTGTCGGTCGCTCTTATGCGTGCACTCCACATAGATTTCATCGCCGTTTTGAGTCATTCGGATGGGATAGAAGCCTATTAGTTGCTTGATGGCTTCGGGCACCGACTTGCTGCGAACCGAGGTTGTCACTTTGAAGTCCTCCAGTTCGTTATATATAAAGATTATCTTGTGTTTGCTTGTTTGTTGCTGCACATATTTCAGAGCGTCGCTCATCGACACGTTTTGGAAATTGTGGGTAATGCGCTGTGCGGTAATGGTGTTTACAAGAGCGCAAAGCATTAGTGTGATAATCAATAATCTTTTCATTGCTTGCCCTCCTGTGATGCTGATTCAACAATGAGTTTGTCATTCTCAAGATGAATGTTGAACGTCTCGAAATGCGACAGCATTTCCACTACCTTGTCGAGTGAGTAATCGGGCTCCCACTGGTAGTATAAGCGCAAAGAGCGCACGTCTTCAGATTGATACTCCACATCCACATGGTAATATGCCGAGAGTTCGGTTAATATCTGTTCCAATGGTACATTGTCATAGAGACGCGGTTCAGTTTTGACTGGCGCATTTTCGGTACTTTCTTCTGTGTTCTGCAAGATTTCTTGGGCAGTTGGCTCATTTTCTTTAGTTGAAACTTTCTCCTCCTTATAGGGCATTTCCTTTGCAGTCGTTTTTTTCTCAATTCCAAAGAATCCAGTGCGAATGGCGGCATAAGTGAATCCAAACAATGCTATCACGATGGCTGCCGCAGCGGCAATCTTGCGCCATAGTGGAATTGTGAATGCGTGTTTGCGTTTCGACAGAGTCAAGCGTTGCCACTCGGCATCAATTTCATCGTCAGTTATTTGCGACGATTGGGCGGCACTCTTTGTCTTTGCCATCAGCGTATATAGTTCGCGGCACTCATCATCGGCAAGAATGTCTTGCCATTGCGCCTCGCTATAATCTTCGGGATGTTCCAGCATCTGGAATAGTAAATCGGTTTTGTTCATTGCTCTGCGTTTTTAAGTGTTTGACGTAATTGGTCAAGTGCGTTGCGCAAGTGCTTGTAGATGGTGGTTTCGCTCACATCCAAGCGCAGTGCAATTTCACGGAAGGACAAGCCCTCGGCAAAATGCAGGTGTATCACCTCACGACAAATAGGCGGGAATAACTCGTTTACACCCACTTTGAGCACTTCAATCTCATGCTCAAGATTTTCGGGTGAAGTATGTTCCAATTCATTGTCGTACAATAAGTAACGGTGTACTTGTTCGTGAATGTTGCGATTGCGAATCACATTCATGCACCTATTGCGCACGCTTAATAATAGGTAGGATTGAGCAGTGTCTTCATTAAGCTCCACTTGCTGTGCAAGTAGCCTAGCAAAGACATCGTGCACAATGTCTTTGCTCTCGTCATCATCGTGAAGCAGTATGCTGGCCAGCCTATACATCGCACGATAATGCAGCTTAAAGAGTCGCTCAACTTGTAGTTCTCGTTGTGTCATACACTATATATACACATAGAAACCGATTTACTAAACCACAAAAGTAAAATTTTTTTTAAAAATAGTTTTATTATTGACCAATTAATGTCAAGGATGCCTAAGGAAACTTTGCAACTTGGTTGCAAGAACTTTGTCTTAACTTTGCAGCGTAAATAATTAATAATGCGGGTTGGCTTACAGCCTTGCTTATACATTTAATATATTATTATGGCACATAATCATCATTCACATTGCGACTGTTGCTCCCACGAGCATGAGCACGATCATAGTCATGAGCATCATCATGAGCATAATCACGAGCATGGCAGTTTGAAGAAGTCAATAATATTGATTGCAGTGACTGCGGTGTTACTGGTAGGGGCTGTGATAATTGAGAAAACTTGCAATCTTGCCACTTGGCAGTTGCTTCTCGTTTATCTTGTTCCTTATCTGCTCATAGGCCATGAAACGCTCAAGGAGGCTGCCGAGGGTTTGGCCCATGGCGATGCTTTCAACGAGCATTTCCTGATGTCGATAGCTACCATTGGCGCTCTATGCATAGGTTTCTTGCCAGGAGCTGAGACGCAGTTCCCCGAGGCGGTGTTTGTGATGCTGTTCTTTCAGGTGGGCGAACTCTTTGAGGGCTATGCCGAGGGCAAGAGCCGCGAGAGCATTTCTCACCTAATGGACATACGCCCTGATGTGGCCAATGTGGAGCGTGATGGTGCTGTGGTTTCTGTAGAGCCTAGCGAGGTTAATGTTGGTGAGACCATTGTCATCAAGCCCGGTGAGAAAGTTCCGCTCGATGGTGTGATAAGTGCGGGTGCAACGTCGCTCAACACTGTTGCACTCACAGGTGAGAGTGTGCCTCGAGAGGTGTTGGTAGGCGACGAGGTGATTTCGGGTTGCGTGAATCTATCGGGCGTGATAAAAGTGCGAACCACTAAGAGTTTTGGTGACAGTACGGTGTCAAAAATTATCGACTTGGTGGAGCACTCCAGCCACAAAAAGTCAAAGGCTGAGACGTTTATCACTCGTTTTGCGCGCATCTACACCCCAGTAGTGGTGCTTGCCGCCGTGCTGCTGGCTGTAATCCCTCCTCTCTTTGGCGGGGCGTTCCACACATGGCTCTATCGTGCCTTAATGTTCTTGATTGTGTCGTGCCCATGCGCCTTGGTAATCAGTGTGCCGCTAGCTTTCTTTGGCGGCATAGGTGGCGCATCAAGGCAGGGCATACTCATCAAGGGCGCGAGCTACATGGATGTGCTGGCACAAGTTGGCACGGTGGTTCTAGACAAAACAGGCACCTTGACGCATGGGCAGTTTGAGGTCTCGGCGGTTCACCCCGACAGTTTCGACGAACACCACTTGCTGCACCTTGCCGCCCACGTGGAGCATTTCTCCACTCATCCCATCGGTGCTGCGCTTCGCGACGCCTTCCCCGATGAGGCTACCGATGGTTGCACTGTGACTGATGTTGAGGAAGTAGCAGGACAGGGAGTTAGAGCCATTGTCGATGGCAAGATGGTGTGTGTGGGCAACACCCGCATGATGGATGCTGTGGGTGCCCATTGGCACGACTGCGCCGATTGCCGCCATGCTGGCACGATAGTCCATATTGCGATTGATGGCGACTATGCCGGGCACATCACCATCAACGACAAGGTAAAAGAGGAGAGCCAGCAGGCAATCTCTGACCTTAAAGCAGCTGGCGTGGAAAGCATTGTGATGCTCACTGGCGACCGCAACGAGGTGGGTGAGGATGTGGCTCACAAACTGGGAATAGGGGAGTGCTATAGCCAATTGATGCCTACCGATAAGGTTGAGCATGTGGAGCGGCTGCTAAGGGAGAAAACCGACGGCAAGTCTTTGGCTTTCGTGGGCGACGGCATCAACGACGCTCCAGTGCTGGCACGTGCCGATGTGGGCATTGCAATGGGTGGCTTAGGCAGTGATGCTGCGATCGAAGCTGCCGACGTAGTGCTGATGGACGACAAACCCACTAAGATAGCCCGTGCTATAGCAATAGCTCGTCGCACACTGGGTATTGCGCGCCAGAATGTGTGGTTTGCAATAGGTGTAAAGCTCGCCGTGCTTGTTCTCGCCACCCTAGGTGTTGCCACCATGTGGATGGCAGTTTTCGCCGACGTGGGCGTGACAGTTCTTGCAGTCCTCAACTCTATGCGAGCACTTAAATAATGCACAGTACACAATGCTTGCTACAATAGTTTTAGCAACTGGCTGAAATCGTCGATGAGATAATCGGGGTTAGTTTTCATCAGATCATTGCTAGATGAGTTGCCCCAAGTCACGGCACAGGTCTTGGTGAGGGCGTTTTTGCCCATTGCGATATCAACAGGCATGTCGCCAACAATAAGGGCGTCGCTTGCATCGACATTCATGGCCTTAAGAATGTGGATAATTGCCTCAGGGTCGGGCTTTGCATTAGCAACATTATCCACGCCTACCACCATTGCAAAGTGATGCCTCACTTTTAGCATCTCTAGCAGTTCTACAAGTGATCCATTGCCTCTCGACGAAGCCACGCTCATTGTGATGCCACGCTGGCTTAGAGTGTCAAGAGTTTCACCCACATGTGGGAAAAGGGTGGGAATTAGCGACGATTTGTTGGCGTCGAAGATAGTGCAGTAAGTGCTGGCACATTCTAGCGCTTCTGTTTCGCTCATGCCAGGATATATGTGAGTGAAGCAGTCCTTGAGTGGGAACCCAATTACTTGTTTTATCGCCTCGGGAGTAGCCACGTTAAGGTGTCTCTCACGCATTGTGGCCTGCATCGTGGCAAGGATGATGAGTGAGGTGTCGGCAATGGTGCCGTCGAAGTCAAAAATTATGTGCTTGAATTTCGCCATCTTGAAGTGCAAAATTACAATATTTCCTCAACAAAACTGCTGTGAAGCAAAAAAAATGCGTACCTTTGTAAGTTATTAGCAAAAGATAAATATGACACGCAGTTTATTCACGTTTTTCGCATTTGTATTATTACTTACAGCAGGTGCTTGCCGAAACTCAAACCAGTCGTTGGAGCGAGATAATACTCGGAAAGGGGTTGTTGAGGCAAAACTTCTGTCTATCAGTCATGAAGATGGTTACACTAAGGTAGAAATTGTCAATCCGTGGGACACGACAAAGTTGCTCCAAACTTATCTGCTCGTGCCTCGTGACAGTGAGATGCCCAAGGACCTTCCCAATGGCACCGTGGTGAGAACTCCCTTACAAAATGTGCTGGTCTATTCGTCGGTCCACTCTAGTGTGCTTCAAGAGCTTGGTGGTGATGTGGTGCGTGGTGTGTGTGATGCCCAATATTTCAATGACTCTATTATTGCCAAAGGTTTGGCCGATGGCACAATCACCGATTGTGGCAATTCGATGCAGCCCACTGTGGAGAAGGTGATAGAGATGAACCCCGATGCCATTTTGCTGTCGCCCTATCAAGATGCTACTTACGGTCAGATTGAGAGACTAAAAATTCCTATTGTGGAATGTGCCGACTATATGGAGTTCACTCCTCTTGGCAGGGCAGAGTGGATAAAATTCTATGGCGAACTGCTTGGCAAGCGTGACGTTGCCGACAAAATCTATAATAAGGTTGTTGCCGACTATAACAAAGTGAAAGAAATGGTGTCGAGTAAAAACTTGAGTAAACCTATTGTGCTCACCGAGAATGTTATTAGCGGCATCTGGAATGTGCCTGGAGGTCAGAGCTATATGGCACAGTTCATCAAGGACGCTGGTGGCAATTATCCGTGGGCCGATGACAAAAATACCGGTTCGCTCACCCTTGACTTCAACCAGGTGCTTGTCAAGGCCCAGAATGCCGACATCTGGCTACTGAAATCTCCTGCCATACGCACTCTAGCCGACCTGAAATCCTCATACTCGCTAAATGAGAAGATTAAGGCTTTCCAGACTGGCAATGTGTATGTGTGCGATACTAATACAACCCATTTTTTTGACCGCTTTCCATTTCATCCCGAGGTGCTCCTTATGGAATATTTCAAGATTTTCCACCCCGATCAGGATATTGACTATCAGCTACAGTTTTTCAAAAAAATCGAACAATAATTTGCTCAATGGCTAACACAGGTTCTCATAGGTTCTCGGTTGTCACCATCGTGCTCACATCGATGTTGCTGGTGCTGGTGGTAGCATGTCTGCTATTTGGCTCGGTTCACATTGACGCAAGCGTTATCTTCTCTATTTTGATGGGCAATGATAGTGGCAATGCGGCGCTCAACACAATAGTGTTGGAGTCGCGAGTACCTATGATATTGACAGCAATTCTTGCAGGAGCGGCACTGAGCGTGAGTGGCTTGCTGCTGCAGACCACCTTCAATAACCCCCTTGCTGGGCCCTCAATTCTTGGTGTATCAACTGGAGCTGGACTTGGAGTCGCCATTGTCATGCTTGCGATGGGAGGCACTATAGGCGGTGTGATGGGCGACACTATAGGTGGCTATATGGCTACATTACTTGCCGCAATCCTTGGCGCTGCTGTGGTGTTGGTGATTCTAATGGTGTTTGCTTCGATTGTAAAGAGTTCGACGATGCTACTGATAATGGGTATATTAGTGAGTTATCTGGCGTCGAGTATCATATCTTTGCTCAATTCTGTAGCGACCGAGCAGGGACTTCAGAGTTATGTGTATTGGGGCTTCGGAAATTTCACTGGCGTTTCGCTTGACCAGATGCCCATTTTTGCGATAGTGATAGTGCTGTCGCTTGTGGCATCGATGCTGATGATAAAACCACTCAACGCCCTGTTGCTTGGCACCCGTTATGCTCAGAATCTGGGCGTGAACACACACCGCACTCGCAACCTGCTGTTGCTCATCACTGGCGTGCTGACTGCTGTAGTTACCGCATTTTGCGGTCCTATCGGCTTTTTGGGATTGGTTGTGCCACACATCGCTCGCCTAGCTCTAAACACCAGCGACCACAGTAGGTTGATGCCAGTGACAATGCTCACAGGTGCAGTGACAGCGCTGCTATGCTCTCTTATTAGCGTGAGCTCTCCGCATGGCATTATTCCCATCAATGCTATCACACCCATCATTGGCGTACCTATCATTATCTATATCATTATCAACCGTCGCAAGATTAACTATTTCAACTGATTATGGCAATACTTCAAACTCACGATATGGCGGTTGGTTTTGGGCAAGGTAGCAAAAGAACTACTTTGCTCAAGGGACTGAATTTGAAACTTGAGCAAGGCTCACTAGTTGCCCTGCTAGGTCGTAATGGCGCCGGCAAGTCAACACTGATTAGAGCCATCACTTGCGACAATGCGCCCATCGAAGGCAGCGTGGAGATTGATGGTAACCCATCATCTTTGATTACCAAACACCAGCTCTCTCGACTTGTGGCTCTCGTGGCTACCGAGCGCATTATGGGCGGGGCGTTCACCATCAGCGAACTTGTGGCGTTGGGCCGTCAGCCGCATACTGGTTTCTTGGGCCGCTTAAGTAAGCACGATAAGGAAGTGGTGAACCAGTGCCTTGAGGCAGTGGGAATATCGCATAAGGCGCAACAGCACATAGCGAGTCTGAGTGACGGCGAGCGTCAGAAGGCGATGATTGCCAAGGCATTGGCGCAGGAAACTCCAATCATTGTGCTCGATGAGCCCACAGCCTTCCTCGATGTGGCAAGCCGCATTGAGACGATGCAGCTTCTTCATAAGTTGGCACACGAGCAGAACAAGGCAGTGCTGTTATCTAGCCACGACATCTCTCAGTCGTTGCTACTTGCCGATGAGCTTTGGGTTATTACTAGCGACCATGAAGTAATTACAGGTTCAACCGAGACGGTGGTGATGAGTGGCGCTATGGACCGCGTGTTTGGCGACACGTCAATATTCTTCAACGGCAACCTTTGTGACTACGAGGCTCAGTTGCCTACGAAGGTAAAGGTTAAACTAAAATGTGATGATTCTAACTTGACGCGTTGCATGACCAACGCTTTGCTGCGTAACGGCATTGCTATAGATGCAGCCTCGCCCTTTGTCCTTGAAATTGTTGCTTCCGATAAGATAACTCTGCCCAATGGAAAAATAGTGGCAAGCGTGAAAGATGTTGTTGAATATTTCAAATAAATAGAATATAAATACGTTTATATATTACTATGATTGACAAAGTAAAAGTGAGAATAGTAAACAAGAGCCCAAACGCTTTGCCAGCCTACAGCACTGAATTGAGTGCAGGCATGGACCTTAGGGCATGGCTAAGCGAGCCAGTGGTGCTGCAACCCATGGATCGCGCACTTATCCCAACGGGAATATATATTGAGCTGCCGTCAGGCTATGAGTGCCAAATAAGACCCCGTAGCGGATTGGCCTTAAAGCGCGGGCTCACTGTGCTCAACTCGCCAGGAACTATCGATGCCGATTATCGTGGTGAGGTGTGTGTGATTCTTGCCAACCTCGGCAATGAACCACAGACCATTGAGAATGGTGAGCGCGTGTGCCAGATGGTGGTGGCACGGCACTCTACAGTGGAGTGGGTGCAGGCTGAAGAACTTGGCGACACTGAGCGTGGCGCAGGAGGCTTTGGGCACACCGGTAGTAAATGATATTTTTCAATAACCTAATAATGAAGAAATTTCTCAGCATAACAATATTGGTGCTTGTCGTTATGGCTATAATGGGGCCTGCGATGGCAAAAAATAGCAAAAGCACGGTTGGCGCTTCGGCAGTGTCGCTGCAAGACAAGCGCAAGGCCGACTATATCTACTTGCAAGCACATGCCTTGAAGGAGAGTGACAGCATCGCTGCCTACTTCGACCTAATCAAGTATGCTCACCATCTCGATAGCACCAACACTGCAGCCGCATATTACTACGGCTACCTGTTGTTGTTGAAGGACAATAGCTCAAAAGAAGACATGGAGCGTGGCCTCGCTTTGATGAAGAAGCATGTTGACGCTCACCCCGAGGACTACTATGAGGCGTCATACTACAGTGACGCTTGCATGACCTTGGGACGCTATGATATGGCCCTAGAGGTGATAGAGAAGCTTGCCGAAATCAATCCCACGAAGACTGCGGTTCAAATGCGACTGGCAGCGGCCTACGTGCGCAACGATAAGTTTGAGGAAGCGCTAAAGGTATATGAGCGCATCGAGGAGTTTGAGGGAGAGTCAATCGAGACCACTGCCTATAAAGCGGCGTTGTATACCGAAATTGGCGACACCATTGGTGCCATTGAGCAGATGCGTCACCTATACAGTACAGCACCTGCCAATGTGAGCTACAACCTTGTGATGAGCGAGATGTTCAATCAGTTTGGCATGCCCGACAGCGCTATATATTACTTGGACCGTGCTCAAGAGTTGGAGCCCAATAATGGCAATGTGTATTTTGCCAAAGCCCAGTATTATGATGCGAAGGGAGATTCAATCAACTACGACAAGGAAATCTACAACGCTCTTGTGTCACCAGGACTTGATGTTGACACAAAACTCGACGTGCTTACTCAATACACGTCAACACAGATTATGCGCAACGACTCTACCGATCGAGTAAACAACCTTTTCAAGGTGATGATAGAGCAGCATCCACTTGAGCCTAAGGTACACGAGCTCTATAGCATGTATTTCTCAACGATAAAAGACTACAAGCATGCCGTTGAGGAATTGGGCTATGGCCTAGACCTTGATCCAACTAATGCTCAAGCATGGCAGCGGTTGATGGTAGTCAATGTTTTAGATGAGAATTATCCCAAGGCCATAGAGGCCGCAAAGAAAGCACTAGAGTATAACCCTGAGAACATGGATTTGTACCGATATATCGCTCCGCTATACTATCAGATGAAGGAATATGACAAAGCTATCGCCATCTATGACGATGCCCTGGCACTGGTTGATAGCGTGAAGGACAACGAGCTCTATAGCGACCTTCTAGGCGGCAAGGGCGACGTTCTGGTGGAGATGGGCGACTCCATAGGCGCTTATAAACTCTATGATCATGCTTTGAGCATCTGCCCTGGAAACACCAGCGTTATGAACAACTATGCCTATTTTCTCTCGCTCAGTGAGAAGAACCTCGACAAGGCCGAAAGCATGGCGGCTAAAGCGGTAAATGCCAATCCTAATAATGCCACATTCATCGATACCTATGCTTGGGTGTATTTCAAGAAGAAGAACTATGACATGGCGCTGTTCTATATCAAGTCGGCGATAAATAACTCTGATGAGCCTAGCTCAGATATAATAGAGCATTATGGTGACATCCTATACATGACTGGTGATAAGGACGAGGCAGTGAAACAGTGGGAAAAGGCACTTGAACTTAGTCCCGATAGTGATATCCTGAAACGAAAAGTTGAGAATAAAACATATTTTGAAAAATAGATTAAGGATGAAAAGATATTCATTTAAGATTGCATTATTGTTGTTCACCATTGTGGCATTAGCATCGTGCTCAAAGAAAATTGTTAAGAACGATGATGACAATGTTCCAGTGACAGTGACTAACGAAAACGTTGACATGTCGGCGTTCTATCAGGCCGATTGGCGCACCTTTAAGAGTGGCGGCAATGTGGAGATAGGCTCTGGTAGCAAGTCCCTGAGTTCTTCGATGCAGATGAAGATGATCAGGAATAAGAGTATCTATGTGTCGGTGCGGCCAGTGCTGGGCATTGAGGCCGCTAAGATGGTGATTAATGGCGACTCGATATTGCTTGTTGATAAACTGCACAAGCGCTATATCCTTGAGAAAGCGTCGTTACTCACCAATGGCATACCAGTTACTGTGGGCGCCTTGCAAGACATCTTCTTAGGTCGCGCATTCGAGCTTGGCAAAGGATCATTGACACAAGACTTGAAAGATGATTTCACGATTTCGGTGAAGGACAACAAGGTGATATTGACGCCTAAAAATCAGTTCAATGGTTTTGACTATAATTTTGTTTATGACAGCCGCAACAACATCGTGTCGCTCAATGTGATTCCAAGCAGCTCGGGTGCTTCAACCTATAGTGTGACCTACGGCAAGGTGCAGGGCAGCGTAGCAGGAAAAGTGGCTACCAAAGCCAATGTTGCGACAAAACTCAACGGCAATTCGCTGAAGCTTGAAATGGAATACAAGGACATCAATTGGAATGAAAGTTTCACCATCGACACCAATATTCCTAAGAACTACAAGCGCATTGAGGGCAAAGATATAATGAAACTATTGGGTGGTAGCTGATAATGATTACAATTGAGAAATACACTGCTCAGAGTAAGCATGAATGGGATGATGCTGTGAGAAACTCACGTAATGGCACGTTCCTGCACTTGCGCGACTATATGGACTATCATAGCGACCGTTTTGTCGATTTTTCGCTGGTTGCGCGTGATGGCGAAAATATTGTTGCCGTTCTTCCTGCTTGTCGCAAGGGCAACACGCTATATAGTCACCGCGGACTTACCTACGGCAGTTGGTTGGTGCCTCTGCGCCATTTTGATGCCACCACTATGATGGAGGTGTGGGAGGCCTCGGTGCAGTTTCTCCAAGATGAGGGCATTGAGGAGATTGTCTATAAGCCAGTGCCTCACATCTATCATCGCTATCCCTGCGAGGAAGACCTTTACACCATCTTTAGAGCTGGTGGAGTGCTTGCCGAGAGCAACATTTCTACAACTATAGACCTTGATGAACCACTGCCTTTTGACCGTGGCAACAAGCGTAATGTTAATTTGGCTCTTAAGAGTGGGGTAGAAGTAAAGGAGTCAGGTGACTGGCAGGGTTACTGGGATGTGCTCGATGCATTATTGATGGAGAAGTATGACAGACATCCAGTTCATTCGCTTGACGAGATATTGCTTCTTCACTCTCGTTTCCCTGAGAACATAAAACTATACACCGCAATGCTAGGCGATGAGATACTGGCTGGTGTAGTGATGTACTATTGTGGCAACGAGGTTGCTCACTGCCAGTACATAGCCTCAACCGAGCATGGGCGTGAACTCAAGGCTCTGACGTTGCTCTTCGATAATCTTATCAAGAAATCGTCACAGGCTGGCTATCGCTATTTCGACTTTGGTATCTCTACCGAGAACGGTGGTCTGTATCTCAACGAAGGTCTAGTGCGCCAAAAGTGCCGCATGGGGGGGAGAGGCATAGTGTATCAAGTGTTTAAAGTTAAGCTCTAGATACTCTAGAATTTCCAGAAAATCTAGAATCACTAGGAAACTAAGAATTATGAGCAAGCGTGAAGGATTATCGAAGGTGATACTCAAGGCAATGGGCATCTTTGGAGGTGTTCAGGTCTTGACGATTTTATGTTCGATAATCCGCACTAAGCTTGTGGCGATGTGGATAGGTCCGCTGGGAGTGGGCCTGTTTGGCATCTATAACCAGGCCCTGGAGATGATGAATACTGCCACCAATCTTGGCGTTCGCAATAGTAGTGTGCGCGACATCTCGATGGCAGTGGAGCAGCGCGATGCTACACTTATAGCACGCATTATCACTGTGGTGCGTCGCTGGTCGCTGTGGTTAGGACTTGGCGGTGCGTTGATTACTATGGGCATGGCACCGTTCCTTAGCCATTTCTCTTTTGGCGACTATTCCCACGAGTGGCATTTCATGGCTTTGGCTGCTGCAGTTCTGTTTATGGCACTGACCAATGGCGAGTATGCCGTGCTTCAGGGATTGTCGAAGCTAAAACGCCTGGCGCGAGTCACGGTGAGTGGAGTACTTGGCGGTCTGTTAATCTCCATACCACTTTTTTATTTCCTTCGTGAGGATAGTGTGCTGCCGTCAATCATTGCATATGCGTTGTGTGTGGTTGTGGCGGCTTTTATATATAAAGACAAAGAATATCCTCCCGCTGAGGTGTCTCCTCGAGATACAGAGAAGATGGGCGCTGGATTCATTAAACTTGGTGTGTTCATGACGCTTGGCTCGTTTGTGGCGATGCTTGCATCCTATGCCTTTGTGTCATGGCTCAATATCTATAGCGGCACCGATTCAGTAGGATTTTACCAAGCGGGATACACGCTCATAGTCAAATATGCTGGTTTGGTGTTTGCCGCTTTGGGTATGGAATTTTACCCTCGTTTGTCACGTGTGGCAAATAGTGCTCGTCGCATTCGTGTCTTTGTCTCTCAGGAGATAAATATTGCTTTTATGGTTCTAACGCCATGCCTATTGGCGTTCATCTTATTGCGCTCTCAGCTAGTGTGGCTGCTCTATAGCAAGGAGTTTGAGGTAATCATTACCTTTATTTCTTGGGGCGTTGTTGGAACCGTGTTGCGTGCAATGTCGTGGTGCATGGCATTTGTTATGCTTGCAAAGGGTGACGGCAAGGTGTATCTTATCACAGAGTCGCTGAGTGCTGTGATGGGCTTGGCGCTCAACATTGTTTGTTTCATATTATGGGACATTGATGGTTTGGGTTATGCCTACTTTGCATGGTATCTCATCTACACCATAATTGTTGGTGTGGTATATTTCAAGGTTTATCATCTCACGTTGAGTGTCAAGTGCTATCGCAACTTGGCAGCAACCTTGCTTGTGTGCGTTGTGGCAGTCATGGCAATGCAACTGGGGATGTGGTACTTGGCATTGATAGTGTTTGCAGTAGCAGCTCCTTTCTGTTTGCGATTGGCTTATCGTGCTTGGGTGAAATGACGACTAATAACAAGAAATAATAACTCATTAATGAAATATTTTATCATAGCAGGCGAGGCTTCGGGTGATATTCATGGCAGTGCACTCATCGAGGCGCTCAAAGAGAAGGACAGTCAGGCGCAGTTTGACTTTCTTGGCGGTGACTTGATGGCTCGCAGTGCTGGCCGCGAACCGCTCATCCATTATCGTGACATGGCGTTCATGGGCTTTATCGAGGTGATAAAACATCTAGGTAGCATTTTGGGGGTTATGAAACGTGCCAAGCATGCTATGACCGACAATCGCCCAGATGCCCTGATTCTTATCGACTATCCGTCGTTCAACCTTAAGATGGCGAAATGGGCAAAACAGCAGGGAATACCTGTGTTCTATTTTATCTCTCCAAAGGTGTGGGCGTGGAAAGAATACCGCGTGAAGGATATTAAGCGATATGTGCAGCGCATGTTCTCGATTTTGCCCTTTGAGACTGAGTTTTACCTTAAGCACGATTATGAGGTGGAATATGTGGGCAACCCAACGGTGAAGGAGATTGCAACTGCCGTTGCCAAGATGCGCCCCGTTGCCGCGTTTTGTAAAGACAATGGTCTCGATTTCGAGAAACAGATCATTGCTATAGTTCCTGGTTCGCGCAAGAAAGAGATTCGCGACAACTTGCCAACGATGCTTGCTGCGGCACGCATTCATGGCGACTGTCAGGCGGTGGTTGCTGGTGCCCCAAGCATTGATGATGAGTTGTATAAAGAGGTTATAGGCGATAACAATATTCCAGTGCTTCGTGACCAGACTTTTGAGTTGGTGCATAATGCCCGTGTGGCGATAGTGACATCGGGCACTGCCACCCTTGAAACTGCTCTACTAGGCACTCCTCAGGTGGCTTGCTACCGCATGAATGGTAGCAAGCGGGTATATTGGTTCTACAGAAAACTCATCAAGGGAAAATATGTGACCTTGCCCAATCTCATTGCTGATGCACGGTTGATCCCTGAATTGCTGTTGCACAACTGCTCGGTGGAGAGCGTGGATGGATGGCTTACAAAATTGCTCAATGACGGCTCCGAGCGTCAGGAGATGCTTGATGGCTATCAGCGCATGGCTGAGATACTAACTGATAAAGACTGCGCATTGATAACCGCAGAGCGCATAATAGGACAATTGAAATGAACGAAAAATACAACGAGATAGCATCCTTCCTCGAGCAGGAGATAGTGCCAAGATATGACGCCTTCGATGCTGGGCATCGCCGTGACCATGTGCATTATGTGATGCAGGAGAGTCAAAATCTGGCGCAGTATTATCCAAGCGTTAACCGTGCCATGCTGCTTGTGGCAGCGGCTTATCATGACTTGGGTCTGGAGGTGGGGCGCAAGGTTCATCACACCGAGAGCGCACGCATCATCCGTGAAGACCAACGACTGCTACAGTGGTTCACAGCCGAGGAGATAGAGACCATAGCCCAAGCTGCCGAGGATCACCGTGCCTCAAGCGACCACGATCCACGTTCCATCTATGGCCGCATTGTTGCCGAGGCCGATAGGCAGATAGATGGCGACACCATAGTGCGTCGCACCATCCAGTTCTCATTTAAGCATTATCCTAACCTCAACAAGGAGGAGAACTATGAACGTTTTTTGGAGCACATGGCTGAGAAATATGACGAGGGTGGCTATCTAAAATTGTGGATTCCTGAGTCGGTCAACGCTCAACGCTTGCAGGAGTTTCGTAGCCTGCTTCATGACGGCGCTGCTCTCAGAGAGAAATTTGATGAAATATATGACTCACTAATAAAACATAATGATATGACAACAATCTTAAAACCAGGCGTTCCTGTGGCACTGTGCAGCGACCATGCCGGCTTTGCCACCAAGCAAGCAGTGATTGAATACCTCAAGGAGAACAACATTGAGTATAAAGACTTTGGTACCTATAACGAGGATAGTTGTGACTACCCCGATTTCGCTCATCCTTGTGCCTTGGCAGTGGAGAGTGGCGAATGCTACCCAGGCATTGCTGTGTGCGGCAGTGGCGAGGGCATTAACATCACCCTCAACAAGCATCAGGGCATTCGCTCAGCATTGTGCTGGCAACCAGAATTGGCGCGCCTTGCCCGCCAGCACAACGATGCTAATGTTCTAGCCATGCCAGGACGTTTTGTCACAAATGAAGAAGCTCTCGAGATGGTAAAAACATTCCTCTCAACAGAGTTTGAAGGAGGCCGCCACCAGAAACGAGTGGACAAAATCGCTGTTAAGTAGAATGAGTTAAGTTTTAAGTGTTAAGCGAAGCCGCATGCGGCTTATGTTTTTGTGCCTATTTCTCACTTCTCACTACTTACTACTTAACCTACAGACTTCCTATAATAATCAAGGTCATACCTGCGATTAGGATTATCTGGTCGATAATCTTGAGTCGCAGGTTTTTCTCTTTGAGGGCTATTGCGCCGTAGAAAAATGCCACGAGTGAGCTGCCACGGCGTATCATAGAGGCTATCGACACCAGCGACTCAGGATAAGAGAGGCTGAAGAAATAGCTCAAGTCGGCGATAACTATGAAAATGGAGATGACAATGATGTTCTTGTTCCAGTGGAACGAGTCAAGATTGAATTTACCTTTATGGATTGCCGACACCACTACTGCCATGATAAGCGTTTGATAGAAGGGATACCACGCCTCGATAGCCAGTGGGGTATAGCCGTTGGTTAGGAGCCACTTATCATATAGACCACTTGCTGCCCATAGAACTATCGACATGACTCCTAGCACAATCCAGATGCCAAGACCTTTTTCAGTCTTCTCCTTGCGGCCAATGAATCCCACCCACATCAGCGACACAAAGCCAAGTATGATACCTACCCACTGAATGGCGTTAGGGCTCTCGCCAAAGATGGCGATGGCACCCACCAGTACAAGGATGGGGCGAGCGGCATTGATAGAACCGCTGATGCTAAGAGGTAGATATTTAATTGACATGAAGCCTAGTAACCACGATAGCGTCACGATTGCCGACTTTATGAAAATCAGCATGTGTCCATGTGCTGAGAGCGAGCAATTCTCATTGCCCATTAGCGACATAACTATGAGCGGACTCACCAGCACTGTGCACAGCAACACGTTGATGAATAGCACAACATACACGTTGTTGCGCTCTAGCGAGAGTTTTTTGAACACATCAAAGAACCCCAGGCTAATCGATGATATCACTGCCAGTAAAATCCACATGGTACCCGATTTTGGGGTGCAAAGGTACGAATTTTCTCTCAGTTATACACTTTTTTATAATTACTTTTTTTATTAATTGAAAAATATAACTAAATTTGTGCAATAAAATTCATGATATAAAATATACTCACAATATGAAAAAAATATTCATCATTTTGTCATTAATTCTAGCAATTACAGCTCAAGCGTCGGACTATTATGGCTTCAAGATTGGTGGTGTAGCGGTCAATAGCGACAACTATACCAATGTGAGAGGTTCTAACATAAAAGCCAACGACGAAAGCCAGCCTTACTCGGTGGTATATAATCCTTCAACCAAGACGGTGACACTCAAAAACGTGAAAATAGTGCGCACCGGCAACGACAACCGATGCATTTATAATGAGAATTGCGATGGTTTGACAGTAATGTTTGAAACAAGCGATAGTTATTTGAGTTCAACTACTTGTGCTCCAATCCGGTTAGAGGCCAACACCACTTTCACTTGCGAGGCTTTAATGCGGGTAGATGTTTACGGGACCGATGGTGATGCTAATTGCCTATATGCCACTGATGGCGCTACCGTGACTTTTGACCATGCTACATTTTATATGCACCATTATGGTAATTCTAACCCCGCAATATCTTGCAGCAGCACGACCAATGAAAAAATCGTGTTTCACCACTCACGAGTTTACGTTTATAGTGACAACGGCAGTGCATTGTCACGATTTTCTAGTGTGACAAGCGACGGTTCGGCACTGCTTCTACGCACTGGTAGCGAAACTGCATTTGCCATGTACAATGTGAAATCATTCACTTTGCTCACCTATTCAACGATGACGATTGGTTATGGCATCAACCCAATTAATAGTTTCACAAACTACTCCTACTTTGGCACAGCGACCTTCAGCAGCAGCCAAAA
>CACYVC010000004.1 GCA_902777835.1 uncultured Bacteroidales bacterium | reverse complement strand
TATTGATGACTATGAGGGATTGCTCGCAGTAGGTGCTGGTAACATCAACGCTCCCGAGGGATTCTATATGGTAGAGGCCGACATTGCCAACTTGAGCTACAAGCTCACTCCTATCACAACTATTGGTGTGATTGGTGGCTTCAACGGTTGGGCAGGTGACTATGCTAAGCTCACTTACAACACCCAGACTGGTGCTTGGGAAGGCTATTGCGATATTCCCGCTGGCACTGAGTTCAAGTTCCGTGCTAATGAGGACTGGGCAATCAACTGGGGTGGTGACATTAACAACCTCAGCTTCGATGGTGGTAACCTCAAGTTTGACGTTGACGGCAGCTACTTCATCCAGCTCTACATCACCTACGAGGGTGACTTCCATGTGATTTTTACTCCTGCCCTCTAAACGGTAGAAGTAAGAACTCTAATAACAATCAAGGCTTTTCTCGTAAGGGAAAAGCCTTAATTGTATCTCTTGTGTTCTCGTTTCTAGAAGGTCTAGAAAACCTAGAGTATCTAGTTTTACTCAATGAACTGCTTCATCTCATATAGTGCGTCTTGTGCTTTGCCGTCGCGGTTGTCGAAGAGGCTGCCGTTCCACCAGCTTGTGGTAGTTTGGTTCTGCCAGGGGATGTTGAACTCGTTTGCTTCTGGCCACCACCAGAAGAGGCCCTTCACGCGGCTGTGCTGCTTGAGGGCGGCAATCATGGCCACGGTGAAATTCTTCTGTCCCTCGTTGCTGTAGGGATAGGTGCCAGTGAGATCAAATTTTGTTTCTGGTAAATCCCAAGCGTAGCCATAACCGCATTCCATTATCATAATAGGTCTGTTAGCACTTACAGCTTCTATTAAAGTTAGATCTTCATTAAGTTTTGACAAATCTCCATGATAGGCACTGTAATAACTCAAACCCACTATATCATAATCTAAATCATAATTCTCTGCTTGTTGATAAAAATAGTCGGCTACGATATTGCCAGCGCCATTATTAGTTCTATGCAACTCGGTGTGAAGAATAATTTTAGTGTTAGGACTTACTTCTCGTACCGCCTGAGAAGCATGTGTAAGATATGCAGCAAGATTGTCCCAATTCTTACCAGTGGGCCACAGCATGCCGCCCGTAATCTCGTTACCTAGCTGGATGAAGTCAGGGCGTGCTCCAGCTGCAATCATCTCTTGCAACACGTGCTTGGTGTAGTTGAAAACGCTGTCTTTTAGTGCTTCTACGTCGTTTTTGGGCCATGCTGCTGGCACTCCCTGCGCTCCTGGATCGGCCCAGGTGTCGCTGTAGTGCAAGTCTAGTACAAAGGCGTAGCCCGCATCCTTGATGCGCTTGCCTAGCGCCTTGACGTAGGCGAGGTTTTGTACCACACCTTCCTTTTGGTGGGTCGTGCTAGCGTTCTCGGGGTTGACAAAGAGTCGTACTCGCATCGCATTCCAACCCTGCTGGCCAAAGTATGGTAGGATATTACTGATTGTGCTACCGTTACGGTCTTTATAGATTGCTCCACCTTCCTCATATTTTGTAAGCATAGAGATGTCCCCGCCCACCAGTCGTTCGGGCAGAGGTTCGGGTGTGATGCCGTTGAGTAACACATTGTATATGGCTGTGATGTCGGCAGCGGTTATTTGGCCGTCACCAGTTACGTCGCTAGTGGCGACATAGGTGAGGTCGTTGTTAAGTAAGTAGTCATATAGGGCAGTGACATCGGCGGCAGTTACCTCTCCGTCGCAGTTAACGTCATAAACGTTGGCCTTCAAAAAAAGGGGACATAATAATACTGTCCCCATAATTATTATTTTCTTTATCATTTTATTTGTTATCTCCTAATAAAACATCATAAACCTCGGTGATGTCGGCAGCGGTGATTATGCCGTCGCCAGTTTGGTCACCATTGACAATTTTGCTGTCATCTTCGTTAAGCAGGTAGTCGTAAAGGGCAGTGATATCAGCGGCTGTCACTGTGCCATCGCCGTTCACGTCGCCATGAACATCTGTTACGGGTGGCAAAATAGTTACAGGTAAACCGGCGTAGTCCTCAGTGGCGTCAACTACCATATTCTTGTTTTCATCGGGGTCTAAATCGCTCTTAACGATGTAGAACTTGTCGGTAGTGGCGTATCTCACGTCAATTGTTTGTGGCGAGCCACTGGCACCAGTGTTAAACACGAAGTTCATGAAGCAGTCATCGTTGGCGAGCTCATATTGTTGCACATACCAAGTCTTGTCTCCTACAGATGCCCTCTGCTTGATAACCTCACCAGGCCAGTTGCCGTTGTGCTGCTGGTCGTCTTGATCCCAAGTGTAGTAACGCACAAGGTTCCAGCCAGCCTCTTCGGCATTTACATAGACGTTGATGGTGTGTGGAGCGCCCTGGCCAGCAAAGTCGTAGTTGCGGGTGATGACGCCACTCACTGCGCTGCCCTTGAGAAGACCCACCTTGAGTGTGCAAGGCTGGGTGATGTTTATTGTAGCGCCACTTTCCACTTGGGTGCTGCTGGCTGTAGGTGTTGAACCATCGAGTGTATAAACGAGTTTTGCCCCGCTTGAGGCCGAAACAGCAGTGAGTTTTGCACTGAATGCGTTTTTGTATTTGCCTGATGCCTTGTCGCACCATGCAGTCTCGCAGTTCTTCGACATATACAGGCGATAACCCCAGCCCTTTGTAACCTCTACTGCTTCGCTAAGGATTGTTGCATAGTACTGAGCAATTACATTGTCTTTGAGGTATTTGTTCTTACCTACGATGCAGTACATTGCTCTGCCGTTGGCACCATTAGATTTGAAGCCCGACATTTCATAGCTCTTCGAGAGGGGATATTTCTGTGCTGTACTGGTGTTGGTAATTCCCACAGTCTTGCGGATGTCAATCATGTTCTTGATTTCCTGTTTGTAGTCTTTCCAGTGAGCAAGGAAAACGCAAGGAGTGCCAGGCATGGTGAGCATGTAGGCGTTGGCGGCAAGCGTGTCGGCACGAATTGGGTCGTTCTGGTTGTTGGGGTCACGATACTGTGTGTCGTGGTTCTCCACAAATGTCACGGCATAGCGCTTGAAGTTGGTTGTTGACATCAGGCCGCCTATGGTGAGATCTTTCCAAGTCTTTTTTGTACCTGCATCGTTATTGCCGCGCACCACGTCGCGCACGGTGTAGCGGAAGGGGAAGTCGAACGAGGCGCTCATGTTCACGCCGTTCCACTTGCAGTTGTCAATCCATGTCTGGATTTCGTTTTGGCTGCTCCAGTTCTCACCTACCGAGAATTGCACACCGGCTGAAGCATTGTATTCTGCAACACGGTTTGCCCAGAATCCGCGTGTCATGTCATAACGGAAGCCCGAGTAACCGAGGTCGTTGGCAAGGAAGTTGACATAGGCCTTGATAATGTTGCGCACGTTCTCGCTCTTGTGGTCGAGGTCGCGCATGCCGCCCCAGTCTTCACCCTCGTCATTGTTGGAACTCAAAGTGACACTGGCAGGAATGTTGCCAAGTGCTTGCTGCTGAGCAAGCCAAGTGGCAGTAGCACCGCCATCGTCATTCTTGGTGATGTCGGCTGGTGTCATCTGATAAGTGACGCCATTATAGGTCTCTACAGGGAAATCCACCCAGTTGGTAAGGGTTCCACGGTGGTTTACTACCACATCGGCAATCACGCCTGTGCCCTTAGCCTTATAGGTGCTAATGAGCTCGCGCAACTCGGTGGCAGTACCAAAGGCGCTTTTCTGGTTAAAATAGTACTTCACGTCATAGCCCATTGATCCACCGCTGCCAGTCCAGCCGCTCTGAGGTATCCAAATGAGGTCGAAGTACTGCGAAATCTCGTCAGCCTGGTTGGTGAGATTCACCCACCGGGTGTCACCAAAGGAGTTCCACCAGAACGCCTGCATCATTACGCCGCCATAGTTGTCGGGCCATCCTTGAGCTTGGCTCAAGAGTGGCAGCACGGCGGCAGCCAAAAGTAATAATTTCTTCTTCATGCTATTTATATTTAAATGTTTATGTTTTTGTTCTTGTGCCTTTTGTTGCTAATGTACTAAATTTTTCCCCAAATATACACATTTTTTATGTCACAACAATATTTTCATGCAAAATTAACATATAATTTGTCATCACAACCGTTTATACCTCCCATTACGGCAGCTCAATACTCCATAAAAAATCAAGACGCAAATCATTAAATCTGCGTCCTGATTAATCGTCATTCTTGTTGTTTTAAATTTGGTAATTGCTTATTGCTGTTTTTTTCTCCAACTTTTGGAGTTTGTTTTTGGTCATTGGAATTTTGGTTGGATGAGGACTTTATTTTTTCGTTTAAATTTAAACCATCTTTGCCAGGTGCATCTTTGTCTTGCTGTGGCGAATTATTTGGTTCATTCACCATTTTTTTATTAATCTGAGGTTTTTCCTGCTGGGGAGTGCCATTATTTGTTTTCGGTGTCGGCTTTTTTGCCGCTGTTTTTTGTGGCTGTTGATTATTGTTTTGCTGAGGCGACTTATTATCATATTGGTTGTTTTCCATACTTTTGGAATCATCGTTCTCATTTAAATCGCTTGGGACGTTCTTGTCATTCTTTTCTACCTTTTCGGTGGTTATGTCGTCGCTTTCGTCGTCATAGCTTCTGCTGCTTTTATCCTTGTTGAGCAAAAAGTAAAGTGCCCCGCCTATCACTAATGCGAGCAAGAGGATTGCCAGGAGTAGCAATAGTTTTTTGTTGCTATTCGTCTGTTTGTTCTGGTTGGCAGCTTTATTGTTTGCTGGAGCTGCAGGTGGAACATGCATTACTGGAGTAGAATTGTCGAGCTCTGGGACAATGGGTGCTGCTGCCACCTCGTTATAAGGGGAAATGTGCTCATCATTAGGCAAATTCTCGTCGCCTGGCTCAGCAATTACGTTCTTAATCTTTATGAGCAATGCAGTGTGATTGTCTTTGTTGCTGGCAGTCATCGTCACCAGTGTGTTTGCCTTCATTACATCAGAGGCATCGGAGCTCAGCACCTCTACCAGTTGGGCATCGGTCATCTCCTCGAGCATACCGTCGCTGCATAGGTAGAAGTAGTCGCCTGGCTGCACATCGCTGGTGTGGGTGATGTCGATTTTATCGTTGTTTTCTTCGCCAGGCATAATGGCGCGGGTTATCACGTTGCGCTGTGGTGATGTCGCCATTTCTTCATAGCTGATAACACCTTGGAGATAAAGGCTATATACAAGAGAGTGGTCAATCGACTTATAGAGTATTTTCTTTTGAGAGGGGCGAATATGATAGATGCGGCTGTCGCCCACATGGCCCATCGACACACCGCCACTATGCAGGCACACTATGGTGAGAGTGGTGCCCATCTTGTTTGCGGCACCATCGTCAAGGGTGTCAAGACGCTGGTGTGCACTTAGCAGAGCGCTCTCAATGATGCCATCGGTTACTCGGCCGTCGGGCAGTGTGCGCTGCTTAATCCAAGTTGTCATGGCCTCAATCACATTGGCGCTAGCCACTTCACCCTTGGCGTGTCCTCCCATGCCATCACACACCAGAAACAGTCGGTCGGTCTCAGTAGCCGCACCCTTTGCAGGGAATACTGAGTCCTCCTGATTCTTTCTTTGTCCTAACTCGTGAATAACTGTGGGTGTGAAAATCTCAAATTTCATATTTTTGTGTTTTTATGATGTCAAAATAACACTATTTTTGCTTAGAAAGAATAACGCATCTAGTCTGGTGCAAATATACAAAAAAATTGCTATATCACACTATTATGCACTCAGCGATTGCCTATTTGTGACTTAATGGCACACAAAAAGCCACCAGCGCTTTTTGAGCTGATGGCTTTTAGAGTAATAGTTGTCTAGATTATTTAATGATAACTTTCTTGCCGTTGTGGATGTAGATGCCAGGAACGTTTGGCATGCCATTGTACTTAACACCCATGAGATTGTAGTAAGCGTTGTCGGCCTTAGTGTCAACACCAACGTTGCTGATTGCGCTAGGATTATCTTTAGTGACAGTCATCAAAACTGCACCGCCAAAGTCTCTTAGAACATCCAGCTTAATGTTGTAAGTGCCAGCCTCTTCAACGCGGAAGTTTGCACCATTGTTGCCTTCAACACACATGAAACCCTGACCCATGAGATCGTCGTTGAGCAGGAAGTAGCCAACATTGTTATCGTCTTGTCCACCAAACCAGATAGTGCTGCCATCCTCATCAAATGCGATAACCTTGAACTCGGCGCCAGCCTCAAGCTCAACACCTTCGAGATTGTCGTACTCGTCAAAAGCTAAACGGCCACCCGCGGCAGTCTGGTTCCAGTCGTTGAAGTCACCTACCAAGAAGAAGCCTTCGTTGTCTTCGATCACTGGAACCTCAACCTCGGCCTGGAACTTGTCCATGCAGAAGTAGGCTGCAGTGTTCATACCATATGCACCACTGTCGGTTGAGTTCAGAGTGAAGTAAACGCTCTCAACCTCGCCAAGGCTTGACAGGTCGAAGAATGTCCAATCGTTAAGGGCCTTGAGCTCGCCGTTGGTGAACTCAACAAGGTTGATGCTGGTGGTAGTCTCGTTGCCTTCGGCGTCAACACCATGAGCAATAAGCTCAAAATAGTCACCTTCCTCAAAAGCGCGGCCAAAGCCATCGCCATGCAAGCAGCCATAGTAAGGCCAGGGGTGGTTGCACACATACACGCCCACTGGCTTGAATGTGGTGTTGTCGTTTATGTCAGCATACATCACTTGGTTGGTTGGATCCTCGCTCCAAGAGCCCCAGTAAGCTACAATGTAAGGTTTAGCAGGATCGGCAGTTACTGTGCCATCCTCGTTGATAACGCAGCCACCACCTGCCATGCAGCCACCATAATTAACTGTCCATCCATCACTTGAACCAGATTGTCCATAGTCGGTGATGTCGCCACCGATAGCAGGGCAGAAACCATCCCAATAGTAGCCACCCCATGATGAACCTTCGCCACCAATGAGGTGTGAAAGCAGGAACCCACGGTTCTCATCACCAAACGCCAGCCAAGTGTAGTCAACATCATTGTAGCACTCAGTCCAAATGCCATTCTCGTTGTACTCCAAAGAAGTTGGGTTCACTGGCATGTTCAAATCAAGTGTGATAACATCGGCCATTGCTGCCGAAGCAGTCAAAGCGACTGCTGCAAGAAGTGTAAAAATCTTTTTCATAAAAAATGAATTTAAATGTTAGTATAATAGTGGAATAGTAGAATAGTCTCGAAGTATTAATTACCCAAGAGGATGTTGTAAACTGCGGTAATATCAGAGCTGGTAATCTCGCTGTCACCATTAACGTCACAAGTGCTGAGATAAGTCTCGTCGTCATTGAGCAGATAGTTGTAGAGCGCGGTAATGTCGGCAACTGTCACGTTTCCATCGCCGTTCACGTCACCGGGCTCGGGCGCAGCTACAGCATCGGGATGCAGGTCAACGGCTCCGCACACCTCGGTCGACTCCTCGCCAAGCCAGCCACAGTCCTGAAGCATGGCACAGTAAACCTTTACAAAGTCTATCTTCTTCAGTTCCACAGGATTTCCGTTACCATCGACCGCCCATTCTATTTTGAATCCCTTGTTCAGGTTTTCGGCAGTGATGTTTGTCGCATTGGTACCATAGCCATAGTGCTCGTCGCTGCGGTTATCCACATAACCCCAGTCAAAGAAACTCTGCACCCAGTAGTTGCCAATACCGCTCTCATCGACGGCATTACATGGCAACTTTGTGCCCTCGAAGGTGAGCGTCTCGCCCTCTGCCCACTGGGGCCAATAGCTCTGAGTGTGCCAATAATTCTTGCGGATGTAGCCTTCCTGCAGACTATCAACGCTGTTGCAGGTCCAACGAATATACTGATCGTGATACTGATTCATGCCAAGAGGACCAAACTGACTATCGTCGGGCTTGTAATAAGTAATGGTAAAATGTTTTTGGGTTTTGGGGTTGTTATACTCGCTGCCTGCTAGTTCATACCAAGGATCATCGGGGATGCCGTTGCCGTTCACGTCACGGCTCACCATCACTATGCCAGGCTCGCTGCTACCACCCGATGTCGTAGTGTTGTTGGCCTGAAAACCATTGCCAAAAATCTGAATGTCGTACTCACCTTCAACATTAACCACTGGATGGTCAAATCCAAACACCACATATCCGCCAAATGAGCCCAGACTTATCATGCCAGGCTTCACGTTATAAGTAGTGTCGTTGACTGAAAGGACAGAGCCATCGGGCATTTCTATTTCATCGATAGTGATTGTAGTGTAACCACAAATTGCGCGAGAAGCACGAGCAATGACGCTGTCACGAGGTTCACCATCATTATACAATGGTGTGTTGTTCACAAACTGCCCTGGCGCCGGCATGAAATCATAGACCTTTGTGATATAAGGCTTGTTTTGCGCCTGAGCCAGCAATGTTATCATTGCAATTGATAGGAGTAAAAATCGTTTCATATCTAATACTTTATGTTATTTCTCATTGATGTTATCACCCACAAACACGAAATGCGCCGGTATGTCGCCTGTACGCACATCCCACAGTTTCACTCCCTCTGGGCTGAAGCAATAGAGTCGACCAGGTGACACATAGTCTTTAGCGTCGGTGACATAAATCTCCTTAGTGATAGGATTGACAGCCACACTGTATGGCATCGTGATTTCCTGCTCAGTGCCGTCGGTGATGAAATGTTTAGAAAGAATTTCTAGTGTCGATGTGTTGATAAGAGCATAGGAAATTTCGTTCTGCATTGTCACATAACTGAACTGCACTCCTATTACATAGAGCGAGTCGCCGTCGAGCCACATGCTGCTCACCTCGGTGTCAAATGTCTTTATCAACCGCTCATGACGCGTGTCGTAGACATAGAGACGACTTGGATTGTCGTAGTAGTCACCGCGCGACGAAATCCACAGATTTCCATGCTTGTCGGCACGGCAACATTGCAGGTTTATGTCTATCTCTATTCGTTTCTCCTCGGTGAAAGTTTTGATGTCGATTACCGAGACAGTATTCTCGTAGTTTGGTACCATGTAGCCACCTGAATTGGCCACATAAATCTTGTCGTTGATGATGTCTAGTTCATCGGGTTGGAATCCCACGAGGCATTTATCTACCACTTGAAGTGTGGCAGTATCGACTTTTGCCACATAACCGCGTTGAGTGTAATTTGGATTGATTTCTACCGGACCGGCATAGCTCGTGACATAGGCATATCCACCATAGAACTTTATGAAGCGGCAGTTTGGAATATCGATTTGTCCTATCTTCTTGACCGAAAGTTTGTCCATCACGTCAATCTTGTTGGAGCAGTTGATCACGGCATAGAGCTTGCTGCCATAGATGCCCAAGTCGTTGCCCACATCGCCCATCTCCTTGGGGACATTGGGATTGGCAAAGCCAAAGATGTTGCGGGTGTATCGGCCAGTGCGGAAGTTGTAGTAGTCGAGTGTGGCCTTGTTGCTGCCCATGTTTCCCTCATTGAGCAGGTAGAAGCCCTGCACCGACGTGTATTGCGGAGCTGTAATCTCCACTTCCTCAGGAATGAATATCACCACCTCCTCACGGCAAGAGACAGTCATGAGCATCAAGGCAATAAGCATCAAGTTAAACAATAATATGTGTGATTTTATTCTCATATATCAAACTTCACAATCAATCTATAGTTACGTCCTGGCATGGGATAGTTCTGAATAACGTCATACTGCTGGTTAAACACATTGTTGACCTCCAAGGTCACCTTGAGAGTTGTCTTATGAAAATTAAACAGGTAGCTGGCGCTCAGGTCGTGAGTGTACCAGGGCTGCTCGTGGTTGGCTAGGATGTTAGAGCTGTTGTGATAGCGCTCTCCCACATAGATGCAGCTGTAGTTCAGGTCCAAGTTCTTCCATGCAGCGTGAATTGTGGCGCTGCCGCTATGCCATGGGATATAGGAAATCTGGCCTTTGTAGGTGCCACCATCGAGTGTGTCGGCGGGGTTGGTATAGTCTTGTGCCCTCTGATAAGTGTAGTTGATGCCACCCTCAAGCACAATGTCGTGGGGCAGGCGGAACGCCAAGCGTGCAGTAACGTCAATACCGCGAATCTTAACCTTGCCAATGTTCATCATCATCCAGCGATACTGGCCAGTGCCTTTGGGCACTGCAATAATCTTGTCATTTACGATGTTGTAATAAGCGTCGGCGCTCAACTTCACGCCACGGAACCATCCGCTTTCCATATATCGCTGGTAAAGGGCTCCCACATTCCACTGAGTGGCATACTCAGGGCGCAGACCAGCATTGCCTATATCGGTGTAATACAGGTCGTTGAAAGTGGGCATGCGGAATATTCGCTTGAAAAACGCCCTGAAGTTCAGGTCATGCTCGTGCCAGGGCTGATAGCTCAAGAAAACGGCTGGTGTGAACTTGTTGAGGTGCTTGTTGTGTTTCTCTATTACTATGCCTCCCGAACGCGAAGTGTAACGGTCGTTGACATGGGTATAGAGCACGCTGGCCTGCATTTTGAACCCACGCCATGTGCGAGCTGTTGATAATGCGGCAAGCAATGTGTGGCGAGTAGGGTAGGCGAAGTTCACAAGATTGGAATTCAGGTAGTTCCACTTGTAATCAACGCTAAGGTTCACGTCCCAATCAGTAAGGATTGTGTATTTGTTGGCACTGGAAATGTAAATCTCATCTTGCCAGAATTTGTTGTCGAGATACATCAACGTGGTATCGGGGTTGAGATAACGCATGTAGTCGCGGGCATACTTAGCATTGATCATCATCTCATAACGCTCATTCATAAGCTTCTGCCAGCTGCCTTGAGCAAAGAAGTTGCGGTCCCACTGACGCTGGGCGTTTTTCCACACATTGTTGATGATGGCGCCAGGGATGCCGCGCTCGCTGTCGTAATAGTAGGCTTTAGCGTTCCACTTGCCGTCGGTGATAGTGCCAAATATCGCGCCCTCTACCCTTAGTGACCAAATGTCGCCATTCTTTCGCACTGCGGTGGTATCCCATGCCACCACTCCATCGCTGAACACCTTGCGATAGCGGAAGTGGTACTGACCTGTGGCATAGGTGTATTCGGCATTGAGCGACATGGTGAGTGTGCGGTTGAAGCGATGCTCCCACCTGATGCTTGGGTTGGCAAGGCCAAAGGAACCCGTTCGCATTGTCACGTTGAGGTTGTCGTTCTTGTCACCGGTAAATCTTGGTCGCTTAGTGCGCAGATAGATGCTGCCTGCTGAGCCATAATCACGGGCTGGCTGGAAAATTTCACTTTTCTGACCATTGTAAAGTGCTATTTCCTCGACATTGTCGAGAGAGAAACGGCCGAGGTCGATTTGTCCGTTTTGTGCGTTGCCAAGTTGGATGCCATCGTAGAACACCCCCATGTGGTTGGTGCCCATTGAACGCATATCCACTGTCTTGATGCCGCCCACGCCACCATAATCTTTTAGCTGCACTCCAGCAAAATAACGCACTGCATCGGCCACCGAGTGACTGTTCAAGCGTTCAAGTTGCTTGCCTTTGAGCAATTGCGACGGGATTACGTTGCCGTAGGGTTTGTTGCCATAGACCACTACGTTCTGCAAGTATTGCACAGTGTCGATATCATTGACTTGGGGCATTGAGTTAGCCTCCTGAGCTTTCAAGCCCAAGCAGCAATAGCCAATAGCCAGCAATGTGATAGCAAAGCGTTTTAACATAACTCTTTTACCCCGTTAGTCAGTTAAATATCAACGCATTGTGGCAGGTTTTCTGACTTATCCCGTTGCAGCACCGCCTTCCCGTCTTCATTGACAGTGACGATAACAGAGAGTGTGTGCTGCAACTTGGCTGGGAAATACAGCAGCGTGGTCTGTCCAGGATTCTCACCCGATTCCCTTTTAACTGCGGGGCATAACTGCCCGCACAGCACCAAAATGCGCTGCAAAATTAATGCAAACCGAGTGAAAAACCAAATTTCTTTGAGTTTTTCCGAGGTGAAGCCTAATTTATCTAACGGTAGTGAAAAGTTTTCTGTTATTGGTAATTAGTGAATTGTTTTTTTTACTAAATAGCATATAAAAAACTCTGGGACTGCACCACTGCAGCCCCAGAGCAAATACTTATGAAAACAAAATCTATAATATAGATATGAAAATCTATATTTTACTGGATTTGATCAACCACTTCGACGTCTTTGATAACGGCGGCGCGGTCGAAGTCTTCTTTGCTTCCTACGACGAGAGTCTGATACTCACGCAGACCAGTTCCAGCAGGGATGAGGTGACCGCAAATCACGTTCTCCTTCATGCCCTCGAGGTAATCAACCTTACCGCTGATAGCAGCCTCATTGAGCACCTTGGTGGTCTCCTGGAACGAAGCCGCCGAGATAAAGCTCTTAGTCTGCAATGCAGCACGGGTGATACCTTGCAGAATCTGCTCACTGGTAGCAGGCACAGCGTCGCGCACCTTAACCTCACGCAGAGCTTTGCGCTTGAGCATTGAGTTGATGTCGCGCAGCTTGCGAGCTGTGATCATCTGACCCTTGTCAACGTCGAGCGAGTCGCCACAGTCGATGACAATCTTCTTGCCCCAGATGCGGTCGTTCTCGTCCATAAAGTCGCGCTACCTTGCGCATCATCTGGCGCACGATAACCTCGAAGTGCTTGTCGTTGATCTTCACACCCTGCAGGCGGTAAACGTCCTGAACCTCGTTAACGATATAGTCCTGAACGGCTGTTGGGCCCTTAATGCGCAGGATGTCGGCTGGAGTGACGGCACCATCAGAGAGTGGAGTACCTGCACGCACTGAGTCATTCTCAAGCACGAGAATCTGCTTCGACATAGGCACGAGATACTTCTTCTCCTCACCATTCTTGCTGGTGACGATAATCTCGCGGTTACCACGCTTGATCTTTCCGAAGGTTACAACACCGTCGATCTCGCTAACGATAGCGGGGTTAGATGGGTTGCGGGCCTCGAAGAGCTCAGTAACGCGTGGCAGACCACCAGTGATATCACCGGCGCCACCGCTTGAAGCGCGTGGAATCTTCACGAATACCTCTCCAGGAGTGATTTCCTCGCCCTCTACCTTCATCAGGTGAGCGCCCACTGGCAATGAGTAGGTCTTGATAGGCATTGCATCGGGATTGTCGAAATCCTCAACAGCGATGAGCTGTGCCTCGGGGATGCGAGTGTGGTCTTTCGACTCGATTACAATCATCTCACTCTTGTTAGAGGTCTCGTCAACCTCGTTGCGATAAGTAACACCCTCGATAAGGTTCTTGTATCTCAAGCGTCCACCCACCTCGCTCACGATAACGGCGTTGAATGGGTCCCACTCGCAGATTACATCACCCTTCTTGAGCATGTCGCCAGGCTTGAAGAAGAGCTTAGAACCATAGACGATGTTGGCGCTGGTAAGCATCATGTTGGTGTGAGGATCCACGATGCGCATCTCGGCCATACGACCGATTACGATATCGTGACCATCCTTGTCGGCAACTGTGCGAAGCTCGTCAATTTCGAGACGGCCGTCGTACTTAGATGTCATGTTGCTAACGGCAGCGATGTTGCTTGCCACACCACCCACGTGGAAGGTACGCAGAGTAAGCTGAGTACCAGGCTCGCCAATTGACTGAGCGGCAATCACGCCCACAGCTTCGCCCTTCTGAACGAGGCGGTGGTTAGCCAGGTTGCGGCCATAGCACTTGGCGCAGACGCCATGCTTTGACTCGCAGGTGAGGACCGAACGAATCTCCACGCTCTCGATAGGAGAGTTGTTGATGCGGTCGGCAGCAGCGTCGCTGATTTCTTCGCCCGACTCTACGATTACCTCGCCGGTAGTTGGGTCAATAACATCGTGAACCGAAACACGTCCCACAATGCGCTCGCCCAGAGTGGCAACCACGTCGTCGTTGTTCTTCACCTCGCGGCAAACGAGTCCGCGCAGAGTGCCACAGTCTTCCTCGTTGATAATCACGTCGTGAGCCACGTCAACCAGACGGCGGGTCAAGTAACCTGCGTCGGCAGTCTTCAAAGCGGTATCGGCAAGACCCTTACGGGCACCGTGAGTAGAGATAAAGTACTCCAGCACCGACAGACCCTCCTTGAAGTTTGCAAGAATTGGGTTCTCGATAATCTGGTGTCCGCCTTCTACACCACTCTTCTGTGGCTTGGCCATCAGACCACGCATACCTGAGAGCTGACGAATCTGGTCGCGCGAACCACGGGCTCCAGAGTCAAGCATCATATATACTGAGTTGAAGCCCTGCTTGTCGGCCGAAATCTGCTTCATCAGGGTGTCGGTCAAGCGGCTATTGACGTGTGTCCAGATGTCGATAATCTGGTTGTAGCGCTCGTTGTTGGTAATGAAGCCCATGTTGTAGTTGTTCATTACCTCCTCAACTTGAGCATCGCCCTCCTCGATAAGTTTCTGCTTCTCGGGTGGTACGAGCACGTCGTCGAGATTGAACGACAATCCGCCCTTGAATGCCATGTAGTAACCCAGGTTCTTGATGTCATCAAGGAACTTGGCACTGCGAGGCACACCGCAGTTGCGGATAACCTTTGTGATAATCTTCTTGAGCGACTTCTTCGAAATCACCTCGTTGACATATCCAAGTTCTTCGGGAACGCAGTTGTTGAAGATGATGCGGCCCACCGAAGTGTCTTTTACAATGTGACGGATAGGATTGCCGTCGGCATCTACATCGTCAACCATCACTGAGATGATGGCATTCATTGCCAGCTTGCCCTCGTTGAAGGCGATAGTTGCCTCTTCGGGACCGTAGAATGTGAGACCCTCACCTTTAGCGCCTTCGCGCAGCTTGGTGATGTAGTAAAGTCCCAATACCATATCCTGTGAAGGTACGGTGATAGGCTCACCGTTGGCAGGGTTGAGGATGTTGTGAGGCATGAGCATAAGCATCTGAGCCTCGACAATAGCCTCGTTGCCCAATGGAAGGTGAACTGCCATCTGGTCGCCATCGAAGTCGGCATTAAATGGAGTACATGCCAGTGGGTGCAGCTGAATTGCCTTGCCCTCGATGAGCTTGGGTTGGAATGCCTGAATACCGAGTCGGTGCAGTGTTGGGGCACGGTTGAGGAGCACGGGATGACCCTTCATCACGTTCTCGAGGATGTCCCAAACCACGGGTTCCTTGCGATCAACAATCTTCTTGGCGCTCTTCACCGTCTTCACGATGCCGCGCTCAATGAGTTTGCGGATTACGAAAGGTTTGTAAAGCTCGGCAGCCATATCCTTAGGAATACCGCACTCGCCCATCTTGAGCTCTGGACCAACCACGATTACCGAACGAGCCGAGTAGTCAACACGCTTACCGAGCAAGTTCTGACGGAAACGTCCTTGCTTACCCTTAAGACTGTCGCTCAACGACTTGAGAGGACGATTGGCATCGCTCTTGACAGCACTCGACTTGCGAGAGTTGTCGAGCAATGAGTCAACAGCCTCTTGAAGCATACGCTTCTCGTTGCGCAAAATCACATCGGGAGCCTTGATCTCGATAAGTCTCTTGAGACGGTTGTTGCGGATAATCACGCGGCGATAGAGGTCGTTGAGGTCGCTAGTAGCGAAACGGCCACCATCGAGGGGCACGAGAGGACGTAAATCGGGTGGAATGACAGGTATAACCTTGAGAATCATCCACTCGGGGCGGTTCATATTCTTGCTCATGCGGAACATCTCCACAACCTGACGACGCTTGAGGGCGTCGGTCTTGCGCTGTTGAGATGTCTCATGGCTAGCGCGGTCGCGCAGGTCATTCGACAGCTTGTCGAGGTTAAGCTCGCACAGCAGGTCGTAGATGGCCTCGGCGCCCATTTTAGCGATGAACTTATTGGGGTCGGTGTCCTCGAGGTTGCGATTTCCCTCGGGCACTTTCTCCATAATGGCAAGGTATTCTTCCTCGCTCAGGAGCTCACACTTCTGCAGGCGGTTGGCCTGGTCGCGCTCCTTGGTGCTCTCGGCAACGCCAGGAACCCAATTAAAGCCTCCTGATGCCTCATCAATAACCACATTACCTGGGTTAATGACAATGTAACGCTCGTAGTAGATTACCGAGTCAAGTTTCTTGGTGGGCAGTCCCAGCAAGTAACCAATCTTGTTGGGCAGCGAGCGGAAATACCAGATGTGTGCCACAGGCACTACGAGCTGGATGTGACCGCTGCGCTCACGGCGCACCTTCTTCTCGGTGACCTCAACACCGCATCGGTCGCACACAATGTTGCGATAGCGTATGCGCTTGTACTTGCCGCAATGGCACTCATAGTCCTTTACTGGACCAAAGATGCGCTCGCAGAACAAGCCGTCGCGCTCGGGCTTATAGGTGCGGTAGTTGATAGTCTCAGGCTTGAGGACTTCACCCTTAGAGTTGCTGAGGATGTCGTCGGGAGAAGCAAGACCAATGGTAATTTTGGAGAAGTTACTTCTTATCTTATTATCTTTCTTAAAAGCCATGATATAATGTAATGAGATAATGTTTAACTATTAATCGAGTGTTACACTCAAGCACAATCCACGGAGCTCATGCAGGAGCACGTTGAGAGATTCAGGAATGCCGGGAGTTGGCATAGGATCGCCCTTGACGATGGCCTCGTAGGCACGGCTACGGCCAGTGACGTCGTCACTCTTGATGGTGAGGATCTCTTGCAGCACGTGGCTAGCGCCGAAGGCCTCAAGAGCCCAAACCTCCATCTCACCAAAACGCTGACCACCAAACTGTGCTTTACCACCAAGTGGCTGCTGGGTGATGAGCGAGTAAGGACCAATGCTGCGGGCATGCATCTTGTCTTCTACCATGTGGCCCAGCTTGAGCATGTAGGTCACGCCCACTGTAGCCTGCTGGTCGAAGCGCTCGCCAGTGCCGCCGTCATAGAGCCAGGTCTTGCCTACGCGAGGCAGTCCGGCCTTGTCGGTCCACTCATTAAGGTCGTCGAGTGAAGCACCGTCGAAGATAGGAGTTGCAAACTTCACGTCGAGTTCGCGTCCAGCCCATCCAAGCACGGCCTCAAAAATCTGACCCAAGTTCATACGCGAAGGCACACCCAGTGGGTTGAGGACGATATCGACAGGTGTTCCGTCGGCGAGGAATGGCATATCCTCTTGACGTACTACGCGCGAAACAATACCCTTGTTACCGTGACGTCCTGCCATCTTATCGCCCACGCCAATCTTGCGCTTCTTGGCAACATAAACCTTGGCCATCTGCATGATGCCCGAAGGCAGGTCATCACCAATAGAGATATCAAACTTCTTGCGGCGTAGCTCGGCATCGATGGCCTTGCTCTTGCGCAGATAGTTGATCACACAAGCGCGAATCATGTCGTTGGTGTGAGCATCGTTAGTCCACTTGCTCAGGTTCACTGAGTCGTAGTTGATGTTCTTAAGCACCTCGGCGGTGAACTGTGCACCCTTAGGAATTATCTCGGTGTCGAGGAAGTCCTTCACGCAATTAGACTGCTTGCCCTCGGTGAGCACGAGCAGCTTCTCAACGAGCATGTTCTTTACTTCGTCGAGGCGAGCATTGTAGTCTTCCTCAAGCTTCTGGAGCACGGGATCTCCACCCTTGCCTTTTCTCTTCTTCATGGCGCGGGTAAAGAGACGAGTGTTGATAATCACACCCTTAAGCGATGGGTTAGCCTTGAGCGAAGCATCCTTCACGTCGCCTGCCTTGTCGCCAAAGATGGCGCGCAGCAGCTTCTCTTCGGGAGTTGGGTCGCTCTCGCCCTTAGGTGTAATCTTGCCGATGAGGATATCGCCAGGTTGCACATGTGCACCAATGCGAATGATACCGCGCTCGTCGAGGTCCTTAGTGGCGTCCTCGCTCACGTTGGGGATATCGCTGGTGAGTTCCTCAAGACCGCGCTTTGTCTCGCGCACCTCAAGGATGTACTCATCCACATGCACTGAGGTGAGGATGTCCTCACGCACCATGCGCTCGTTGAGCACGATGGCGTCCTCATAGTTGTAACCCTTCCAAGGCATGTAAGCCACCTTGAGGTTTCGGCCAAGTGCCAACTCACCGTCGCTGGTGGAATATCCCTCGGTGAGGATATCACCCTTCTTCACATGCTGACCCTTGTCGCACACTGGGCGCAGGTCGATGGTAGTGCTTTGGTTAGTCTTGCGGAACTTGGGCAGGAAATACTCCTTGACGGGCTCCTCAAAGCTTACGAAAGCCTCATCCTCGGTCTGCTCGTAGCGTATGCGGATAACGTTGGCGTCAACATACTCTATCACGCCAGTGCCCTCGGCCTGGATTTGAGTGCGGCTGTCGAATGCCAGTCGCTTCTCGATGCCAGTACCCACAATAGGCGCCTCGTTGCGCATCAAAGGCACAGCCTGGCGCATCATGTTGGCACCCATCAGGGCGCGGTTAGCGTCGTCATGCTCAAGGAATGGAATCATGGCAGCCGCAATAGATGCAATCTGTTGTGGCGACACGTCCATGAGCGAAATCTGGTCGGGCGATACCACTGGGAAGTCGGCGTCAAGACGCGCTTTCACGCGGTTGTTCTTGAATGTGCCGTCCTCGTTAAGTGGCGCGTTGCCCTGTGCGATGATGTTGCTCTCCTCGCTCTCGGCGGTGAGATACACAATCTCATCATTGTTGAGATTTACCTTAGAGTTCTCTACCTTGCGGTAAGGAGTCTCGATAAATCCTAGCTTATTAATCTTGGCATAGATGCAAAGCGAAGAAATAAGACCAATGTTTGGTCCCTCAGGAGTCTCGATAGGACACAGGCGGCCATAGTGAGTGTAGTGCACGTCGCGCACCTCAAAACCGGCGCGCTCACGCGACAAACCGCCAGGACCCAGGGCGCTCATACGGCGCTTGTGGGTAATCTCGGCAAGAGGGTTGGTCTGATCCATGAACTGCGACAGGGCGTTGGTGCCGAAGAAGGTGTTGATCACCGACGATATCGTCTTGGCGTTGATGAGGTCGATGGGGGTGAACACCTCGTTGTCGCGCACGTTCATGCGCTCACGAATGGTGCGTGACATGCGAGCCAAACCTACGTTAAACTGGTTGTAAAGCTGCTCGCCCACGGTGCGCACGCGGCGGTTGCTCAAGTGGTCGATATCATCGACATCGGTCTTGCTGTTGATAAGGCCAATGAGGTACTTAATGATCTCGATGATGTCTTCCTTGGTGAGCACACGCACGTCGTCGGGAGTGGTGAGACCCAGTTTCTTGTTGATGCGGAAACGGCCCACGTCACCCAGGTCATAACGCTTCTCGCTGAAGAACAGGTTGTTGATAACCTCGCGAGCGCTAGCGTCATCGGGTGGCTCGGCGTTGCGCAACTGGCGATAGACGTAGTTGATGGCCTCTCTCTCGCTGTTACATGTGTCTTTGTTAAGAGTGTTGAATATGATTTGATATTCACCTGTGTTGATGTCCTCCTTGTGCAGGAGAATAGTTTGAACTCCAGAATCGAGAATCTCATCGATGAAATCCTCCTCGATGATGGTGTCGCGGTCAACAACAACAGCATTACGCTCAATAGAAACCACCTCGCCGGTGTCCTCGTCAACGAAGTCCTCGTTCCACGATTTGAGCACGCGGGCGGCAAGCTTGCGGCCTACTGCCTTCTTGAGGTTGGTCTTGTTCACTTTAATCTCTTCGGCCAGCCCAAATATCTTGATGATGTCGTTATCGGTCTCTAGACCTATCGAGCGCAACAGAGTTGTCACGGGCAACTTCTTCTTGCGGTCGATGTAGGCATACATCACATTGTTGATATCGGTGGCAAACTCAATCCAGCTACCGCGGAATGGGATGATGCGGGCCGAATAGAGTTTTGTGCCGTTGGCATGCACGCTCTGACCAAAGAACACGCCTGGAGAGCGGTGCAGCTGAGAAACGATGACGCGCTCAGCACCGTTGATGACAAATGTACCCTTGTCGGTCATGTAAGGGATGGCACCCAGATACACGTCCTGGACAACGGTAGCAAAATCCTCATGGTCGGGGTCGGTGCAGTAGAGTTTGAGTTTTGCCTTCAAAGGGACGCTGTAGGTCAACCCTCGGTCGAGGCATTCCTCCACTGTGTAGCGCGGCGGATCGATAAAATAATCAAGGAATTCAAGGACAAAGTTGTTGCGAGTGTCCGCAATTGGGAAGTTCTCGCTGAACACTTTATAGAGTCCCTCGTTTTTTCTTTTCTCTGTAGGAGTATCTAATTGCAGAAAGTCTCTGAAAGACTGTAATTGCACTTCAAGGAAATCGGGATAAGGATAAGGATTCTTGACACGTGCAAAATTTACGCGTTGTGTTTTGGAAACTGACATTGAAAAATAAAATTAAGGTGAACTCAAAATAAAAAAGATAGGTGGGTGTAGATGATCCAAAAAAGTGATCGAAAGTCCCTTGTGTCATAGGCTAAACGCCCACCTAGAAAAAAAAGACACAAAAAGGTTAAGAATCGACAATCGCTTGGGATTCTTAACCTAATACCTGTTTAACAGGTAGTATTATTTAAGTTCAACTTCAGCTCCTTCAGCTTCGAGTTGCTGCTTCAAGCCCTCAGCCTCGGCCTTAGCGAGACCTTCTTTAACTTTGCTTGGAGCCTCGTCAACGAGAGCCTTAGCTTCCTTCAAGCCAAGACCAGTGAGCTCCTTAACGAGTTTGATAACTTTGAGCTTGTTGGCACCAGCGGCCTTAAGCACTACGTCGAAAGAAGATTTCTTAAGGATCTGAGCGAGCTCGTTTACTTCCTTAACTGAAAGATTAACTAATTGTTCTGCAAAAGCTTTTAAATCTGCCATTTTTGTATGATTTAATTGAATTGTTATTAATTTTCTTTATTTGATAATGTTTCCAGGATTCCGTGCAGCTTGCCGCCACCACTCTGGAGAGCGCTGATGACGTTCTTAGCAGGCGACTGCAGCAATGCCACAACGTCGGCGATAAGTTCGTTCTTGCTCTTGATAGTAGCGAGCACTTCGAGCTGGTCGGCACCCACGTAGGTAGTCTCCTCCACAAATGCGGCCTTGAGCGCGGGAAGTGTTTCTTTCTTCTGACGGAAACTCTTGATAAGTTTAGCTGGAGCATTGCCTGTGTTGCTAAGCATCAAGGTGGTGGGACCTGCCAGCGAGTCAAAAAGACCACTGTAGTCCACATCCATCTGCTCCATAGCCTTCTTCAACAAGGTGTTCTTCACAACTACCATCTTCACGTCGTTCTTGAAAGCTGCACGGCGCAGCTCCACAGTCTTCTCGGCGTTGAGAGCGGTAGTCTCGGTGAGGTACACGCAACTATAATCGGTAAGTAAGCCTTTTATTGCTTCTATCTGTTTTGCTTTATCTTCCTTTCTCATTTTCTTCTACTTGATTAAAATTAAGCGTCAATCGACTTGACATCAATCTTGATACCAGGACTCATGGTGCTTGAAAGATAAATACTCTTGAGATAGGTACCCTTGGCAGTGTTGGGTTTGAGTTTCACCAGTGTGTTGATGAAAGCCTGTGCGTTCTCCTTGATTTGCTCTGGAGTGAACGACATTCTGCCAATAGAGGTGTGAACGATACCTTTCTTGTCAACCTTAAAGTCAATCTTACCCTGCTTAACCTCTTTCACGGCCTTTGCAACATCAGGAGTCACAGTGCCACTCTTGGGGTTAGGCATCAAGCCACGAGGACCAAGGATGCGTCCCAAAGGACCAAGCTTGCCCATGCATTGTGGCTGAGTTATGATAACATCAACGTCGGTCCAGCCGCCTTTGATCTTGTCGATATATTCGTCAAGACCTACATAGTCGGCTCCAGCTTCCTTGGCTGCTGCCTCGGCGTCGGCAGTACACATAACGAGGACGCGAACGGTCTTACCAGTGCCATTGGGCAGAGATACGACGCCACGCACGTTCTGGTCGGCCTTGCGGGGATCTACACCAAGACGTACATCGATATCAGCCGAGGCGTTAAACTTTGTGTAGGTGATTTCCTTCAACAAAGTGGCTGCCTCCAAAAGGGTGTAACTCTTCCCGGCTTCAATCTTCTCTTTTGCTAACTTGTGATTTTTTGTAAGTTTACTCATAGTTCAATTGAAGTTTTAAATGTTTTCAGGAAATTGACCCTTAACAGTGATACCCATACTTCTTGCTGTACCAGCAACCATTCTCATAGCCGAAGCTAGAGTAAAACAGTTCAAATCAGGCATTTTGTCCTCGGCAATTGCTTGAATCTGCTCCCAAGTCACGCTAGCTACCTTCTTGCGGTTAGGCTCACCCGAACCACCCTTAATCTTGGCGGCATCGAGCAGCTGCACTGCAGCAGGCGAAGTCTTAACGATGAAGTCAAAACTCTTGTCGGTGTAATAGGTAATTACCACTGGCAACACCTTACCGGCGCTAGCTTGTGTGCGGGCATTGAATTGCTTGCAAAACTCCATGATGTTGATACCCTTAGCACCAAGTGCAGGTCCTACTGGGGGTGAAGGGTTTGCGGCTCCACCTTTAATCTGTAATTTGATCTGTCCAGCAATTTCTTTAGCCATTGTTCTGAAAAATTTCTAAAATGTTTATATTACTAATAAACAAGTTGCGATAGGCGTGCCCTCCCACGTAACATTAGGAGGCTCACTCTCGCGTTACCTGCGAATTGTCCAACTCCAGAGGTGTCTTGCGTCCAAACACCTTCACCATCACCTTAAGCTTACGCTTCTCGCGGTTAACCTCTTCAATTTCTCCGGTAAACCCGTTGAAAGGTCCGTCATTAACCTTCACAGTCTCGCCCACGATGAAATCGTTGGGTGATGCATCGTCGCTGGCGCTCTCGCCCTCAGCAGCATTAAGCATGCGTGCTATGTCGCTCTCGCGAATGGGTTCGGGCTTGCGGTTGGCATCACGACTGCGCACGAAGTCGATGACGTTGGTAGTGTTGCGCAAATAATCCTCAACATCGCCACGTAGCACGGCCTGTACAAACACATAACCCGAGAACAGATTGCGATCTTTGAGCACTTTCTTTCCTCCACGTGTAGTATAGACCTTTTCGGTAGGTATCAAGACCTGAGCCACATACTTGCCCAGATCGGTATTTTTGCATGCCGCGTCAAGCATCTCCTTGACCTTTGCCTCTTTTCCCGAGATGGCACGCAGAACATACCACTGAAGATTTTTGTTTTCAGCCATTGATTACACTTCTTTAGCGAAATTGAAAATTAATTAATTCACACTCTGTGAGAAAAAGCCGCGCAATGAGTGCATTGCTTGCGGGTTAGGTTCTTCAAGACTTTGCGCCTCGTCACAATCACGTGACGGGCACGACACTCTTTCTTAACCTGCCAACCCGTAAATGAACTGCATAGCGTGACTCAGAATAAAGTCAATAACCCACAGAATCAGAGCAGCAATGATGGAAGCAACCATTACTACGATTGTGCTATTGACCAATTCACTCTTAGTTGGCCAAGAAACCTTATGAACTAACTCGTTATAAGATTCCTCGATGTCCGTAAGTATCTTGTATTTCTTCATTTTCTTTTTTAGATAATTAGCACGGGAAGTAAGACTCGAACTCACGACCTACGGTTTTGGAGACCGTCGTTCTACCAACTGAACTATTCCCGTGTAAACAAGCCGGCTGCTCTCTACTTTGCGCTGCACTTCAAGGCAGCCGGCTTTTTTAGTTATGTCCTTTCACGCTGTCAGCGCCCACATTGAGAGGGGCTGTCAGACTCACAACAGATATTAATCGTCGATAATCTTGGTGATTTGACCAGAGCCAACGGTGCGGCCACCCTCACGGATTGCGAAACGAAGACCTTCGCTGCAAGCAACTGGAGTGATGAGCTTAACGTTGATCTCAACGTGGTCACCAGGCATTACCATCTCTACACCCTCGGGCAAGGTGATCTCGCCAGTCACGTCAAGTGTGCGGATGTAGAACTGTGGACGATACTTGTTGTGGAATGGAGTGTGACGGCCACCCTCTTCCTTCTTCAGTACGTAAACCGAAGCAGTGAAGTGATCGTGTGGCTTAACAAGTCCTGGGTGGCAGATTACCATACCGCGCTTGATCTCCTTGTAGTCGATACCGCGGAGCAACAGACCTACGTTGTCGCCAGCCTCACCCTGATCGAGCAGCTTGCGGAACATCTCAACGCCGGTAACAACCGACTTGAGGTCTGCGCCAAGACCCATGATTTGAACAGCGTCACCAACCTTGATGATACCAGTCTCGATACGACCAGTAGCAACAGTACCACGGCCAGTGATAGAGAATACGTCCTCGATAGGCATCAAGAATGGTTTGTCGATGTCGCGTGGAGGCAGTGGAATCCACTCGTCAACAGCCTTCATAAGCTCAAGAACTGTCTCCTCCCACTTGGGCTCACCATTCAGTGCACCAAGAGCCGAACCCTTGATAACAGGGGTGTTCTCGCCATCATACTCATACTCGCTCAGGAGGTCACGTACGTCCATCTCAACGAGTTCGATCATCTCCTCGTCAACATCGGGAGAGTCGCACTTGTTCAAGAAGATAACCAGACGTGGAACGTTCACCTGACGGGCGAGAAGGATGTGCTCGCGAGTCTGTGGCATAACACCGTCGGTAGCAGCGATAACTACGATAGCACCGTCCATCTGAGCAGCACCAGTTACCATGTTCTTAACGTAGTCGGCGTGTCCAGGGCAGTCAACGTGTGCATAGTGACGATTCTCAGTCTCATACTCAACGTGAGCAGTGTTGATAGTGATACCACGCTCTTTCTCCTCAGGTGCGTTGTCGATAGAATCGAACGAGCGAACCTCCTGCTGAGAATAACCCTGCTTCGAGAGCACGAGGGTGATAGCAGCGGTCAAAGTAGTTTTACCGTGGTCAACGTGACCAATTGTACCGATGTTAACATGCGGTTTCGTTCTTACGAATTTCTCTTTTGCCATAACTTTTCTTGTTACTTAAAAAATTATAAATGATTAACTTATTGTTTCCCTCATAATTACACATTTCACTTCGCCCCCACGACGAGCGTAGAGAAGCGAAGCTTGTGTGTATTTACTAGAGCCGATGGCGGGAATTGAACCCGCGACCTCATCCTTACCAAGGATGCGCTCTACCCCTGAGCTACATAGGCGTTCCATATCTCTTTGAGCGGAAGACGGGGCTCAAACCCGCGGCCCTCAGCTTGGAAGGCTGATGCTCTATCGACTGAGCTACTTCCGCAACTTTCATTGTGTGGGTAGAGATGGATTCGAACCACCGAAGCGATGACGCAGCAGATTTACAGTCTGCCCCATTTGGCCACTCTGGAATCTACCCTAAACCTTTTTCAAAGATCTTTCTTGAGCCTCTTGTCGGATTCGAACCAACGACCCCGAGATTACAAATCACGTGCTCTGGCCAACTGAGCTAAAGAGGCAACTTTTTGACTCAAAAACCCCACTCGGGGGTTTTATTGCGGGTGCAAAGTTAGACATATTTTTTTTACTGACAAAACATTCCACACTTTTTTTTCAAAAAAAATTCAAAAAAAGCGTGGTGCCTACCCTTGGTATGGTGCTTAATGCACTGATATATAGTTAGATATGTTGGGAATAATAAAAATAACTAATTTGTTCTGCTGCTGTAGCGCAAAACAACAACTCCATTGCCTTTCTCGCTACACCTTATTATATATTATATAAACCACTAAAACAGTAAATCCGCAAAAAACTAATTGCGCCTAAAAAACGCTTTCAAAACGCTGAAAATCACAAAAACCACTTTTTTCTTGCAAAAACCGAAAATTGCTATTAACTTTACAAAACCAGCTGCTCGGATGGTGGAATCGGTAGACACGAGGGACTTAAAATCCCTTGGCCATTGCGGCTGTGTGGGTTCAAGTCCCACTCCGAGTACCGAGCAGGGGACTTCAGCGTTTTGAAGTCCCTTGTTTTTTGTTTAATTAATGATGTGGCAACAATTGCTTCGTTAGTATTTAGCTTGTTCACTATACAGGAAAAACATATTCACACTATAAAATTTTGTTGACAATGAAAACAAAACCTGATTTAAGATTATCGACACTGATAAACCTCAGTTTTGGCTTTTTTGGTGTGCAGATTGCTTACGCTTTGCAGAGTGCCAACATTAGCCGCATCTTTGCTACATTGGGTGCTGACCCACACAACTTGAGTTACTTCTGGATTCTGCCGCCACTCATGGGAATGGTGGTTCAGCCATTGGTGGGATACTTCAGCGACAAGACCTGGACTCGCATGGGACGTCGCATTCCCTATCTGCTGTTTGGCGCTACTGTAGCAGTACTTGTAATGTGTATGCTTCCCAACTCTGGCAGTTTCGGCCTTACCGTAGCCGCTGCAATGACATTTGGATTGATTTCTCTCATGTTCCTTGACACAAGCATCAACATGGCAATGCAGCCATTCAAGATGATGGTGGGTGATATGGTTAACGAGAAGCAGAAGACTCAGGCTTTCAGCATTCAAAGTTTCTTGTGCAATGCAGGCTCGCTAGTAGGCTATCTTTTGCCTATCATGTTTACCTATATTGGCATCAAAAACATTGCACCCACAGGAGAGGTTCCAGATTCTGTGAAATGGGCATTCTACGTTGGCGCCGCAATTCTTATAGCTTGTGTTGTTTACACAGTTGCAAAGGTGAAAGAATACACTCCAGCACAAATGGCAGAGTTCCGCGAGGCCGCCAAAGAGGAGGACAAGAAGGTTTCTGCCGAAAGCACCGACAAGAGTGCATTAAATCATGCTTTGAAAGTCTTCTTCCAGGTGGGATTGGTTCAGTTCTTCTGCTGGGCAGCGTTTATGTACATGTGGACATACACCAACGGCACTATTGCACAAACAGTATGGAACGCAACCGACACTGCTAGCAAGGGATATCAAGATGCAGGCGACTGGGTAGGCGTGCTCTTTGCTGTTCAAGCTGTTGGCAGTATGGTTTGGGCTCTTGCTCTTCCTTTGTTCAAGAACAACAAGGTGGCTTATTCCTTGAGCCTAGTAATTGGCGCTATAGGTTTTATTATGGTGCCTTACTGCACTAATCAGTACATGCTCTTCGTGCCCTACTTCTTGATCGGTGCTGCTTGGGCCGCTATGCTGGCAATGCCATTCACACTGGTGACCAACGCCTTTGAGGGCAACCCACGCATGGGAACATATCTTGGCTTGTTCAACTGCACCATCTGCTTGCCACAGATTGTTGCCGCTGCACTTGGTGGCATCACACTCAAGGCACTGGGCAGCGTTCAAGGCAACATGCTCATCTTGGCTGGCGTATTCCTGGTAGTGGGAGCCGCCTGCGTCTTCTTCATCAGCGAGAAGCGCAAAGCCTTAAAGAAAGCATAACACTTAACCTATAAAGAAGCACTCATCACAAAATGGGTGCTTCTTTTTTATAGAACACTATTGCGGGTGTGAGTCTCGCAAAATTGTTACAGAGGAAAACGAAATGCGGTGCGTGGCCTGAAGTGTGGCTCGCACCGCATTGGTGTTTCGAAACAGAGACTAACCTTAGAAGCTTGTTACTTCTTGGCGGTGGGGTTTTTCATGGCTTCAAAGATTTTTGCTTCAAGCTCTTCGGCGAGCTCGGGGTTGTCCTCTATCATCTGCTTGGCGTTGTCGCGGCCCTGGAACTTGGTGCCTTCGTAGGAGAGCCATGCGCCGCTCTTGTTGATAATGCCAAACTGAATACCAAGGTCGAGAATCTCGCCGGTGCGTGAGATGCCCTTGCCGAAGAGAATCTCAAACTCTGCCTTGCGGAATGGTGGTGCCACCTTGTTTTTCACAACTTTGACGCGTGTGAGGTTGCCAATCACCTGCTCGCCGTCTTTGAGTTGGCCAATGCGGCGGATGTCGATGCGCACCGAAGCATAGAATTTGAGGGCGTTGCCACCAGTGGTGGTCTCGGGGTTGCCGAACATAACACCTAATTTCTCGCGCAGCTGGTTGATGAAGATGCAGGTGGTGTTGGTCTTAGAGATGGTAGCGGTGAGCTTGCGCAGTGCCTGTGACATGAGTCGAGCCTGCAGGCCCATCTTGCTCTCGCCCATCTCGCCTTCGATCTCGGCCTTTGGGGTGAGTGCGGCTACCGAGTCAATCACCACGATATCTACTGCCGATGAGCGTATGAGCTGGTCGGCAATCTCGAGGGCTTGTTCGCCATTATCGGGTTGAGCAATCCAAAGGTTGTTGACGTCAACCCCCAACGACTCGGCATAGAAGCGGTCGAAGGCGTGCTCGGCGTCGATGATAGCGGCAATGCCGCCAGCTTTCTGAGCCTCGGCTATGGCGTGGATAGCGAGCGTGGTCTTACCACTTGATTCTGGGCCATAGATCTCGATGATGCGTCCACGGGGATATCCTCCCACACCAAGTGCATAGTTGAGGCCAATTGACCCAGTGGGTATCACTTCTACATTCTCGATATTCTCGTCGCCGAGTTTCATGATAGAGCCGCGGCCATAGGTCTTGTCGATCTTGTCCATAGCCACTTGCAGGGCTTTGAGCTTCTCAGGAGAAGGGGCTATGCGCTGTGGCTGCTCCATAGCCTCTTCATTGTTGAAAATGTCTTCGTTCATAATAGTATTTTATTTTTGTTATTTTGAATATTTTCTCTAATTTCAATCTTACTCAGCAAAAAGCGCTAAAATTTGGTTGGCGCTGTCTTTGGTATTCACCTTATTGATGATGTGGGTGATTATGCCTTGCTCGTCGGTGATGAAGGTGGTGCGAACGGTGCCCATGTAGGTGCGGCCTGCCATCTTCTTCTCCTGCCACACTCCGAAGGCCTGGTTTAGTGTGAGGTCCACGTCGGCGATGAGTGGGAAGGGGAGGTTGTACTTGGCAGCAAATTTCTCGTGAGAAGCGGCGCTGTCCTTGCTCACGCCCACGATAGCGAAGCCCGCTTTGAGGAGCTTGCCATAGCCTTCGCTAATGCTGCACGCCTCGGCGGTGCAACCAGGAGTGTTGTCCTTAGGGTAGAAATATATCACAAGTTTCTTACCTGCAAAGTCGCTCGCTTTAATCACGTTGCCCTGAGCATCGGTGCCCAGAATCTCGGGTATTTTATCTCCAATCTTCATGATGTTGTAAAATTTTGATGTTGCAAAGTTAATATGTGATATGGGTAAAAATATTGCCCATAGATATGAATTTATGCTAATTGCTAGATTTTTTTGATGTTTTAGCTTTACTGTAGTTCTCGAGGGCCTTTTTCATCTCGTCAACAATTTGTGCCTTCAGCTCTGGCGGCTCGAGGATCTCGATGCTGCTACCGTGAGAGAGTAGTCGTTCGCGCAGATCATAGGTGTTGCGCATCTTGTAGCGGAAAATTGAGTAGTTGTCGTGCAGCTCCTCCTGTTGCGAAGGGTGCAGCGGCAGCGCCCTGAGGTATTTGGCCTGTGTGGGCTCGGCCTTGATAGCAATGCGCTTGGGCTCGGCCTGATTGGTGGTGATGCCGTAGCAGTCGGCAAAGAACTCTTCGGGGACAAAGTCTTCTGGCATCTCAAATTTGTCATCGGTGATATTCACATTAGACATACGGTCAAGCGAATAGGTCTTGATTTTCTTGTCGGCAGTGTTGTAGCCAATCACGTACCACAGCTGGTTGAAAATCTTGACAAAATAGGGCTCGATGATGATGCCGTTCTGCTGATTGGCGCGCATGTAACTCTTGTAGCTGAACTTGATGCGCAGGTTTTGGCGCATGGCATCTATAATCATGGGCAGGAACTCGCGTGCCGAGGGCACATATTCGAGTAGAATGCGTGACGACAGGTCGGATGAGCTGCTTACCATGCCGCTAATCGACATGGAGTCGAGCAACCACTGCATGCGTCGGTTGGCGGTGTCGGTGCCGTCGTGAGCGATATAGTATTCGTAGGTCGATTGGTTGAACTCTATATCGATGCCCAGTGTGTCGGCAATGCCGTTGCGGTAATTGTAAAACGAGCGTCGCGGCAAGGGGTTGCCATTACTGAACTCGCTCTGCATCCACAACTGGTTGAGCCGCTCGCGCGTGATTGCGCCATGCCGCTCAATGGTATCGACCATCCAGATGTATTTTGCGATTAGGTTTTTAGCCATTTGTCAGTTGTTAGTTAAGAATATTGCGTTGACAACGCAACATACAAAACTATTATTTAGTGGTGGTAGTGCTCTTTTTGAAAATGAATAGACCAAGCATGGTGAGGGCGGCATTGAGCAGCAGCAGCTCGAAGCCTATGGTGTAGTCAAATTGCTGTTTGAGCCAATACTGGATAAACCAGCTCAGGATTGGTGCTGCAATGCACACTATAGGCACCATCTTGTCCTTGACACCCGTTTTGCACATCATGCCGTAGGCAAAGAGGCCAAGGATAGGACCGTAAGTGTAGCTGGCGATTGAATAGACTGCGCTGATGGCGTCGCTGTTGCTTAAGAAGTAGAACACGATAATCACAATGCCCATGCACACTGCCATTGCCACGTGGACGAGTTTGCGGGTTGAGGAAAGTTTTTTCTCGTCTTGTTTCTTGTTGGCACTGAGAATATCTACAGTGAAAGAAGTCGTCAATGAGGTGAGGGCTGAGCCGGCAGCTGAGTAGGCTGCGGCAATAAGTCCGATGATAAAGAATATGCCTGCTATTACTGGGATGCCGTCGCTCCAGATTACTGAGCCAAAGAGTTCATCGCTCTTCTCGGGCAATGCCATGCCTTTTGACTTGGCATACATAGAGAGTAGCGTTCCCAAGATAAGGAAGAGAGCAATCACGAAGATTTGTATTACACCGCTCACAATCATGCCCTTCTGCGATTCCTTGGCATTGGGACTGGCGAGGGTGCGCTGCATCATGTCCTGGTCGAGGCCAGTCATGGCAATTGCCATGAAGATACCGGCAACAAACTGCTTCCAGAAGAAGGTGCCTTCTTTGGGATTATCAAAGAAGAATATGCGTGAACTCTCGTCACCAGCCACCGCTTTGCACATTTCGCCGAAGTCGTAGCCTAAACCCTTTGCAATAAAGTAGATGCACAGAACTACGCTGCCTACAAGGCAGAAACTCTTAAGGGTGTCGGTCCATATCACCGTCTTCACACCGCCTTGCAGAGTGTAGAGGAAGATAAGGGCAGTGGTGACTACCACGTTCAGGATAAATGGAATGCCAAGCGAGTCAAACACCAGCAGTTGCAGAGTCACGCACACCACATAGAAACGCACAGCGGCTCCGAGCATCTTGCTGATAAAAAAGAACCAGGCACCAGTCTTGTGGGTGTCACTTCCGAAGCGCTCCTCAAGGTAGCCATAAATCGACACTAAATGGCGCTTGTAAAATAGCGGAATTAGGACGTAAGCAATCACAAAGTAGCCCACAAGGAAACCGAGCACCATCTGCAGGTAGCTGAACCCCTTGCTGAGCACCATGCCAGGCACCGAGATGAAAGTAACTCCTGAAATGGGGGCTCCTATCATGGCGATAGCCACGAGGAACCACTGCGCTTTGTTGCCCCCCGTGAGCGCGTCCTTGCTGTCGCTCTTGCGGGTAGCAAACCACGAGATTAAGAATAGTAAAATAAAATAGCCAACTATCGTGGCAATGATAATCCAAGGTTTTGTCATTGAAAGTGCTAAGTTTTAAGTGTTAAGTGATAAGTGAGCCACCACTATTATTGTTCAGGCGTCCCTATTTTCTTTATTTGAGTGAGCAGTTTGAATGTTGCGTCTATGCCAATGCTTCGTTCTTCTAAGCATCCCACGACACTTAATCTTGCGATAATCCATGCTTCCATGTCGGTTTTGAGGTTATCGCAAGCCTCGGTGAGGCCTTTAGATACTTCTTTATAATATGTGCTCTCTTTGAAATCGTTTTCGCAATCGAGCAAATCTTTTGCTGTAGAGATGAGGAAATTCACTGTTTCGTTGGCATTTCTTTTGATTTCATCTATCATAGGGAAACTCCTGGCGCCATCGGCAATTCCTGCATTCAGCAGCATATTTGTGTCTTTATAGCGTGCCTCGGCAATGTTCCAAGCGCTGCCCGTAGCAACTATGTTTGCCATTGAGCCGCCTTGGCTCTCCATAAATGCGGAGTATGCGTAATAGTCAGTTAACGTGTTCTCAAGTTTTTGCCATGTTTCAACCTCGTGCATCACCGCGCTCACAACGGGCAGGTATATTTGACCACTCAGTTCATCGGAGTTGAGATATGTATTGTAGTGAAAGATGACGGTATAAAGAATGCCGCACTCCATCATGTCGCGTGTTGAGCCATCAGCCTTGATCTTATCGGCGTATTGTTGCACATCACGAAGCGCCAAGGATGCCACATCCCTCTTGCTCATCGACGATTTGTTGCCATGGTAATATTCCATAGCATAGTTTTCTACTTGCTTGATATAATCTTTAATATCGTTAAACGTTGAAAGTTCATTGCTCTCAAGTTCAATGAGTTTTTGTGAAAATTCCTCCATATCTTTGGCGGTGGGTACATATTTCGTTTTCAATTCATCATTGGCACTTATGGTCATGAGTCCAGAAAACATGAGTAAAAGAGCTGTAAATGTGTTTACTAATCGTTTCATATCAATGGGGTTAGTTGTTTATTCTGAATTTTGAAGGGGTATTTTGTTGCGTTGACAACGCAACAGGCGTAACAAGAAGCGAATTTATTCTGGGTAGAGGAGATAGGGACGGCGCTGCTCTTTGAAGCGTTTCACGTCGTCTTGCCAGCATGCTCTGATTTCGGCAGCGCTTTTGCCGGCCTGTATCATCTCGCGGATGTAGGTGCGTCCAGCGAGTTTGTCGAAGAATGGCGTGAAGAACTTGTCGCCAATCTTGAGATTGTTGTAGGCATCAATCACGTACTCGAGATTCATGCCTTGTGCTATCACCTCTTCTGCATTGAGATTATGGAGGTCTACTCCATGGCACAGTTTGTCCATCTGCGGTGGTGTCTTGGCACCTGGACGGCTGGTGGGTGTGAACGAGAAGTCATAACCTTTCATGTCGGGGTGGCCATAGACTTGGAAAGGCCAGTCGGTGCCGCGGCCCAGGCTCACTGGCGTGCCTTCGAAGTAGCAAGTGGAAGGGTAGAGGTATATCGATAGCATATTGGGCAGGTTGGGCGATGGTGCTATAGGCAGTTTATAACGCGTTTGGTGCGTGTAGTTCTTGCAGGGAATCACGGTGAGTTTCACCTTCTTGCCGTCTTTGAGCCAGCCTTCGCCGTTGGTCATCAACGCTATTTCTCCCATAGTCATACCGTGAACGGTTGTGATGGGCAGCCACCCCACACCGCTTTTTAGGTTCATGTCGAGTATGGGACCGTCAACTGTCATGCCGTTGGGGTTGGGGCGGTCAAAGACCACAAACTCCTTGTCGTAGGCAGCAGCGGCATCCATCATGTTGACCATAGTTATATAATAGGTATAGAATCGCAGACCCACGTCTTGGATGTCGGTGACGATGACATCGAAGCGGTCCATTGTCTTTTTGCTGGGCATACGGCTTTTGCCTTCATAAAGCGAGGCTATGGGGATGCCAGTCTTCTCATCTACGCTGCTTTTCACGTGCTCGCCAGCGTCGGCCTTGCCACGGAAGCCGTGCTCGGGCGAGAAAATGGTGGTGACGTTAAGTCCCATCTCTAGCATAAGGTCAAGGGTGTGCTTGTCGTGAAAGTAGCCCACTACGCCCGTTTGGTTGCTCAGCAACGCGATGCGCTTGCCCTTGAGTAGCGGCAAGTATTCAGCAGTGCGCTCAGCACCCACCACTACCATCTCTGGTGGTAGGGAAGTCGCGCATGTCTCGTCACAAGTTGTTACCTGCGCTTTACATGTTAAGACGCTGACAAAAAGTAAAATAAATAATAGTTTTAAGTTCTTCATGATTGAAGTGATTTCACTCAACAAAGTTACTGTTTTTCTGCCACAATCACTTGCCCATTATTCATAAAAAATGTTATAACGCAAAAAATCGACCTGCATTGTGTTATGCGGGTCGATTTTTGTAATCGTAAGACAGTAATCAATGGTTATATCCATCGTTGACGATGATGCCGTCCATCTGGTCGAGGATGCGTTTCATCTCCATTGTCTTCTGCTGGGCCTTATTGGCTTTATCAACGGCTTTGTTGTAGTCGTTGCGGGCGTTCTCGGCCTTCTTTTGTGCATCTTTCACCTTGTTTTCAGCATCTTTTACTTTCTGCTGTGCCTTTTCGAGGTTTTTGTCTGCATCAGTGATTTTCTTTTGAGCTTTCTCAACGTCTTTCTTGGCTTTTACCTCGTCTTTGAGAGCGTCGTTATACTTCTTCATCGCTTCGGTCTTTGCCTTGGTGTCCTTTGAGAGTTGCTCGAGGTTGTCTTTGGGAGTCATAGCGTTAGCTCCCACAGCAAATGCAAAAATCATTGCTGCCAATAATGCTAATTTCTTCATGATTATAAAAGTTTTAAAAGTTATTGTTCTAATTATTCAACGTGCAAATATACAAAAAATATATATTCACACAATTGTTTTTCATCGTTTTTCATTGTTTGGCAACTTTAGCAAATTGTTTTCTGATTTAAAGCACTTCTCTGATGGCGTTGTCGAAATCCTTGGCTCCGCCAGTCTCGCCAAAGAGTTTCTTGAGCAGGCGCACACGGGTGTTGGTGATGGCCTGTGGCGTGGAGATTGTCAACGTTGCGATTTCGGTGGGCAGGAAATTATGGATAGTGAGCAGGCACACCATCTGTTCTTTTGAATTCAACATAGATAGCAACTCACGCAATTTGGGGTTTTGTGCATAAGATAGCTGCGCAAGTTCGTTGGCGTCCTCATCGGCAGCTGGCTGCCCTTTGTTGGCCGACGCATGCAGTCGCGAAACAGTCTCCTTCATCTGCAAGGTATTCTCGCGTAGCTCTCGCTCCTTCTGTCGTCGCATCTGTGTTAGTTCGGAACGCGTCAGGTTATATTGCTGCTGGCTTTCGGCAAAACGGGCATTAAGTCTGTCGATGCGACGGCGACTGTACCATATAATAATAGCCGATGCTATCATTAAGAATATGATGGCGGTAAGCATGGCAATAACTGTCTTATATTGCTTGCGCTCTTTCACCTGCTCGTCAAATTGTGTCATCATGTCAACTATGCCAGCGGCATCTTTGCGCTCGTACAGACCGCGATACACCTCGTTGAGTCGTTGGCTATACTCTGCCGCGTTCACCATGTCGCCCTGCCTTTTCAGGTGTTCTATTAACAGCTGGTGGGACTGGATGGCGACATCGGGCGAAAGCGAAGTGGTTAGCCTGTACCATTGCATTATTGCCGACGCCGTATCACCTTCCTGCACATAGATGTCGGCCAGGAGTTTATCCCCTCGGTCGGTAGGAGATATATGCATTGATTCGTTCAGTAAACGCTTAGCTTCATCTTTCTTTCCTGTCTTCATCAGATAGCTGGCGTTATTGACGAGATAGTTGGCTCGCACATCGCCTTGGGTGCTGACGGCAAGAGGCTTGGCTTGTTCTAAATAGTATTTTAGACTGTCGTTCTCGCCTAACACATCAAATGTTGAGGCGATGTTGTTAAGAGTCTGCACTATCCACTGCTTATTGTCAACTTGCTGAGCTGCTTTCAAAGCTTGCTTGTAATAGCGTAATGTGAGTATGTAGTCTCCCACATTGTCGCACACGTCGCCTAGCACCGAATAGAGATACCAGTCAAAATCGGGTTTATTCAGGCTGCCAGCCATTTGCTCTGCTTTTTTCATAGCCAAAATGCCCTCGCGTGTTTGTTGCTGCTGATATAGGATAATTCCATGATGCAGCAGTGCTCGGGCAAGGTGTTTGTTGTCGCCATGTAGCTTGAAATACTCCCTGCTTGCCTTTATTAGCGAGTCAGAACCAATATAGAGTCCGCTACGGTGAAGGGCTTCGGTGTAAAGAAGACCAAAGAGTGCTCGATCGGCCTCATTCATTGTTGTGTCGTTCCAGCTTGGAGCGAGCATTCCCACCACCGAGTCGGGCTGAGTGAACACAATCTGCTCGGCTTTAGTCAACAAGTCGTTGTGGGACTGCTCATGAGAGCAACCCACAACGATAAAAAGGATTATTAAACATAATATGTTCCTCATTTCTTTACAGAGAACACTATAGGCATGGTGAAGTTTACTCTCACCGATCGCCCTTTCTCCTTTCCGGGTTTCCACTTGGGCATGCTTTTCACCACTCTCACGGCTTCGGCGTCAAGCGATGGGAATACTTTTCTCGCCACTCTCACATTAGAAAGACTGCCATCGGTTTCTACCACAAACATGACCATAACCCTGCCACCCACTTCTTGTTTAATGGCATCTTTTGGATACTTGATATTGGTATTAAGATATTCAATCATGGCCTGCATGCCTCCAGGAAACTCAGGCATCACTTCTACCTCATCATAGACACTCTGGCTACTCTGCGATACAACTGTCTTCTGTGCATTCGCCGTCACGAGACACATAACTGCCATCGCACACATTAAAAACAATTTTCTCATTTTCTTAATTTTTTAAAATGTTCAACAATCGGGTTGTCTGTCCGGACGATGCAAAAGTAGATATTGCCATGAATTGCCGCAAGAAATCTATTACACAATATTACACCAGGCGCAAAATAGTGCCGAAAAAGCGTGCAAGACAATTTTTTTCGACACTTTTAAGTGTTTTTTGTTCTTCGTTTTTAATCGTTTGACAAAAGTTGTGGTTATTGCAGCTGTTTTAGTGCTTCGCTCACGAGTTTGCCGCTGGCGGCGGGGCATTGTGCCTGGACGTGTGCGAGGATGACCCGCATGTTTTTCATCTGTGGCTCAATGCCCGACTCTTTTATCATGGCGACTATGTCGGCGAGTTCTGGTTCCTTGGGAAGGAACTCTTGCAAGATGTTGAGTCGGTTGCTAAGTTCGCTGGTGTCACGGCCTGCTTGTGCAAAGAGTTCGGCTTCCTCTTTCCACGACTTCTCCATCTTTTGGATGATAGAGATTTCTTTGGCGTCGTTGAAGTCGGCCTCGTTAAAGCCTTTACTGGTTTGGAACTCAAGGAACTTAGCCTTAATCATCTTGAGCACGTAGAGGCGGTCGGCATCACGGCTCTTCATCGCAGCGGCGATGTGTTTGTTGATTTCGTTATGTAACATTTTATTAGTTTATAGTTTAGAGTAGAGGGTGCGATGTTAAAACGCTTGCAGATATTCGTAGTCGTCTTGGATTTGTATCCACTGGGTGTCCATTTCTCGCCAGATGGAATAGTGAATTCCTTCGAGGGAGTTCCAGCGTACGTAGAGCTCAAGACCGTCTGGAGCTGCCACCATCGCCATGATTTGGGGCGCATGGAAGAACATGTCTTTGTCGTAGTCCTCACCGCTAAGGGTATATTGGTCGTTTTCATTAAGCTCCTTCCAATCATTGTAAGCCGAAACCACTTCACCCTCGGCGAGGCACACCATCGACATCAGTCCCACATGGTTTTGTGGCTCAAAAAGCACCATGTAGAAGTGACGCTCGTTGATGGGGCAGCTGGCAAGCCACTTGGTGGCAATGATGCGCTTGCCGCCATAGAAGTCGCTGATTATCTTGGCAGCGTCGCGCGAGGCGGTCTTCTCTTTTTCTCCATTAAGCCAGCGAGAGTAGTCGAGCACGTTGTGATCGTTGAGCCATGCCTGTGGCACAATGAATGGTGTGGCCTGATAGTCGCTGTAACCACGGAACATTTTCTTGGTCATTGAGGCATTGGTAAGGGCAAAGGTGAACAGGCCGTTCTTGCCAGTTGATTTCTCACTCACAAACTTGGCATTGCCAATGTGAGGTTTGAAGATGATGCGGTTGTAAGTGCGCTTCATCTTGCCCACGTCAACACCCTCGGTCAACCAAGTCTCGTTGCTGGTGGTGAAGCGGTTCTTGGAGATCTGGATTTTGTCAAGGAACAGTGGTCGGTACTTGAGTGTTGGGTCGATGGTGGCGTCGCGTCCTTCGGAGCTGTAGATGTGGAACAAAGGCCCCCAGTTGATATCGCCCTGTGGAATGGTGCGGATACGCTCAGGTTTTCCGCTGGAAGTTTTGAAGGTGCTGATATAATTCTTGTCGTAGCTGGCGACGCAGAATTCGTTAGTGCCATCTTTGTCAACATCAACGATGGTATACCAGAAGGCTTGCTCGTGGCCCTGCTTGCCTTTGTTGAACTCCTCGATGATGGTGGGCAGGTTACGCTGCACGGTAGCAGACATTTGTGCCTGAGCCACAACAGTGCAGCAGACAATTAACAATAATGATGTGATAACTTTTTTCATAATCGTTTCTTTAAAGACATTTTACGCTTAAAACTAAATCTTTATTGCTTAGGTTTGTTCACTTTATCTTGGAACGGCACTGGTGTGCCGTTGAGGATGGCCTCCAGATAGGGTTTGAGCTTCTGCGCATAGTAATAGAAGCCCAGGTCGGTAAGGTGGATGCCGTCAACAGAGCCTTCGCAGTCGGGACCGTAAAGGTTCTCACGGTCTATATAGTAGAGATTGCGAGGGTTCTCGGCTTTGAGTTTCAGATAATTCTTGTGATACTCCTCGTTTTTCTCGGGCAGGTATTTGCTATAGAATCCGCTAAAGCGCTCGTAGCTGTACTCTTGTCCCTCAACCATGAAGATTGGCACCTCAGGGCGCAACGTGCGAAGCAGGTTGACGAATCCATAGGTCACAGTGTCGCACATGAGCTTGGTGCAGTTGGGGATGGGGTCAAGGATATAGGCATCGACATGTGGAATTGCCGCCATAGCTCGTGCCATGACGCTATCCATCTTTCCTTCTCCGCTCACGCCAATGTTGACGCACTCAACATCGAGGTCGCGCTGTAGGATGCTTGTCGCCACCATACCAGTGCGTGAGGCGCAGCCGCCATGCAGGATGCTGGTGCCGTAGAACACAAACTTCTTCTCGCGGCGCGGACTATTGACGCGTGGCTGGGTGATTTCGGCGCTTGGCTCCACTCCTATCTCCATCCAGTTGATGCCATCGTATAGAGGAAGGTAGATCATGTACTCGTGCCAACGGCCGTCGAGCTTGTCGATATACACCTTGCTCTGTATGGAGTCTTTGCGCGGTCCCTCACCCTTGTAGTTGTAGTCGCGGTAGGGACGGTTGCAGTTCACAAATCGCCACACGCCCTCATCGTCAAGGATATATAGGTCGGTACCTTTGATGCCAGTGTCGGCCATGTGTGCCATGTGGAAGTTGCTCATCAAGTTGTATCGCACTGCCACGCAATGGCTATTGGTGGCAAAGCGTATGCCGATTCCTGCTGAGTTTTTTGCACGGTCCCACAAGGTCTCGCGCACACTATCTTTGATGGTGGCTGGGATGCGGGTGTATGGCGTTAGGGTATTGTCCCACCCCTTGTTTATCATGCGGAAGCGCAAGGCATCATAAAACTTGAGGGTGTCGAGGCTGGTAAAGTCTTGGGCGAAAGTGATGCATGCCGACAATGCCACAACGAGAGCTAGAAGTATTCGTTTAAGTTTCATTGAAGAAGGATTATTTAAAATCAAACACGGTCGGCCGCCTCTGTTGGGTTGCCGACCGTGTGTTTTCTCTTAAGCTAGTCTAGAAGTCTCTAAATTATTGGAGAGTTCCAGCCTCAGCTTGCTGAATCATAGTCTCGTCGGCAGTGATATAAACCTCTACACGACGGTTCTGAGCGCGACCTTCAGCAGTCTCGTTGCTTGCTACTGGATAGTCATAAGCCAGACCTCTGGTTTCCATGCGATAACCAGCAACACCGCTGTTCTCCAGATAGGTCTTAACAGCATTGGCACGTTTGAGCGAGAGTTTCTCGTTTACCTCACGTGAACCAGTGTTGTCGGTGTGACCGAAAATCTGAACGTTGGTGTTAGGATCATTTCTCAGTGAAGTAGCAAAATTGGTCAAAGCGTTCCTTGCAGGAGCCTTGAGATCAGCCTTGTTAGTGTCGAAGAGGATACCCGAGTCGAAGGTTACCTGGATACCAGTGTAGCCATTGTTGTCGGTAACTGTAGTTACCGAAGCACCCTGGATGGCTGCCAACTCGTCGGCCTTCTTCTGCATGTGTTTTCCAATGAGAGTACCAGCAACACCACCAGCAACAGCACCAATAGCGCCACCAATAGCAGCACCCTTGCCCTTGCCAATCAATGCGCCAATGCCAGCACCGAGAGCGGCACCACCGCCACCACCAATGAGGCCACCTTGCAAGGTCTTGCTCATAGAATTACATGCACTGAAAGAAAAGAGCAACGCAGCGCTCATAAAAAGACATAAAATTTTCTTCATAATAGTACTATTTTTAAAGAATTAATTAAATAAAATAATGTGTCGGTTATAAAAATACGTCACAAAAGTAAGTACTTTTCTTGTAAATCGCAAATTATGAACAAAAAAAGTAACAATCTCGCCTTATAAACACCCAAAATAAGAAATACTGCATCAAGAAATGAAAAAAATACTGCATCGAGAATTGTAGTCCCTCGATGCAGTTGATGATTGACAAATATCTGTTGGGATTATTTGTTCTTGAGCAGGTCGCGGATTTCGCCGAGCAGTTTCTCCTCGTTGCTGGGTTCGGGAGCGGGAGCTGGCTCCTCTTCTTTCTTCTTAATGATCTTGTTCATCAGCTTAATCATCAAGAAGATACACAGTGCGATGATGAGGAAGTCGATGACATTCTGAATGAATACGCCATATTTGAGGACTGCGGCATCTTCGCCTGTGCCAATCTTAGCAGTAAGTTTTGTGAAGTCCACATTGCCAGTGAGCATACCAATGGCTGGCATCAACACATCGTCAACGAGTGAGCTAACAATCTTACCAAATGCGCCGCCGATGATAACACCAACAGCCATGTCCATTACGTTGCCCTTCATGGCAAACTCTTTAAATTCTTTGATAAATCCCATAGTGTTGTATTTATTTAGAAGTTAATAAATTAGGTAATCTCAAAACTATTAAACATTCTTAATTGAGCAAACTATTGTCAATATTTTCCTGCTAATATCCACCTTTTTACAAAAAAAATACTAATTTTGCAGTCGAAAAGATTTGGTGAAAAATGATACCTGCTTTTCTTGCTATTGCAATAGTTTGTGCAAAGATAATACTTTTTAGGCAATAATAATTATTTATTTTAAACAATTTACTGAATTATGGGTAAAATTAAAATCGGTATTAACGGATTTGGCCGTATTGGTCGCTTTGTTTTCCGTGCTTCTCTCGAAGAGGCTAACAAGAATGACGTAGTAGTTGTTGGTATCAACGACCTCCTTCCAGTTGATTACATGGCTTACATGCTCAAGTATGACACTATGCATGGAATCTTCGACGGTGAAATCAAAGCCGACGTAGAGAACAACAAGCTCATCGTTAACGGTAACGAGATTCGTGTAACTGCCGAGAAAGACGCTGCCGACCTTAAGTGGGACGAAGTGGGTGCTGAGTACATCGTAGAATCTACTGGTCTCTACCTCACTATGGACCGTGCTGAGAAACACCTCCAAGCTGGCGCTAAGTATGTTGTCCTTTCTGCTCCTTCTAAGGCAGGTGACGACGGACGTCAGGCTCCTATGTTCGTTTGCGGTGTAAACCACGACAAGTATGCAGGCGAAACTATCGTTTCTAACGCTTCTTGCACCACCAACTGCCTTGCTCCTATCGCAAAGGTGTTGAACGACGCATTCGGCATTGAGAACGGTTTGATGACTACTGTTCACTCTACAACCGCTACTCAGCGCACCGTTGACGGTCCTTCATTGAAGGACTGGCGTGGTGGCCGTGCTGCTGCTGGCAACATCATCCCATCTTCTACTGGCGCTGCTAAGGCTGTGGGCAAAGTTATTCCTGAGCTCAACGGCAAGCTTACCGGTATCTCGATGCGTGTTCCTACCCTCGACGTGAGCGTTGTTGACCTCACCGTAAACCTCAAGAACCCTGCCACTAAGGAAGACATCTGCGCTGCCATGAAGAAGGCTAGCGAGGGTGAGCTCAAGGGCATTCTGGGTTACACCGAGGATAAGGTGGTTTCTAGCGACTTCCTTGGCGATGCACGCACTTCAATCTTCGACGCTGATGCTGGTGTTTACCTCACCGACAAGTTCGTAAAGGTTGTTTCTTGGTACGACAACGAGATTGGCTACAGCCACAAAGTTATCGACCTCATCAAAGTGATGAAGAAGCACAACGGATAATCGACAGCACCGATTTTCAGTTTTACAAGAGCCTGGCCTGCAATAAGCAAGTCAGGCTTTTTGTGTCTTGCAGGAGGTGGCTTTTCAACAATCGTGGAGAAAATGGACGCCGATTGGCAAAAAAGTATTATCTTTGCGCCACATTAATTAAAATAAAAAGCAAAATGTTGAATTTCATTACTTGGACAGCTAATCCCAACCTCTATGAAGGCTTTGTGACAGTGAGGTGGTATGGACTGATGTTTGCTATAGGATTCCTTGTTGGCTACGAGATTGTTTACCGCATTTTCAAGCATGAGGGTGCGCCAGAGCGATGGCTGGCTCCGTTGTTTTTTTATGTGGTGATAGCAACCATTCTTGGTGCCCGACTGGGACACGTGTTCTTCTATGAATGGGATCATTACAGTCAGTATCCGGGCGACATCATTAAAATTTGGGAAGGCGGCTTGGCCAGCCATGGCGGCACTATAGGTATCATCATCGCTATCTTCATATTCAGTTGGGCTGTGACGAAAAAAAGTGTGCTGTGGACACTTGATCGCTTGTGCATTCCCATTGGTTTTGTGGGGGCGTTGATTCGTTTTGGCAATCTTATGAACCACGAGATTTATGGCGGTCCCACCGATTTGCCATGGGGCTTCTGCTTCATTACGAACATCAATCAATATATGCAAGGCGCAGAGCCTGTTTTCACGCAGCCTTGCCATCCCACGCAGATTTATGAGGCGATTTGCTACCTGCTGGTGTTTGCCCTGTGCATGTGGCTCTATTGGCGCCGCAATGCCCAGGAACGTCCAGGTTTCATCTTGGGAGTGTTCCTGATAGGCATTTTTGCCTCGCGATTCTTCATTGAGTTTGTCAAGGAGGTGCAAGTGGGCTGGGAGGAAAGCATGCGCAGCTCTATTGGTCTTGATCAGGGTCAAATGCTTAGCATACCTTTCATCATAGCAGGAGTGTGGCTTATAGTCCGTGCCTTGCGTCGCCCTCGAGAGGTGTTTGAGTATCCTAACGAATTTTCTGATGCCAAAGAAAAGGGCAAGAAATAACGTGAAAATATTTTTATTTTGCAGTTTTTTCTATAACTTTGCAATCGTTACTATAAGCAAATAAAACAATGAATCAAGACAATATCATTAAAGACCAGGCAACTGTCAAGCCTTTGTATGTTGTGACAGGAGCTACTGGAGCGATGGGACGCGTGATTTGCAAGCGCTTGGTTTCACAAGACAAGGCTTTGATTCTTGCCTGCCGCGACATGGAGAAGGGCAATAAATTGGCAAAAGACCTGAAAGATATCAGTTCTAACAATGACATCACTGTGATGCATCTCGACTTGAGCTCGTTTGCTCGTGTCAAAGCTTTCGTTGCTGAGCTTAGTGAGATGAAGCGTCCTGTAGCGGCGTTAATCAACAACTCGGCAGTGCTCACCCGTCGCCGCAAGACATCGGTCGATGGCTATGAGCTCACTATCCAGGTCAATTTCTTGAGCACAGTGCTACTGTCTATGCTCATGGTACCTATGTTCCAGGAGAAGGGAGGTCGCATAGTGATGACCACTTCGCTGATGCGCAATTTCACTTCGCTGCCCTATGAGTTCCCCGCTGTGAACAACTTCGTGCCACTCACCACATTTGCACAGAGCAAGTTGGCGCTCACACTTTTCTCGATTTATATGTCAACCACACTTCGCACTCGCCATGTGAATGTGAACTGTGCTGACCCAGGGCTCATTAATGCCGGTATGCTCACGCTGAGCCACTGGTTTGATAAACTGCGTGACCATGTGGGTCAGACATTGATTCACAACCCAGAAGATGGCGCCATTGCAGCCATGCGTGCGCTGGAGTCGAGCGACACAGGCTTCATATTCAAGGGCCTTGACCGTCAGGTGAAGACCAGTAGCCTGTTGAAGAACCGCGAGGTGTTTATCAAGCTCTGCAACGACACAATGCGAATTATCAAGGCTGAGATGCCATCTTGATTAATGCATAATTGATAATGCACAATGCATAATTAGGCTGAGCCTTGAGTAATGCATAATGCACTTGCAACAATTCTTAAATTAACAATTCTCTATGCCTACTATACCAGGTATTAAGAACTTGCTTTTTGACCAGGGTGGCGTGATTGTAGATATCAGGCGCGACCACTGTCTTGATGAAATGCGACAGTTGGGAATGGACCACCCTGAGTTCTTGATAGGACTCTACAAGCAGGAGGGTCCTTTCTTTGCACTTGAGAATGGCGATATTAGTGTGGAGCAGTTCCACGAGGCTTTGCGACCACTAGTGCCGCCAGAAGTGACCGATGAGCAGATGGATAACGCTTTCAGTTCCTTTATCGTGGGCATACCGTTGCACCGCCTGCAGTCGCTCCGTGAACTGCGCAAGCGTTACAAGACTTATATCCTCTCTAACACCAACCCCATTATGTTTGAGGGTGTTATAGCCCGCAACTTCGCTCAGGAGGGCCTTGACGTGAATGCCTATTTCGATGGTGTTACGGTGTCGTACAAGGCTCGCAGCAACAAGCCCGACCGCCAGATTTTTGATTACGCCATAGCCACAATGGGCATCAAGCCCGAGGAGACATTGTTCTTCGACGATGGTCAGGAAAATCTTGATGTGGCGGCAAAGCTGGGATTCAAGACCGCATTGGTGGAGCCAGGTTGCGAGTTTATGGATATTATCACTAAAATGGAGAGGTAATGAAGATACTCACAGCTACCGACCGCATAGATAGCGACATCAAACTTGCCGCTGCCATAGGTATGTTCGACGGCATGCACCGAGGCCACATCACCCTAATTAACGCCCTCAAGGAGCAGGCATCCTTGCGTGGCCAGCACTCGGCAGTGGTCACTTTCAAGCAGCATCCCCAGCGGGTGGTCAATCCCGATGATAGCCCTCGTGCCCTCATGACTCTCGAAAAGAAAATCGAAGCCATTGCTGCCACTGCTCCTGATTATCTCATATTGCTCGACTTCGACGACACTCTCTCGCAATTTACTGCTCAACAGTTTATGGAACTGTTGCATGGACGATATGGCGTTGACACTCTGGTGATGGGCTATAATCACCGCTTTGGACATGATCGCAGTACCACCTTTGCCCATTATGTGGAGCAAGGTAGAGCTCTTGGCGTGGAAGTCGTGAAAGCGCCTGAGTACCTTGGACAATATGCACCAGTGAGTTCGTCGATAGTGCGTCAACTCATCGCTAGCGGTAGGGTAGAGGATGCCATGAACTGCATGGGGCATCCATTTGAACTTGAGGGCAAAGTAGTGCACGGGTTCCACAATGGCAGGGGCATAGGGTTCCCCACTGCCAATGTGGGCGAACTTCCACCGGGGATAATACTGCCACACAATGGCGCTTATGCTGTGATGGTCGCCGTCAATGGCGAGAAGCACAAGGGCATGGTGAACATTGGCTATCGTCCTACTCTTGATAATGGACACAAACTGTCGATAGAGGTCAACATCTTCGATTTCGACAGCGATATCTATAGCAAACCCATAACATTGCAGTTTGTGCGTTTCTTGCGTTTGGAGTTCAAACTTGGCAGCATTGAGCAGCTACGTGCGCAACTTACACATGACAAAGCCCTATCGCAAAAAATTTTAGATAATTATTTAGCAAACCACTCATAAAATTTAAATAGTATGGAAATCATCAATCTTTGTGAGAACAATTCTCTAGTGAGTCAGTTCATGAGCGAGATTCGCGACAAGAACATCCAGCAGGATCGTCTTCGTTTTCGCGCCAACGTGCATCGTCTGGGACAAATCATGGCCTATGAGATATCAAAAAAACTGGAATATAAGACCATCGATACCGAGACCCCACTGGCAGTTGCTAAGACCAATGTGATTGCCGACCAGCTCGTACTTGCTACAATTTTGCGTGCCGGACTGCCTCTGCATGAAAGTTTCCTCAACTACTTTGATAAGGCCGAGAACGCATTTGTGAGCGCCTACCGCAAATATGACGCCCACGACCCTAACAAGTTTGATGTGAAAATCGAGTATCTTGCCTGCCCATCCATCAACGATAAGGTGTTGTGTCTTGTCGATCCCATGCTGGCAACAGGTCTCTCGATGGCATTGGCTCACAAGGCGCTGTTGAGCCGTGGCACACCCAAGCACGTGCACATAGCATCGATTATCGCTACCGACCAGGCTGTGGAGTTTGTGAAAAACAACCTCCCCAACGAGAACCTCACCATTTGGGCTTGCGACATCGATCATGAACTCAATGCCCACAGCTACATCGTGCCAGGTCTTGGCGATGCCGGTGACCTACTCTATGGAGAGAAACTTTGATATAAGTTTTAAGTGTTAGGTTTTAAGTGTTAAGTAGAGCCGCTAGCGCGGCTAAAGTTTTTGATTTCTTTAATAGATAAATTATGAAAACTTTAGAATTTAAAATAGCCTCGCTTGAGCAACTTGAAGAGGCAGCCTATAAGTTTATGACTGAGATGGGCGATTACACTGTTTTTGCCTTCTATGGCGAGATGGGTGCCGGCAAGACCACATTCATCAATGAGCTGTGCAAGCAGCTTGGTGTGGAGACCGACATTACCAGTTCGCCATCGTTTGCTATCATCAACGAGTATCGCAGCGACACCACTGCCGAGCTTATCTACCATTTTGACTGCTACCGCCTTGAGAATGAGGCCGAGGCGCAGGATATTGGTGCCGAGGACTACTTCGACTGCGGTGCTTTGTGCTTCATCGAGTGGCCTGAGCGCATTGAGGGACTGCTTCCCGACGATACCGTGCGCGTGGATATCACCGTCAACCCTGATGATGACAGCCGCCTCGTGAAGATGACTCTGCCAAACGAATAATAAGTTTTAACTGTAAAGTTTTAAGTGTTAAATTGAATTTTCTTCGAAAATTTGAGGTGCAGACACTTTACACTTAACACCTAATAACTCGTGCCAAAAATCATCTTACTTCAAGAGACACCATCGACCAACGACTTTCTAAAGCGTAATGCTTCCACTCTGGAATCGGGGACTCTTATTGTTGCCTATAGCCAGACGGCAGGTCGTGGTCAGAAGGGTAACTCTTGGGAGGCAGAACCAGGAAAGAACATTACTTTCTCACTGCTTATTAAGAAGCCAAAACTTGACGTTAAGGACCAGTTCTATATGAGTGAGGCTGTTTCGCTTGCCATAGTGGATGCCCTTGAAAAGTATGCTGCCGGCTTCAACATCAAGTGGCCTAACGATATCTACTATGGCGACCACAAGATTGGTGGCATCCTTATTGAGCATTCTCTCAATAGTGAGGGTATCGACTATACTATTATTGGGGTTGGGGTGAACATTAACCAGCAGGTGTTTATCAGCGGCGCTCCAAATCCTGTGTCTTTAACGCAAATCACGGGAGATTTCTACGATATGAATATAATCACTGAGGAATTTGGTGAATTATTAGAGCGCTATTGCGATTTTGACGGGTCGCATAAGCAACTTGACGATCTCCATAAGCGTTATCTCAAGAAATTGTATCGTTACGACGGCAAGCCTCACCAGTTTGTGCTCCCCGATGGCACACTGTTCCTGGCGACCATCAAGGCTGTAGCACCCGATGGCACCCTAACCCTGCTCCACGATGGCGACAATTCTCATCACGACTATCACTTCAAGGAGATAGGATTTGTGATCAATAGAGTTAGATTTTTGTAATCAGCACATCCCCATAACTATATCAAAAAAGTAGTCATTGTTGGCTACTTTTTTGTTGTATATATAATTATTGTGTTTATAATAATTGTATTTACAATAATTGTATTTACAATAATTATTTTTAAGCCTAATATTTGTTTTTTCATTTTTTGCGCCTACCTTTGTGGAACTCATTATATAATTCCTATGCTATGAAACATTCTATTACTTCCGTTATAGTGATGGCACTAGCCATAATTATAGCAGGTAACTGCTATGCTAAGGACAAAAAGGATGAAGTCGCCGAGCTCGAAAAGGCCGAGGCGCAAATTTTGAAATTGGCAAAACCTTATGCCGACCGCTCCTCGTGGGCTGAGGAGAATGCCAAGGCTCTTGCAAAATTTGAAAATATAATCAAGAAAAATCCACATAGCTTGGATTATGAATTTGAGGATATCAAAGGACTACTAGTCGAGATTGTAGAATCAGAGGACCATAATCTGCGCTTCTACCAGTGGGACACCAGCGGTGGCACTATGATGTGCTATACTGTGTGGCGGCAGTGCCGCAAGCCCAACGGCAAAGTGGAGACGGTGCAACTCAGTGGCGGCAAGGAAGGTGAATGTAGTGGCTACAAAAGGGAAATCACACAACTCAAAGCCGCAAGTGGCGAGACGGTGTATCTTATAAAATCGTTTTTCAAAGCCGACAATTTCAGTGGCAGCTCTACCCTTGAGGCCATAAAGATTGATAATAACGAAACAAGCAATGTGAAATTTAACCGCAACGGCAAAACTAGTGACAAGCAAAGTGTGAGTTTCTCAAATATGTCGGGATGGTATTTTCGAACTAACGAAGAAGGCTGGACATGGCTGATGTGCTACAACGAAGACGAGCAAAATGTTTATGTGTCTCTCTCTGATGAGATTCCTTTTAATGGCAATGATCGCCTGGAGCAGCTTAGCGACCGTTACGACATCTATCATTTCAACGGCAAGGAGTTTGTGTATCAGCGCACCAGCGCAGGATATTGGCTCCACTTCTATCTTGCCGACTATAAGTATCTGGAAGTGATAGGAGAGATAGGCGAGCACACCATTCGCATCGACCGCATGAGCGACGGCTCGTTCCGATATGCCTCATGGAAGGGAACAGCCGACATGTCGACAATGCCAAGCCTAGTGGTAAACAAAGGCACATTTGATGAGAATTCCCACCGCTACACCTTTGTGAACGACGAATTCTCCTACATCGTTGGGGTTAATGACAATGACGACCAAATCATCTCGCTCGAAGTGAAACACAACGACGAGACAATAAAGTCGTTTACTAAAAATGTTAGAGTGATTGTATACTGATATACTCTATCATATAAATAATCCCTGCTGGCACCAGACTAGCAGGGATTATTTGTTAAGTATGTATCCTATCGATTGTTACACCGATTTCATCTTGTAGAATGAGCGATATACGAAGTAGAGTGCGATAAGCACGAAGGCGATACCGAAGTAGGGTGCCATGTCGCGGAAGCTCTCGCTGATGGCAATCTCCATTGCAAGCACACCAAAGAGGGTAGTGAACTTGATAATTGGGTTCAGTGCCACAGAGCTAGTGTCCTTGAATGGGTCACCCACTGTGTCGCCCACTACGCTTGCGTCGTGAAGCTCGGTGCCCTTAGCCTTTAAGTCAACCTCTACTACTTTCTTGGCGTTGTCCCATGCGCCACCAGCGTTGGCCATAAATACAGCTTGGAACAGACCGAAGACAGCGATAGAAATCAGATAGCTAACGAAGAGGCAAACAGCGTCGTTGCTGCCAATTCCTGCTGGCGACGAGAGGCATGCAAAACCTAATGCGAAGCAGAAAATTGCGATGAAGATGTTGAGCATACCCTTCTGTGCATACTCGGTGCAGATGCGCACCACTTCCTGGCTCTTGCTGATATCGGCCTTCTTAGGAGCGTTGGCATCAAGCTTGATATTGTTCTTGATGAAGTCAACAGCGCGGTTGGCACCAGTAGTAACGGCCTGCATTGACGAACCAGTGAACCAGAATACAACACAACCACCAAGGATGAAACCAAGGATTGAATATGGGTTCAGCAAGTTGAGAATGCCAGCAGGATCAACGCCAAGAGTCTTCTGAATCATCAGGATGAGCGAGAAAATCATGGTTGTAGCACCTGCTACAGCGGTACCAATGAGCACTGGCTTGGCAGTAGCCTTGAAGGTGTTACCTGCACCATCGTTGGCCTCAAGGTAATATTTTGCTTTTTCAAAGTCGGGGGTGAAGCCAAAGTCGTTCTCGATGTCGGTCTTTGCCTTGTCAATGTCGTCCTCAATGAGCGAGAGCTCATAAACCGATTGTGCGTTGTCGGTAACAGGACCATAGCTGTCAACAGCGATTGTGACAGGTCCCATACCCAGCATACCAAATGCCACTAGACCAAATGCGAAGATTGAGTAGTAGTCGCCTAAGAGTGGAACCATATCAAATTGTGCCGAAGCTACGTAGGCGATGAACATAAGCAGGAAGAATACAAAACCTGTCCAAAAACCACCAAAGTTGCCAGAAACGAGACCCGAGAGGATGTTGAGCGATGCGCCACCCTGCTTTGAGGTCTCTACCACCTCTTTCACGTGGATAGATGTTGGCGAAGTGAAAAGCTTGGTAATCTCGGGGATCAAGGCTGCGCCAAGTGTTCCGCACGAGATAATGCTTGCCAGTCCGAGCCACCAGTTGTTGCCCAGATCCTTTAGCAGGAAGTAGCTGGCAGCAAATGTTGCGATAATCGAGAAGATAGAGGTTATCCACACCAGGCTGGTAAGTGGTTTCTCGAAGTCGAGATCGTCGGCTTTGCTATATTTAGATTTCGACAATATTCCATTGATATAGTAAGAGAGTACCGAAGTCACAACACCAAGGATACGCATCACGAAGATCCAAACCAGCAGAGGTACTTGGAACTCAACTGGAACAGCCAACAAGATAAACGACACGAGTGCCACACCTGTCACACCATATGTTTCGAAGCCGTCGGCAGTCGGGCCAATAGAGTCACCAGCGTTGTCGCCAGTACAGTCGGCAATCACACCAGGGTTGCGTGGGTCATCCTCACCAATCTTGAATACCACCTTCATCAGGTCGCTGCCAATGTCGGCAATCTTGGTGAAGATACCACCAGCGATACGCAATGCACTAGCTCCGAGAGACTCACCAATGGCGAAGCCAATGAAGCAACTGCCCGCTAGGTCGGCTGGCATAAACAGCAATATAACAAGCATGAGCAACAACTCAACGCAGATGAGAACTACACCAATGCTCATACCTGCCGACAGAGGTATATTAAGCAGGTCGAGTGGGCGACGTCTAAGAGAAGCAAATGCCATGCGGCTGTTGGCAAGGGTATTCATGCGCACGCCAAACCATGCAACAGCGTAGGAACCCAAGATGCCAATTACTGTCCAGCCCAAAATTAGTAATACTGAGCCAATGGGCATTTTTGACAGCACACCGAAGTAGAGTGCTATAGCTGCACCAATAAATACGAATAGGATTCCCAGGAATTTGCCTTGCTGCTTGAGATAGGTTGAACAAGTTTTGAAAATCACATTTCCAATTTCGAGCATCGAGCTGTGAGCTTTGAGTTTGCGCACTTTGCTGAATTGCCACAAGCCAAACAGCATACCAAGAATCACAATTAAAAATCCCCAGTAGAGTACGCTAGTTTGGGAGTCGCTAGCAAATCCCTCGGGCATTTTCAGGTCGGCCTCGCTAGCCATCAGCGAAACCGGTAGCATCAACATCGTTAATGCAGAAAGAAATTTTTTCATATACTATATAGATTTAAATTGAAATGTCTATGTTATAGATAATTAGTGCGCTCTCGCATGGTGTATTCATGATTTGAGCGTGTAAAATTATAAAAAAATGGCCTAATTGACAAAAATTAAGTATTATTTTTCTGAATTTTGACCAAGAAGAATGTTGTAAACAATGGTGATGTCGGAGGCAGTGATGATGCCGTCATCATCAAGGTCTCCATTAACTAGATTACTGTCGTCGTTGTTGAGCAACCAGTTATAAAGAGCCGTGAGATCAGAACTTGTTACAGCGAAATCTCCATTGACGTCACCATAAGGCATTCTCAACTGCTCATATTCGTCTTTTGCTTTATTTATCAATGTGGCGAAAAGAGGTATGTCGTGTAGTTTGTTGGTTACTGCTGCAGCTATGATTCTAGCATCTTTGGCATCGCTATCATAGCACAATCCTGTGATGACTCTGCTTTCGCCATAGTCGTACCCTCGTTTTAAAATAGCATTGTGGCATTGTGGCATTACCTCGGCAAGTACTAAAGCTATTCCCCATCCCAGAAGCGCATGTCGTGACGGATAGGACGACTCTGAATAATATTGCCATGCTTCACCACCATAAGGTATATTTTCGTTGAACTGCTTGTATGGTCGCCACCTATTAGTTGAGTTTTTTAGATTGGTGGTGTAGGAGTTAAGAGATAGTTTTAACATCTCAATTAGACTGGCGATGTAAGGTGTGTTGCTTTCAGATATATCGATTATGTAGGTAGAGTTGTTAAACATATTGATGAGGTAGCTGTTGTCGATTGATGCATCCTCATTGGCCAGTTGTCCTCGTTCGGTGTCGCGCAGAGCCTTTCCTTGCCAGTAAGTGTCAAGGTCGTGGAAAAAGTGCACTTCGTCGATTCCTGCAGGCATGTCAAGAATCGTGGTCATTGACGGGAATTGTGAGTCAAGTTCGTCGATTGAGAGTCCTGCCAGTTGCAGGTATTCGTTTTGCGCTTCATCAGCGAGAGTCGAGAAGTTGCTTTCGCTACGCAAGTGTGCCATTGCCATACTGCCACATGAAATGCCATTGTCAACATCGCTCTGCCAGCAATTTCCTGTTATTACGCCACTGCTTGCACATTGCAAGGCTCGAGAGAGAATTGTGTCTTGGAGTTGAGGTGCCATATGTGCAACTGCTAATGCTGTGCTCCACACAATTGAGGCATGACTCGAGGGGTGGGATGTGGGGTTGTTAAGGTCGTTAATGGAGTCGTTTATCCCCCAAGGCTGTTCGTTCATCAGCACGAAGGGTTGCTTGCGTGGACGAGTCGTGGATAATGCTTGAGTGCTGTTTTTGCCAGCTTGGGCTGCTTGCGAAATTATGTTGTAGATAGCAGGAGCCGAATTCTTATTGATATTGATTCCCAGAATCTCGCTATATATACCACACAGGTGGTCGATGTTGCACTGTGAGTCATGTCGGGCAATTTCGCCAAGCTCAGTGTTACGAATGCTCTTGCCCCAAGTCCATCGGTAGAAGTCGGCAGCAAAACTCACACTTGCCGAGTCGGGAGGAGATGGCAGCAATGATGAAGATGTTGTACTGGAGTTGGTGCTTATGTTTTTAGTGCCCATGTTATCATATTCCTGCCTAGCTGCTTTAAACATATTGCTGTATTTAGTAATGTTGTGCATCTTTGTGATAAGGCAAGCTGCCATCATCCTTCCTGCTTGCACATCGGTAGGATAATGGTATCCTGTTATCACGCTGCTCCATCCTATGTCATAGCCATGTTTTAGGACTTCATTTTGGCGATCGGGCATTACCTCGGCGAGTATCAGAGCTAGTCCCCATCCCACCATGGCTTGTAGTGAAGGATAGCTCGACTCGTTGCTATGGCTATCTTCCTCGTTAGGTAGCATGGTGGTGTCAGCTAGTTGAACATAAGGGTGTGGGCGATACAAGTTGCTACTCATTTCGTGAGCCTGCTGTTCTATAAAGTGCTTTGACGACTTTAAAAGCGCGCTGATGCAGGGGGTGGTATTACTGGAGATTTCAACCCCTGCACACTCTGCAAATCCATTAATGACGACAAGGTCGTTAAGGTTGGAATCGATAATGGCTTGGGCGCCACGCTCGCTGTCTCGTTCGTCCTTGGCCAGCCAGTAGGAAGCCACATCGCCGTAGTAAAAATAGGAATCTCCCATAGCGGGAGCATCAAGAATATTGGATGCCGAGGGCGATGAGTCCCCATTTATCTGGCTCTCGCTGAGACCAGTAAGTTGCATGTATTCGCTGCGTGCAGCAGCCAAATCGGCCTGATATTTGGCAGTTGCGTGTGACCGTGCTAATGCAGCAGAGGCGCAAAGTATTGCAGCATCGACATCGCTTTGCCAGTGTGCTCCCACAATCACTCGGCTGATACCATATTCATAACCTCGTCTCAAGATGGTGTCTTGCAGGTGTGGTGCCATTTCGGCAAGAGCAAGTGCGGTACCCCATCCCGAACCACTATGTGAAGATGGGTAGGAACTGCTGCTGAGGTCTTCATGAGAGTCGTGGGCTCCCCATGTGGGCTCATTCATGAGTAAGAAAGGTCGTTTACGGAAAAAGGCGAGTTTCATTGCTATGCCAGCGTATGAACCTGTCTCTCCCGATCTTTTCATCAGCCGGTAGATTGCTGGAGTGTCTTCCTCGTTGATGTTGATGCCTAGAATGTCGCTATAGATATCGCACATGCGCACAATTCCAAATCTCGAATCCTCGCTTGCCATTTCGCCTCTTGGCGTAAGCCGCATCGATTTCCCCCAAATCCATTTGGCATAGTCACCATTGTAGGCTAGCATCGTTGAGTCGGGAGGTTCTGGTAGGTAGAAAAGCGAATTGGGCATATTGTTACCAAACAAGTATTGGTCTTCGTAGGCTGCGTGTGCATTGCTTGCCGTCATTATCACGGCAAGTAGTAGCCACATATATTTTATTTGTTTATACATTTATGTTAAGGTTATTGTATGGTGACTTTCTTACCATTATGTATGTAAATACCTGGTGTAGATGGTTTGCTATTGTAGATTATGCCAGTTATTGAATACCATAGAGTGTCGTTTGTTTTGGAGTTGGCGATGATGTTCTCGATGCTTGCTTCATCGATTTTTTGCTGATATTCTGTCTTGGCATTTTCAAACAATGTCTTGAATAAATCCTCGTTGTGCATTTTGCCTAGGTCGCATGCAGCCATAATCCTTGCCGCGTTCACGTCGCTAGCATAATTGGCGCCTAAAATGATGCGGCTTTCGCCATATTCATAACCGCGTTTGAGAATTTTGTTTTGGCAGTCAGGCATCACTTCGGCAAGAGCCAGCGCTATGCCCCATCCTATCAGAGCATGGCGCGATGGGTAGGACGTCTCGTAGTAGAGTTGCCAGTCTTCGCTACCATAGGGCACGGACTCACCAAACTGTGCGATTGGTCGATTGCGATGCATAACTTTTTTTAATGTCGTAGCTCGGTTTTTTAGGATGAAATTAAGGGTCTTTATAAGCGTAATGATGTGTGGAGTCTGGGTTTCAGAGATTGTAACTATAGGTGAGCATTCGGCAAAGATGCTGATTAAGTAATCATCGTTGATTGAATAGTCGTTTCGGGCTTGCTCGCCTCGTTCTGTGGACCGCAGGGCAAATGCTTGCCAGTATGGGAACAAATCACTCACAAAGAAATAATCATCGGTTGTGGGTGGAGCATCTAGAATCTTGGTCATGACAGGATAATATGGTGCATTCATGTCGCTCTCGGTGAGGCCTTTTAGTTGTATGTATTCTGCACGTGCGGCAGCAATGTTGGCTTGATAGCTGTCGGTGGCTCGTGAACGTGCTATGGCAGTGCTAGCACATGTTATAGCCGCATCGACATCGCTTTGCCAGCATACGCCAGCAATTACGCCACTCGAGGCGCATCTCATTGCTCTAGCCAAGATGGTATCTTGCATTTGCGGCGCAATTTGAGCCAAAGCCAGTGCTGTACTCCACACCATTGCAGCATGTGCTGACGGGTGGGATGACATAGAATCGCTTAAGTTTGGTATTGTCATGTTCTCTCCCCATGGCTGCTCATTCATCAACTCGTAGGGCCGCTTGCGTGATTGATTTTCAACTATAGCATTTACACTGCTTATGCCAGCATAGGCAGTCTGAGATATAATGCTGTAGATTGATGGAGTGTTGCTTTCGTCAATATCGATACCAAGCACGTCACTGTAGATTGAGCATAGATAGTCGATTCCACATTGTGAATCGTGTCGTGCTATATCGCCTAGTTCTGTGTTACGCATCTGTTTGCCCCATATCCATCGGTAAAAGTCGCTAGCAAAGTTCGTGCTTGATGAGTCGCATGGCAATGGCATCAGTGATTCCTCTCGTGGCAAATCACTGGCTGTGAGATTATAGGTGCTGGTTTCGGTGCTCGCGAATTCCTGCTTAGCAGCTTCCAATAGACTCTTAAAATAAGTGTCGTTGTGCATCTTGGCAATAAGGCATGAAGCCATCACTCTTCCCATCTGCACATCGGCTGGATAGTGGTATCCTGCAATTACACGACTCCATCCTATATCATATCCATGCTTGAGGATTGGATTTTGCAGTTGGGGCATCACTTCGGTAAGTACCAGTGCCATACCCCATCCAATAATGGCATGCCCCGAAGGGTAGGACGATTCGTTGCGGTAGGTGTCTTCATCTTCTGGCACAAGGGTAGTGTCACCAAGTTGCACATAGGGTCTGTTTCGATACCAGTAGTCCTTCATCGTGAAGGCTTGTAGTCCCAACATTATTTTTAGGGACTTGAGCAATTGTGTCGTATGAGGCAGAGTGGTGCTTGAGATGTTGATACCCGCACTTTGTGCAAAGCCTCCTATTATGACGTCGTCGTTAAGGTCGGCATCAATTATTGCTTGTGTGCCACGTTCGGTATTTCGTTCGCCCTTTGCCTGCCAATAGGGGGCTACTTCACCATAGTAGAAGTAGGAGTCTTCCATTGCAGGAGCAGGTATTATTCTGCTTGCCGTTGGAATTGAATTTGTGTTTATGTCGCTCTCGGTGAGACCTTTGATTTGCATATATTCGGCTCTCGCGGCAGTCAGGTCGGCTTGATACTCGGGTGTGGCGTGTGAGCGTGCTATGGCAGCACTGGCGCATGTGAAGGCAGCATCAACATCACTTTGCCAATGCGCTCCCACTATCACTCGACTGATGCCGTACTCATATCCTCGCCTGAGAATGGTGTCCTGCATGTGTGGTGCCATCTCGGCAAGTGCTAGCGCTGTGCCCCAGCCGCATCCAGTGTGTGACGATGGGTAGGAACTATTATTCGTCAGTTCTGTATAAGTGTCGTATTGTCCCCATAGGGGCTCGTTCATAATAAGGAATGGTCTCTTGCGGAAATATGTGTTTTTCATAGTTGCCACCGCGCCTGCTGCTGTTTCTCCAGCTTTGTACATCAATCGGTAGATGGCAGGGGTGTAGTCTTCGCTGATGTCGATGCCGAGTACGTCGCTATAGATAGTGCACATGCGCACTATCCCATACTTCGTCTCCCAGCTGGCCTGCTCGCCGCGTGGCGTGTTGCGCTGTTCTTTTCCCCACACCCACCTGGCATAGTCTCCATTGGTGGCAATCATAGTGGAGTCGGGAGGTAACGGGAGATAGATGAGTTCATTAGGCATTTCGTTGCCTAAAAGGTATTGTTTCTCATTGCCAGCAAGAGCGTTGCTTGCCGTGATAATAACGGCAAGCAGCATCAACATCCATATTTTTTGCTTACGCATTAATGTTCAATTATTTTGCCACGTCAAAAGAGATTGCATCACCCACGCAAGCATTTGGCGCTTGAATGTGCAACATAGCGCAGATGGTGGGAGCGAGGTCCACGATGCGTGTGGGTTTGGTAGTTGCACCGTGAGGCACATTCCATCCCATAAATACTAGTGGGATGTGGCTGTCGTGAGGAGACCACGACCCATGTGTGGTGCCTTTGTAGTCGCTCTTTACTTTGAAAGGCAGGTAACCAGCCTGTGTCATCACCACTATGTCGCCGCTACGGCCTCGATGATATCCATTGATTAGTCGTTCTTTAAGGATTTCGGGGATGCTGGCTTCCTGTATTTTGTCATAATCGACAGCTGCCACTAGTTCATCTTCTTTGCTAAGAACTTTAAGTGCAACTTTTTTGATTTGCTCCACGTCGGCACCTGCGCTGTCTATTTTGTTGTGGTCGAGGTATATGCGGTAGTCATAGATAGCTTTAATGGCATCGGGCACTCCGCACTCGCGGTTGATTTCCTCATTCATCTTGATGCGGGCCGTTCTTGCATCCCATCCGCCAGCGGGCTGATCGTGCTCCTTCATGAAGTTGGGGTTGTGGACGGCACCATGGTCTGCGCTGAGGAATAGCAGGTAGTTGCCACGTCCCACTTGCTTGTCGAGTTCTTTGAAGAAGTGTGCCAGTTCTTTGTCGAGTTGCATATACACTTCGTAGTTCTCACGTCCGCGTGTGCTGAAGGTGTGGCCTATGGCATCGGTCGATGACACACTCACGCACAGCATATCGGTATATTTTCCGCGTCCTAGTTTCTCGTTCTCGAGTATTGCCTCTGCCATGCGGAAGGTGTAAGTTACACCCTCGTTGCTGGTGTTGAGGTCAAATTTAGGCTCAGTGTTGTACTTGCGGTTGAACTTTTCTACCCAGTTGGGGAGTCGGTCCATATAGTAGGTGCTAGTGACAAAGTGCCCCACGTTGCTGTCCCACCAGTAGGCGGCATCGGCACTATGGCCAGCAGGGAGGATAGAGGCGCGCGGCTTGATGGCAACGCCAAAGACCTTGCACTCGAAGTCGAGAGCTTGCTTTAACTCGTCGCCAATGGTGGTAGAGCGCAGGTTGCGTGGAGAGTTCATGCCCACATTACTGTCGGTGCCCACACCTTCCACGCTCTTGTCGTCGGTGCTAGATACCGATTTGCCGTCAATCATGAAATTATTGCCAGCGATGCCGTGGAAGAAAGGCACCGAGCCAGTATAAAGGCTCGTGTGTCCAATAGCAGTGACAGTGGGGACGTAGTTTATCATTGTGTTCTCGCAACTGTATCCCTCATTTAGCAGTCGCTTGATGCCGTCGGGTCCATAGTCCTCGTAGTAGTAATACAAGTAGTCCCAGCGCATCTGATCTACCACCACGCCAACCACAAGTTTAGGTCGGTCGATGCGTGGTTGTGCCATAACTCCAATAGCTGCGAAGCACACAGCAATAATTATCAAAAAACGTTTCATAAGTTATATTTTTTACATTTGATTTTCCAAAGGTAGTAATAAAAAATCACACTGCCAAATATTGAGCAAAAACGAGTGAAAAAAGTGTCCTGCATGGTTGGTGCAGGACACTATATAATGGAATGTGATGTGGGTTTACATTACCCTGTTGCCACCGTTGCGCAGACGCTCATATTCAACATCTCTATGTGGTTGATCATATTTTGGTTGTGGTTGAGGTTGTGGTTTGGGCTGTGTCTGCTGCTTTGGAGGAGTCTGCTTCTTTGGTTGTGGTTTAGGTGTTTGTGGCTTAGGAGTTGGAGCCGGTTGCTGTGGTTTGGGTGCAGGAACTGGCTCTGGATCCACATCATCTATGGGTTGTGGTTCAAACTCGTCTTCATCGGGTTCGTTGATGTCCTTGATAGAAGTTGATACCTCATCCTCATAATCATAATATCCATCTTGAGAGGTGCTGACGTCGGAGCTTTCCTCGTCACTGACACTGCTTTCGTCCTCGTCTTCTGAATATTTATTCTTGTCATTGCCCTTAAACCATTTGATGACGTCATCAAGATATCCGGCATCATAAGCAAAATAACCTCCTACGCCGAGGGCAGCAAGCAAAGCTAGAATGATAACCCAGAGCCACGGGAATTTCTTTTTCTTCTTCTCTTCTTGTGGAGGCTCAGGATACCCTATAGGTTCGTTATTTTCAGGAACTTGTTGATCAATCGCCCCGACAGCGGGTATGGCTCCTGCCGCTATTGTTGCGTTGGAATCATTAATGGTGGCAGGGGCTGCGGGCTCTGGTTCGGGTATAGGTGTTGGAGTAGGCTCTGGCACAGGTTCTGGTATAGGTGCTGGAGTGGGCGCTGGTTTAGGTTCCGGCGCAGGTTCTGGTCCTGGCGCAGGTGCTGGCATTGGAGGCATCTGTGGCGCCTGTGGAGTTTCTGGCATTGGAGGCATCTGTGGCGCCTGTGGAGTCTCTGGCATTGGAGGCATTTCTGGTGCCTTTGGGACCTCAGGCATTGGAGGCATTTGTGGTGCCTGTGGAGTCTCTGGCATTGGAGGCATTTGTGGTGCCTGTGGAGTCTCTGGCATTGGAGGCATTTGTGGTGCCTGTGGAGTCTCTGGCATTGGAGGCATTTCTGGTGCCTTTGGGGCCTCAGGCATTGGAGGCATCTGTGGTGTCTGTGGTGTCTGTGGAGTCTCTGGCATTGGAGGCATCTGTGGCGCTTGTGGAGTCTCTGGCATTGGAGGCATTTGTGGTGCCTGTGGAGTCTCAGGCATTGGAGGCATCTGTGGTGCCTGTGGAGCCTCAGGCATTGGAGGCATCTGTGGCGCTTGTGGAGTCTCTGGCATTGGAGGCATTGGAGGCATCTGTGGTACCTGAGATGCTTGAGGCATTTGAGGTGGCTGTGGCATGCTAGGCATTGCTAGTGGTGTGCCACAAAACACACATTGATTACTGCCAGGTGGCACTATGTTTCCACAATTTGGACATTTGATAGGTTCCATAATATATAAATTTTTTTAAGTTATTTTCAGTGATTTATTCTTTTTTGCTTTAAAATTGGCAGTTTATAAATCAATATGCAAAATTGGGAAAAATAATTGAGATTCCCAAAAAAATGGTGCATGAAATACTATTTTAATTATTTTTTTTCTTTTTATATAGGTTTTGGAGTTATTAGGTGAAAAATTATATCTAAATTTGCATATTGTAAAGTACGCTTTAAAAAATTGACAATATATTATACTTATGAAGTTAAAGACCGCTTTCGTAATATGTGCTATATCTGCTCCGGCATTGATGCTGGCACAACCTAGTGTTGTTGAGTATAGTAGTGATGCATTCATTAACCGCGCAAAGCTATTGCAAGAGATGCGCAACTATGTTGGTTCGAGTCACCAACTTTGGTTTCACAACAACAGCCTCACTCCCACATGGAACAATGAGGTGGAGGCCGAGTTCATGATGGCGTTGAACGAGTTTGAGTTAGGCAATCCATCAAGCCTGACGATGCTTGAAGAGTTTATAGAGAATTATCCCAACGAGCCACTGGCGTTGACTGCACGTGCCAAAGTGGGTGACTATTATTTCTATCATGGCGACTTCGCTCAGGCTCGTGAATGCTATGAGCAGGTGCGTGAAAAAGCCCTCGACGACGATTATGACGAGAATGTGCTTTACCGCAAGGCCTATTGCGACTTGATGCTTCGAGACTACAACCAGGCCAAAGACATCTACGACAAGCTCTCGGCTACCAAGCAGTATGGCACTGCGTCGACTTTCTTCAAGGGCTACATCGAGTATGCCTACGGCCAATATGACACCGCTATGGATTATTTCTCGAAAGTGGATCGCACTGGCGAGCTGGGCTATCAGGCACAATATTATATGTGTCAAATAATGTATAAGCAAGGTGATTACAACAACGCCGTGAAGCTTGGTGAGTCGCTAATCGAAGACGACTCCAACGACTACTTCAGTGCCGAGATAAACCGCGTGGTAGGAGAGAGCTACTACCGTCTGGGCAACTATTCGAAGGCTGCACCTTACCTGAGCAGATTCCTGGAGTTAAGCGACGAGGAGAACGAGGAGCGTCGCCCCTCGGCCTACATGCTTGGTGTGATAGACTACGGCAACCGTGACTATCAGGGTGCCATTGAGACACTTGCCGAAGTAACTGGCGAAGATGATGCTCTGGCACAAAGCGCTTATCTTTACATAGGTCAAAGTCGCCTCAAGTGCAGCGATTATAACGGAGCTTCGATGGCCTTTGAGCGCGCAGCAAATATGCGTTGGGACAACAACGTGCGTGAGACGGCATTCTACAACTATGCCATCAGTCAAAGCAAGGGCGGCCGCACACCGTTTAACAACTCAATCGACATGTTTGAGCAGTTCCTAAATGAGTACCCCCACTCGAGCTACTACAGCAATGTGGAGAACTACCTCATTGATGCCTATACCACTACCAGCGACTATGACCGTGCACTGCGCAGCATCGCCAACATCAGTAATCCTAGCGATAAAGTGCTCAAGGCCAAGCAGACAGTGCTTTACCATAAGGGCGTTCAGCAGTTGCGCAACAACAAACCCGATAATGCCCTCAATAGTCTCAAGGAGGCCGTTGACATGGGCAAGAAAGATACAGAAATCTATAATAACAGTAAGCTGTGGCTTGCTGAGGCTCAATACCAGCTTGGTGACTACAAGAGTGCGGCTGCCAATCAGCAGGACTTCATCAATGCCGCCTCGACAAGCGATCCCAACTATGGACTCGCACTGTATAATGCTGGCTCGTCGCTCTTCAATCAACAAGACTACAGCAAGGCGATAGGATATTTTGAGAAAGCCATTGAGACCAACTCCCTCAGTCGCGACATGACTGCTGAGGCCTATAACCGCATTGGCGATGCCTATTACTATGGTAAGAACTTCAATGCTGCCGTCGAGAATTACACCAAGGCAGCGCGTGGCGAGGTGGATGCCTCGTCGGAGTATGCCATCTTGCGCAAGGCCATCATCGCCGGCGACATGAGCCAATATGATTCCAAGATACAGCAACTCGACGAACTCATTGCCAACTATCCCAACTCGAGCAAGGTGCCCGAGGCAATGCTTGAGAAGGGCAACGCCCAAATTCTCAAGGGCGATGTGGCAAGCGGTATCAATAGCTATGCTAAGCTAATCAACAAGTACCCCAATCAGCCCGAGGCTCGTGAGGCGATGCTTAAGATGGCGATTGCCGAGAAGTCGCGCAACAACGATGACCAGGCAATAGCCACCTACTGGAAAGTGATAGAGACCTATCCCGCCAGCGAGGAGGCTAAGATAGCCGCCGAAGACCTTAAGGTGATTTATGCCAAGCGTGACGACTTGATGGCGTTCGGCAATCGTCTTAACAGCATTCCTGGTGGTCCAAAAATCGATGTTAAGAAAATCGAGAAGGCTGCATTCGACGCTGCCGAAGTTTATTATATCGACTATAATAACATCTCTAAGCTAGAGAATTACCTTCGTGACTATCCCAATGGGGCCTACGTGAAAGAGGCCAAGTACTACATTGGCTATTACTATTACACAAAGAACGACTACAACAGTGCTATGCAGGCTCTCACCGAGGCCCTCGACGGCAACGAGGATGCAGCTTTTGCACAGCGCGCGATGGCACTCAAGGCTGCATTGCTGTTAGAGAATGGTAATCCCGAGGAAGCCTATAATCTCTACGAGTTATGGGCACAGAAGGCCACCAATAGTGACAATCTCTCGCAAGCATTGCTAGGTATGGTTCGCTCTGCTAGCGAGGCACAGCAGTGGCGCGACGTTATTAACAGCGCCAACGAACTTCTCAACTTCAACAATACCCTCAATGCAGAGCTTGAGCAGGAAGTGATGCTCAACCGTGCTATTGCCTACAGTAATATAGGCAAGACTTCGGAAGCTATGGGCGACCTGCGCGAGTTGGCTGCCAACACCCAGAGCGAGGCTGGCGCACAAGCTGCCTACGAGTTGGCACAGATGCAATATGATAACGGCGATATAGATGATGCCGAAGACACTCTCCAGACTCTCATTTCCAGCAACACAACTCACTACTACTGGCTTGCCAAGGGATTTATATTGTTGAGCGACATATTCCAGTATCAAGGTAAGAATCAAGATGCTATTGACTATCTCAAGACCTTGAAGGCCAACTATCCTGGCAAAGAGGGCGAGATATTCAACGAGATTGATACTCGACTGAGTAAGTTGCAGAAGGGTAAGAAATAATCGTCATTTACAGAAATAATTATAACTAGATATTTAAAGATTTCAATAATTGATATGGACAAAAAGATGAAATATGTGTGCCTGGCAATGGCGATGATTTTGGGCAATGTGGCGATAGCTCAAAACTCCAACCAAGACAAGACCGACCTAAATAAGAACATTACTCTTGAGAGAGAGTTTGATCCAGTGAAGAAAACTGTCGTTAAGAAGACAGTCCTACCCAAGGAGATCAAGAAGGCTGAAAAAGACGCTGTGGCACCACAGTTTAGCGATTGGGCGGTTCCCACTCTCGTGCCTGTAGAGATTCCCACAATGGAGCCTTATGGCTATCGCACCCGCCACAACTTCTCTAACCAGCGTGGATACCTCTTCTTGGGTGGAGGCACTCACCTCAACCTCGTGGCAGGAGTGGGATACCGAGCTATTGATAAAACCAATGAAAAACTTGGCGTGTGGATGCTTCACAACAGCACATGGCTGGGAAAGAACACCACTAAACTCATAGATCAGTCGTCTAACAGACAGAAACAACGCTTCAATGACAATATAATTGGTGCCAACTGGATGAAGGAACTCAACGCTGGCACATTGGCCGTTGACGGACAACTGCATTTCGATAGCTTCAACTACTATGGCGGTTTCAGCGACTATCTCAAGGACCGTAAGACTGCGTTCTTCGAGGCTCGCGCCGACGGTAAGTGGCAGAGCGAGATCGAGATTAGTGGCGACAAGTTTGAGTATGAGGCCAATGCCACCATCGACTATGCAGGTTATGACAAGTCACACCTTGAGGGCATAGATGGCAGCAAGGAGTTCTGGTTAAATGCCTTGGTTGAGAGTGGATATGAGTTTGAGAAAATCGGTGATGTGGGTTTGCTCTTTGGTATTGATGTTGTGAACAAGCGTACTCATGACATCCTCAACAACAATGCCTCCGACAAGACCTATGCAATGCTTACTCTCAATCCCTACTATAAATATTCTAACGATATCTTCAATGCCAAGGCAGGTGCCACCATCAACTTCTCGTTCAACGATGGTGCTGCTGTGCGCATCGCTCCTGATGTGGACCTTGATTTCAAGATTACAAAAGGTGTTGGCCTCTTTGTGAATGCCACAGGTGGTAAGATTATAAACCATCTTGGCGATATGCACAACGAGTATCGCTACAACGATCCTCTGGCAATGTATCGCAACACCTATGTGCCTTTTGACGGAAAGATTGGTGTGAATGTGGGACCATTTGTAGGCTTCAGCGCAAAGGCTTATGTGGGCTATGGATTCGTGACTGATCAGCTTGATGCTATCGTTCCTGCTGCCAATTCTGGAATTTACAAAGACATTCTCGACATTGAGGACCCCACTCCCGATGGTCCATCTTCTCCCTACTATGACGCCAATCAATATGCTGCTATCATTTACATGATGACGAAGTGCAAGGGCGCTTACATGGGTATTGAGGCTAATTATAAATACCGCTCGCTTGCTGAGGCAAGTTTCAAGTTTGCTCACACATTTTCTAGTGATGAGGACTACCTCTTTGGCCAGCGTTACGTGGGTTATCCTCTTGGTGATGATGGACCTACCAGCATCTTTAACTTTGATGTTAAAGTGTGGCCCATCAAGCCCCTTATGGTCACTGCAGGACTTAATTGCCGCATCAACCGCTCGACATTCGCTCGTCAGTGGATATATCCTGGGATAAATCAAGATGGCACATATCATGACGGTTATTATTGCTTTGGCGCAATCGAAATGAAAGATGTTGTTGACCTTCATGTGGGTGCACGCTACAACTTCAGCCACATCTTCTCGGTGTGGGCGCAGGCCAACAACCTGCTGTGCAAGCAGTGGGACGTGATGCCTGGTCAAGGCGCGCAGAAGATAAGCTTGATAGGCGGCATCTCGCTGAATTTCTAAATTTTTAATGACACAATAATGGCTGTGAACAGAATCTTCACAGCCATTATTTTACCGATAAACCATGAGAATAATACGACATGCTATAGCCGCTGACTTGAAGCGCATTATGGAGGTGCTGGCTGCTGCCAAGCAGGTGATGCGGCGTGCTGGCAACGTCAACCAGTGGATTAATGGTTACCCCGATGAGGCTGCCATCCTTTGCGACATGGAGCGGGGTGGGGCAATGGTGGTGGAAGATGATGGCACAGTGGTGGCTTATTTTGCATTCCTTCCTTCGCCTGAACCTACCTATGCAGCCATTTACGAGGGAGCTTGGCTTGACGACACACTGCCCTACCATGTGGTGCATCGCATGGGAGGCGTACCCGAGGCCAAGGGCATCTTCGACAGTGCTATGGACTATTGCTTCTCGATAGACCCAAACATCCGAGTTGATACACACCGCGACAACAAAATCATGCAGCACTTGTTTGAGAAGCGCGGTTTCACCTATTGTGGCATAATATATCTCGCCAACGGTGATGAGCGCCTGGCTTACCAGAAATTATAATGCTACTACTTCTATGATTATCAAATGGGTCCATAGATATCGCGTGTTACATTTGATGCTCAGTTATTTATTAAATGTTTTGAGCTTGGTTAAGTAGTCTTTCTGTAGCCTTTTCGACTCTTCTCTTCATTTCGGGGTCGTTTTCTAATTTATCAATTTCATAATTAAACTCATCAAGTCGGTTTCTCTCCCTATAGTAATCTTCATATGTATTTTGAATTTCTTTCATTTCATTCTCCAATCTGTCAAAATCGTCTTGACTGTTGATTTCTGCATCCTCGATTAGTTCAATCAATTCATTTACTGCACGTCTTGCATCGGCTTGTGGATAGCCAATAGGACCCATAATATATGACTCTTCGTTATGTCTTGAACTGCGGGAGTTGTCTTTTACCGCTGTGTAGATAAAATATCCTGCACAGCCCAGTATTAGCGCTATGACTAGAGAAAGCAGTATCCACAAAAAGCCTCGTTTGGAGCTCTCGTCACTCTCGTCCTTTTCTTCACTAGGCGGTGTGGCATGGCTCCAATCAAGCTGTTGTTTGCAGTAGGGGCATTGCTGTGTGCCAAATGGGATGGTCTGATGGCAGATGGGACATTCCACCGTCTTATCTTGTGAAGGTGCAACCGAAATAGGCGAAGACAGTGGAGTTTTCTCTAATGTGGAATGCACAGGTGCGGCCGATTTGCCTTTGTCGAGAGGTGGTTTAGCAATTTTTGTTGACTCTGATGGCAATGCTGGCGGTAGTGGCGGAATAATTTCCCCATTCACGGCAATTTGTGGTTCTGGTGCCTGAGGTGCAGTGCTGTTATTTCCTGTGTTTTGCTGCCAATTGGCGAGATTCATGTCGGCTGCGGCTTGGCTAAGAAGCAAGTTGCGTGCTTTGTTAGGGTGTTGCGAGAGTAGCTTCAAGAAGTAAGGATAAAACCCTTGTTTGTCATCGATAAGTTCAGCGCACTTTGCATACCATACCTCTATAGCAGGTGAGTCAAGCAGCCCATAAGTATCAACTCCATCATCAACCATTTCGATAATGTCGTTGCAATGTGGGTCGCTCGAAATGAATCTTACAAATTCTTCTCGCGAGATTGAGGTTGGAGTAACATTGGCGAGTGGATTCACTTCCTCGGAGATTTCATTCATGGGCATGGCATTGGCAAGCTCAGGATGCTCAGTTTCATAAGCCTCACGGTCGCCAGGTTGCATGAAGCCGCATTTAGGGCAAAACTTTAGCCCATAGTCAATATCTCTATAACAATTAATGCACTTCATGCTGAGGTCTTTTTGTGAACTGCAAAGATAAGAAATCGTTTCTACAATTCACGCAATTTCATTAAAAAAATGCTTGACACCATGCTGAATGTGTGCCAAGCATTTTAGAAACTTATAGTTTTAATTTTTTTTGTTTCGATTGTATTTTATCTCCTCATTGTCGGCCGAACTTTGATTTGAGTTTTTCTTGGTCGAGTGCTTTGACGTCTTTTTGTTGCTAGTAGAAGTTTCCTCTTTTGACTTCTCGCTGGCAAGGCGTTCCTGTTGAGCACTTTCTAGGTCGTTTCTGCGCTTTTGCTCGTTATCATTTAGATACTGCTGGGCGTTGGTTTGTGTAGTGCGTTCTTTATCGGCCTTCATGCGTGCCTGGGCATTTTCACGTGCTTTGCGCTTCTCCTCTTCTTTGCGCTGTTTCTCCTCTAGCTCGCGTTGTTTCTTCTCTTGCTCTAGGCGCTTCTTCTCTTGCTCAGCACGCTTTTTCTCTAACTCTTTTTCTCTTTTCTCTATCTCTTTGCGCTTTTTCTCCTCTTCTTTGCGCACCTTTTCGGCTTCTTTCCGAGCTTTCTCTTGTGCCTTGCGCTCTTCCTCACGCTTTTTCTCTTCCATCTTTTGGCGCTTTTTGGCGTTTTCCTCGCCTCGCTTCTGAGCTTCGGTCTTTTCCTTGCTATTGTTACCCTGATTGTACCTGTTGGCAGGAGGATAAGGCACTTCTTGCCTTGCCTCTTCTTTCTTGGGCTTTGGCCTTGGTACATTTTGGCGCGGCTTGTCATTCTTCTTCTTCGACTTAGGAGAATGATAGGTGATATCCTTCAGCGAGCAGCCTCGGTTGAAGCGACTTAGATCGACTTTTGCATCGATGCCACTGATGATGCCGCAGTCGCTGAACTGCCATAGAATCCACTTGGCGCCGAAATTAAGTTGAGGCTCACTCTTAGAGTAACGTGCGATAAATAGAGGATAATTCCTGAAATCATAGCCCAGCAAAGTGTTGAAGTAGCTCACATTGGTGTAAATCATGGGTTTACAGCCATAGTAGTCTTCGAGAAGTTGACAAAATAGCTTGACGCTGTCTTGCAGTTGCTTGGCATTCCAGCCCGAATGTGTCTCCACGTCGAGCAGTGGGATAAGATCCTGCTCTTCGGGTTTCGCCATGCTTATGAAGTTCTCAAACTGTTTTTGAATGGGCGATGTTGTTGACAGGAAATGATAGCTTCCCACCTTCACGCCATGTCGGCGTGCGTTCTCTATGTTGGCACGATAACGATGCTGCTTGTGGGTAGCACCCTCGGTAGCTTTTACATATACATATTTGATTGAAGGATCCTCGGCGGTGGCTCGCCAGTTGATATCCTTTTGATAATTAGAGACATCTATGCCGTCATAGACAAGATTAGAATTGTTGGTGTAGTTCTTGTCACCAACGACCTTAACCTCGTGCTCGTCGTTGTCGCCGGCACGAGTTGTCAATGATAATAATAATGTAAAAAATAAAATTACATATACTCGCATAATATATTTTTTTTCATTATTCATGCAAAGGTAATAAAATACTAATTATAATTCCAATTTTCTCGGCATGTTTAACATTTTTATTCTGAATAAAAGGCTATTTTAAGGAATATATTATTTGCTTTGATAAACCATCGAAAGGTGATAGAGTCTAACTTTTATAAATAATTAAAGGTAAATATTGTGGTAGTGACAGCTTTTCTTTGTAATTTTGCCACAAATAACTATTTGACTGCTATGAAACGATTTTTTCTTTTTACACTTGCCGCTGTTTTGTGCCAGCTAGCTGTGATGGCGCAACCTAAGGCCGAGTTCAAGGAAATCACCTACGACTTTGGAACAATCAAAGAGTCGAAAGGCGCTGTGAAACACACATTTGAGTTTAAGAATACTGGCGACAAACCACTCATCATTACTGATGCTGTGGCTTCGTGCGGGTGCACTCGGCCATCATTCACTGCAAAACCAATCAAGCCAGGCAAGAAGGGCAAAGTGGAGGTTACTTTCAGCCCTGTTGGTCGTGCTGGCACCTTCCGCAAGACCATTAAGGTGAAGACCAATTGTCTTGACAAGATATCCACATTGACCATCACCGGCACCATAATTCCGAAAAGCAAAGAAAAATAGGTGAAGCAGGCTTGGCGGCATATCGCAACCGTCTTGCTTGGAGCGGTGGCTCTTGGCGGCAGCATGATGGCGCAGCCCGTCGCTTCATGGAACGAAACGATTCACGACTTTGGAACTTTCCATGAGAGCGCCGGCAAGCAGATGTGCCGTTTTGTTGTCACTAACACAGGCGACTCGGCGATGGTTATAACGCAGGTGAAATCAACTTGCGGATGCACTGTGGCCAGTCACCCAACCGACCCCATACTACCTGGTGCCAGCGACGGCATCGACATAACCTTTACGCCAACTGGTCGTCCTGGCCCCTTTGAGAAGGGCGTGTGGGTATATACTAACACTACACCTAACCGCACCCGTTTAGCCATTAAAGGCATAGTGGTGGGCAGTCCAGAGACAGTGAGTCGCTATTTCCCCGTGGGTGTAGGCGACCTTCAGTTCACTAATTTGACGATGGCAGTTGGCGAGGTCAAGAAAGGCTTGCTGCGCAACAGTAGTATCACTGCCTATAATTCGGGTACTGACACACTTGTTATTACCTTCGACAACAACACTAGCCACATCAATCCACACGCAGTTCCCAACACAGTGGCTCCAGGCGACATCAGTACCCTTACATTTTTCTTTGACACTATGCGCACGCCAGTGTGGGGCATTAATGATAACCACATCACCATCATTGCCACCCCACTTCACGATGACAAGGCGCCCATCAATGCCGATGCCAACATAGTGGTGAATGTAGTTGAAGATTTTTCGCAATTGACCGATGAAGAGCGTGCTAAGGCTCCAATATGTGAAATTCCTTCCGAAAAGCTGATTTTTGAGGGCCTTCATATCGGAGAGATTGCCGAAAACAATTTTTCGATTAAAAATGCTGGTAAGAGCAATCTGATAATTCGGCGTGTTATGTCGTTGGACAAAGCTATTACAGCAAAATGCGACAAGACGCTGCTCAAACCAGGAAAAGAAGCGACTGTCACCATTAAGGTGAACCCCAACAAGGTTAGCGGCAATGTCCTCAACTCCCAAATTACTATCATTACTAATGATCCCAGTACCCCAAGAGCTACAGTGAGAGTGGTAGGAGAGATGAAATAATGCTTAATTATAATAAACTCTAGAACTTATAGTACAGCTAGAGACTTTAGAAAATCTATATAAAAATGGCAAACAGCAAAGTTACACAGCACACAGTTAACAACGACGATAAGCGATTCTTCACTCAACAAGAGCAAGAGGAAATTGCTAAGCATCACAATGTGGAGACGCCAAGCATTGAGCATCCCGAGAATGATGAGCAATACACGGGGCTTCAGGTGAATGCGGGCATTGAGCAGATGCCCATCGTCAATCCATATATGAAGCGTCGCAAACGCAAACCTCAACTCACAGTCAACGACTATGTGGAGGGCATACTCAAAGGCAATACCACTGTTCTGGGGCAGGCGGTTACACTGGTTGAGAGTCTCAATCACGACCATCAGGTGATAGCGCAGGAAGTTATCGAGAAATGCCTGCCACACACTGGGCACTCGCGCCGCATAGGCATCACTGGTGTGCCAGGAGCAGGAAAGAGCACTTCAATTGATGTGTTCGGTCTCCATGTGCTGCAAGATGAGAATGCCAAACTCGCTGTCCTTGCCATAGACCCCAGTAGCGAGCGCAGCAATGGCTCAATCCTCGGTGACAAGACGCGCATGGAGAAACTATCGGTTCATCCTCGAGCCTTCATTCGCCCTTCTCCATCAGCTGGTTCGCTGGGTGGGGTGGCACGTAAGACTCGTGAGACGATTGTGCTGTGTGAGGCCGCTGGCTATAACAATATTTTTGTTGAGACAGTGGGCGTCGGTCAGAGTGAGACAGCAGTGCACTCGATGGTAGATTTCTTCTTGCTCATCCAGCTTGCCGGTACTGGTGACGAGTTGCAGGGCATCAAGCGTGGCATCATGGAGATGGCCGATGGCATCGTCATTAACAAGGCCGACGGTGACAACATAGAGCGCGCCAACCTTGCCGCGGCGCAGTTCCGCAACGCTCTGCACCTGTTTCCCTTGCCACCAAGCAAATGGACTCCTGAGGTGCTTTGCTACTCAGGCTACTATGAGACAGGCATCGTCGAGGTTTGGGACATGATTGACCGATACTTCGACCATGTGAGAAAGAATGGCTATTTCAATCGCAAGCGTAGCCAGCAGGAGAAATACTGGATGTATGAGACCATCAACGAGCAACTTAAGTCACGCTTCTACAACGACCCTGAAGTAGAACGCCTGCTCCAGCTCAAGCAAGAAATGGTCCTCGCCAACCAGCAATCGTCATTCGTCGCAGCAACCGATGTCCTGAATTTCTACTACGACAAGATTAAAGATTAGGGATTAAAGATTAAGGATTTGTGAAATCATGGAGTTTCAACTTAATAAATTAGATTGCTGGAATGAATCTAGAAAGTTGGCAGTAAATGTTTATCAACTTTTAAAGAAGTTCCCTATAGAAGAACGCTATGCGTTGTGTGATCAGTTACGTAGAGCCGTTATTTCTATCTCATCTAACATAGCAGAAGGCAATGGGCGCATATCCACTAAAGAACAAATTCATTTTCTTGAAATTGCTTTTGGTTCAATAATGGAAGTTTATAGCCAGTTACAATTAGCAGTTGACCTTGGTTACATTACTGATGATGATTTCAATATTGTCAAACCAAATATCAGTAACACTTCTCGCTTGGTTAGCGGATTACGGGCTAGCAAAATAGCAAAACTACAACAATAATAATCATCTATTACTCATTAATCACTAATCATTAATCACTAATCAGAATAAAATATTATGAAAAAGACATTATTCCTCTCTTTATCGGTGATAGTTATGGCGATAATGTTGTCGTCGTGTGCCGTGAACTTGGGTGGTGTGACGGCCAATTATTACCGCATGAATAATTATTACGTCAACAACTACCTTTCAAACGGCACTCACAAGCTTGTGATTCAAAATCAGCATGAATTTGAGAGCGTGTTTGGTGAGGGTGCTGTTATGGGACGCAATGGACAGCCCACAAGAATTGATTTCAGTAGGCAGTTTGTGGTGGCAGTTATTTTGCCTGAGACAAATCGCCAAACTTCCATCGAGACAGCACTGGTGCGCCGTTTAGGCGACAGACTCTATTTCTCTTACATTATAGAGGAAGGTCACGCCACAAGCTATAATATGCGCCCCTACACCGCTATTGTTGTTGACCGTATGGAACCTAGCGACGTGGTGTTCCAGCGTGTCACCCGTCAGGACCTGCAAAATGCAGGCATTGAATACACCGGTCCTGGCATAGTAAGGCCACCGTTGTAATCTTATGTTGAAATATAGCAAGTGGGCTAAAGTGCAGAAATTGTCACTCTAGCCCACTTGATTATTGTGATTAACGATAATTTGCTATTCCTCATCCCACGGATATTTGCGCTTTGGGTTGCGGGGAAACCATCCTCGCTTCACGCGTCTTTCTTGGTGAAAGACCTCAAGGATGCTCCAGAAGCATGAGAAACCTGTAACGCCCAGCAGTGCCGAAACAAGTACATTATCGATTAACAGAGTTAATACAATCATTACAATGCCTGCTACGAGAAACCACCACCAGCAGCGTGTGCCAAAGTGGTATTCAGCCTTGATGACAATGGGGTGGAAAATTCCGATTATCAAGAATGTACTAATTCCGATTATAAGCCCCAGTAGATGATGCTCTTGAAGGAAATCCATGGGCACATCTTTACTTGGGAAGGTTAAACTCAAGGGTAACTTTGTCGCGAGTCACATCAAGCGTCACAGGGCAGCCTTCGATTAGTGGATAGTTCCAGCTCTCATCATGGCCAGCGGGGAAGTCGTAGCACACAGGGATATTGTAGGGCTTCATGTACTCGTCGATGAACTCATACACCGAATTGTAACCGCGAGATGTGGGGCAGCCGTCAAAGCGGCCAACTACAAGCGCTTTGATTTTATCCATTGCGCCTCGCAGAATCAGGTGCTGGAACATGCGGTCGATGCGTGAATAAGGCTCCTCTACCTCCTCGATGAAGAGGATGATGTCGCGGCCGTCGGTGAACGAACGATCAAGGAAGTCGAAGGGAGTGTCGGCGATGTCGCCATACACGCACATATTGCCGCCAATCAAGATGCCGCTTGCCTTGCCAGGTTTGTTGAACTTGTTGCCAGGCACCTCATATTTTGGCAGTTTGCCCATGAGCATGTCGCGCAGGTATAGGCTAGGCTGGTCGGTGCCGCCAGTGTTGGCAAGACGTCCGCACATATTTCCGTGAATCGCCATGTTGCCGGCGCGCACCTCGGCGCTCAGGTAGCCAGTGATATCGCTGTAACCCACAATCCACTTGGGATATTTCTTAAGGGTGTCAACGGGCAACAGGTTAAGACAGTTGGCTGAGCCGTATCCGCCACGCGAACACACTATCGCCTTGATGCTTGGGTCACGAAGCGCCCACAAGATATCCTCTACGCGTTGTTCGGGAGTGCCAGCATAGGTGTGATAGTTGGTGCGGGCATATTTCCCCTCCACTGTTTTAAATCCCCATCCTTGCAGTACGGCCTCTCCTTTGTCGATGATACTCAGGTCGGTGGGCACGCTAGATGGCGATAGAATGGCAATTTTGTCGCCTTTCTTTAAAAACTCTGGTGCCTTAGGGGTCTCTTTTCTCTCATGGTGCGGGCGATGCCCACGATGGTGTGGCCTATGTTGTGCAACAGCCGTTGGCACCACCAGGCTCATTATTACTATAAATAAAATGCTACGTTTCATATTATATGTTGTTTACTTTATCCACTTCAAAATTTCTTTAAACTTGTGTTTCTTGCCATAAAGGAGGATGCCGGTGCGGTAGATGCGCGCTGATATCCATATGCAAAGCAGCGCAGTGCCAAAGAGTAGCACAATGCTCAGCAGCAGTTGCCACCAGGGCACGTCGAACGGCAGGCGCACCATCATTACCACTGGGGAGGTGAACGGAATCATCGAGCACCACACTGCCATGGGACCATTAGGGTTGCTCATGCATCCTATGCCAGCGTAGAGAGCTACCATCATGATAAGGATGATGGGCATAGTGAACTGCGAACTATCACTCGCTTGATCTACAGCTGAGCCAAAGCCAGCGAAAAGCGACGCATAAAGCAAATATCCGCCAACGAAGTAGATGATGAAGTTGCCAAGCAGCGAGAACCAGTTGATGCTAGTCAAGGCAGCCATTAGGCTTGCTACGGTGCTCTCGGTTTCAGGCATATTCATTGCCATGGCGTCGGCCGAAGATGCGGCGTCGGCTCCTATTCCCATAACGCCAATCACGCCCATGGCAATACCTATGAGTACTACCCAGATGGCAAATTGTGTGAGTCCCACAAGTCCCACACCAATGATTTTTCCCATCATGAGTTCCATAGGTTTGCAACTGCTCACTATTACCTCGACGATGCGGTTGGTCTTCTCCTCGACAACGCTGTTCATGATCATTGCACCGTAGGAGAGCACAAAGGTGTAGGTCAAGAAGGCCAGCACCATGCCTATTATCGAGGCTATAGTGGCGCTCTGCTCTTGTTCCTCTCCATTCTCGTTCCATTTCTTGGATTTGATGGAGGCATTCACCTGCGACTGTGAGATCTTATTGGCGAGGTCGGGATCTTGGAATGACGCTATTTTAGCCTTGCTGAGCGTGTCGGTGAGGCATTGGTTCAAGTACATTACCGTGCTCTCGTCAAGTGTCTTCTCGCTGAAGAGCTCCACCTGCTGGCTCTCAAGAACATCGGCGGGAATCACCATTATTGCGTCAACCCTTCCCGATGCTTTTTTGTAGATGTCATAGGTTTTGTCCATCGAGTCGCCCGACATGAGCTCAAAGCGGTATCGGCCATTGTCCTTGAACGCCCCGCCGTAGTTATGGCTCTTGTCAACCACTGCGATGCGCATCTCCGACGAGTCGGTCTTGTCGTTGATATACTTCATCATAATGGGTACAAACAACAACAGAATTAGCAAGAAAGGTATCAATATAGTCATGATAATGAACGACTTCTTGCCCACTATTGTCATGTACTCATGCTGGATTATCAGTTTTAGTTTATTCATCTTTCTTTGGTGTTTACGGCACAGTTTAGTGTTAAATATAAATGTATGTTGGACGTGCTTAACACTTAAAACTTAACACTTAAAACTTAATACTTATTACTTGTTTTGAACTGTCTCAATAAATATCTCGTGCATGCTTGGCAGCTTTTCAGTAATGCCAGTGAGGGTGTGGTGGTCGTTGAGGTGAGCGATTGCGTCATGCAGGGTAGCACCTTTAGTCAGCTTGATGAGAGAGCCTTGAACGTCGTTGCTTGGCACCACGTCGAAGAGGCCGTCCTTAGCCTCTATTTTCTCATTGCCTGCCACGTTAACCACAAAGAGGTTCTTCTTGTGCTGCTGCTTGATGTCGTCAACCTTACCTTCAAGTACCACACGTGAGTGGTTGATAAGAGTGATTTGTTCGCAAATTTCTTCCACGCTTGCCATGTTATGGGTCGAGAATAGGATAGTTGAGCCTTCGTTACGAAGCTGAATTATTTCGCGTTTGAGTTGCTCGGCGTTCACGGGGTCGAATCCTGAGAACGGTTCGTCAAAGATGAGCAGTTGAGGGCGGTGTATCACCGTGGTGATGAACTGCACCTTCTGCTGCATACCTTTCGAGAGTTCCTCTACCTTGCGGTTGCGCCACTCGGTGAGGTCGAAACGCTCAAGCCATTTTTCCATCTCGCTTATTGCAAGTGCTTTGGGCATACCCTTAAGGCGGGCAAGATACACAATCTCGTCAGCGACTTTGATTTTCTTGTAGAGACCGCGCTCCTCAGGCAGGTAGCCAATGTTGGCGATGTCGGCCTGCACCATCTCACGGCCGTTTAGCAACACAGTGCCGCTGTCGGCACGGGTGATGCGGTTGATGATGCGTATGAGAGAGGTCTTGCCTGCACCGTTAGGTCCTAGCAGGCCATAAACGGTCCCCTGTGGTACATGAAGATCGACATGGTCGAGCGCCAAATGCCCGTCATACTGCTTTACTACACTATTTACGTCAATAAAATTCATAATAACTTATCATGTATTAAGACCGCAAAGATACGTATTTTTGCACAAAATGAGCCGTTACAGACATTTTTTTCACTACTTTTGGATAAAATAGGCGGCATTTCGGCATAAAAAATAAACAAACTACGTTTTTTATTTTGTACTGCTCTCAACTTGCACTATTTTTGCACACAAATGTTAACATTTACATTCTTCATAGGACTCATGTCGCAGCTCTGTTATGGCGCGCGGCAACTGGTGCAATGGATTATGACCGAGCGCCTCAAACGTGTGGTTTCGCCCACAGGCTATTGGGCGTTCAGCCTTGCCGGGTGCTGCTTCATGCTCACCTACGGATGGCTGCGAGAGGACATCGTAATCCTTGTCGGGCAGATGCTCTCGTTCTATGTATATGTGCTAAACCTTGACTACAAAGGAGCATGGCGACGCATCCCGCTCCCCATACGCATTATTCTCTATTGTGTGCCAGTCATTGCCCTGATTTTCACTGCAATTAACGCACCGCATCTCGTGGACCGTTTTCTTCATAACCCCGAGATTCCATTGTGGCTGATGATTTATGGCACCTGTGCGCAACTCATCTTCCTCTCGCGCTACGCCTACCAGGTAGTCTATTCCGTAAAGCGCCATGAGTCATGCCTACCTCCAGTATTCTGGCTTATAAGTGTGGTAGGTGCCTCCCTCACCTTCATCTACGGCATCATCCGCCGCGACCCCATCCTCATGCTCGGCCAAAGCGTATCAATCCTCATCTTCTCCCGCAACCTCTACGTAGGCTGGAAATACTCGAAGAATGCTTAATTGCCTTCCGACAAGTTTGATTTATCCAAAAAAGTGCTAAAAACTTTTTTGGAAATATTTCTCTTTTTCGTTTTCATTATTTAAAAATAATGACTATCTTTGTCGAGAATATATACTAGCGTGAATAAAATAGTTCATTATATTTATTAACTACTTAACTTTTAGCTTTTTATGAAGAAAGTTTTATCTCTCTTATTTGTGTGCATGTGTGCTTTTAGCGCATTTGCAGGCGATGTTGTTTTTGATGCTACAGTTGACAAAGGTCAATGGGGCTCTGCCGATAATGCAGGACCAGAGTCAATTACCAAGAGTGGAGTAACCATTTCTTGTACCGAAGGTCGCTGGAACCTTACCGACCAGTATCGCGTGTTCAAGAACGCTACTTTCACTGTGGCAAGTGAAACTACTATCACTAAGGTTGTGATTGAGTGTACTGCCAATGGCACTTCTCAGTATGGTCCTGGCAACTTCACTGGTGATGAGGCCTACACCTATGAGGGCAAAATTGGTACTTGGACTGGCGCTGCCAACGAGATTAACCTCGTTGCTTCGGGTGCACAGGTACGCATTACCAAGATAACAGTTACTATCGATGGTGATGTGACTCCATCTCTCTCTGCTCCAACATTCAGCCCTGCTGGTGGTACTTACTACACCGCACAAAATGTTGAGATTAGTGCTGCCGACGGTGCAACAATCTATTACACCACCAATGGCAATGACCCAACAACTGCTAGCACCGTTTACAGCGCTCCAATCGCTGTTAACCAGACTACTACCATCAAGGCTATCGCAACAAAAGACGATTTGACTAGCCCTGTTGCAAGTGCAACTTACACTATTCAATCATTGCCAGGCGTTGACAACATTGCAGCTTATGCAGCACTTGATGACAACACCGTTGCAATGTTCAACAATCCAGTTAACGTAACCTTTGCCAATGGAAAGAATGTTTATGTTAGAGATGCAACTGGCTACATGTGCATCTTTGGTGACGAGGTTGTTGGAAAGTACAACCATGGTGATGTGATTCCCGCAGGTTTCGCTGGCAAGAAGACTATCTACAACACTGGTCTTGAAATGGCATCTCCACTCACTGGCTTTGCTGCTGCAACATCAACAACCACTGTTGATCCTGAGGAGATTACTTTTGCCAACTTCAGCTCTCAGCCAATGTGGAAGTATGTTATCCTCAAAGACGCTATCATCAGCGAGGTAAACAACAAGAACGTTACTCTGACTAATGCTGACGGCTCAGCAACCATCGCTGGTTACAACCAGTTTAGCGTTGCTATTCCTAACGACCACAGCATTGCTTATGATGTGATTGGTATTGTAACTTCTTACCAAAACAACCTCCAGCTCTATCTTGTTGAGGTAGTTGACAACACCCCACTCTCAACCTATGTTGACAACATTGCTGGCCTGCTCGGTCTTGAGCAAGGTGTAAATGCTATCTTCAGCAATCCTGTTACTGCTGTTTACCACAGTGGCAACCAGCTTTACATTAAGGACAACAATGATGATTTCATGCTGGTTTATGGCCACCTCAACAACACTTACAACAATGGTGACCAACTCACTGGCATCGCTGGTAGCTGGACCATGTACAACGGCATGACCGAGATGGTTCCTCTGGCTGATTACTTTACCGAGGCAACTGCTGGCACTCCAGTTGAGCCTGAGACTCTCGCAATTGAGGAGATTAGCCAAGATTTGATTCACAGATATCTGCGCATTGAGAACTGTACAATCACTGCAATCGAGGGCGACACTCGCAACTTTACTCTAGCTGATGAGACTGGTGACATTATTATGCGCCTGAACTTCAATGAGGTTACTATTGCTGAGGACTTCGACTTCACTGCTGAGTACAATGTAGAAGGCTTCCTTGCTTACTACAAGAAGAACGACGGCACTGTAGAGCAGCTCCAGTTCTATCCTAACCTTATCCAGAAGGTTGGTGGTGCTATTGTTCCTGGCGACGTTAACGGCGACGGCGAGGTTACTGCTGCCGATGTTACCGCACTCTACAACTGGATGCTCAACAGTGACAACAGCGCGCTAGTGAATGGCGACCAGAACGGTGATGGCGAGATCACAGCTGCTGACATTACTTCAGTTTACAACGTAATGCTTGGTAGTAAATAATTCTAAGGGTAAAAGTAATAAAGACTAAAACCTCTAAAAAAGAGGCGAGCTTTTTGAAGAGCTTGCCTCTTTTTTTTGTGGCTTTTTTAGACAATTGACTATATATTCAAAAAAAGTGTGTAAATTTGTAGGTTTTAAACAGAATTATAAACTATTAATTACATAGACTCAATGAAAAGATTTACACGTTTTACTGCTTTTATAGCTTTGGTGCTTATGTATGGCATGGCAATGCAGGCAGCTTCTTACACCTACACTGTACCCAAGCGCGAGTTCCGCTCGGCATGGGTGGCTACTGTGTGGTGTCTCGACTGGCCCGAGACACAAGCTTATGGCGCTAACGCCGAAGTAAAGCAGAAAGCTCAACTCGACCGCATGCTAGATTCGCTCAAGAACAACAATTTCAACGCTATCAACTTCCAGGTGCGCTCGATGTGCGACGCTATGTATGAGTCGAGTTATGAGCCCTGGTCAAGTTATCTTACTGGTACTCGTGGCCAGGTACCCACGTGGGACCCCTTGGCCTATGCAGTTGAGGCGTGTCACCAGCGCGGCATGGAATGCCACGCTTGGATCAACCCATATCGCTATAGCAGCAACGGCATTGAGCAATGGGATGCAGCAGGAACCCCCCAAGACATGGAGTTACGCCAATCGGGGCTGCTGCTAAGTGCTGGCAGCTATGTGGTCCTCGATCCAGCTCGCGACGAGACCATTGAACGCATTGTGAACGTGTGCCAAGAAATTATCACAAAATATGACGTAGATGGAATTCTCTACGACGACTATTTCTATCCCGATGGTATTTCTGGTGGTAGCGATGCTGGTGACTACCAGGAGTGGCTTGACAGCAATGTTGATATGACATTCGGCGACTGGCGTCGTGCCAATGTCAACCGCATGGTGCGCGCCGTCTATAACATGATTCAGGAAACTCGCCCCGACATACGCTTTGGCATCTCGCCCGCTGGCGTGGCAGGCACCTCTGCACCAAATTATGGTTTGCCACATTGCCCCGCAGGCAGTGACTGGCAATACAACACCATCTACAGTGATCCATTGGCTTGGCTCAACGAGAAAACCATCGATTACATCTCGCCACAAGTATATTGGAAGATAGGCGCAACAGCCGACTATAGCAAAATTGTTCCCTGGTGGAACCAGGTGTGTGACTACTTCGACCGTCAGCTATTTGTGTCCAATTCCATCTCGGGAATGACAAGCACGAGTACCGAACTGCAGCATGAAGAATATGCCAACGAGGTGCAGCTCAACCGCGACTATAGCTTTGACGATGCTCCAGGTGCTATTTTCTATAGCTGTAAGTATCTCTACCGCACTGGCAACCACGAGGAACTTGCCACCTACCTCAAGCGCAAGGTGTTTACTCGCCCCGCTCTGCCACCTTCAATGCCCTGGAAGCCCGGTGCCGACCCTGGCGTGGTGACTAACCTGACTAGCACCGATCATGTGCTTTCATGGACTGGTTTTGACAATTACAAATACTCCATCTATGCCGTGCCCAACAGCGTTGAGCCTGAACAGTTCACCAAGGATGCCGAGATGCTTCTTGATGTGAGTTACACCACTAGCTATACCATTCCCGAAAATGTTCGGTATGGCTACTACTATGCTGTATGTCCCGTGGATCGCACCGACAACGAATTTGAACCAGCATTCCTTATCCCACCTGCCGACCAGCAGCTCGACGCTCCAGTGCTTCTCTCACCTGAGAACGGAGCCTTAGTTCCAGACCCATTCACCATGAGTTGGGAGGCCGTTCCTAACGCTCAAGGTTACATGATTGAGCTTGCGACTAACGAGGACTTTAGCGATGTCAAACGACAAACCACCACCTATACAAGCATCTTGTCTAGCGCCTTTGGCGAGTTCCTTCCACGCAACTACTATTGGCGTGTACGCGCCTGTGCCGAGGGCTACAGCGATGGTGTTAGTGAGATTCGCTGGTGTGCACCTCAGGTGTTTACTATCATTTATCCTGGGAACAATCAGGACAATATCCATCCCTCATTCACCGCTCAGTGGCTCACTGGCGGCTCTGATGCCGAGGCGACTCTAGAGATTGCCACCGACGACACATTTAACAACATAGTCTTCAGTGGTACTTCATCGACAGGAGAAATTGATATTCCCAAATACACCCTCGTGCCTGGAACATATTATTATATGCGTGTGCACATGATTGACAATGGCAACTATCGTGAAACAGGTACCGTAACCTTCAAGACTGCCTATCTCACAGCCACTCCTCCGACGTTTGCCATCCCAACTGCTGGCGGGACGCTCTACAGAGACCAGTATGTTACCGTTGACCGCCAAGAGGCTGCAGTTTCTTATACCATTGAGATTTCGACTAGCGCCACCACGTGGGGGCGCACCCGTTTTGTGGAGACTGTTCGCGACTTCGCTTACCACACCACGCTGCCTGCAGGAGAGATAAAGGTGAACAACAAACTCATGGTTGACGGCACCACCTACTATGCTCGCGCCCGCGCTAGCTACAACACTGAGAGTGGAGCCGCCAATACTACCTACGGTGAGGTTATTTCCTTTGTTTACAACAGTGGCACAGCACCTGTGGTGATTCTTGGTGACGTGAACGGTGACGGCGAGGTCACTGCTGCCGATGTGACTGCTCTCTACGACTACTTGCTTAATGACGACAGCAGCCACATAGTCAACGGAGACCAGACTGGCGAGGGCAACATTACTGCTGCCGACGTGACTGCGGTATATAATATACTGCTAGGGGGTAAATAGGTTTCTATTCAAAAAAAAGGATATGAAAATTGGGCGGCTGCAATAAGATGCACCGCCCATTTTTAGTGATTATAAGTTTTAGTATTTGGAACTCTGGGGTGAGGGTGATGTCGTTCACGAGGCTGACATGCTAGCTTACCGACCACCTCTGAAGAATCAGCCCCCCTGCCATGCTGGTAGCATGAGAGGGGGACTGCTTTTAAATGATGAGAAGAATTAGTTATTTCTTCTTAATGCTCTTAGCCATTGGCATAACAAGTGGCTCAATTTCACTGGCTTTATCAATGGGATATTCCATCTTTCCAGCCACACCAGCTTTCTCATCGAGATAAACGACAAAATTGGTCATTGCTAATCCTGCTTTCTCGTTTACAGCTTTGAAAATCATGATATTGTCCTGAATCTGAGGCTCCTCAAATTTGTAATCTGAGAACATTTCAGGTGCCTTATAATTGTTATAGTATTGAGTGAAATCCTCGGGAGTGCAAGGGAATTCGCTGAATGTGGCATCCATCTTCACACCTTCTTCGTCATTGGTAGCGTTGACGGCTATATCACTCTTATAACTTTCCTTGAGAAACTCAGGATAAACAATTGAGAATTTCTCGCCTTCAAAAGTGGTTCCCTTTGCAACCTCTTCTTCTTGTGCTTCGGATGAAGAACTGTCACTAGATTTCTTGTCTTTGTTGTCGCAGGAAACCATCAGCAGTGCAGCAACAGCTACGATGGCAAATTGAAAATACTTTTTCATGTCAAATTAATTTTTTTAATTGTTAGTATTAATGATTGAATTAATTCTATTATTTCTAGTTTGTTTTAGAACTCAAGGATGAGAGTCTGTCGTGGAGTGAGAGTGATGTCGCTCACGAGGCTGACGTGGTTGCTGGTGGGAATGTCGCGGCCTACCATTGCGTTGCCGATAATCTCGGCATAGCGCTTAACGGGCATGGTGGCAGTTTCGTTGGTTCCGTTGACGATAGTCATCACAGTTTTGCCGCCATACTGACGCGCCACAACATAAATGCCGTTGTGGGGCAGGAACTGAGTTTGCTTGCCCTTAGTAATCACGTCGCTACCTGGTCCTTTGCGCCAATGGAGCAGTGCGCGGAGCCAGTTATACATGTCGTTCTCCTCCTTAGTGCGTCCTTGCGAAGTGAAAGCGTTGTGGGTGTCGCCGGGGAATCCGCCTGGGAAGTCTTTGCGCACATTACCGTCGGTCACGCGCTTCGTGCCGTTCATCAGCACCTCGGTGCCGTAGTAGAGCTGCGGTATGCGGTTGATGGTGAGCAGCAGAGCCAGCGCTTGTTTGAGGGTGAGATCATCCTTGCCGTCCTTGAGGTAGCGGTCGGTGTCGTGATTCTCAATAAATGCCATCACGCTGCTTGGGTTAGGGTATAGGTAGTCGAACACCAAGCTGTTATACACGCGGTTAAAACCTCGCCACTGATCATCGGTCTTCTCAACGCGTGCCGAGTCGATGCAGGCATAGAACGAGAAGTCCATCACAGTCTTGAGGTAGCTGTTCTCCTTAGCAATCTTGCTGTCGCGCTGCCATGCGGCGGTGTAGGGCGGTTGCTCAAACCAAGTCTCGCCCACCACGTTGAAGTTGGGATATTCCTCGTCAATTCTCTTCATCCAGCGTGCCATAGGTCCAGCGAAAGCGTATGGATAGGTATCCATGCGAATGCCATCAATACCAACAGTCTCAATCCACCAGATGCTGTTTTGGATGAGGTAGTTCATCACATGAGGGTTATTCTGGTTGAGGTCGGGCATGGTAGAGACGAACCAGCCCTCAACGGTCTCCTTCTTGTCAAACTCGCTGGCGTAGGGGTCGAGCACAGGAGCCAGTTTGTAACTGGTGCGCAAGAAACTTGTGCCGCGAGTATCGCTTGTGCCCTTCGACTCCTTGAGCCACTCGTGGGTGTTGAACCAGTCGTTGCTAGGCATATCGGCCACCCAAGGATGCTCAAATCCGCAGTGATTGAAAATCATGTCCATTACCACCTTGAGGCCCTTGCTATGGGCTTCGTCGACAAGATGACGATAGTCGTCATTAGTGCCGAAACGTGGGTCCACACGGTAGTAGTTGGTGGTGGCATATCCGTGATAAGTGTCGTTCCAGGGGCTCTCGGGCGAATCATTCTCAAGCACTGGAGTGAACCACAGAGCTGTCACTCCTAGGTCGTTGAGATAGTCGAGATGCTGGCGTATTCCCTCCAAGTCGCCACCGTGACGGTAGCTGGGCTTATTTCGGTCGCACACCTGGCTGCGCATTCCCTTAACTTGATCATTAGCGGGATTGCCGTTGGCAAAGCGGTCGGGCATGAGCATATAGAGTACGTCGGCATTAGTGAATCCCATGCGACGGTCACCGCTCATCTCTCGAGCCTTGAGCTCATATTTCACCTCTTGAGTCAACTTGCCAATTATAAAATTAAGTTTCATGATGCCTGGCTGGGCGCCAGCGGTGTTGAGATAAACAAGCAGGTAGTTAGGGCTGTCGAGACGCACCACCGAGTCTATTTTCACTCCTGCATAAGAAGTTGTCACCTCGGCATTGCGCACGTTATCACCATATACCATGAGCTGCACCGCGGGGTCCTTCATGCCCACAAACCAATTGGTAGGCTCAATGCGGTCAACTTTAAAATCAGGCATCCTGGGAACAGCCCAGGCACCTATTGCTGTGAAAGCTACTATAGCTATTAAAAGAATCTTTTTCATTATAATTGTTTTTAGTTGAGAGTTAAGAGTTTAGAAAAACCATGAACTGTGAACTATAAACTGTGAACTAAAAATTAGTCGTGCATGATGATTGCAGAGCGAGGTGGAGCAACAATCTCGTCGGTAGTGAGGGTGTAGATGCCGTTCTCGTTGATGACATCGCCATCGCCCACTATGGTGTAGGTCGATTTGGGCAACTTCACCGTGCGCTTATCTTTGTTGCCGTTGAGAATCACGATTATATTGTTCCACTTATCGCCAAGTTCTTTCAAGTCCTTGTAGCGATATGCAACCAAGCAATCACCATCAACGGACAGAAACTCAAGATGCTTGGCAAGATCTTTATTTGTGGTTCCTAAAGAGAACACATCAATGTGGTTCTTGCGGAAGGCGATGAGATTTTTGTAGTAGTTGTAAACCTGCGGATAACGCTTGAGGTTGTTCCAATCGAGGTGGTTGATGCTATCGGGGCTGTTGTAGCTGTTGTGCACACCCTTCTTGTCGCGCAGCATTTCTTCGCCGCTGAGAATGAAAGGTATGCCCTGAGAAGTGAAAACAGCAGTCTGCGCCATCAAGTCGAGTTTGATCAGGTCTTTCTCCGAGAGATTGGGAATGCTCGTTTTCAAGCGGTCCACAAGGCACATATCATCGTGGCAGCTCACATAGGCTATCATTTGGAAGGGGTTGTTAGCATATGGCTCCTTGCTATAGTTCACCTTGCTGTAATCAATCTGTGGATGCCGAGTTGCTCCCACGATGCCAAACTTAAGACTCTCCTCATATCCTGGTACGCCGCCGAGGAAAGCAGCCTTGTCGTCACCATCCCAGGGACCTCGCAGCGCGTCGCGCATTTCGTCGCTAAAGGCTGCCATGCGTGGCATTTGCTTGATGTGGGCTTTCATTGCCAACTTCTCATTAGGATAGGCGCAACTGCCAGCGCTCCACCCCTCGCCGTATAGGAGCACATTTGGTGGAAAACTGGGGATGCCATAATTGTCAACTTCAAACGTTTTTTGCACCATATCGGCAATAGCGTTCATTGTTTCAATGTCATGCACACCCATCAAGTCGAAGCGGAAGCCATCAATTCCATATTCCTCCATCCAGTATTTCACGCTTGCCATCATGTAGGCACGCATGATGTCACGGTCGCTGGCAGTCTCATTGCCGCAGCCGCTACCGTTGCTCCACGAGCCGTCGGGATTCTTGCGGTAGAAGGTGTCGGGGCACGTCTTCTGGAAATTGCCGTCATCGATGCTGAAGGTGTGATTATATACCACATCAAGCACCACCTGAATACCAGCATTGTGGAGTGCTTGAACCATCTGCTTGAACTCGCGAATGCGTGTGGCGGGGTCGTAGGGGTTGGTGGAATAACCGCCCTCGGGCACGTTGTAGTTCACAGGGTCATAACCCCAATTGTAGTTGTTGTCGGCCAGTCGTTCCTCATCGATAGAGGCATAGTCATAGGAAGGCAGTATGTGGATTGTGTTCACTCCCAAGTCTTTGAGATACTCTATTGCTTTAGGCTCGGTGAGCGCAAGATACTTGCCCTTGTGCTGAAGTCCGCTCGAGGGGTCAATCGAGAAGTCGCGATGGTGCATCTCGTAAATGATGTGGTCATATATGTGCATCAAATCGGTGTGGCGACCATATTCCCATCCCTCGGGATTGGTCTCAGCCAAGTCGATGATTGCACCACGACGGCCGTTTACACCCACTGCCTTGGCAAAGATGCCCGGGTTCTCACCCATATATTTGCCGTTGTATTTCACGTCGAAGGTGTAGAAACGTCCCTTGAGGTCGCCCTTGATGGTAGCATGCCACTCGCCGGCGTTTTTCTTGTCACGTTTCATCTCCACCTTTTTGAGCATCTTGCCGTCTTTGCCGGCGTCGTAGATGCGCAATGTCACGCCTTGTGCGTCGTCGTTGGTGTTGAGCAAGAATTCAGTGGCCTTGGGAGAATAGGTCATCTCGTTGAAGTTGTAGTCGCGAGCACCTGCTGTAGCCATAGTCAATGCGATTATTGCTGTTAATAGGATTTTTTTCATGTCAAATTCTTTTATCTTCGTTTTTACAAAGCTTTTAAGGAGATTGCGAATCCACCGCCAGGAGCCTCGGTCATCTTGAGCACGTCGCCCTGCTTCACGGTCTTCTTGGTGATAGTGTAGGCTGCGGGATTGTTCTCGTAGTTAGCGTCCTTGGCATCGGCGTAGATTATGGCCTCATATTTGCGTCCCTTGTCGAGGAAGTCGAGTTTGATGTCCACTTTGTGTCCCTTCTCGTCGCACTTGCCACCGATGAACCAGTTGTCGGTCCCCTTAGCCTTGCGTGCCACGGTGATGTACTCGCCAGGCTCAGCATCAATGTAGCGACTGTCGTCCCAGTCAAGTGCTACATCGCGGATGAACTGATAGGCATCAATATATTTCTCGTAGTTCTGTGGCAGGTCGGCAGCCATCTGCAATGGGCTGCACATCACCACGTAGAGCGCAAGCTGGCCAACCAATGTGGTGTGGACGATGTGGTCGTTCTCGCTCCAGTTCTCAAGGCGTGTTTCAAGCACACCAGGAGTGTAGTCCATAGGACCACCCTGGAAGCGGGTGAATGGCAGAATTACGGTGTGATTGGGGTTGCTGCCGTAGAACGCCTCATACTCGGTGCCACGGGCACTTTCATTACCAACGAGGTTTGGCCAAGTACGGCACAGACCTGTTGGGCGTGTTGCCTCGTGGGCGTTGACCATAATGTGGTGCTTGGCAGCCTCCTGAAGCACATAGAGATAGTGGTTGTTCATCGACTGGCTATAGTGGAAGTCGCCACGTGGGATTATGTCGCCCACATATCCGCTCTTCACGGCATCGTAGCCGTAGTCGTTCATTAGCTGATAGGCTTTCTCGAGATGACGCTCATAGTTTATCACGCTAGAGCTGGTCTCGTGGTGCATCATCAGCTTCACGCCCTTGCTGTGGGCATAGTCATTGAGATATTTGATGTCGAAATCGGGATATGGAGTCACGAAGTCAAATACATCGGCCTTCCACATGCATGCCCAGTCTTCCCAACCTATGTTCCAGCCTTCAACCAGCACTTGGTCGAGGCCGTTGTTGGCGGCGAAGTCGATGTAGCGCTTCACTTCCTCGGTGTTGGCGCGATGGCGGCCGTTGGGTTTAGCTTTGGAATAGTCGGTCTGACCGAGTTTCACGCTGGGGAACTCGTCGGTGTAGTTCCATGCGCCATGGCCCACGATCATCTCCCACCACACGCCGCAGTATTTTGTTGGATGAATCCAGCTGGTGTCCTCAATTTTGCACGGCTCGTTAAGGTTGAGGATAAGGCTTGAGGCGAGCATGTCGCGAGCATCATCGCTAACCATCACGGTGCGCCAAGGAGTTTGGCATGGTGCCTGCATACAACCCTTGTAGCCAGTAGCATCGGGGGTAATCCATGATGTGAACACCATGTTCTTGTCGTCAAGATTCAGGTGCATAGCGCCATAATTGACGAGTGCTGCTTCGTGCAGGTTGAGGTAGATGCCGTCATCGGTCTTGAGCTGAAGGGATGTCTGCACGCCTGTTGGTGAGAATACTGTTTGTGAAGCGTTGTCCCACACCACAGCGTCGCGCATGCGGTCCTCAGTGTAGTCGGTGCGGCGAATTCCTACTCCATTAGGTTTGTCCCAGCGTGCGCAAGCAGTGATGCGACTACGTATGTCGCTCAAGCGGGTTACCTGAACGGGATATTCCTGAGTGTCGTAGTCACCAGCAATCCACCAAGCACGGTGGTTGCCTGTCATGGCAAACTCACTCTTCTCTTCTTTGATGATGAAGTAGTTGAGGTCCTTCTGCAGGGGGAACTCGTAGCGGAATCCCATGCCATCGTCATAGACGCGGAAGCGGATTATCATGTGGCGGTTGGCGCTCTGCTGATAGAGGTTGACCTCAAGTTCGTTGTAGTTGTTGCGGATAGTCTTGTATTGGCCCCACACTGGAGTCCAAGTGTCGTCGTGCGAAGTAACCTGCGAATTGGTCACAGTGAAGCCGTCGAGCAGATCGGTCTCGTCCATAGCCTTGCTAGCGTGCTTGTCGCGCGCAAGTTCAAATCCCAAGTGGCTGGGATTTATCACTTTCTTGCCCTTATATAGCATCTCGTAGGTGGGTCGTCCTTGGTCAATAGAGAAATTCACCTGCACGTTGCCGTTGGGCGAAGTCACCTGCTGGGCGCCTGCTGTGAGCATGGCAAAAAGCGCTACTAATGTAACTGTTATCTTTAGTTTCATATAAATGTAGTTGGTATTAGGTAAGAGGTTCTAGAAACTCTAGAATATCTAGAATGCCTAGAACCTCTTGGTTAAAATTAACGATAGCTTTGAGCGATGAGTTGCTTAACCTTAGCATTGAACTCGCTGTTCTCCATCAAGTCCTCGATGGTCATGTGCATGCGGTAGCGCCAATAGTGGCGTGGGTTGGCAGGCACATTGATGCGCTCGGCGTTGGCATCGGGCAAGCGCAGGTCTTCGTCAATCGAGAGCCAGTCTTGCAGACTCAGCAAGCACAGCATCGATGGGCTGTAGAGGTGCTGAGCCACGATGTCGCGAGCCAGCCATCCGGGCAGTGGATGAGGAGCGGGTCCCGATTTCCACATCACCTCGTTATAATACTCTTGCGAGAGCTGCCAGTCTTCATCCCACCACTGGCGCAGAGTGCTCATGTCGTGAGTGCTGATGGTGCTTACCGAGCGGTAAGGATTGCTCTGGAGGTGACCAAACTTGAGTTTGTTATCCTTAGGCATCGATTGAATCTCAAGACTCAAAATCTTAAGTTCGTTCATTACCCAGGGCACGCAGTCAGGCACCATGCCGAGGTCCTCGGCGCACACAAGCATGCGTGTTGCCTGAACCAAGCGTGGCAACTTCTTCATCGCCTCGTGATACCAGAAGCGGTTGTTGCGGCGATAGTAGTAGTCATTGTAGAGGCGGTTGAAAGCATCCTTGTCGCTATCCCACAATGCCTCATAGATGAGTGCGAGTTGTGCGGTGATGCGTGGATGGAACTTGTTAGGATCCTTGCGGTCCCGCACGAAGAGCACATTGTTGATGAGCGAGTAAAGTCCGTCGCGCACCCACTTGTCGTCGTCGGTGGTCTTGCCGGCGAAGGCAGCCTCTATCTTGCGCTGAGTATCAAACTCGGGACGCATCTTCCAGATGTCGTCGTGAGAGTGCTGCAAGAAGGTGTCGCGCACGCGCTGAGCGTGAGGACCAAATACGCGGTCGATAATCCAGTCGGCGATGAATGGCTCGGTGAAGAACTCTTCCTGCCAGTGCAATCCGTAGCCCTCAACCTCCTCGCGAGTCATGCCAAGGGCGGGGGAGAACTGGCCAAGCAAACCTTGAACCGAACTGATAGGAATCTCCCAGATGCGGAAGAAACCGAGTACGTGGTCGATGCGGTAGGCGTCGAAATACTCGCTCATGTTCTGGAAGCGGCGAACCCACCACTGGCAGCCGTCCTTGAGCATCTCATCCCAATTGTAGGTGGGGAAGCCCCAGTTCTGACCGTCGGCGCTGAAAGCATCGGGTGGAGCACCGGCCTGGCCGTTCATATTAAAGTAGTTGGGCTCTACCCAAGCGTCGCAGCCGTTGGGGCTGATGCCGATGGGGATGTCGCCCTTCAGAATCACGTGCTTGCTGCGAGCATACTCGTGAGCAGCCTTCATCTGAACGCTCAGCTCAAACTGAACAAACATCCAGAAGGCAGCCTCACGGCCCATATCGGAAGTGGAATCCTCCACGCTCTTTTTGAGCGATGGGGTGAACTGACGATAATTGGGCCACTCCTTGAAGTTGGCGGTGCCAAACTTGTCGCGCAGCACACAGAAGGCGGCATAAGGCACGAGCCAACGCTTGTTGGCAGCATAGAATTTCTTGTAATCGTTGCCCTTGACAATCTTTTCGCCATCCTGAGCCCATACATCACGCAAGTAGCTTAATTTAAGTTTGTTGACGCGCTCATAGTCAATCTGTGGCAAGGCGTTAAGTTCTTTACCTTCGGCCAAGTAGTTCTTCATCTTCTCCACATCCTTGAGGGCAGGAAGCTGACGAAGGTCAACATACATGGGATGCAGTGCATAAATCGAGATGCTGTTGTAGGGATAGCTGTCGGTCCACGTCTTGGTGATAGTGGTGTCGTTGATGGGGAGTACCTGCAGGGCACGTTGGCCTGTTTTCTCCATCCAGTCAATCATCTTTTTGAGGTCACCAAAGTCACCCACACCTGCGCTTTGCTTGCTGCGCATAGAGAAGATAGGGATCACTGTGCCGGCAATGCGCCAAGCGGGAAGTGGGAATGTGGCTTGTGCCAACTCATAGCTTACTACTTCGCCAGTGGCGAGTTCTGGGAACTCGATGCTGCGGTTGTCACACTCCTCCCAGCAAACGTTTCCTTTGTCGTCGATAGCGACAAATTTGAAGACGATGTGGTTGCTGGCGAGCTTAGAGGTGTTGAGCTTGATGGCCCACTGGTTGTGGGTGATCTCGGTCATCTCTAGGCCACGCTTAGCACTCCAGTCCCCCAGGGCAGGACCCTCGCCGCAAAGCAACAGTCGCTGGTTGCCTGCAAGCTGTGGTGCACGCACATTGATAATGGCGGTCTTTCCAAAACCTGTGCTGGCGAACTTGCTCATGGGACGCTCAGCAAGGCAGTCGGTAAACGCACTGCTGTAGAGGTAGCTGTCCTCGGGAAGGTCAAGCCAGTGGTCATAGATGGTGTAGCGCTTAGCTTTAGCGCATGAGAAGATGAGTCGGTGAGGCACTGTCTGCCACTCATGGCGCATCTCTTCGTCACCGCGGTTCACACTGTAGTAGTAGTCGATGTGACGTCCGCTCACTCCAGGATAAGAGACCTCGCAAGTCCAACGGCGACCGTCGGTAGTTGTCATCTTGTGGGCTCTGTCAAGGAAGTCGAGCTGGCTGTCGTCGATGTGCAGTACTATCTCCTCTCCAAAGATAGTCTGATAGTCGAGATTGAAAATAAGTTTCATAGTTGTATATATATTATTTATTAGTTTTTCCAGTGAGTAAAATTACAAATAATTAAACGATATATATCAATTAATTAATATAATAATGTAGAATAAAGTGTGAAAACGTTTGCAAAGTCGGTGGTCGAAATCAAGATTTTGAAGTTTAAAGGTTAGAGTTTAGTGTTTAGATGATCCCCACCTCCCTTTAATAATAAAAAACGCCGCCAAAGAAGTTGGCGACGTTAATTGTGCACAATGATTCATTATGCATTGACTAATTTCCTAGCAGGATGTTGTAGATGAAGGTGATATCGACTGAAGTGATGTAGCCGTCGCCGTCCACGTCGCTGGTGGCGATAAAGGTCTCGTCGCCATTGAGCAGATAGTTGTAGATGGCAGTGATATCTACTGTAGTCACCTCGCCGTCGCCGTCCACGTCGCCTGGGACACCCTGGGGTGCGGCAGTGAAGTAGCCTGGGCAGTCGGGGCCGCCATCGATGCGGGCATATTCCTTGTCTATATGGTTTGCGTCGAAGGTCGTTCCCATGCCACCCACCAATGAGATACAGACACGGAACATATTATTAGAGTTGGCGGTTTGCTCAGTTGTCCAATCGTCACCGACATAGATGGTGGTCAGTTTATCGCAACATTCGAACATACGAGACATATCATTGACATTGCTGGTGTTCCAACCTGAGAGGTCAAGCGAAGTAAGGTCATTGGAATAACTGAACATATAAGACATATCATTGACATTGCTGGTGTTCCAATTCGAAATATTGAGCGAGGTCAAGTTTAAGCAACCGTAAAACATAGCATACATTTCAGTGACATTACCAGTATCCCAATTAGAGATATCAAGCGATGTGAGGCTTGAGCAGAAATAGAACATTAATCCCATATTGGTGACATTGCCAGTATCCCAATTAGAGATATCAATCGATGTGAGGCTTGGGCAGTAATAGAACATTTCGTGCATGTCATTGACACTGCTGGTGTTGACACTGTTCAAATCTATGCTTGTGCATTTTTCGAATCCTTCAAACAACATCGTGCAGTCGCCTGTGAAGCTCACATCGCTTTTGGCAATGACGCTCTTGACTTCTTTGCGATTAACCTCGTCACCCCACTTGTCATATCTGTTGAACTCGCCCCAGTTGAGCGAGAGGACTCCGGTCTCGCTATCGTAGGTGTAGCGAGGCAACTTGAGGGTGAAGTAACCGGGACATTCTGAGCCGCCATCGATGCGTGCATACTCAGCATCAAGATGGTTCTCGTCGTAAGTCGTGCCCATGCCGCCCACCAGCGAGTAGCACCCACCGAACATGTCACTTGAGTTGGTGATATTCTCAGTGTTCCAATCTGGATCTACTAAGATGGTAGTCAAGCTATCGCAAGCGGTGAACATACAATTCATCATAGTGACATTACCAGTGACCCAGCCCGAGAGATCAAGCTTTTTGAGACTCGAGCAGCAGTTAAACATATTATACATTTCAGTGACATTACCAGTGTCCCAGCCCGAGACGTTGAGCGTTTTGAGGTTCTTGCAATTATCGAACATGAAGGCCATATTTGTGACATTGGTGGTATTGAAGTGCGAGAGGTCGAGAGAGTTGAGGCGGTTGCATTGCAGGAACATGCCCCACATGTCGGTGACATTGCCGGTGTCCCAGGTTGAGATGTCGAGCGTAGTCAGGTTCGCACAGCCAGTGAACAAACTTCTCATACTTGTGGCATTGCTGGTATTGACACTATTCAAATCAAAGCTCGTGCAATTGGAGAAGCCCTGGAACATATCCGAGCAATCGCCAGTGAAGCTCACCTCATCGGTAGCGGTGACGCTCGTGACGGCCGAGGCTGGCACATCGTCGCCCCACTTGTCGTCCTTGTTGAAATCGCCCCAGTTGAGCGTCAGGACGCCAGTTTCGCTATCGTATGAGTAGCGAGGCGGCCTGAGCATCCAATTGGCAGTGTAGTTGCGGTCACCAGAGGAACCTTGAGCGACAGTAACGGTGGTTTGTGGAGTGTCGCCGTTGCTTCCCGTCCAACCTAAAAAGATATAGTCTTCTTTTATTGGGTTGTTCAGCGTGAAAGTAGCTGTTTGGGCATTATAGGTGGTAGGGTTGACTTGACCTGCAGGCAACGTGCCGCCATCGAGGTTGTAGGTAATACTGTAATTGATTGGCGCCGACCAGTTGGCGGTGTAGCTGAGATTGCCCGTAGAGCCCGACGAGATAGTGACGGTGGTCTGCGGTGTGGTGCCGTTACTGCCAGTCCAGCCCAAGAAGGTGTAGCCCGCGCGAACTGGGTTGATCAGCGTGATGGGGCCACTCAGGTCGGTGTAGCTGGTGGGATTACTTTGTCCAGAGGGAATGGAGCCGCCAGCCAGATTATAGGATATGGAATAAGAGCGGGCATCTACGTTGGTGCTGAAACTATGGTTGATAGTGCCGCTGAGGGCGTTGCCTGCCAAGTCGGTAATGGTTCCGCTATAACTGTTCACGGTTAAGGCGCCTGAGGCGCTTGCGCCGATTGTGCCGCTGAAGGTGAGCACGTTGGAGCCGCTGCCTGCCACATAGGAGAGTGAGCCCCACGTGGAGTTGAGGGTGGGTGTGCCGCTTACTGTGACAATCTCATTAAATGCCACACTCACATAGAAAGTGTTGCCCCTACTGTGTCGGCCACCAGAGATACTGTATTTGTTGTTGATTACAGTTGGCGCTGTGGCATCGACCAATGCCACACGGGCTTTGAGTTCTTTGAAGTACCAATTATCGTCGCCATTGCCTGCAGCATCAAAACGCACACATATATAATAATTCGTTGGCGAAAAAATCAGCGAGCCTGAGCTACCAGGGTGGACGGAATTACTCACGTACTTTTGCTCATAAAGGTAGCTGTTGCCATAATCGAACGAGTAATGGGTCAGTCCTGCATTCTGTTCGGCAGCTTTGTTGACAAAGTCGTAGCGGTGAGGGAAGAACTGGTAATGTTCATCGGTCGTCACACCGCTTTTGCTTAACTCAAAGCATGCTTTGTATTGTGAAATCTCAGGGGCATTGACCGCACCGTCAGAGTCATTGCCATCAAAGGACACGTAATTATTGTCAAGAATCTGAATGTACTGATAACCGTCGTTTTCTTCCTTTTGCTTAAAAAATACCGTGGCATAAACTTTCATGCCCAGGTTGTTGGCATAGATGCGCACATAAGGACTACCATTGAAGACATCTGTTTTCAAGAGATGATAACTCTGACTATATCCGGCATCAGTAACCTTAGTCCAATTCAATCCCGTGTTTTGCATAGTGCCCAAGTCAAGATACTTGTTGCCTGCGCCCGACGTCAAGTTGCCGGCGTCGTCAAAATATACCAGGTCGGTAATACTCTTATTCACATAGGCGTCAGGAAGCTGGTAGTTTTTGCCGAATGTAATGTCACGGTCCTTGTAGGCCAACACATCGCCGTCACCGTTGAGCAATTCAAAGCGGTAGCTGCGCACGAGGCTGGTCTGAACGGCGTACAGCAGATTATAAATATTATTATTATAGTCAACGTAAGAATCGACGTCCACTTCGTTAATTGGAATCGTCTTTTCGACTTCATTCTCTGAGAAGATAAGTTTTCCTGTCCTCTCAGTGTAGTTCTCTCCTGCCAAGGCCGAGAGGTTCACCGTGCGGTAATAAATGGTCTCATTGCCCGATCCGTTACGGGTGATGATGAAATTGTTGCCATCGTTGTCTACCGTGTACGTGCTCGCCCACGCTGTCATCGCCGAGAGCAAAGTTGCAAAAATCAGTATAATCTTTTTCATAATATTTGTTGTTTTTAGTTGTGAGTTATGAGTTGTCAAGTCGGGAATCGTTTATAGGTGGAAAGTGGAAGGGAGTTCGTTTATCGTTTTTCGTTTATCGAAGACTGTGGCAAAAGTTGTTGAAGTGCAATCTCAAAACTGTGAACTATAAACTGTGAACTACGAACTATGAACTGTGAACTATGAACAATTATGCATTGTGCATTATGAATTATGCATTGACTAATTGCCCAGCAGGATATTGTAGATAACGGTGATATCGGCACTTGTGATAAAGCCGTCGCCGTTCACATCACACGTGTCGATGAAGGTCTGGTCACCGTTGAGCAGGTAGTTGTAGATGGCTGTGACATCTACTGTGGTCACCTCACCGTCACCGTTCACATCGCCTGGTATGTTAACAACTATCTCCTGCCAGCCGGCATAGAGTGTCATGTCGCCGGGAATAGTGTTGTTGAAATCCCACTGGTTGGTGCAGTCGGCATCGGTGAACCAGCCAAGGAAGTTGTAGCCATTGGCCGTTGGTGCAGTGGGCTCATCCAGCTTGTCCTCGTTACTCCACTGAATTGATACTGGGTCTGGAGCAGTACCGTGCCCGTTGGCGTTGAAAATCACTGTGCAATGCCAGTGCACCGTTGCCGTATCCATTTTCCAATCACTTCCCTTTATCACATTATCGTTCCACTGCGTGTCGGTGCCATCGAAATATATATCAGTTAATTTTATGCAACCGCTGAATGTTTCATCATCAATTAATGTAACAGTAGAAGGAAGATTTACTTTTTTGAGTCGGGTACAATTATGAAAAGTTCGGTAATACATCTTTTCAAGTCCAGATTTCACATCAACAAACTCAAAATTATAACCTTCAAATTCGCTTGCGTTTAAATGGTGAACATGCTCTATAGTGAGAAAATGAACAAAATTTTTTACCCAATTCTTTGTGGTAATGACTTGCTTCTCGGTAAAGGTATCCCAAACGTCAGTAGCGCAATTTATTTTCAGATGATCAAATTCCTGCTGATCAGACACCTGCATCCAGTAGAGATGATTATAAATTGAATCATTGGCTGCCCCACACCAGCCGCAATACCACTTATTGTTGGGATTTTTAATAACCAAGTTCGGTGAATACATATACATCATTGGATTCCAGTCCTCTATAGAACCTGGATATAATACTTGGCAGTTTGAACTGATGTTGGAAAAAGCACCATTATCGATAAGTACGGGTGATTTATTGAATGTGACAGATGAAATGCTATCGCATCCTGAAAAAATTTCGGTGCCAACACTTGTAACAGATTCAAACAATATTTGCTTAATAGCCGTGCCAGCGAAAGCATAACCTGGGATACTTGTCATCGAAGGTGGAGTTGTGAAATCAAAATTTTGAGTCATGACATTGTAGAACTTGGAGCAGCCTCGCACTGACGGCATATGGGTAATTGAAGATTTATTAAAGAAAAACATTGTCTCAAGGTTTGTGAAGCCGCTGAAGTCCATACCAGAAAAACCTAATACCGTTGCTGAGTCGATAGCAGTTGGTATGATTATATCTTTAAAAATTGTCTTTGGTCCGTCAAAGCCTTTAATAATACACTCAGTGCCAGCAGTGTTCTTTGTGACAGTCCATCCATGCGCCTTGTCGGTGTGCATATAGATATAGTCACCACCAGCACCGGAGTTGAGGTCATAGCCCGTTGTTCCACTGCCAGTGGTTACGGCACCACTCTGCGTGTTGTTGAAGGAAATGGATTTGACAGTGCCGTAGTCTTCTCCATTTTTGTTGTATTCTTTTGTATAATAGAGATGGATAGTGGCGCTGCTGGAGCCACAATGGCTATTCAGGTCACCTTTGTTGTTCTTGAAATAGTCGCTGCCATCGTAGGGCACAAGGGTATAGGAACGCCCATTGTGCGTGAGATTGTCGGGAATTGTGCCTGCTAGTGTGCTGATCACAAAATCGGTGATAAAAGCACTGGCAGCAGCATTAGTCTCACTCGCCGACTTGTAGAGCAGATAGATATAGTCGCTGCTTGAGCCACAACCGGCATTCAGGTCCTGGTTGATGACCGTCCAGCCCTGAGCCATGTAGGAGACCTTCAAAAAGTCAACTTCACTTTTTGAACCGCCAATGACCATTACATCGGTGATGTAGTAGTCCTCAGCCCAAACAGTGGTCGTGGCAAGCAAGGCCATCAGTAATAGTAGAATCTTTTTCATAATATTAAAGTTTTGAGTTTTGAGTTATGAGTTATCGATTATGAGTTATCAGTTGTGAGCTTTTAGTTTTGAGTTTTTTGTAGTGACGAGATCCGTCTCGTTCGTTCTGTTTTTTAGCTTATTGTTCTAGATTGCAAATATAAACAAAAATCTTGAGAAAAATAAATAATTGTGGCAAAATCCAAGAAAAAAGTACATATTTTCCATAATTAACTTTTAGTTTCTTGTTTTTTATTATTTCCTCGTTGTTTGAGTGTCATAAAAATGAGTGAGTGTGTCAAAATGACGGTTATGCACAACTTATATGCAGATTTCATCAAAACTCATGAGATATGCAAACATTTAGTTCAAGATTTAGTGAACTTTATGTGAATTGCATTTAATTTTTTACTACTTTTGTAGAGGAAACCATTTAATACCTTTTCAAGAAATGAATCGACGTGAAATGATAAAGAAAACTGGCATGGCTGCACTGGGGGCAACAGTGCTGGGACTGCCTGCTGTGGCTAATGAGCATGGTAAGATTGTTGACACCAGGCGCCGCAAGGTGCTTGTGATTGGGGCGCACCCCGATGACCCTGAGACGGGGTGTGGAGGCACTATGTGTCTGCTCGCCGATGCTGGGCATGAGGTGGTGTGTGTTTATCTCACCCGCGGCGAGGCTGGCATCGCCGGCAAGAACCATGACGAGGCTGCCGCCATACGTGTGGTGGAGAGTGAGAACGCTTGCCAAATCACCGGTGCTCGTCACATTTTCATGAATCAGATTGACGGCAATACGGAGGTGAATCTGGAGCGTTATAAGGAAATGCGCGAACTCATCGACCGCGAGAACCCCGATGTGGTGCTCACCCACTGGCCCATCGATGCCCATCGCGACCATGCCGTGTGTGGCACACTGGTTCTCGACGCCTGGCGACGACTCGACCGCAGGTTCAAACTCTACTACTTTGAGGTGATGACTGGCGAGCAGACACAGATGTTTCATCCCACCCATTGGGTGAATATTGAGGCTGTGCTAGAACGCAAACACGAGGCGTGCAACTGCCATGTGAGCCAGGGCATGCAAGCCCTTTACGACGGCTGGCACACCACTATGGAGCACTTTCGTGGCATCGAGAGCCGTTGCCTAGCTGCCGAAGCATTCGCCCTGCACAGCGATTCGCTGGCAACGCTCTAAAAAGATATTAAAGAGAGGAATAAAAAACAAAATGAGGGTGAATTGACGCACCCTCATTTTCATTTATTTGGTCTAAGAAAAAACTCTATTTTAAACCTGATTTCTTTTTGCGCTTTTCAATCATAGTTGGACGATTTGCAGTTTTGCGCAGATGATTCTTGGCAACACTCCATGTTACATACGAACTGATATTGTCACCATCCTTAAACACTCTGAAAGCACCAACAGGAATAAAATAAGGTTTCGGGTCATTAGATTTATCAACCATCACAAAAGCATACTCTAGATTTCGAATGCCTTGTTCATCTTTGGTGCCTGAAATCACCAAAGCTGTCTTATAGTTAATATCATATTCTTCCTTATGACCAATTCCTTCTGTATTGAAAAATACACTGAAATTGTTGCCCGAACCGCTGATGAATGCGCCAGTGCCCGTGGACTCTGAATATCCTTGTTTTTCCTTGTAATCAAGTGTATTACTATGCATGTTTTGGTTATAGAACTTGAAATACAAGTCTGCAAATATATGTCCAATTTCAAAATCATTCTCAGAGTCAAATACTAATTCATCAGGACTCAACAGGTATTCTCCCTCAATGTTGGGAGGTGTATTTCCATCATAGATAGTAATGTATGGATCCATCTGGTTACGGATTTCAGGTGGAATTACATTATCAATGCGACTATATTCGCCTGTGGTGAACGAAACGGGGCGACTGTAGCAGTAACCAGTGCCATCATAAACATAAGCACGCGCCCAATAAGTAGTCTCAGGCTCAATAACAGAATTGGTCTGAGAAACATTATAGGTTAATGACTGAGTTAGTGATAACATATAATAATGGCCACCATAACTATCATTCAGCTTACCATAGTTTGTGTCCCATGTGCATCCCTCATCACCAATGCTTTTTTTGCCAAGAGAAATCACATCGGTGAATTGCTCGTCTTTACTTAATTCAAATCCAAATCGTAAAGGAAGATTATTAGTATTTTCAACATAATAATAATCATCATTTGGTTTCAAAACAATTGATTCAATGTAATTTCTTGCATATAAATCAATCCGAAGTCCATTGTCGTCGGATGAGTCTATATATGTGATTTCAGGTTGATTTATGCTTGTTTCATTCATTTGTGGAGCATGGAGCTTTAAATCTGCCCAAAAGGCTCTACCATCATAAACAAGATAATTATGACGTAAACTAAAACTCAAATCTTCATAGGCGCTTTTTACTGACATTCCTGATAATAATCTAGTCCAATATTCTATACCTGCCATATGTCCAACACCATTTGTTTCATCATAACCGAGATAAGTCCCAGCGCCTTTAAGCTCAAAAACTCTTGAAAGACTAAAATTAACAGAGTCTATCTCAGTAGCACTTGGACCTTTCATTGATTCACATGCAACATTGAAAACGATAGCTTTTCCTGGATGCTTAAACTGTCTTGATGATGTTTCTATAAAATTTTCAGATACTATAATCTTATCTACGGGCACATATTGATTCTCTTTTTCATAATAGGTGTTGAACCTAACTTGATCTTCAGGATAGTCTTTATACTTTTCATAAAATACTGGATTTACTTTACCTTTGTCATCACGAGGTATATCTACAGATGTCATCAACCAATGTGACTGCAGTTTAGGATCATAAGCGCCATGTGTTATTAAAAACAAATAATCGCATTCGAAAATACCGTTTCTAAAGAATTCTACATCGGCATTAGGCCAGTTCACAACTTCCGGTTTCTGGAATCCAGCCTTTGAGAAACGCTCGGAAAGACCAGGATAAATATACTCTCCTAGTTCTTCAGTAAGTTCATCTCCTTTATATGTTGGAGTCACAATCAACATATCTTTGTCTATCTTGTCTTGACTCTCGTATACAACTCCATCGTTTTGTGAATTAGGAGAGGCTTTAAGTTGACTTTCTGTCATCTGTTCCTTAGTGCCACTTATTTTAGCGGGCTTTGGATAATAAGAATAGCACATCGTGCGGAAATCCTTTATCTTGACAAACATTGTTGTGGTTCCGTTAGAGTATACATCTTCAACGCCTTTGATTGCTTTAATCTCATCAGCGTATTTCATTAATTCATCAAGAGATTTACACTTGTTAAAGTATTGCTCTACAATAGTGTAATCAATGTCTGAAGCTCTCTCACAGATTTTTGCATAGTTATTATCTGTAATGTTGTCAATCTCGTCTTTACTGCATGAATTGTAACCAATGCACAATATCAGTAAAATAAAAGCTGTAATTAGTTTTTTAATCTCCATAAATTTAATGTTTTGATTAGTTAGTATTTAGTTTTAGATAATAGAAAGTTATTTAATTTCCACAGTTCATTGAGAGTCAACATCTTCATTCATAAAATTCCAAACACATAATAACTTTACCATACAAAGATAATAAAAAAATATTAATAATGAACATTTTTGCAAAATAAATATCAAAAATTGATATTTGCTATGAATTTGTTATGAATCGTTTAGTGACATGGTGTGCAGTTGTCTTTGAAGTGTTATAACATACATAATGAATTTTATTTGATAGTGAGCATTATATCTAAGAACTAAAAATATAAATAATATAAGTTCGCTGAATTATTTTTCTTGTCCTCAATGTGTTACGGTTTTCCCTCTAAGATTGAGGGAGGAAAATAAAACATTTTTTGAAAATCAAAAAGGTTGACATTCCCCTCAGTAGCTTTGCGCACGCTCCCCTATTTCATGTGAGTAGCTGATATGCTGCATTTTATTTTTGCCAAACTAATGATGAATAGAATCAAAAAAAGAGACTCAGGATTCCCCGAGTCTCATTTTTTCATTATGCATCAAGCATTATTTGCTTTCCAGCAGGATGCTATATACTGCAGTGATGTCGGCTGCTGTTACCACACCATCGCCTGTTACGTCGGCAGTCTCCTCATATTTGTTGTTCACGCCGAGGAGAATGTCGTAGATGGCAGTAATGTCGGCAGCTGTAACCACGCCATCGCCATTTACGTCTCCATGAACTACTGGAATAGCCTCGATGACTCCTATGAGACCGCTCTCGGTGTAGTAACCGCCATTTACAAACTCATAGTCACTAGTTTGTGGCCATCCATAGTTGCTGAAGATGATGCCTGTAGGCACATCTTGGCGGCTGGTGGTCCATCGGTAGATGTTCTTTCCGCTAGGCGCTACGCCAATCACGTCGATGAGTGCAGTTCCAGGCCATGCGCCACCAGTGAAGTTGGCGCCACCATTATTCCAAATCCAGGTGTAGGGCTCATAGTAGTTGTTGGCTTCGAAGTAAACAAACTGCTGTCCGTCAATCCAGGTAGCACACGATGGGATGTCGGCAGTGGAGAGGTCAGTATGCTGCGAGCTGACGTTAGTGGCGGTAGTCGTACCGTTATACTCAAAGTAGCTGTCGCTAGTTAGACCAACAATGTTGCCAGTTTGATTGCCATTACCGTCGTTGAAGATGATGTTGATGGGCTTCACGTCGTAGGTGTAGGTCCACCACTTCACGCCGTCGATAGTCTCGCTGGTAGTCATCTTGGTTCCTGGCCAGTCACCATTGTGCTGTGTTCCGTTGTCCTCCCATGAGTAGATGTAGGGTGCGCTGGTGGCCTTGCAATATATTGTCAAGGTGTTGCTGGTGTTACCACCACCTTCGCTTGTGGCCTCCACAACCTTGTAGTCGCGAGTCACCACGCCCTTCACCTCATCGTTGATAAGCAATCCTGCTTTCACGGTCACTTGTTCGCCAACTGTAGTGAACGTTAGTTCCTTCATGGCAGTAGCCTGCTGGCTTGCTGCTGTGGGTTCGCTGCCGTCGGTGGTATAAACAATCTTGGCGTCGCCATAGCTGGCGTTGATGTAAACCTTCTTATTGGCAGGCAGGTCACCGCTGGGCTTGTCGATGCACACAAATGGGTTGTAGAGTTCAGCCAGATAGATGTTGCTCAGGTCGCGAGCATCGCCATCGCTAAAGGTGTAGAACACATCGCCCGAAACACTGGTCACGTCTTCGGTCTTGCTCTCATCGCCATCGCCATTGTTGAGCAGGAAGTTGATGCTGTAGTCAGGAGAGGGTTTTGCGAAGGTCTTGTAAAAGAACTCCACACCACCAACGGTGCGTTTTTGAGTCAATAGAGTGCCTGGCCACTCGCCATTGAGTGGTGTGCCTCCGTCGTCCCATGCATAAAGATAGGCATTGTCGGCCTTGACATAAATTGTGATGCTGTTAGGATCGGCATCGCTAATGATGTAGTTGCGTGTAACGATATCGTTAACCTCGCCGTCCATGATTGCGCTCACCTTGAGGGTTGTAGTCTCTGTGAAGGTGAGGGTAGTGGGGCCAGTGATTTGAGCGCTCTCGGGAGTGGGGTTAGTGCCGTCGGTGGTATATACCAAAGTGGTGCTTGCCATCGAAGGTTTGATTTTCACTGTCACCGAGTTAGCATACACGCCACTGGGTTTGTCAATCACGGGGTAGCCCACAATCTTGCCTATTTTCTCGCTGTTAACCCAATCGATGCCGTCAGTGATGTAGAAGGCATAGTTGGTGCCACTTTGCACGAGTTGCCACCCAGTGCCTGGGCTGCTCGATGCTGCAGAGCCAAGGCGCACCATCACGTCGCCCACCGAACCAGTGGTGGTGAAAATTATGCCACCGCTCACCGAACTGCTGGTGCAGCTGCTCATGTTGGTAACATGGCAAGCGCGGCGACCCTTAATCATGTTGGTGATAGCTTCTTTGTACTCCTCATAGTGCTTGCTGAAGACGCAAGGCGTGCCGGGCATGGCAAGGATGAAAGCGTTTGCAGCCTCGATGTTGCCACCGCACTTGTTGTGGTCCTCGTTGGTGTCGTGGTTATCGACGAAGGTCACGGCATAGCGCTTGTAGTTGTCGTCGGCGATGAGTCCGGCAAGGTTCAAAGCTCCCCAGTTGCCGCCGCCAAATGCGTCGTTGATGGCAAACTTAAGGGCGAAGTCGAAGGTGCCGCTCTGAATTGCTCCGTTCACGGTAGTGCCGTTAATCCACTGCTTGAGGAGGTCGGTGTTGCCGTCGAAATACTCTCCCACCGAGAAGATGGGGTTGGTGGCAGCATTATACTTGCCAGTGTATTGAGGCGCATAACCCTTAGTCATGTCAAGACGGAAGCCCACATATCCAAGCGAGTCGAGCAAGAAACGCTGATAGGTGATGCAGTTTTGCTGCACGCGTGCGTTGGTGTGGTCCAGGTCGCGTGCGCCGTCAAATCCTTCGCCGGTGTCGTAGTTTCCGCCACCGCCTTCCACGTCATCGTTGCACACAATGCCTGTGTAGTTCACATTGTCCCATGTAACACTGTAGGTACCCGCAGTCTCGTCCTGGAATGCAAGATATCCGTCGCCTTCTAAGGCTTTGGCATCCTTGTGATTGAGTACTACGTCCTCAATGATGCCGGTGCCCATGGCGCCGTAGGTCTGAATCATTCTCACGAGTTTGCTCTGACCGCCAAAGACGGTTGTATGTCTGAGCCACAAGTAGGGCATATACCCCATGGTTTGATAGGTGTTGCCGCCACGTGTCATCGCCGAGTTGGGTACCCATATAAGGTCGAAAATCGATCCCAGCTCCTCGCTGCGTGCTGTTAGGTTATCCCACTTGGTGTATTCGTAACTGTCCCAGTAGAACCCTTGCAGCATGATGCCACCATAGTTGGCAGGCCATCCCTGTGCCATTGCGCTGATGGCAATGACCAATGATGCTAATGATAGATAGATTTTTTTCATGTTGTTATAGTTTGGGATTTTGTTTTGGCTAATTTAGCAAGCAAAGTTACTGATAATAGAGAAAACCATTTGTTGTAATTCATTATATATTACGCCAAAAAAGGTGCAAACGTTTGCGTTTTTGGTCTGTTTTTTTCAACTTTTAAGGCGGCAGTTTGCATGACTGAAAAAAATGTGATAATTTTGTGCATTCAACAAAACAGATATATGAAATTCCATCATTATTTTCCTAATAAAACCAAGCGACTAAGTGTGTTGTTAATCTTGATTGTGGCAGTGGTAATAAATGCTACAGCAGGTGACCACATCGTGAAAATGAAGCGTAGGAGTGGCGTGTATTATATCCCATGTGTAATCAATGGCGTAAAGAAAGATTTCATCTTCGATACTGGCGCCGCCAAGACTAGCCTCTCGCAGGAGTTTGCCAACGAACTGCTAGCAAAGCGAGCATTGACGCACAATGATTTTAAAGGCACCACACAAACTCGTAACGCTAATGGTGTGGTTGACAACAACGCCACAGTGATTCTCAGGCAGGTTAAGGTGGGAAACCGCCTGTTGACCAATGTGGAAGCCATTATCGCTGTGTCACAAAAGGCGCCGCTGCTGTTAGGACTTAATGTGATTGACCTGCTTGGTGATTGGACGATGCGCAAGGGCAACCTCATCCTCCACGACTATTACGGTGAGACAACCACTAATGAGAAACCTCAGATTATCAGTCCTGCCGACATCACCTACATCGACAGCGACTACTCAACAATAGATAACACTAGCGGAAATATTGAGAATGATGGCAGTTTGCCTTCGCTCAGGGTACTAGCCTATAAAGGCGACCCCGAGGCGCAGTATCAGCTGGGAATGATTTATCTTAGGGGCGTAGGCACCGATGCCGACCCTAAGTTTGCCGTTGAGTGGTTCCGCATGGCCGCTACTCAAGGGCATCTGGCAGCACAGCTGGCCCTCTCCGACTGCTACACCTACGGCTGGGGCGTGGAAGTGGATGAAGAAAAAGCCGAATACTGGCGCAACAAGTCGATTGAGGTGGAATATTAGGTAAGTGTTAAGTTGTAAGTGTTAAGTGTTAAGTAGTGAGTTTTAAGCACCGTATGCTGTGGTTGGGCATAATACTTCCACAACGCCTAAGTATTGGATAGAATAATAATTTTGCTAATATAAAAAAACAACGAGACCGAGGGATTTATCACAAATTCAGCTCGGCCTCAATACTATTGCAAATAAAAAGAGTAAAATGAAGTTATTCTAAATCAAATCAAAAACTAAGAGTGTGATTTCAAAAAATATAATATAACCATCGTAATTAATAAATCCTTATTTGTTTAGTCTTTTTCTGTCATGAAAAAAGCTATGGATTAAGTGTGATTCCGACCTGTAAACACAGCGTCTGTGAAAATACTGCATGAACCACTATGATTTTAACGTTTTTTTAGAAATCAACCGACAATCCCATCTGTAGGTTGAAGTTGAATGGATGCTCGTTGCGCAGGGTGTTTAGAGGCATGGTGGTAATGTAGTGCGAGAGTTTGGGCTCTATGTATATTCCCACATGCTTGGTGAAATTGTATTGCGCTCCGACGGTAGCGTGTACCGACCATTGCAGTCGCTTGATGGTGACATCTTCTTTGCCGAATGAGGCGTCAACCACTCTTTCGACCATTCCTTCACCACCAACGAAGGTGGAGAGACCCTTATATCGCCAGAAGTTCCATCTCACGCCAAAAGGAATACCTATAAGCTTGATGTCCTGTTTAAACTTGTCGCCGCCATTGTCGGGGGTGACATCACTTGTCATGGAGGTGAAGTTCAGTCCTATGTTACCATAGAGGTTTCCCACGATGCGCTTGTTGAAGGTGAGACCAAAGGTGAGTGGCATGTGGTGATGGTAGTCGTAGTTGACAGGCGGTGCCACATTGGGTGTTACGCCTGGTGCCGCAGGGGCGAGCATCATGCCTGGTGGTGGCGTGGCGGGTGGCAGCAGCATCTGCGCCGAAGAGCCGCTAACGGTGCTGTTGCGATCGGTTGAAACGAGTCCGTTACCATAGGCCGCCAGAAGCATTGTTGGCTTCTTGCCAGGCTTGGTGAGCGCCATTTTCTCGCGCGCTACCTTACGGGCGTTGGCATCATAGACGAGATACTCCTGATAGGTGCTGTCGGTATAGCTCTTCCAAGGCTCCATCGCATCTTGATTCATGGCGTTGTCATACTGGTTATACAGTTCTTCAAGCGCCAGCATGGTCTCGATGTCATAGTAGTAATTCTCAGGGTCGAACTCGTTAGGGTAGTCGGTGAGGTCGATAGGCTCGTTGAAGTTGGCGGCCAATAGCTCATTGTTGATTATTTCATCATCATCGGCTGTGATCGGGCGAGTATTGGTGCGGTTAGCGTAGTCCTGCCGTGGGACTCTGTCGTAGGTGGGGGGCAGGGTAGTGGACGGTTGCGACGGAATGCTGTTGTCCTGAGCTAGCAGTGTCTCGTCGGTTACAGCGGGTGTCTGCTCATTGCTTGTGCTTGGGGCCTCATCCACAACCGAGGGAGTGCGGTCGTCTTGTGTCTTTGCTAGTTGCCCACTGTCGGCGGGTTTGTTGTTGAACAAATAGAATCCCGTGGTGGCGACTATGGCAACAACGGCTGCAGCAGCTGCGGCGCGCCACATGCGAGGAGCAATCCTCGCTTGCCGCACTGGTGCTGCTTGCTTGCCGACCGACTTGGCGATAGCCTCCCACGTTCCCTCTGGAACCTCTCGGGTGGCGTCTTGGGCTTTTTGCTTCAAAGCGTCGAGCCAGTCATTATTATTCATATTGTTGCTCATAGTAGTTATCGATGTTGTGCTCGTTAATGTATTTCTTGATTTTCTGTGCCAAGATGGCTTTTGCTCTAGCTAGCTGAGACGATGATGATTTCTCGTTAATGCCCAACTGCTGGGCAATTTCTTTGTGGGAGTAACCATCGAGGCAGTATAGGTTGAACACCGTGCGGTAGCCATCGGGCAGCTCTGCTACCATCTCAAGGATGGTGCTGGTGTCGAGGCTGTTGACCTGTGTGGCTGTGGCCTCCTCGGCAATGTCGGGCGGGTCATCAATGTCGGCGGTGTCAACACTCAACGCGCTGAGCCGCTTGCGGCTGCGCAAGAAGTTGAGCGAGGTGTTCACCGCAATGCGTGTGAGCCACGCTTGCAGCGAGCCTTCACCCTCCCAAGCAAAGCTGTCGATCATAGTGTAGGCTTTGACAAAGGTGTCTTGGAGCACATCTTTGGCATCGTCGTCATCGCCCACATACCTGTAAATTTTTGCCATCAGCAGTGGCGAGTATCGGTCAAAGAGAGCGCGCTGAGCTTTTGCATTGCCCCGCTTGCAGCCTTTACTGATATCTCGTTCACTCATCATAGTGCTTCAATTTAAACACACGAAGTGCAAAATTACTGCATCATTCTTTGAAAAAAAATTATTTTATCCAAAAAATGAGACAATGAGATATGTTTGCGCTTTCGTTAATAGGAAAACAAGAAATTCAAAGAACTCAATCAATAAACACCATGCTATGCAGAATACTGCATCAGATATTGAAAATATTTTATAAAACAAAAAATGCGCCCTTGAGTGGACGCATCTTTTGAGAGTTTAATTGTTGTGTTATTTGTCGTAGGGAGATGTTGTGGGTGTGAAGAAATAGGCACCAGTGATGTCGTTGAAGTACACTTTGTGCCAGCCTTGTGTTACAGGAATATTAGGTCCATTCTTAGTGGCTATGCCGCTTGGAAAGGTACTGCCACCCCAGTTGTCGCCCCATGAGTAGTTGGCCCTGAACTTAACTCCACCTTCATTGAGATAGAGTATTGAATTCCAATCGTGGTTGTGATTATCGTAATCATAACTCATCATACCCATCTCTTCATCCAACGACCAATTGTTGAAGTCACCAATGATGCCCATTGCTTCGTAGGTTGGTTGTTCACCCATATATGAAATTGTGAGCTCATGAGTTGCGGCATAAAGGAAAAGGTGATAGTAACCCGCCTGAGTGATAGTTATGTTGGCACCGTTAGGAGGATAACCTGACCCGCTCCACTGCTGGCCGCCATACTCATTGCCACCATAGACCACGCCCGTCCAGCTGCCTGGATTAGAGACAATCATGAATTGTCCGCCTGCAGGGAAATAACCGGCATAAACGAAATTACCATCCTCGTTAGGAAGCATGGGGACCATGCTGCTGTTGTAGGGGTCGCTATCGTTAGTCCAAAGTCCGTCGCCCACGCAGTCGCCCACTAGCCAGTAAGGCATAATGGTCAGGTCGAAGCCAAAGTCAACATTACGGACTTGAGAATAGGCATATCCAGTTCCGTTTACGTTGCTGAAAAGCTGGAAGTACAGGTTGCTGGTGTTGTGCTGCTGGGCATATGTCTTCACCTTTTCGATATCAAAGACATAGTCGGTGGCTCCATCATTTAATGCAAATTTGTCAAACACCTGATAGTTGTCCATGTTGGCATTGTCGGCAATCCTTACCTCATATTCTGGGTAGATGATGTGTGTAGTGCTTGTGATGGGAGTCAAACTCATAGTACATGACGTAACGGTGCTGCTGCCGTAGGGCGAACCAACGCTCATCGTGGTTTGAATAGTTCCGTAGTTAATGTCATAGCCGTCGTTCTGAGTGAGGTTGCTGTTGTTTTGCAGTGCCTGTGCTGGGATGGCAAAGACGTTCTTGCTGTTGTCAAATGCACGACCGCCTATGGTGCCACCCTTCCAGTTCCAGAGTGTCGTGCTTTGGCCTATGCTGCTACCATATTTCCCAAATCTTATTAAATCAACACGGTGGCGACCTTCGAAGCCAAACTCTTTGCTCCACAGGTCAGAGAATGCGCTGGTGTTGGCGCTGGAAAGCGTTGAGGCGCCTGAGCGCTGCAGCAGGGTGTTGAGCACTGCCAATGCCTCGCTTGAGCATGTGCCGCTGTTGAGGCGTGTGTCGGCCTCGGTGTAGGTGAGAATGGCCTCGGCGTAACGCATGAGAGGGAAGTCGGTGCTGGCGAAAGTGGAATAGGGGTTGGTTCCGTTGCTCTTCATATTGAGATACTTGAGATATCCCACACCCCTTGAGAACGACATGTTCTCAATGATGGCATTATAGGGATTGGGATTGTCGTTGAAGAACAGAGCGCGCTTGTCGCCAAAACTGGCAACCATCTGTGCTGGGGTATTGGCAGTAGTGAGAGTTGTAGAGACGTTGTTTATGCCGAAACGGCTGGCAAACTGCGGTCTTGCCAGCATGCCACTCCACTGGCCGTTAATGCCGTTGGGGTAGTTGTTGGTATCATAAGATGCGCAAGCAGCTACGAGGAAAGTGGATCCTGACCACTGGTAATCCAAGTTATCATTGCTGTCGTAAGGTATTGGCCATATTATCTCTTTTTGTGCACCATTGGTGTCGTTGTCGCCCAAGAAAAGCATCTGATAAGAATTGAAACTGCTTGTGCCGGTGGTGTTGAGCTGATAGCTTGAGTCTAGCACCTTTTTGGCATAAGTCTTGGCCGTTGTGAGCGCATTCCTAACAAAAGTAACATTAGTGGAAGGTGAATATGTGCTCTGGTTGAGACAGATGCGGGCAAGTAGCATCCATGCAGCAGCCTTGTCGATGCGACCGTACGCATTTGTTCGTGGCTCTACAAGCATGCTTTCGCAAGCCTGCAACTCAGTGATGAGTTTTGTGTAAACCGTAGCACGAGGCAGTTGGGCTGCTTTGATGGTTGGGGTTGATGCGTTGGTGTTGTAAGGCACATCACCAAACATGTCCATCAAGTAGTAATGGTATAGGGCACGCAGAGTGCGAATCTCGCCATTGTGGGCATCGTCATGCTGGGCAGCATTGGCAAGATATTGATTGCACACGTCAATATTGGCACACAGTCGATAGAACAGGCCTGCGGCTTGCGGCAGGTCGCTGCCCCATTGGTTGGTGTTCATCTCTTTAATGCCATAATCAGACCAAACACAGTAAGCCTCGTCGGTAGTGATGGTGTTGAGCAGCCACATTGAGCGAAGGAAAGAGGTTTGTGAAACGTCAAGACCAGAAACGCTGATGTTTTCCTCGCTTCGCAAGGTTGCGTAGCAGCGGTTAAAGAGGGCGTCCTCGTTATCTACAACTTGTGGTATATTGCCCAGCAAGATGTCGTAGATAATTGTCACGTCGGTAACAGTGATGACGCCATCGCCGTTGATATCAGCAGTTGAGGCATAGGTCTGATCTCCGTTGAGCAAGAAGTTATAGATAGCTGTGACGTCGGATGATGTGATGTCACCGTCTCCATTCACGTCGCCATATAAAGCCCAGGCCGAAGTAGGGCACATCATGATTGCCATTGCAACCATAATCTGCATAATGCGTGAAGTTAATTTATTCATAATAGTAGTTTTTATGGTTATATTTTTATTACTTGCCACAAAAATAAGAAAAAAAACTAAGTTTCACGAACGGAATCTTAGTTTTTTACATAAAAAGCAAAAAAAAGCTGCTCTCCACGCACGTGGAAAACAGCTTCAAAGTTTTTTAGCGAGTTGCAATTATTTTGCAGGCTCCTCAGCTGGCTTGCTTGGTTGAGCCTCCTCAGCTGGTTTGCTAGGAGCAGCAACTTCCTCAGCTGGTTTGCTAGGAGCAGCAACTTCCTGAGAAGGAGCAGCACTTGTTTGCTCAGCAGAAGGAGTAGCGCTTACTTGCTCAGTGCTTGGCTGTGCAGAAGCAGCAGATGTAGAGTCAGAAGCACTCTTTGAAGCCTCGTTGCCAGTGCAAGAGAACAGAGATACGCTAGCGATAACAGCAACTAATAAAACTAACTTTTTCATTTCTTAAAAATTTAATAAGTAAATAATAAAACAATAAATAATTTCTTTTTTGGTTGTTTCGAAAAACGGTGCAAAATTATATCAAAAAATTAATATGCAAATCTTTTTTGAACTTTTTTTTTGGAGAAAAAAATCTAAAAATCGATAAATTAACAAATAATTACCAAATTTTATAATTTTAAATCACACATTATAAGCAATTTAAATAAAGAAATTTTGCTTTATTTGGAATAGTGTTAAATATTGTTACCAAAATAATAAATTGGAAAAATGCTGATTTTCTCACAAAAAATGTCTTACAAATTGTAAGCAAATTATCGATACAAGAATCTCTTGATGCTGCGCTTTGGTGTCTTCTCAAATTCGTTGACCATAATCTCAATTTGTGACACGCGTTCGTAGGGTGCCACAAGCTTATTTAGCTCGGTCTTGACAGTGTCCATGTGGGCAGGCAGCTGGTCGCGTGTGACGCCATCACGATCCATAGCGTCGTAATCGGGATAGACTAAAGCCACAAGTTTGTGGTCGCGATCCACAACAAGGCTTTCGCTAATGTAGAGCATATTGTTGAGCTTGGCTTCGATCTCCTCGGGATAAATGTTCTGTCCATTAGAACTTAGGAGCATAGTTTTCAAGCGGCCTCGAATAAAGATGGTGCCGTCGGCGCTGAGAGTTCCCATGTCGCCAGTGTGCAGCCAGCCGTCATCGTGCAGCACCTTGTCGGTAGCCTCGGTGTTGTGGAAGTAGCCTTTCATCACGTTCTCGCCTTTGATGCAGATCTCGCCAGGGATATTCTCGGGGTCATCGCTCAAAATCTTGCATTCCATGATGCCTGGCAGAACGCGGCCAGCACTATGGAGAACAAACTCGCGCCATGGAGTATGACTCACTAGCGGGGCGCATTCGGTCATGCCGTAACCCACGGTGAATGGGAATTTGATTTTATATAGGAATTCCTCAACCTCGGCGTTGAAAGGTGCGCCACCCACTATGACCTCTTCAAACTCACCGCCAAATGCCTCGATTAGTCTCTCACGAATGCGGTCATAAATCTTGCGGTCGAGGTAGGGCACTGCAAGCGCCCAACGCAGCTTGGTCTTGCTGATCATGGGCACAATCATCTTGCTGTAGATTTTCTCAAGCACAAGAGGAACGCAAATTACCAGGTGTGGTTTGATTTCCTGCATGGCCTTGACAATCACCTTGGGCGCAGGGATGCGGCCTAGCAGAGTGATGTGTGAGCCCACGGCAAGAGGTGTGAGCATGTCGAAGGCGCAACCATAGGCATGAGCTAGAGGCAGGAACGACACGCAGCGTGTGCCGCGACGATGCAGCTGAGAGTTGATGCCATACACGATGTTGCCCGCCAAGTTGTTGCCGGTGAGCATCACGCCCTTGCTGAAACCTGTGGTGCCGCTGGTGTAGTTTATTTCCATCAGTTCATCGTTGCCGCGCTCTATGTAGTTGATGCAGGCGGCAGTGAAACCGTTGGGATAAGTCTGCTGCATGAGAGTGTCGATATTTTCGAGAACAGTGTCAACGGTCTCTTCTTCTTTCTGTGCCAGCAGGTTGCCGTTGTCGAGAGAAATGGCAGCGCGAATGTGACGCATATTGTCGAAGTCGAATGACTCCCAAATGGCGTTGCTTGCATAGAGCAAGTTGGCCTCGCTATGGTTGATGATATGCTGAGCGTCGCGAGGATTGAACTCCTGAAGAATTGGGACAATCACGGCGCCGTAGGTGATAGTGCCAATAAACACCACCACCCAGCTAGGTGTGTTCTTGCCGATGAGCGCCACTCGGTCACCAGGCTTGATGCCACACTCTTTATATATAAGGTGTAAACGTGCAATCTGCTCGGCAAAGCCGCCGTAGGTCAGGGTTTGCTTGGTGTTGTAGTCACTAAGAGCTGGGAGGTCCCAGTTGTTGCGGAAGCTCTCCTCAAAAATCTTGATAGTATTTTCTTTCATCATAGCTCAATGATGTTTGCAATAGTTTTAGCCTGCAAAATTAAAGAAAAAATCTAAAACTGCAAAATTCGTTGCAAATGTCTTTAAAATTTACTATTTTTGCCCATGAAATCGGTTAACCATTGTGCCAAGTGTTTTTTGGCGTGAAGCAGGGCGGCGTTTCAGCAATTAGCTTTAACTTTGCCATACATTTTAATCGACTAACACATTATATATAATATTATGAAGAAAAAAACACTCTCCATCATCAAGGATGACCCCTGGCTGGAACCTTTTGAGGAGGCCATCGTGGGCCGTCACAACGATTTTTTGAACAAAGAGAAGGAGCTCATCGGCGAGAATGGTTCGCTGGTAGATTTTGCTAACGCCTATAACTACTATGGATTGCACCACAGCAGCAAGGGTTGGGTGCTGCGCGAGTGGGCACCTAACGCCACCGAGATTTTTGTGATTGGCGATTTCAACAACTGGACCGAGTGCGCGCCTTACAAGATGCGGCCTCTCGAAAACGGCAACTGGGAAATCACTCTGCCAGAGCGCGGAATGAAACACGGTGACCTGTTCAAACTCTCAATCCACTGGAATGGTGGTCAAGGTGAGCGCATTCCCGCCTATGCCACTCGCGTTGTTCAGGACGACAATACCAAGATTTTCTCGGCACAAGTTTGGAATCCCGAGGAGAATTATGATTTTAAGATAAAGAATTTCAAGCCCAACGTGAAACCGCTGCTCATCTATGAGTGCCACATAGGTATGGCGCAGAATCGTGAGGGCGTGGGAACCTATGAGGAGTTCCGCACCAACATCTTGCCTCGCATCGCTGATGATGGGTATAACGCTATCCAGATTATGGCGATTCAGGAGCATCCCTACTACGGATCCTTCGGTTACCATGTGTCGAGCTTCTATGCAGCATCAAGCCGTTTTGGCACTCCCGAGGAGTTGAAGCATCTCATCGACGATGCCCATTCGCGTGGCATTGCCGTTATTATGGATATTGTTCATTCTCATGCTGTTAAGAATGAGGTTGAAGGTTTAGGGCGCTTCGATGGCAGTTACGACCTCTACTTCTATGGAGACGGCAAGCGCGAGCACCCCGCTTGGGACTCTCTGTGCTTTGACTACGGCAAGAATGCCGTGCTCAACTTTCTGCTGAGCAACTGTAAGTTCTGGCTCGAAGAGTATAAGTTCGACGGCTTCCGTTTCGACGGCGTAACATCGATGCTTTATTACAATCACGGGTTGGGCCAGGCATTTGGAGGCTATGAGGACTACTACAATGGCAATCAGGACACTAATGCCATAACTTATCTCACCCTTGCCAACAAGCTCATCCATGAGGTGAATCCTCATGCAATTACCATTGCCGAGGAGATGAGCGGTATGCCCGGTCTGGCCCGCAAGGTGAAGGATGGTGGCATTGGTTTTGACTACCGCATGGCGATGGGAATTCCCGACTACTGGATTAAGACTATCAAGGAGCAGAAGGATGAGCACTGGAAGCCCACATCGATATTCTGGGAACTCACCAATCGTCGTGCCGACGAGAAGACAATTTCTTATGCCGAGAGTCATGATCAGGCATTGGTAGGTGACAAGACAATCATCTTCCGCCTGATCGACAAGGAGATGTATTGGCACATGATGACTGGCGACGACAATGGCGTGGTGAGTCGAGGCATGGCATTGCACAAGCTTATCAGGCTCGTTACTGCTTCTACCATCAATGGTGGATACCTCAACTTCATGGGTAACGAGTGGGGGCATCCCGAGTGGATTGACTTCCCTCGCGATGGCAACGGATGGAGCTATAAATATGCACGCCGACAGTGGGACCTCGTTGATCGCGAGGACCTCAAATACCAGTTCCTCAACAACTGGGATAATGACGTGATGCACCTCATTGGCGGCACTCACAACTTCCAGGCTCTTCCCATTCGCAAACTCTGGGATAAGGATGACGACCAGATTCTCGCCTATATGCGTGGCGATCTCGTGTTTGTTTTCAACTTCAACCCAGTTAAGTCGTTCAGCGATTACGGTTTCCTTGCCCCAGCAGGTGAGTATCATGGTGTGATTGACAGTGATAATGCGCGCTATGGTGGATACGGCAATGTAGATGAGGGCGTTAATCACCTCACTCAACCCGACCCGCTTTATGACAGCGCCGGACTAGGATGGCTCAAACTCTATATCCCAGCTCGCTCGGCACTGATCTTGCGTCTCCAGCCACAGCGCCCAAAAGCTGCAAAAAAATCTGCGTCAAAGCCAGCAGCGAAGAAAAAAGCAAAAAAATGAACATTGTAGTCTATTGTTCTGCCAATCAGGGGCTTCCTGAGGAAATTACATCAATTGCCACTGCTCTTGGGCGGTGGATAGGTGAAAACCGGCATTCACTCGTCTATGGCGGCGTGAATGCCGGTTTGATGCACATTACTGCACAGGCGGCAAGCAATGCTGGTTGTGAGAGGTTAGTGGGTATAGTCCCAGAATTTTTTAAGCACCGTGCTGACCCTTTGTGCACTGAGCTGGTTCTTGCTCGTGACCTGAACGACCGTAAGTCGAAGCTCATAGAGCATGGCGATGTGTTTGTGGTGCTGCCAGGTGGCCTAGGAACTATCGACGAGTGGATTTCTACACTTTCTGCGCTGGTTGTAGAGGGCAGCGACCTACCCATCATTGTGGTGAATCATGGCGGAATGTATTCGGCTATTGCCGAGCAGTTGCTCAACACTGCGCAGTCGCAATTCTCGCGCTCTCCGCTCATCGCCAGCTCAATGTTGGTCAGCAATTCACATGAACTAATTAATAAACTAAACGAAATAAACAAGCTATGAAATCTAAAGTTTATACCTTAACAGGTGATAAAGGAACAACATCACTCGTTGGTGGTCAACGAGTTGCAAAAGATGACATCCGCGTTGAGGCCTACGGCACTGTCGATGAGCTGAATGCTCACATCGGTATGCTTGCTCATGCCATAAAAGGCAAAGACCCCGAAGTGGAAAAGCTGATTTTCAAGATTCAGAATAAACTGTTCAACCTGGGTGCATATCTTGCCACAGAACAAAAAGATGTGGAGGATCCAGTCTATGGCCTCAGCGATGATGATGTAAAGGGTGTGGAGTCGATGATTGACACTCTCGACGAACAATTGCCACCCATGCGCGGGTTTATCTTGCCAGGTGGCACTCAAGCGTCGGTATGCTGCGACATCTGCCGCACCGTGACCCGTCGTGCCGAGCGTCGCGTGGTTACTCTAGCCGCCCAGCAACCCCTTAATCCCCTCGCCCAGCGCTACCTTAACCGCCTGAGCGACTTCTTCTTCATCCTCGCCCGCCACTGCAACGTGACCAGCAATGTAGAGGAAGTGGTGTGGGATAAAAACGCCTAAAATACATCAAGGGCCATTCTTTTGCAGATTGAATGGCTATATAGCAGTTAAGAGCGCTAAGTTTATAACTTAACGCTCATTTCTGTAGCCCATAGCAGAGTCGAACTGCTCTTTCAAGAATGAAAATCTTGCGTCCTAACCGATAGACGAATGGGCCATCATGTGAAGATCTGGCTTTTGATTGCCAAAATCTCCATGAGAAATTATGCTAGACTGAGAGCGCTATACTCTCAGAGGAGAAGCATTTAGGCAACTTCAAGCTTATTAACGTGCTTAGCGAGCTTGCTCTTGAGGTTAGCAGCTTTGTTCTTGCTGATAGTGCCCTTGCGGCCCAGTTTATCGAGCATAGCTGAAACTTTCTTGTAAGCAGCAGCAGCTTCCTCTTTGTTCTCCATTTTGCGCAGGTTGCGAACAGCGTTGCGCATAGTCTTAGCGTAATAGCGGTTACGCTCGTTTCTTGTCTTTGTTTGACGGATACGTTTGATAGATGATTTATGGTTTGCCATAATTTGTGTGTAAAAAATTTTAATTGTTTGATTATTAGTAGCCCATAGCAGAGTCGAACTGCTCTTTCAAGAATGAAAATCTTGCGTCCTAACCGATAGACGAATGGGCCAAAAAACGTTTTTTCGCAAAAGCGACTGCAAAATTAGGTCAAATTTTTGAATTGGCAAAATTTATTTTCCATAAAACTTTAAAAGACAAAGTTTTTTTAGTTTTTTGAGCATAATTTGGGCGATTTGGTGTAACTTCGTGGGCCGAAAACTGCTCTAACCTATGCAAGAGAAATTGAATGGCATAGTAGTTAACGTTATAAAATATAACGAGAAACACAACATCGCCCACATCTACACCGACAAGCGGGGGATGCTGGCATTCTTTGTGCGTCAGGGCACCACTCATGCTGCCCGCATGCGCAACGCTATGTTCATGCCATTGTCGCTATTGGAATTTGAGGCCCGGCTACAGCCCAATCGCGACATTGGCACTCTTCACGACGTGCGCCGTACCGCTACGCTGATATCGATTTATAGTGATCCTATGAAGAACGCCATTGCGATGTTCTTAAGTGAGCTGTTATCACACACTATTCAGGAACAGGAGCAGAACATGGTGCTCTACAGCTTTATCAAGAGTTGCATCATCAGGCTTGAAGAGATGAACGGCAGCGTGGCCAATTTTCACATATGCTTCCTGTATCGCTTGGGGCAGTTTATAGGCATTCAGCCCGATATTGACAGTTACCGCGAGGGATATTGGTTAAACATGAATGAGGGCACGTTTACCCAGTCGCCACATCCTGGCATGAAATCTATACCGCCAGCCCAAGCTCAAGTGCTGCCGCTATTGTCGCGCATGACTTTCGACAACATGCACCACTTCAAGTTTTCTCGTGAGCAGCGCAACGAGATGCTTGAGATGATTCTCGGTTACTATCGCCTTCACCATTCCACATTAGGAACGCTGCGCTCACCCGAGGTGCTCAGGCAGCTATTTGTTTGAAATGCTTTTAGAAACAAATGTAACAAAAAACTAGATGACCGATACCTCGTCGTGGGGCATCGGTCATCTGTAGAAATGTGTAATAAGAGAAATCTTGAGTTAATCTTTTATATGTTTTATCAACCCAATTAGAGCTCCTCGGTAGTGTGGAGTTTCTGAACGTAAACAGCCTTCATCATCTTCTTGCGGTTGATTACGCTGGGTTTCTCAAATTGCTGACGCTGGCGCAATTGTTTAATGATGCCAGTGCGCTCAGTTTTTCTCTTAAATTTCTTCAAGGCGCGTTCAATGTTCTCGCCATCTTTGATAGGAACAATAATCATAATTTTGTTTTGTATTAAAATGTTGTGAATTAATATGTTTTCTAAATTTGTGGCGACAATCGCTATGCGCTGTGCCACTAAGGGCATTCGCGCAAAGAAATATTGACTTTTAAGTCAAATGATTGTCAAATATTAAGTGTTTTTTCCGCTTTATGGCAGTTGCTAGGCTCAATCATCACACGATTGTGCCAGCAACTAGGCAGTGCGGACGACTGCCTTTAAATAGGGTTATATGTCTGTAATTCAGTATTCTGTGGTTGTTAAAACAAACCTCCTTTCAATTTTGTGCCTGCAAAGGTAATTATTTTTTTTAAAACACAAAAGATATTTTAATAAATATCATCTAAAAAACATTTTATTAGACTTTTAATTGGCATTGCAATGTGAAAAAAACAGCAAAATGTGCGCTTCTTCATTGAAAGAACTCGTAAACGAGTGAAATGTGTGATTTAAAACGCTATTTTAGCACGCCCTCTTCTCGCAAGATTCTTTCTATCTCGAGTTGCAGCGACCAGCGATCTACGGTGTTCTGGTTTTCGAGCATGATGACGTTGACGCGACTGCGCTCATATTTTGCAGCATAGGCCTGGAAGCCGCCGTTGTCGCCAGTGTGGTAAATTTTCACTTCTCGACCAGGCGTCTTGTCGATAAACCATCCGTAGCCGTACCAGGTGTTGTCACGGTTTTGGTAGCCGCTCCATTTGCTACCTGTGACAAGTGTGTGTGGAGTATAGGCTTGGCGTTTTGAGGATTTTTTCACAAGAATATTACGGCTTAGTGCGTTCTCCCATTTGAGGAAGTCGTGAGTGGTGGTGTATATGCCGCCGTCGGCCTTAGTGGCGAAGAATGTTTCCTCGCCGTAATCACATTCTGCCCAGTGCACGCCCTTGCCGTCAACGTAGTCGTTCTCTACCTTCTCGCGTTTCTTGGCGTAGTCGCTGTCGCTGCCACTAATCTCGGCATCTTCGTTCACGATGTAGCCGTGAGCCATGTGTGGAATCCTTGCTTCAGGAGTGAAATACTGCACGTTCTGCATGCCAGCGCGGTCAAAAAGGTGTTTTTTCTGAAAATCAATGAATTTCATTCCCGTCTTCTTTTCCACGAGGAAGAAAAACAGGTCGAATGTGGGATTGATATATTCATAGTTGGTGCCTGGTTCAAAGTGCAGTTCTTTCAGATCCTTCATGTACTGCACACTTTGTTCGTCGGTGGCAGTGAGCATGAAGTTGCGGTCTCCGCGTGGACGAGCGTCGGGTACTCCTGAACTGTGGCTGAGCAGGTGGCGCAGCTTTATCTTCTTCCATATCTCGTGCTTGAGTTCAGGAAAGTAGCTGGCTACACTATTGTTGAGGTTGATAAGTCCCATCTCCTGCATCTTCAAGGCTCCGATGGCAGTGAACTGCTTGCTGATGCTGGCAATGTTGAACGCTGTGTTGCCGTCAATCTTCTCGCCTGTGGCCATGTCGGCGATACCTATGCCCTTGTCATATATTGCTTTGCCATTCTTGGCAATAAGCAGAGCAGCGCCAGGTGACTGTGCGTCATAGTGCGACTCCATTACCGAGTCAATGCGCGCTTCCAGTCGTTTCATGTTTACTCCTTTAGCGTTCACTGCACCCACGCAGCACACTGCAAGTGTTATCATCATAATTCTTCTTATCATTGCTTTCATTATTAATAGGTATTTTATGTTGCAAATATACTTAATTTTTTTGATGTTCACGCTTTATCACTTTTTTAGTTCACAATAATGTTGTATCTTTGTGACAAATTAAAAATAACGAAATATGAGCAAAGAGCTGATTTTATGGGCCGACGACGAGATAGATCTCCTCAAGCCACACATACTTTTCCTCAAAAATAAAGGTTACGAAGTGGAGACCGTGACCAACGGACGCGATGCGCTTGACGCAATCGCCACGCAGAACTATAATCTCATCATCCTCGACGAGAACATGCCTGGAATTAGCGGGCTCGAGGCATTGCAGCAGATTAAAATTTCGCAGCCAAACGTGCCCGTCATCATGATTACCAAAAGTGAGGAGGAAAACATCATGAATCAGGCAATCGGTAGTCAAATTGCCGATTATCTCATCAAACCTGTAAACCCCATGCAGATTCTCCTCTCTATAAAGAAGAATCTACACAGTGATGCTCTTGTGGCGCAAAAGGCTACTAGCGACTACCAGCAGGAATTTATGAAAATCAGCCAGATGATTGCGTCGGCACACACTATAGAGGATTGGTATGAACTATATGCCACGCTAGTGAGGTGGGAACTTACTCTCACTTCGGCCGACACTGGCATGGGTGAGATGCTCAAAATGCAGAAGACCGAGGCCAATGGCATGTTCGCTAAGTTTGTGAAACGTAACTACGAGGATTGGTTCGCCAGTGACAGTCATCCCCTGCGCAGCAATGAGATTTTCAAGACACACATCTTCCCGCTTCTTGACAAGGGCGAGAAAGTATATTTTATCGTTATCGACAATTTCCGTCTTGATCAATGGAAGACCATCAGTCCACTGCTCAGCGACTATTTCAATGTCGATGACGACGGCCTTTACACTTCTATACTTCCAACGGCAACTCAGTATGCACGCAATGCAATATTCTCGGGGTTGCTGCCAGTAGATATTGAAAAGATGTTTCCCGAACTTTGGGTTGATGAAGATGAAGAAGAGGGCAAGAATGTCAACGAGGAGCCGCTTGTGAGAACTATACTCGAAAGATACCGCAAGCCATATAAGTTCTCCTATAATAAACTAAACGATTCGACCGCTGGCGAGAGGTTGTTGCAGAACTTTGCCGCGCTCGACAAAAATGACCTAAATGTCATGGTGTTCAACTTTGTGGACATGATGTCGCATCAGCGCACTGAGTCGAAGATGATTCGTGAGCTCGCCAACACCGACGAGGCTTATCGTTCACTTACCGTATCATGGTTTAAGAACTCCTACGCTTTCGAGATTTTCAAGCAGATAGCCCACCGTGGCGCAAAAGTTGTCATTACTACCGACCACGGAACCATCAAAGTAGATAACGCTGTGAAAGTGATTGGCGACCGCAATACAAACACCAACTTGCGTTATAAGGTGAGCAAGAACCTGAGCTACAATCCTAAGCAGGTGTTTGAAATCAAGCAGCCCAAGAAGGTGGGATTGCCTAGCCCAAATGTAGCTTCGACCTATATTTTTGCTACCAGCCGTGACTTCTTTGCTTACCCCAACAACTACAATTACTATGTTCAATACTTCCGGGACACCTTCCAGCACGGAGGCATTTCGATGGAAGAGATGCTGATACCTATAGTCACTCTCTCGAGCAAGTAGTACGGCCGCTATATAATATATAATAATGTGTACCCTTGTCGTGTCGGTTGCCGGTGCGCCGTGTGCGCCGTGCCGCGTGCGCCGCGCCCGGCGGTGAGGTGTTTCCCGCCCCTCCGCCCCGCTGTCCCCCCCTGTCTCCCTCCCCCTGAAAAGGCCCGTTTCCCCCTAAAAAGGCCCGTTTCCGCCCCGAGACGCCCCGTTTTTAGTGAAAGGATGTTAAATTTGCGATTTTCCTGCATTTTTTCGTGAAAATATTTTGCCATGTCGCGGAACGGTTGTAATTTTGCATCGCTTTTCG
>CACYVC010000003.1 GCA_902777835.1 uncultured Bacteroidales bacterium | reverse complement strand
GTATGTTCAATTAACCTCGGAGCAAAGGTACCAAATATTTGCCTTACTCCAAACAAAAACACCGAGAAAAGTTATTGCCGAGATTATCGGCAACTAAAGAAAGCAGTGAAAGACGGAATGCCTGAGGATTCCCAGAAAGATGGCGAGGAGAAAGTGCAGAAACTCCACGACAAGTTCTTGAAGAAAATCGACAAGGTGTTTGCCGCCAAGGAGAAAGAAATTCTTACGGTATAGAGCAGATAGTTCTTATTTTTTAAGAGAATCGCAAGAAAAACATCCATTTTCTTGCGATTCTCTTGTTTTATTGATAAGATTGTCATAAATTTGTAAGCTAAACATAAATTGACCTAAAACATAAATGTATGAATAAGTTTAGACTCCTTTTCTTTTTGATTGTATGCGTTGTCGTCAGCGTGAGCGTCGAGGTTCATGCCGAGCAGGTGAGTGTGAACGAGGCGCAGAGCATCGCTTCGCGGTTTATGGCACAGCGTGGAATGGGAACGGTTGCCGCGTCACAGCCGTTGAGGGCACCTCGCAGCAAGGCTAGCGCGTCGCAGCAAGAGGCTGCCTATTATGTGTTCAACGCCGCAAAGGACCGGGGCTTTGTCATCGTGAGCGGCGACGACCGCACCGAGCAGGTGCTGGGCTATAGCGACAGGGGCAACTTCGACCCTGAGAATGTGCCCGAGAACATGCAGGCGTGGCTCGACCAGTATGTCGAGGAGATAGCGATGCTCGATGAGGGCATGATAACTATCGACAGGAGCCAAAGCGAAGTCCATCCCAAAGCCGGCAGCGCGGTGTCACCCATGCTTACATCCAAGTGGGACCAAAGCTTACCATTCAACTTGCAGTGCCCACTTTTTGGAGGTTCTGTTCTTCATTATTGCGTGACAGGATGCGTGGCAACGGCAATGGCACAAATCATGTATTACCACAAGTGGCCATCGTCTACAAGCCAAACGATTCCAGGTTATAAACAATCAAGTGATACGGCTTATGATATGCATGGAACAACTTATCCAGCCCTTTCTACAACCACATTCAACTGGAATATTATGAAAGACTACTATTCCAGTAGTGAGACCTCAGAAACAGATAATTCCAACAACGCCGTGGCATGGCTGATGCGTTATTGCGGCCAGGCGGTGAAAATGAAGTATGGGGTGTCGTCATCGTCTGCAGTTCCTTCTAGTGAGGTTTATGTCGATTACTTCCGCTACAGCCCAAGGGCCCGCAAACTGTTTCGTATAGATTACTCCTATTCACAGTGGGAGAACTTTATCTTGACAGAACTGCGAGCCAACCATCCAATTATATATGGAGGAAAGAAGCATAGAGGTGGACACTCTTTTGTGTGTGATGGCTATGACGGTAATGGCTATTACCATTTCAACTGGGGCTGGAGAGGCAGTGATGACGGCTATTTCCTGCTTACAGCACTAAATCCCAAAGGTGGCGGCATAGGCAGCGCTGTAGGCAATAATGGTTACATGATTGGGAATTATATTATTATTGGCCTGGAACCCAATACGATATCAACAAGTGAGAGAAACTCGGTCGCTGCATGCTATGAAGTTCAAGTAGGGAGCACCACTTACACCCGTAGCAGCAGTTCCAATTCTTTTGCCATCACTGTTAGTTCGAAATACTATAATGATGATAATCATGTTTCAAGAACCTATAACTTGAGTTGGGGCGTGTATAACTCGTCAGGCTTTACCCAGATTCAAGTCTATAATATTCCCGATACTTATACTCTAGGAAATAACGAATCTACTGGGACAATCACAACGACTTTGGGATTTGGCAAAAGCTTAGGTAATGGCACCTACTACTTGCGCCCAATATGTCGCGAGAGCGGCAGCAATCAATGGCTGCCCTGCCATTTCTCAGGGCTTGATTATATCAAAGCGGTTATCAACGGCAATACCTTGACTCTGACGCCTGTTAACAAGTCCATTAGCAATGCTGAAGAGACTACCGACGGTGTTTTGGCAAATATCAATGCTTACAGCTCATTGAAGAAAGTCCATCGCCCCCTAACAGTATTGGTGAAAGTGAAAAATAACAGCCTTGCCGATAATATCTTCTTTTATCTTCGGGCAAACAATGAGCTTGTGGGAGCAAATTCCATCAACCTCAGCAGTGGCTCCAGTGGATACGTGTCGATAAGCTACACCCCGACAAGTTCAGGAACTAATAATTTAATTGTGACAGGCGACCGAGATGGCAATGAAGTGTATTGCACCGGCTCGGTGAATGTGGAGCCTTTAACGGAGGCCAGTCTATTGGTTCACTGCGGTGTGCCTGCTGCTAATGCCAACAATCAAGTTGCAGGCAACAAACTCACGTTAAATGCTTCAATAACAAACAGAATAATAGGTGTTTATCACGATTATTTCTTTGCAAGACTATACAAGAAGACGCTATTAGGCAATGTTGCTGCAGGTGAAATACAGAGGGTCATTGAGATACCTGGTTCAGATCCTCTGACAACTTCTTCGATAACTCAGGTGTTTGACTTCCCCAACTTGTCGAAGGGGAAGTATCTTGTGAAATTCTATTATTATAGTCTCGATGAAGAAAAATTGGCACTTCAAACTGCTACTTACGAGATATTGGGGGTTATCCCTGGCGATGTGAACGGTGACGGCACGGTGACAGCCGCTGATGTGACGGCACTATATGACTGTCTGCTTAACAACGACACCAGCCACATCGTCAACGGCGACCAAACTGGCGGTCTATGGTGTGCTATTGGAGAACTAACGAATATAACGAACGACCTATTAAGACAATAAAACCTGCACGACATCACGAGCGTGCAGGTTTTTATTTCCAATAACAGCTTTATCTCTTTTATTTCCTTTGTTTCCTTTGTTTCTTTTAAAAAATAATATGTAACTTTGCACGGTTTTTTAGAACACACATCAAAAAAACAACATAAAATCAAGAAGTAAAATGATTTACCCTATTATTACAGCCGAAGAGGCTGCCGAATTTGTCAAGAATGGTGACAACGTGGGCGTATCAGGATTTACCGCCCCAGGCTGCCCCAAGGCAGTAGCACCTTGCATCGCCGCCAAGGCTCGCCGTGAGCACGAGGCAGGCCGTGAGTTTAAAATCAACATCTTCAGTGGCGCATCGACCAACGATTTCATCGATGGCGAGCTCACCCGCGCCGAGGCTATCAACTACCGCTCACCTTACCAGTCGCACCCCGACCTGCGCAAGGCCATCAACAGCGGTGCTATCCACTACAACGACCGCCACTTGAGCGAGCTCTCGCAGGAGTTCCGCTACAACTACTACGGCAAGATGGATGTTGCCATTGTTGAGGCACAGAGCATCAGCGACGACGGCGAAATCGTGCTTGGCACATCGGTGGGCTGCACTCCCACTTGGCTCATGTGCGCCGAGAAAGTCATCATTGAGCTCAACGACCAGCTCCCCGAGAGCATCCGTGGCTTGCATGACATCTACATTCCTCTTGATCCTCCCAACCGTCGCGAGATACCCATCTACACTCCTCACGATCGCGCTGGCTCACCCACAGCACACGTTGACCCCAAGAAGGTTGTGGGCGTGGTAAAGACCTCGTTCCAGCTTGGCAAGGCCGACGCCTTCACTCCCGTTGACGATACCACTCGCAAGATTGGCCACAACGTGGTGCAATTCCTCATCGATGAGATGAAGAATGGTCGCATTCCTAAGTCGTTCCTGCCATTGCAGAGCGGTGTGGGCAACATCGCCAACGCTGTGCTCGACAGTCTTGAGGAGAGCGACGAGATTCCACCATTTGAGGTTTATACTGAGGTAATGCAAGACACCTTCGTTAAGTTGTTGCTGCATGGTCACTGCAAGTTTGTGAGCACCTGCTCACTCACCCTTGCCTACGATACCATGGCTGAATTCTTTGCCAACATCGACAAACTGCACGACAAGGTGCTCATGCGCCCCTGCGAGATAAGCAATAACCCCGAGGTTATTCGCCGTCTGGGTGTTCTCTCAATGAACACAGCCCTCGAGGCCGATATCTTTGGTAACATCAACTCGTCGCACGTGAGCGGCACACGCTTGATGAACGGTATTGGTGGTAGTGGCGACTTCACTCGCAACGCCTACACCTCAATTTTCATGTGCCCATCTATCAAGAAGGACGACTGCATCTCTACTATCGTGCCAATGTGTACCCACATCGACCACACCATCCATAGCGTTGACATCATCGTCACCGACCAAGGTGTAGCCGACCTGCGCTTCAAGGATCCTATCCAGGCTGCCGAGGAGATTATCGAGAAGGCTGCTCACCCCATCTATCGCCCATTGCTGCGCGAGTACCTCAAGGTTTGCAAGATGGGACACGTAATGCAGAACAACGAGGTTGCACTTGCATTCCATGCTGCTCTGGCACGCACAGGCGACATGCGTAATGCCGATTTCTCTGTAAAATAAAAGGATAAGGTAATATTACCTTTGCAATAAATGTGGCATCCATGAGCTTTTTTGCTCGTGGATGCCGCTTTTTATAAGTGAATAGCAGATAAATCGAAAAAAGAGGACAATCCCATTTTTGCTATATCTTGGAGAAAAAAGTTGTAAATTAACCTTAAAATATTTGCATTTTACCATTTTGATATATTATCTTTGCATCGTGAATGCAAAAAGTGAATTACTAACCTTTAATCTAACAAATAACATTATGAATTATCTGAACCAAAGCGAGAGTGCTCAGCGTCGTGCCGAGCGCGACAGGGAATTGACCGAGCTCTATTGCGAGATTTACGACAGCCTAAAGGCCTGCAGAGTGAAGAACATGCGCCGCGTGGCGTTAACCATGGCGCTGGCAAGTGGCAGTCCGCGCTATCATGTGGGGTTTGACCGTGCCTATATCGTGGTGGCGCAGTTGCTGCGTGACGAAGGAGCCATTTCCTTCAAGAGCACATGCATCCGTGACATGTGGCTCGAAATCACCGCTAGGGTGAGGGAACTGGTGTGTGAGTGCAGGTTCTCGATTGCTCAAGCGGTGGAGATTGTGCTTGAGCAGTGCCGTGCCTCACGCTTCTTCCTCGCCGAGGAGCACGCCTGGGCCATCATCAAGCGCGAGCTGAGCAAGATGAACTGCCGCCGCCCCTACGGAAGGGCAGCTTAACCACCGACTTCATTGATACTAACCCAATTAAACCATGAAAAACAACGTAATCACCATCTACATCGATTTTGACGAAGTTCTCAACTATGTGTATGCTCAAAGCGCCTGGCATGCCGCCTACAACGAGGGCATGCGCGTGCTCACTCCTGATAACCGCCGCATGCTGCTGCTCAAACTCAAGGAGGGATATGCCGACATACGTCAGCGCGTAATGGGCTATCTTACCTTCGATAACTACAATCCCAACATTGAGGCGCAAAACATCATGATGACTTTCGAGTTCAGGCACAAGCAATCGGCATCAATGGATGAGGCACTTCACGACACTCTGGTGGCACTGCTGGCCAACTTCGTGATGATGCGCTTCTATGGAGAGATTGATCCTCGAGGCACTCAATATGGCAGCAGCATCTTTTACTTAGAATGGCGGCGCTACAAGTCGAAACTGCTGCTCGCCTTTGCCCACGACGAGATTTGAGTTAGATAACAAAAAATGGCTTGGCATTTAATTGCCAAACCATTTTTTTAATGTGATGTGATTATTAGCGACCTATATCATCCACTTGGTCCATCAGGTAATCGGCACCTTCTCTGATTATGGCCTTAGCACCTTCTCTAAGAAAATCGTCGTTTATGGGAAGGTTCAATGATGAGCCTGAGTTATTGTCGGCATTGCTGCCCTCGCTGGGAGTAGCCGCACCGTGGTTGCGGTCACCAAACATGTTGTCGCCTATCATGTCAACAATGCCATTAACCAAAGCGTCGCTTATATTGTCGCCATCAAACGATAAGAAATCACTTAAGTCTATCGCATCTTGCACATACTTAGAAATTATTTCATTGATTTTATCGCCGAGTTGGTCTTTGTTGAAGGTGAACACATTGCCAAGAATGCCAAACGATACTCGCGTCTTCTCGGCTCCAGTGTCGATGTAGCCAATGGAGAACAGTACATAGTTATCTACTTTAACATATTCATCGACAGCGCTGCGAATGAGCCAAGTAGATGCGGTTTTCACGACTCCTCCAAGCAGGTTGTTCATGTTGAAGTTATCGACGGTCTCGGTAACCCAATCGCGCGACACGTTGGTGATCTCGCGGCTGTGGTCTTCGGTCTTGGGGTTGGTAATTGTGAGAATTATAGCAAGTGCGGCGACCACTCCCAGTGTCACCCACAGTCCAGTGCGACGCTTCTTGGGTTTGGTGGCGGGAGGCGCTACATTCTCGGCAACCTTTGCCATGCGGCTATTCCACTGTGGTGGTGTAGCAACGCTGGCTGGCTCTTCAATTATCTCATCCTCGTTATAGTTGTGAGAAGGAGAATATTTCAGGAGGTCTCTCAGCTCATCGATATTGGCGGCTGAGGTCCAGTCGTCAAGGCCGTTGTGCCACACGGGAGTGTTGGCATCTATCGCCATCTCACGCAGTTGATCAATGGTGAAGGGACCTTGTTGTTCATCATTCTTAATAATAAAAAATTCCATAGTGCCTAAAACATTTTTTTAAGTGAAACAAAAATTAAAAATATATGTATAGAATTTTTTGTTTTTATCAATTCGAACTATTAGATGACCATGAGGTGTCGAAGTTTAACGGGACATATTACAAAATATGTGCCAATTTTTTCTGAAACTCCATAAAAGAGTGAGTTTTATACATTTTAAGATGACGATTTGCTAAGATGAAAAAAACTTCTTATCTTTGCGAGGTAGAATAAAAGAGAAGAAATAATAACATTAAAACCAATACATTATGAAGAAATCAGTATTATCTCAAATTGTTGCATGCTTGGCGCTGGTGATGCTTTTCACCACCAGCGTTGAAGCGCAGATGAGCAATATTCCCTCAACACTCTCAGGAAAAGCAAGAGAGTATTTTGTTGGAGCTCAGCAAGGCGACGTGTTCTCGCAGCTGGCTCTCGCCGTTTGTTACCAGAATGGCGAGGGAGCCCCTCAAGACGGAAACCAAGCCGTGTATTGGTATCAGAAGGCTGCCGAAAAAGGAAATGTGATAGCACAGTACAACTTAGCCGACATCTATGACGAGGGCGTTATCGTGCCACGAAACTATGAGTTGGCTGCGTTCTGGTATGAGAGAGCTGCCGCGCAAGGCGATGCTCTGGCGCAGTGTGGTTTAGGTAGCTGCTATTTTAATGGCGAAGGCATGACGCAAGATTACAAGAAGGCTTTCGCTTGGTTTGAGAAAGCTGCCAACCAAGGCAATGCCGTGGGTCAGCGCTGCCTGGCAATCTGCTATGACGAGGGCAAGGGCGTGAAGAAAAATCAGAAGAAAGCAGTAGAGTTGTATAAGAAAGCTGCTGAGCAGGGCGACGTGGTTGCTCAATACAACCTCGGCATCTCTTACAGAGATGGACAGGGCGTGAAGAAAGACAAAAACAAAGCCGCCGAGTGGCTGGGCAAAGCCGCAGCGCAAGGCGATGAAGATGCCCAAAAAGCCCTTCAAGAGCTAAGGAAGTAACCCGTCAAGGCACAAAAAAGTGAGCAGGACAACAAAATGCCCTGCTCATTTTTTTACTAAAATTTCTGGCAGAATAAAGTGATGAGAGTGGAAACCACTAACCACTTAACTCTAACCACTAACCACTAAACTTTATTTGTATTTAGCCAGGTCAAATCCCATGCGCAAGCCGTTGTATTGGGTTGCCAAGGAATTGATGATGCTATTACCTCCAGTTGCATTGAGTGCTTGAAGCACACCGATCAACACTTTAGAGTCCATGGTCATTGCCATGCCGTTGCCATCGCGTGTCAAATACATAGGAATTGTACCACCTGAGGTCTTCAAGTTGAGCTTGCCGCTGCTGGGGTCATAAGTGTAGGTGCCATTAAATGATGCACCCTTTAACACACCCTCGAAGTTGCCGTTTTGGTCAAAAGCAAAGCCTGTGTTGTTGCTGGCAAAGCCTAAACTCTTGAAGGTGGAACTCAGTTTCTGCTTAACTTGGTTGGCAGCTGTTGCACCACCAGCGTTAACAAGCGTACTTTGGCTGGTGAAAGCACAGCCTGGTTGTGCATATATCCAGGTTCCCACCAGGTCATTCTTGCTGATGTTTGCGTTGCCAACCACCATGTCGGTCAAGTTGGTAGAACTGTTATCAGTCAAGAGCATGCCGCCAAGCAGTCCGCCGCCAGAGCCAGCCATACCACCGAGCACGCTGCCAAGCACACTGCCCAGCACGCTGCCAGTGTTGTTAGTAGTTTGTGTGCCTAGGCCAAGAAGGTTGCCAAGCAAACCACCGTTGCCGCAACTGCTGAGAAGCAGCATTGCCGATAAAGCGAGTGAATAAATTGTCTTTTTTACCATAATCTGTTCTGTTTTAAAGTTTATAATTATAGGAGTTTTTATTACACTTTTTGTGTTAATTTGCAAATGTAGTAAATAAATGTGAGAATTGTGTAAAAATTCGCAATTTTTTTATCATTTTTCTGTTCTTACTATTCTTTTTCCTACCATTTTCTTTGCTTTCTCGCTAAAAACACCTACTTTTGCAGGCACAAAAAATGACGAAATGAGGAAGTTTTTATTATCATTGGTATCACTGCTCGTGTTCTCGGCTCTCTTGAGCGGAACATTCACGGGGTGTAAAAGCGAGGAGAAACCAAGCGACACCATCGACACCACTATCGTTAAGCCACAGCAACTCAAGTCACAACAGGACGATGGAGTGGGTGAGATTACCGTCACTGGCACTGTCATTGATGGCTCTCAAAACATGGTCATCGTAGAGACCGAAGATGGTGAGAATAAAGAGTTTAACTATAATAGTGACAACTATGCTCCTGGCGATATGTATAACTGGGACTTAGACGAAAACAACAAGATTACAGTCACCTACGTTGAAAATGAGAACGGTGACAGCGTGATTAGCATCCAAAAGGCCGAATAGTACAAAAGATACGACCTGAAAATAAGTTTGCGGTAGTAGCTCAGTTGGTAGAGCATCAGCTTCCCAAGCTGAGGGTCGCGGGTTCGAGCCCCGTTTACCGCTCAAAATTCAAAATGCTGAATATCAATAAAAGTTGATGTTCAGCGTTTGTGTTTCCATCTCAAAAAAACTGGCTTAGTGCACTTCGTGCAGACCCTTAAGCCGTCGCACCTGCTCTTGCTCCTATTGCTACAGGTCCAAAACAATACCGCACCCTGTTTAACAACGCCGGTGCTGGCACTGTGAGCGATGGCAATGTGCCCGATGCGTTTAACATCCTTTACAATCCAGATATCCCAACTCCGTCGCCCGACATTTCTGGCGTTGAGCCTATCATACAAACAATTGAGGCCGACGGAACTCACCGCTACTTCGATCTGTTAGGTCGCCCACTCAACCACAAGCCAGAGCAAGGCATCTACATCGATAATGGTAAGAAGGTGATTGTGAAATAAGACTAATCGTGCAGCCCATTGCTGCTGATAGATCAAATAGGTCTTTTTGACACCCCATAAGCGGTTGAGATATGAAAAGTGTCTCAACCGCTTTTCTTATGGTCAATGTTGGCATCAAAAAACTCGCTTGATAAATATTTTTTTGTTTTGCGTGGTTTTGTTTTTTTCTATAATTTTGCAGTATCAAAGGAAAGACTAACCCAAATTTTTTAAAAAACAACAAAATGAAAAAATCAAGTTTGATGGTGATTCCTGTTTTCCGCAATGAGACACGCCAATCAGTCATGGGCAATTGTGACGAGTAATTTCTATTCATCCGACATCTGTGGCCGACAGGTCTTATCTCTTTTTATACTCTAAATCTCTCAACCAACAAGGATGTCGCGCAGCATATAGGCATATATTAGCTCCACTGCTAGCACAATGATGTCAAGCAGGAGCAGCAGGCGCTCGCCCATCTCGCCCAATAACAGGAACCATGCGATGGGCAACAGTGTGACTATTATGATGCGCGCCATCATCCACATTCCCAGTCTTCCTAATTTGCCGTCATACCACACAATGAGCAGTACGCCCATTGGCAGATAGGCCATCAGCAGCAATGCCGCCATCACAAGATCGACAATAACAAGTGACTCGTCGATAAGTATCAGAAATGTCGTGACAAACCCCAGCAGGTTTAGCGCTATCAGTATTATCCACATCCACTTGAGCGGATGATACAGCGGCTTCATGCCTCGCATCATGGCATAGTAGAGAATCACCATGCCAACGGTATTGATAAGCGCAAGACAAATGGTGCCTGCCAGACTTCCCCTCATCACATCACCAACACTGCTTAAGGTGCAAATTGCCGATATCACCATAATGATAAAGCCAATTTCAATAGTCAGGCGCTTTAGGCCACTGTCTAAAGAATTGACCTCTCTATTCTGTTTTTTGACATAATCAATGTCTATAGTTTCTTTATCTTTTTCAATCATGATAGTACCTGTATTTTTCAAAATTGTTGTTTTTATGAAAATATCTCCTCATCACAGGACTAAACAAACAAGAAGATATTTTATTTACAAAATTACAAAAATTATTCATATCTGCTGCTTTTCGCCTCATTCAAATGCCTAATAAGATAGCAAAATTGGCAATTTGGTCGTTTTGAAGCCAATTTGGTCGGTGCAAAAGTGTATTTTTTCTTATTTATAGTGGTAGGTAATAATAATTATATAACTTTGCAAACTAAATTAGGTAAAAGCTACAATAGTAACAAAACTTCTATGCCAATCGACAGTACAGTTCTACAGAACGTCACTATAGTGCTATTAATAATTTTTGTGGCATTCATTGTCACATTATTGCTGGCATTCTTTGTCATACGCAGGCTCATCAAGCACAACACACACCTGATGGAAGAAATGCATGATGAGAAATTGCAAAACAAAAATGTGCAACAAAAGCGTGACGAGATAGAACACGAACTGAGCATTATCCAGGAGAAACTCAATTTGGCACAATTGCGCACTGACGAAGGCACACACGATGCGGTCGAAGACTCGGCACAGGCATTGAAAAATGATATAAACCAAGTGTCGCAAACCGAGCGAATGACCGACGAGCAACTCATGTCCTGGATTGACCGCCGTATCGATGAAATTGGCCTGCACACCAACCCGGAAATTAAGCTTAAAGACATTGCCACGGCATTAGGGCTCACTCAGCGACGCATATTGCAAGCACTCAAGACCCGCACCGATGACAACACTTTAGCTGAATATCTCACCACCAAGCGCCTGAACACAGCCTGCCATCTCCTTGTCGAGCAGCCCAACTGGAAGATTGAAGCGGTGGCCAGTGAGGCGGGATTTGGCGCTGCAACCACATTCCGAACCATATTCCGTAAGCATTTTGGCATCGCTCCAAGCCAATATCGCGAAACCAAGATAACATCAATAATATGAACAACAATAACCATTTAATACAATTGAAAAAAATGAAAAAAGCAAGATTCTTCATGACATTGGTTGTGCTCGTTACGATGGGACTCACAATGAGTGCGCAGTACACCCAAACAGACCGCCTAGCCAATGATGTGCTTAGTGGCTTAAACTCAATCTTGAGCTCACAGGAACGCAAGCAGAAGGCTGAAATCCAGGAACGCGAGAAGGCTAAGTACCTACCTACTTTCAACGCTGTTATGGATGAGGCCCGCAGGCTGGAGGAAGAAGGCAAATTTGCTGATGCCCTTACTAAGTATGAGGAGGCAGCCGTGCTGAATTGGGATTATGGCTATGCTGACCAGCATAACATTACCCGCAAAATCAACAGTCTGTATGGCCCTGCCGGTCGCACCGACGATGGCCCCAGTGTCCTCAACAACGACAAAGTGACTTTAGCCGACTATTCGAGCTACCGCTTAGTGAGAGAGAACCCAATCTACAAGGCTGACAAAAATGCCGGCAACATCAAGATTTTGCGCGTGTGCTGCTCCAACACCGAGACTCGCGTAGAATTTGAATATGAGAACGATGAAGCTAAGGCTATCTATGTCAGCGTCCCCTCCGACACTCACATCAAGGGAAAGAAAAGTGGCAAGTTGAATATTGTTCAGGTCCAAAACGTTGGCGTCAAGCCCTCTCGCGCCCTGATTGAGCAACCTTATCAAAAGCTGCGTTTTGCTCTCATCTTCCCTGCCCTGTCACTTGAGGACAGCGAGTTTGAACTCAAGATGCCTGGCAAATATTGGAATTTTAAGAAAATCCCATGCAGGTGATTCCTGCAACGGAATTGAAACAGAAACATTTTTTATTTATTAATATTTAAACTTTTTACAAAATGAAGAAATTTTTCTATTTGAGTGTGATGGTCCTCATGGCCACCCTCACCCTGACAAGTTGTGGAGACGATGACAAAAAGGACGAACCCCAACCCCAAAATCCAAAATCAGTAGTCTATAATGTCTCTGTCAAATTTGAGGGAGATCTACTTGACATCTGCGACGTGACCATGGTCTACAAGGATGGTGATGGCAAAACCGTTACTGAAACTGTCACTTCCCAAAACTGGAGCAAAAAGGTGACTGTCAACAAACTGCCCGCAGTTGTCGGTGCGAAATGCAATTTCAAGTTGAAGGAAGGTATCCAGCTGACAAAGGATAAGTATGATGTCGTTGCCAACCTTTATCAATATCTCACCATCGACGGCAAAGACCTTGCTGGAGCCGATCAGCCCTTAACGATTGTTGGAGGCTACGGTGTGAAAACCGATAAGCTTGCCGACTATATATCCAGAAAGTCTGGCAGTATGATCTACGGCTACGAAATTGCTGCTAATGGCGCAAACGTCACTACTAACAACATCACCTTCTAAATGATGTGACGTCGCAGTCAAGCCACTGACAAAACTAAAGACGAGGGTGTGTAAAAAATAAAAACAACTGATTAATCTGATAATTTGCAAATTTTCAGAAACTTATCAGTCAAGACATTGAGAAATAAGAAAATTCAGATAATTCAGTTGTTTATATTTAAATCTGAGTTTTGACACACCCTCTTCAAAACCCAAACAGTGACGGTGCATCCAACGACATAGTGCTCTTGGGTGCATGAGTGGACACTATTTGTCAATCAATTTGACAACCAAAACTATTAGCATAAAATTGTAATAAACATAAAAAATGAGAAAACTTAAATTCACACTTATTCTGATTTTAGGAGCATTAGCTCTTACAATCACGTCGCAAGCCGCGCCACTGACGCCGCAACAGGCCAAGGCAAAGGCGATGGCTTTCATGACACAAAAGAAAGGAAGTGGGGCAGTTCGCACAATGGACCGCGCTTCGTGGAGACCTACATCCGAGTCGGTCAATGCAGGCAACGACCTTGTCTATGCCTTCAACGCTCAAGGTGGAGGATATGTAATTGTTGCTGGCGATGACCGCATCAACGATGTGCTCGCCTATTCTCTCAATGGCTCGCTCGATGCCGCTACCATCCCTGCAGCCATGCAGACCATGCTCGCAAGCTATGCCGAGCAAATCGCATATATGCAAGAGCATAACATCAAGCCAAAGCAGGCGCCTACCCACGACCCTGTGCAGCCCCTGATGCAAACCAAATGGGGTCAAGATTGGCCCTACAACCACCTCACGCCCAATAATTGTCCCACAGGTTGCATCGCCACGTCAATGTCGCAGGTGATGTATTACCACAAGTGGCCACAAGACAGCACGCCGAGGTATATCACACCCGAGAATGCCATCATTCAACCCACCGCTTTCGATTGGGACAACATGCAGCTCACTTATAGCAGCGACGGTCAGTACCCCGAGTCGCAGGTAACGTCGGTGGCGCATCTCATGCAAGTTGCTGGCGCGTCGGTCGACATGAAATATAAACCAGACCAGTCGGGAACCTACAGCCGTTACATCAGGCCTGCGCTTGTTGGCTGTTTCAAATACGATAAGGGCATTCGTTATTTGTTCCGCGACGACTATACAATCAACCAGTGGGACGAGAAGATGTATAACGAACTCGCCAACAATCGCCCCATAATTTTTAATGCCATGACCTCATGGGGATCGGGCCACAGTTTTGTGTGCCACGGCTACGACGGCAATGGAAAATATTACATCAACTGGGGATGGAACGGTGATTGCGATGGATATTTTGTACTTTCGATTCTTGACTCTGAAGGCACTGGCACTGGCGGTGGCGGTGCTAACAATCGCTGGTCGATACATCAAGACGCCGTAATTGGCATTCAGCCTCCTGTCGAGGGTTCTACCGATCCAAATCCGGGCTTTGTGCAGATTGCACAACAGTTGCTGCTCAGCGAATCCAATATCACGCGCGACGCCAACGGCAACTTTCCTCCCATGCATTTGCAAACAGTATATTATAAAGTTTACGATGCCACCGGAACAAAGCCCCTGCTAATCGACTCACAAGGTGAAGTAGTATACCAACCCAATGTATATGATGATAAGGTTCTCAACACCATCGCCCCCGACTATGGCTGCTTCAATTATATGGTCCCCATTCCCAACAACCTTCCAAACGGCACCTACCGGTGGGTAAGCTACTATGCCCACGAAAGCATTCCCGGCCGACTCTACCCATGCGAAGGCAACGACAATATCTATATCCAAATGGTAGTGAACGGTGACAACATCACCCTGCAACCATTCCCGGTCAAGGACCTCGAACTTAGCAACCCACAACCCACTATCGTTGATGGTAAGATAACCCGCATCACATTTGATGTCAAGAATATTGCCGATGAATTTAACGGCCTCTTGTATTTGGTGTCAGACAATGCCCTCAGATGTACAGAATGTGCAGCTATTCCTGCTGGCGAAACGCAACAAGTGGAATTCCGACTGAAGAACGATAATCATTTCGACGCCACCAGGCCTTACCGCGTCTATACCGATCCCATGCTGATGCACCGTGTGTATGGCGAAGGCGAGGAGACCGATGCGCGCTTTGAAAACTACGACGTGTCACTCACCAATATCGATATGGAAAACATGAAAGTGACTGCTCACATCATTTCAGGCAAAATCTCATCGGTTAATGTGGGGACTGAGCCTTTCTATAGTAGCTTGGTCGTAAGTGTTGTGAATCCCAACAATGAATTTCAAGTCTACGGCAGTTATGTTACACCCCCAGGTAGTATGTCGGTCCCTATCGGAGGCACAGCAACCATGAAGGTTTTGGTACAAATACCTACCAACGTCAATCGCGTACGAATCAAACTGGGGTACAACGACCGCTTGTTAAACACTATTTTCACCACACTCGGCGACTTCGACATTGTTGATGGACCAGTGGCTGTTTCCCCCAACGGCGAGACCTTAACTCTGCCTATGGGCAACAAAGTAACGATGCCTGAAGGATATGACGCACTCTACACAATCGGTTCTAATATTACCGAAGTGGTGCCCAACAGCAACCCCAATACCGTTTACTATGTCGACTCCCCAACCAACGTCAGTGGTCTGGACAACAATATTGTGTTAGACAACGAGGGGCGCAGCTTCAAGGATGTCAACATTTACGATGGGCACAACTTCTTCCTTATCAATGATTTGATGATTTTGGAGGAGGGTAATCTAAATTATTACCGCACTTTCACCGAAGAAGAAGTTAACACATGGACCGTATTGTGGATGGTGTACGACGATATGGTGAGCATCACCGACCTTACCACTGGTGAAGATTGGACTAATCGCCTCTTCCCCTATTCAGTGTATGGGGTGGCTGAACCAAATACAATCGTACTGTTTAAAAATTTCTTAGATCCTTCAATAAGCCACTTACAATGGAATAATATCGCAATCTTCTATTTCATTTACCCTTCAATGGTAGGGCACACGTTCAAGTTCACACTAAATAAATCATGGACTGAACAATTCAGGTGGACCGATAGCCGCATAAGTGATTTTATCTCTTTGAGCAGCAAGCCCTGGCATCATGAACTCGACAACGTGTATGAGCAACAAGGCAACAAGTTTGTGCGCACACAGCACGCTGTGGCACCCCCCTTCCGATCCTACTTGACGACTGCAGCATCACTCTTGGCGCACGCGACATCTACCGTACACCCCTTATACGAATACCCGACAGAATACATTCTCACTATGCCCACCGATCCCGACCCAGGAACCAACACAGGCATTGATGAAATCACTGTCAACTCCGACAATGCCGACCCATCATGGTACACTATTGACGGACGTCGATTGCCCAATGAGCCTGTTGCCCCTGGATTATATATTCACAACGGCAAAAAGGTGATTAAACGCTAAGCAACAAATCAATAATTATTTTAATAACAATCACAAACAAAAAGCATGAAAAAAAAATTTTTAATTGCACTATCTATGCTCGTATGCATGAGCGCTTTCTCTTTGGTATTAACAGCTTGCGGCGGTAATGATGACGACCCCATCAAGGACATCACCATGACGCAGGAATTCGTCGTGAAAGGCGAGATCACCAGCCAAAGCGGCAACTACGCTAATGGCGAAGCTGGCCTTAATGATCCCAACACAAAAGAATTCGCGCTCTACAAGGCTATCTATGATGAGGTGAAAGAAATCATCAAGCCACAAGTGTGGACGATCTCCTTCAAGGCCAGCGAAAAGAGCGAAAAGATTAAGGAGCAGAACAACATCGCCGAACAGAAGTTCAGTGCTATGTTTAATGCGCTTAAAGCTGTTCAAACCAAGCTCAACAATGTCAACAAGGACGAATACAAATGCAACTTCGACATTACCATCCAGATGGTGGCCACAGGCGAGGGAGATATTCGTAAGGGAGAAATGACATTGAAATATCAGGGCAACGAGTAATCACAACCCATAACGAATACTAAAACATCAAAACATGAAAAAAAGTATTCTTATCGCGTTGTCCATGCTCGTGTGCATGAGCGCATCTTTGGTACTAACTGCTTGCGGCGGTGACGAACCTGGCGGCAACACTATGACGCAGAAATTCGTCGTGATGGGCGATTTCACCGTCCAAGACGGCACCTTCGTTGGAGGTTATGCTGCCGGCAATGATGACACCCCAGAATTCAAGTTCTACGAGGGAATCTATAAAGAGGTGAAAGAAATCATCAAACCACAGGTTTGGGAAATCTCCTTCAAGGCCGACGAGAAGGACCAAAAGATTAAGGAGCAAAATGCTGTTGCCGAACAGCGCTTCACCGAAATGTCAAGAGCGCTTGACGCTGTTCAGAAAAAACTCGACCAGACCAATAAGGACACCTACAAATGCCACTTCAGCATGACAATCAAGATGGTGGCTGCAGGTGAGTATGAGATTCGTTCGGGACAAAAGACAGTGAAATACGTGGGCAACGAATAATATCTAACACCTTAAATTAAAGCGATTGATTACCTTTGTGTAACCAATCGCTTTTTTGTGGCGGTCTATTTATGCCATAACAGTTTTTTGTTGGCTTCTTATTGCCAATGTCATTTAGCCATAGCCCGCTATGTTTTCAATGACATTGTTACAATCTGTTCAACAAAATTCTGTTATGACAAATCCTAATGACCGATTTGGGTTAATTGATAATTTTTTGTTTTGCATGGTTTTGTTTTTTTTCTATAATTTTGCAGTATCAAAGGAAAGACTAACCCAAATTTTTAAAATAACAACAAAATGAAAAAAACAAGTTTGATGGTGATTGCTATCGTGATGGTCGCGATGGCAATCAATGCACAGGACAATGCTGTGCAACCTTATTTTCAGTTAGACCAACTTCCCAAACTTATCAACATCATGCCCCCGCCACCGGCTTTCGATAGCCCGGAGTTTGCCAATGATGTAGTGCGTTATGGTTGGGGCAAGATTCAGCGTCAGGATCCCGAACGCGTGGCTCAAGCAATAGCCGATGCCGAGTGGAATGACCACGCCAAGCTATATGCGCTGTGGCAAGACGCTTTCGGTCTGGAGATTACAGAGGCCAACACTCCTGAAATTTGGACACTGCTGGAAACCAGCCTTGCAACCACCGACCCTATGCGCAAAGAAACCAAGGAATTCTACAAGCGTCAGCGCCCATTTGAGCGCTATGAAGATTCAATGCCCTCAAATGAGGAGGCCGAACTTGCAGGTGAGGGAAGCTATCCTAGTGGACATAGCCTGCGTGGATGGGGCATCTCTCTGCTGCTGGCACAAATCGCCCCACAGTGTGCCGATGCAATTTATAGGCGAGGCTGGGAATACTGCGATAGCCGCGTGATTGTGGGAGCTCACTGGCAGAGCGATGTGGACAACAGCCGCGCAGCCGCGAGCATAGGTTTCTGCGCTCTTCAAGGTAGTGAGGCCTTCATCGCTCAGATGAAGAAGGCGCAAGCCGAATACATTGAGAAAACGCAAGGCCAGTCGGGTGTGAGTGCAATTGCTGTTGACAAGGCTTCTAAGTCATCGCGCACCTACAACCTGCAGGGACAACCCGTTACCAATGAGTATCACGGCATAGTGATAGAACAAGGCAAGAAGTCGATAAAGTGATTGCTGATGTTTCTTTGATTAGGTAACATATAAATGCTTTAAAGCGATTGGTTTACAATTAACATTATTGACAAAAGTATAACAAGTGAACAATTGTCATCACTACCCGTAATCTCGGTGTCAAGCAAGCCCAAGACGACTACCAAAGGCTGATGAACAATAAAAGTCCGAAATCCAAGAGAAAATAGTCCTACTGAATATAATAATAGTTAAATATGTGATGTTTGTTTCAACTTTATTGCTACATTTGCGTTCTAAATATTAGAAGTAAATTATAGCACAAATAAACATTTTAACAATGAAAAAGTTTAAGTGTCTTAGTTTCATCTTTTTATCAATCACACTTCTCGCCATAACATCATGCGGTGAAGATGATGTCAAGAGTTTTGACTCAAGAAAACTTGAGGGAACTTGGTCAAAAGTTCGCAACATTCAAATAATGGATGTTGACATAGTGTATTACACTTTTTATCCCGAAACCTCTTATTCCGGTCGGATTGAAGAGTATGTTTCTAACTGGCCCGATGAGGGATGGAAGATAACTGATCTCAATTATAGAGTTGGCGAAACTGGACACATGAACATATATACTGGCAAGGTGCGAGACGGAAAAAGCAAAGTGTATGGTGAGTATGATGTACAAATAAAGAAATCCGAAATGATTTGGTATAAGACAGATACCAAAGAAGAACTCGCACGATTTAAGAAAGAGAGTAGCAAGCCGATAATTGAGTAACACTTTTAGTTATCGTCTTTTAAGAGCTATAGCGGTTGGTTTACAATTAGGTGACCCAACCGCTTTTCTATATTTTGTGAGATGGGGGAATCTCCTCTACTTAGAAACGTTGTCTTATTCCAGCAAGAAAATCCCTGTTTGATTGCCGCATAATTTGGAAAAAGTGAGATTGCTCAAATCGCCGTTTGTTTCAAAAAGTTTCGTCGGAGCAATAAAAATATTTCTATTTTTATGCTTTAATCTCTAAAAAAGTTGTATCTTTGAAAACTTAATGCCGAATGTGCTATAAATGCTTTGTCTAATTAACTTTTTTTAGGTTAAGCGTGTTAAACTGAAACATAAACATCATTAATTAAAATACTTTTTATGAGACTAAAACTAACATTGCTTCTAACGCTCTTTTTGAGCCTCTCTGTTGCGGCTCAGACAGGGCTTCGAGGCACGGTGATCGATTCAAGGACACATGCGCCCGTTGTAGGTGCCACTGTAGTGCTCGATGAGGCGGGCTCCAGTGCCATCACAGGGCCTAATGGCGACTTTATCATCACCGATGCCAAGCCAGGAACGGACAGGATGTTGATATTCTGCTACGGATATCGCGATCTGTTCAGAAATGTGGAACTACTCAATGGCATAGACGACCTAGGAATTATCGTCATTGATCCCACTTCGGCAGCATCTGCCGATAGGGAAGAGGAGAATGCCGATATTGTTCTCACCGAGTCGATGCTCGAGGACGAGGAAGGTAATGCACAGCAAGTGGGGGCTCTCACTGGAGCCACCGACAACCCCTACTACAAGGCTACCAACTACAACTTCAGCACGATGCGCTTCCGCATTCGTGGTTACAACAACGAGTACAGCCAGACCTACATCAACGGTATCAACTTCAATGATGCCGCGCGTGGCAGGTTCAACTACTCGATGATTGGCGGTATGAACCAAGCCTTCAAGAGCCGCAGTGTGGGATATGCTACCGAGCCTGTAAGTTTTGGCTTTGGTGATATTGGTGGCGCCACTAACATTTTCACTAATGCCAAGGACTATGCTCCTGGTTTCAGAGGAAGTGTGGCTTACACCAACAGCAACTACCGCTGGCGTGGAATGATTACCTATAGCACAGGTCTCAATAAGCACGGCTGGGCTATGACTCTTAGCGCCATAGCACGCTATGCTGGTGAGGGCATCATCCCAGGCTCGTTCTACAATAGCTGGGGTGCTTTCTTGTCGCTGGAGAAAGTGCTTAACTCTCAACACTCGGTATCGCTCACCGTGTTTGGTGCACCTACTAAGCGCGCCAGCAACGCTGCAACCTTCGACGAGGCCTACGACCTTGCAGGTAACAATCTCTACAATGTGAACTGGGGTTGGCAAGAGGGTAAGAAGCGCAACGCTAAGGTCGTTGACTCTTTTGACCCAACAGCTATCCTGAGCTGGGTGTGGACACCTAAGACAGGAACCTCGCTTATTACAGGCTTGGCGTTTCACAAGTCGTTCTACGCCTCAAGCGCTTTGAACTGGTATAACGCTCGTGACCCACGTCCCGACTACTACCGTTATCTGCCTTCTTACTACCGCACTACAAGTCCTGAGACTGCCGACCTCTTTGAGTGGGAGTGGCTCACTATGGAGGAGAAGCGTCAGCTCAACTGGACCGAGATGTATCAGGTCAACTACCTCAACAACTATCAATTTGATCAAGGCGGTGAGGAAAAGGGCTCAACTTATGTTGTAGAGAAACGTCACAGTAATCAGTTTAACTGGATGCTCAGCAGCAACCTCAACATGCGCATCACACCGGTGCTGACCTTGCAAGGTGGCGTGAGCGCCAACTATAGCCGCTCGTCTTACTACAAGACTATGAAAGACTTGCTTGGTGGACGTTACTGGCTCGACGTGGACCAGTTTGCAGAGCGCGACTTCCCTGGCGATGCTGATATCCTGCAAAATGATGTAGATAACCCCAACCGCCGCATCTATAAGGGTGACCGCTTCGGTTATGACTACAATATCAACTCAATCACAGGACGCCTGTGGTTGCAGAACGTGGTAAATCTCAACAAGTTTGACATCAACTATGGCGCACAGGTGAGTGCAACCACTTTCCAGCGCGACGGTAAGATGCGCAACGGACGTGCTCCCGAGAACTCTCTGGGCAAGGGCGAGAGCCACAACTTCATCAATTATGCCTTCAAGGCTGGTATCATCTACAAAATTGATGGCCGCAACAACATCCAGGCGCACGCCTACTACGGCACCCGCGCTCCAGAATACTACAATGCCTACATCTCGCCACGCATCAAGGATGACGTGATTACCGACTTAAAGAGCGCGCGCATTCTCTCGGGCGACATAGGTTATGTGTGGAACTACCGCCGCTTTATGGGCTCGATTACCGGTTTCTGGACCGAGTTCTGGGATATGACCGAAAGAACTTCGTTCTATGACGACTACAACAGCACCTTCGTGAACTATGCGCTCACAGGTGTGCAGAAGGAGCACAAGGGTGTGGAAATAGGCGCTGCCTACAAGATTACTCCATCGCTCACCCTTAATGCCGCAGCAACAATTGCTCGTTATCAGTATAAGAATCGTCCTCTCGGAACTCGTAGTTTTGAGAACGGTTCGGTGGCTGATGTGACCCAGACCGTTTACCTCAAGAACTATTACGTGAGCGGCACTCCTCAAGAGGCCTATAGCATTGGCATTAACTGGAGCGCTCCTAACATGTGGTTCTTCGAAATCAACGGAGTGTGGATGAATCGCTCTTATGTTGACCTCTCGCCAATTCGCCACGAGGTGCTCCCTGAGCTTTATACTGTGGCTAACAGCGAGCAGGAACTCATCCAGATGATGCAGGACATTGGCAAGCAGGAGAAACTTAACGAGGCATTGATTATCAACATGAGTATCGGCAAGGTGATTTACCTCACCCGCTCATCGTCGCTCAACCTCAACTTGAGTCTCAACAACCTGCTCAACAACACCAACATCCAGACTGGTGGTTATCAGCAAGGTCGTTTCGACTACAAGAACTACACCACAGCCAAATTCCCCAATAAGTACTACTACGCACAAGGTTTCCGCCTGTACTTTAACGTGGGAGTGAGATTCTAATGACACACATTTATAATAATTGAAATAATCAAAAATAAGATATACACTATGAAACGTTTTAATTTATTCCTAAATGCATTGTTGCTTTTGCTCGTGGCTGTGGGATGTAACGAAGATTTCGACACGCCACCTATGGTGGTGCCTCACGCCCAGCATCAAGCCAACATGACAATAGCCGAATTCAAGGCTAAATACTGGCAGGACGGTCGCAACTTTATCGACACCTGCAAGGATGAGACCTACATCCACGGATGGGTGACCAGTAGCGATGAGGAGGGCAACATCTACAAGCACCTCTACATCCAGGACGAGACTGGAGGTCTGGGTATCTCTATCGATGCTAACAGCATCTGCAACACCTACCGTGTAGGTCAGGAAATCGTAATCAGCATGAAGGACTTCTGGATTGGTAAGTACAATGGTGAGTACCTCATTGGCAAACCCGAGTGGTATGCCGCACAAAGTGTGTGGGAGGCTGGCCGTATGACCCTCGATCAATTCAAGGAGCACGCCGAGCTCGAAGGCCTTCCCAATCTTGATAAAATTGAGCCTGTAGAGGTGGAGATTGGCGATGTGGTAGGACACAGCGACGCCGAGACTCAGCTCAAATATCAGGGTCAATTTGTGGTTATCCGCGATGTGGAGTGGGAAGGTGCCGACGGTGAGCTACCATATAGCGAGAGCGGTTCGTCAACAACCCGCAACATCAAGGACGAAGAAGGCAATGTGCTGGGTGTTAACAACAGCAATTATGCCAACTTCCGTGGCGACCCACTGCCTCTGGGCAAGGGCGACGTGCAAGGTATCCTTTACATGACCGGTAGCGACAAATGGGGACTTTATCTGCGCGACACTAACGACTGCATGGGCTTCGACAACGACACTAAGGGTTACGCAAGTGATCCATGGACAGTGACTGAGGCTATCGAGCTCCAGAACACAGGCAAGAAAGGCTGGGTAACTGGCTACATTGTGGGCGCTGTTGCTCCTGGCATTACCGAGGTTTGGGATAGTGAAGACATCGAGTGGGAAGCTCCTACCACCCTCGACAATACTCTCATTATTGCTCCTAGTGCTGACATTCGTGACTACAGCAAGTGTATCGCCGTAGCTCTGCCACAAGGCTCGAGCTTCCGTCGTGACGCTAGCTTGAGAGACTTCCCCGAGCTTCTTGGAACTCAAATCTGGGTTAAGGGTACTCTCGCCACCTTTATGGGTATGGCAGGTATCACCGACAACAGCGGTTCAGTCGATGAGTATAAGCTTTCAATCATGACTGGTGGCGTTACTGAACTTATTGAACCATTTGAGGGTGGCGCTATACCTGAAGGATGGAAACTGACAAGGGTTAAAGGCGACAAAGACTGGTATATGGATACATTTGATAACAATGGATACGTAGCAGTTACCGGATACAAAGGCACTCAACCTCCATTTGATACTTGGCTCATTTCACCAGCACTCGACATCAAGAACGCTGGCAGAAAAGAGTTGAGCTTCCAAACCAAAGTTCGCTATTATCGTGGCACCGACAACGTTGAGGTTTACCTCATGTCCACTAATGACCCAACAACTGCCGAGCTCATAAAACTCGATGCAGTACTTGCTACCGCAGCCGTTGGTGATCAATCAGATTTCGTCGGCTCTGGAATAATTGACTTGAGCGAGTTTGATGGAACCTATTGCATTGGATTCCGTTACACATCAGAGCAACAGGCCAACTATACCACTTGGCAGCTCGACAACTTCAAGTTTGGCGGCAAGGCATTGCTTCAGACCATCGACGACTTCGAGACTATGAACGATGGAACTCCAACCTCACAGACCTCTTTTGGCGAGTTGCACTCTACCAAGGGGTGGGTGGCTTATAATGCTGGCCTGCTCAAGGGCGGTCCTACCGATGCAGCTCCCATCTATTCTATGATTGGCAAGAAGGCCGACGGTAGTGACAATTGGGCTTACGCAGTTCACCTGAATGGTAAATTGGATAGTCCTCAAGGTCGCCCAATGGGAGCTCTTTACTCTCCAGTTATTAAGGGTGGAATCAAGACACTGTCGTTCAGCTATGGCTATGTGCTCACCGATCCAGGTGTATCATTCACTGTTAATTTCTGGGACATGACTTCAGGCGATCCTATTGAGATGCCAGGTAAGACGATAAGAATCAATAAGCCTGATGCTGTCAAGCTCACGGCCTATGACTTCAGTCAAGAGCTTAATATCAACTGCGATGTGATGATTGAAATCCGGTCCGATGGTGTGTCTAACAGCACAAGCAACAAAGACCGCGTCGCAATCTGGAACATCATGTGGGAACCAAATTAATCTAGTATTTTTTGATTAATATTCTATACAAAACCCCTCTGCCTCGATGGCAGAGGGGTTTTTGTGTGACCTGTGATAACTCCTATTCAATCTTGGATGCTAGTCTTTCCACTTTACTATCTCTCCCTTGGAAAGGGTGGCCTTCACGTCAATTAAGCGTTGGTTGCCGCTTCCACGGAAGCGCAGATGAGTGTCGCGCTGAGCCTGCACAAAGGGACTATCAACTAGCACATCGAGTTGCTTTACGGCTTCCATGAGTTTTGGTTGCTGCTTCACCTGCTCCCAGGTGTAGCCAGTGTAGCACCACACGTTGTAGCCTAACTCATTCTTGATGCGGTTGATAAGGTGGGCAAGTGGCTCGGGCTGTGCTAGCGGGTCGCCACCAGAGAACGTGACAGGAGCCTCGTTGTAGGCGATGACCTCCATCAGTTCGTCTAGCGATCGCTCCTCACCGCCGCCCATGTTCCACGACTCTGGGTTATGGCATCCAGGGCAGTGATGGCGGCATCCGGCAAGGTAAATGGAAGTGCGCAAGCCTGGTCCATCCACGCTTGTGCCTTCCACAATATGTAAAACACGCAACTTGTCCATAAGTGACAGAATAGGAATAACTAGTAATAGCTAAAACTCATAACTATGAACTCATAACTCATAACTATGAACTACTTATGTACCACGCGGTCGTGGAGTTCGGCCAGCTTGCCGCTGTTCCATCGGTCGGTAGTTCCCACAAGGTATCCCGTGATGCGCTGCAGCTTGTCGATGTTGTGTCCGTGACACTCTGGACACTCATGCAGATCCTCGCTGGCATCCTCGTAGCCGCAGTCCATGCAGCGGTTGCGGTTGTGGTTCACCGACCCGTACCCGATGTTGTACTTGTGCATCAGGTCCACGATGTCCATGATTGCCTGTGGGTTGTGGGTGGCGTCGCCGTCAATCTCCACATAGAAGATGTGGCCGCCGCCAGTGAGTGCATGATAGGGCGCCTCAACTTCGGCTTTGTGCTTGGGGCTGCACTTGTAATAAACAGGCACATGGTTACTGTTGGTGTAGTAAATCTTGTCGGTGACACCTGGAATTTCACCGAAGTCTTTGCGGTCGCGACGTGTGAACTTGCCTGCAAGACCCTCGGCTGGTGTGGCGAGCACGCTGTAGTTGTGCTTGTACTGCTGGCAGAACTCGTTGATGCGCTCACGCATGTGACCAATAATCTTCAAGCCGAGTTCTTGACTCTCCTTGCTCTCGCCATGGTGCTTGCCTGTGAGGGCGATAAGGCACTCGGCAAGGCCAATGAAACCAATGCCCAGAGTGCCCTGGTTGATTACGCTCTCGATGGTCTCGTTGGGCTTAAGGTTCTCGCAACCATTCCACAGTTGTGTCATCAGCAGCGGGAACTGCTTAGCCATAGCGGTCTTCTGGAAGTTGAAGCGGTCGTCGAGCTGGCGTGCAGTGATGTCGAGCACGTTGTCGAGCTTGTGGAAGAACTCCTTGATGCGCTCCTGCTGGTCTTCAATTTTCATACACTCGATAGCAAGGCGCACGATGTTGATAGTAGAGAATGAGATGTTGCCGCGGCCAATACTCGTTTTAGGGCCAAAGCGGTTCTCAAACACGCGAGTGCGGCATCCCATTGTAGCTACCTCATATTTGTAGCGCTCGGGGTCGTTGATGTCCCACTTCTCATGGTAGTTGTAGGTTGCGTCAAGGTTCACGAAGTTGGGGAAGAAGCGGCGGGCAGTGACTTTGCATGCAAGTTTGTAGAGGTCGTAGTTGGGGTCTTCTGGCAGATAGCTTACACCGCTTTTCTTTTTCCAAATTTGGATGGGGAAGATGGCGGTAGAACCGTTACCCACGCCTTCCCATGTGGAGTGAAGCAGTTCGCGGATGATGCAGCGGCCTTCGGCGCTGGTGTCGGTACCATAGTTGATGGAGCTGAACACCACCTGGTTGCCTCCACGACTGTGGATGGTGTTCATATTGTGGATGAACGCCTCCATCGACTGGTGCACGCGGTTGGCGGTGCGGTTGATGGCGTGTTGCAGAGCACGCTCGCGGCCCTTGAGACCATCTAGAGGGCGGATGATGTAATCGTCAATTTTCTGCTCATACATGTCTTTGTAGTCTTCACCGTTGATGTCCTCAAGAATTTTAATCTCCTCGATGAAGGCTTTGCGAACGAAGGGTGCCAGATAGAAGTCGAAGGCGGGAATTGCTTGTCCGCCGTGCATCTCGTTTTGAGCGGTCTCCATCGAGATGCATGCCAGCACGCTGGCAGTCTCAATGCGCTTTGCTGGGCGAGACTCGCCATGACCTGCCCAGAAACCGCCATTCAATATTTTGTCAAGCGGGTGCTGCACGCAAGTTAGACTCTTGGTAGGGTAGTAGTCCTTGTCGTGGATGTGTAGAAAGTTAGACTGAACAGCTTCGCGGGCCTCGTCGCTAAGCAGATAGTCGTCAACGAATGGCTTTGTTGTCTCGCTGGCAAATTTCATCATCATTCCAGCGGGCGACTCGGCGTTCATGTTGGCATTCTCGCGAGTGATATCGTTGTGCTTGGCATTGATGATTTCAAGGAACATGTCGCGGGTTTTAGCCTTGCGGGCTACACTGCGTTTGTGGCGATAGTTGATGTAGCACTTTGCCACTTCCTTGCGTGGGCTCTTCATCAATTCGAACTCCACCATATCTTGGATGCCTTCCACGCTCATTTGCTCCTTGCCGCGTGCGCCAATGTGGTCGGCGATGCGCTGAATCAGAGCCTCATCGTCGCCCGCTTCGGTCGCCAGCATGGCCTTGCGTATTGCTGCCTTGATTTTTTCTTCGTTGTATCCAACAACTCGTCCGTCACGTTTTACTACTGTCTGTATCATATATTCTATTAGAGAGGTGTATAATATAAATAAGGTATAAGTTAATATGCAATAGTCGATGCGTATAAAAAAGCCCAATTTCTCGGGCTTTAATAGTCTCTTTTTAATTGCACTGCAAAACTACAAAAGGTTATATAAATGGCAAAATTTTTTTTAAAAAATTATCAACAAATTTTCATTTTGGAAAACTTTTTGGTTTTGCAGAAAAATCAAATATTTGATATTCAGTATGATAAAAATTTTTTTGGAAAACTTTATATTAAATGTGCATTTATATAAATTTTAATTTTTGTTATATAGTAAATAATAATGACGAAAAAAAGTGCGAAGCATCAATGCACTTCGCACTTTGAAATTTATTAATTTTAATATCTTTTGTTAGCTACTGCCAGATGCTGGTGTTGAGCGTAGCTTCCACTTGTTCCTCAATGTCGTCGGGCAGGTTGCAGAAGAAGTCAATTCCTGTCCTCTGCTCCAACTCGTCGATGGTTATCATGCAGCTTTGCAAGGTGGTTGAACTGCACGAACTATTGATTTGCTCGGTCCAATAGGCCATTGCCTGGTATTGACCGTTTTTCAGTCGCAATACTGCCATATACCAGTAGCGAGGAATGGTGAGGGTGCCAGTGATGTTAACACCAAACAAGTTTGATACCTCCGATTTAGGAATTGTGCCAGAAGTGGTTGTGCCGTTGAGAACTACGTTGCCAATTGTGGCGCCCTTACAGATGTAGAGTGTATCGCGGAAGTTGTTGTTGTAACCCCAGTTCTGAACCTTGCTCTCCATGCGTTGCCACAGGCCAGCATTGTGGGCTTGATACTGTGGATGGATGTTGCTGGTGGTGAATGTGTCATAATTCTGGTCCTCAGTAGTCTGGCGATCTTCCGACGCGCAGATATGGCCGCGGGCAAAGAGGGTCATGTTGCTGCCGTCAAGGTTGGTGCAGCTAGTGGTATATTTGCCTGTTGTGTACTCGTTGTGAGCTACTTGATAGGCAGTAGGAACGCATTCGTCGGGGTGGAAAGTGCTGGTCACACGGCCCACGTTGTTGTTGGGAAGACCACTGTGCATGGTGTAGCATGTCCAATGGTTGGCACGCTGGCTCTTGTCAAGCTCCAGCGACATCGAAATGCCTAAGGGGTTTGTAGCATGTACCACAACCATATAGTTAGAGCTTGTGTTGATGTGTGGGTATTCAATGCGCCAAGCCTGGTTGTAAGTGGCACTAGAAGTGGTGGGTTTAATGCCAGATTCGGGGATATTGAAGGCCGTCTCTTGCCAGTTGGCATTGATATTGTTGTTAGTAACTTCTTCCACGGTGTAAACGGCTGTCATCACTGGACTTGCCACTCCGTTAAGGACAGCTATAGCCTTGATGGTTGTAGTTCCAACTTCGAGTTCCTCGATAGTGTAGGGCGAGTTTCCGTGAGTGTAATAGTGGCTTGTGGTGGGAGTCGTTCCGTCGAGTGTGAAGTAAATCATACTGCCGTAAGGGCCAGTGATTGTCACCGAACCAGAGCCTTGGAACACTGTTCCTGAAGGTGGGTTGAAGGTGGGGCCTGGCACTTCAACAAGTGAATACTCCGCTGTTGCCACGGCACTTGACTGACCATCGACTACGGCAATAGCCTTGAGGGTCATATTGAAGCCTACCATCACAGTGATTGAGCCATATGCGTTGTCATGATAGTGTGTAGTGCTTGGAGTGCTGCCATCGGTAGTGATATATACTCGACTATTGGCAGGACCTGTAACCGTCACTTCAGTTGGTGTGTTAAACACCGTGCCCGAGGGATGGCTGAAGGTGGGCATGGGCACTGTGGGTGGTTGTGCGCCCGAGAGTAGGTAGTTGTAAATCATGGTAATGTCAGCGCTGGTGATTTCGCCGTCGCCGTTAACGTCGCATGAGTCAAAGAAGGTCATGTCGTTGTTGAGCAGATTGTTATACAAGGCAGTAATATCCGCCACTGTCACTTCTCCGTCGCGGTTCACGTCACAAGGGTTATAGTTTGACACTTCCACCTCGTAGGTCACAGTCATCGAGAACAAGGAGTTGCCGCCAGTGCCCGTAAAGGTTACCTTGCTGGTAGAGCCGCTCCAATAGGAGTTACCTGAGTCGAAACCGGCAGGAGATGCTGTAAAGCGCTGCTGGGTGTAGAAACCGTCGAAATCGACACGCTTGATGGTCGCTCCACTGCCTGCTTGGAACGAGAATGTGTTGCCGCTAGTAGTGTAGAAAGTGTATTGATTCTGATAGAATGTTGAGCGTGGTGCACTACTGCCAGGGACAAATGTGATATCGCCCACTGTGATATTGTTCTGAAGATAGGTGGGATTACTGCTAGTGGGCGTGGGCAGTCCCAGTTGTGTTAGTGCCTCAGGCGAACTGAAGTCGAAGGTTGCGGTTCTGGTCTCGGTCGCAGCCATGGCGCCTAGAGCGAGGCACATCATCATTGAGAGTAAATAAATTCGTTTTACCATAGTTATAAAGTTTTTGATGTTAATGTCAATTTTGTATTCTGAAAAGTTGTGCAAGTTACTATTTTTTCTGATAATGACCAAATTTGGCATCACAAACTTCAATTAATTGCATTTTTGTATTTTATTTATTCTCTTACAACTTTCTTTTTTTTTACTTTTTTCATCTAAAAAGGGTGTTGTTTCAAGAAAAATTAGTATTTTTGGAAATTAATTGATAATTTGCCGAAATATAAACATAAAACAGATAAATCTATGAAGAAGTTATTATTCGCCGCATTGGTGGCAATGGTTTTATTACCAGCGATGAATGCACAAGACAATGTGCAGCAAGAAAAGCGTTACAAAGTGTATGGCGTAATGTTTTACAACCTCGAGAACTTGTTTGACACCATCAACTCTAATGGCACCTACGACTTGGAGTTCTCGCCTAACGGCGCTCGTCAGTGGGATGGCCGCAAGTATTGGATGAAAATAGATAGAATGGCTTATGCTATTTCCCAGATGAAGACCGATAACACTCCTTATGGGCCAGCTATCATCGGTGTGAGTGAGATTGAGAATGTAACAGTGCTGCAAGATCTCGTTAGAGACCCACAAATACGTAATTGGCGACTTCAGATAGCTCCTTACCACGATAGTCCCGACCGTCGTGGCGTGGATGTGGGAGTGCTGTATAATCCACGCTATTTCCGTGTACTTAACGTTACAAACCAGCGCTTGAGCGAGGAGGACTTTGAGCGTGCCGCAGCTGCTGCCGATCCTGCTCGCAAACTGGAATATGAATGGAACGAGAACTTCCGCACCCGTGACCAGATTTGTGTGGTTGGCTTGCTTGCTGGCGACACAGTTGCTGTGATGGTTAACCACTGGCCTTCGCGACTTGGTGGCCAGGAGGCATCGAGTCCCAAGCGTGAGGCTGCGGGCTACATGTGCCGCCGCACTATTGACTCACTGGTGAATGTGCATGGCGACAACATTGGCATCATCTTTATGGGTGACCTCAACGACGACCCAATGGACAAGGCATGTGCCGAGTCGGTAGGCGGAAAGCGCAATATTGAAGACGTGAATGGTCCTGGCGAGATGTTCAACCCCTTCTGGAATGTGCTTGCCAAGGGTGTGGGAACATTAGCTTATAAAGGTCAGTGGAACCTCTTCGACCAGATTATGTGCAGTGGATATTTCACTAGATATAGAAATAGCAAGGACAAGCCACGCCTCACATTCTTGCGTGCCGAAGCTCTCAACCGCGACTTCCTGAAGACTCAAGAAGGCGACCGCAAGGGCTACCCCCTCCGCACCTATAGCAGCGGCGTCTTCCTCAACGGCTACAGCGACCACTTCCCAACGGAGATATTCCTGGTGAAGGAGGCAGAATGATATTCGTTTATCGTTTGTCGTTTATCGTTTATCGAAAACAGTGATTAATCAGGCGTATCACAATCAATAACATAGAGATATAATAGTATTTCTTATGTTAAGTTTGATTTTATTACTCTAAAGCGAGAGCATTCTGAAAAGGATACTTTCGCATATTTCTATAAATCAGTTTGATATATTGTTGATTATGGATTTTGCTCTATTTTCTTTTGAACAACTTGAGATGTGGAACTTGTCTATGGATTTTGTTACTGAGGTATATAAGTTACTTAAACAATTTCCAGAGAATGAAAAGTATGCCTTGACTTCTCAAATCAAAAGAGCAGCAATATCTATTCCTTCAAATATTGCAGAAGGAACAGGAAGAACTTCAATAAAGGAGAAGTTACATTTCAATGAAATAGCAATGGGTTCTTTGGCTGAAGTTATATGTCAGCTAAATATAGGGAAAAGACTGGAATATATTAATGAAGATGATTTCTCTCGTTTTAAGACAATGGGAGTTCGCATTGGTATGATGTTGAGTGGATATCGTCGCTCAATGATAAACAAATTAACTTAGATATTTAATCCTTATTATCAATTTTAAAGCGAAATAATAAAAATGGATACAAAAAAGGAGATTGAAGTGCCTAAAATCTCAACAACGACTTCGATAAACGATAAACGAATAACGATAAACGAAAGAAGCGCTTTTGAATTAATGGCCCCTGTGGGGTCGTGGGAATCGCTGGTGGCGGCGCAGCAGGGTGGTGCCGATGCTATTTATTTTGGCATTGAGAATTTGAATATGCGCTCTAAGTCGAGCGTGAACTTCTCTATCGACGACCTGCACACTATAGCGCAGTGGTGCGCTGAGCGTGGCATCAAAACTTATCTCACAGTAAACACTATCATCTATGACGAGGACATCGACTATATGCACCGCATAGTGGATGCGGCGCGCGATGCCCATATCAGTGCCATCATCGCTAGCGATATGGCGACCATTCTCTATGCTCGCAGTATTGGGGTAGAAGTGCACATTTCCACCCAGGTGAATGTGAGCAACAGCGAGGCGGTGCGCTACTATGCGCAATATGCCGATGTGATGGTGCTCGCCCGCGAACTCAACCTCGACCAGGTGGCTCGCATCCACGAGACTATTACCGCTAGCGACGTGCGCGGTCCGCATGGCGAGCCGGTGCGCCTCGAGATGTTCTGCCATGGCGCTTTGTGCATGGCGGTGAGCGGCAAGTGCTACATGAGTCTGCACGAGGCCAACTCTAGTGCCAACCGAGGCGCATGTCGCCAGATTTGCCGTCGCAGCTATGTGGTCACCGACCGCGACACGGGCGACGAACTCACCATCGACAACAAATACATAATGTCGCCTAAAGACCTAAAGACCATCCATTTCCTCAATAAGATGGTGAACGCAGGAGTGCGTGTTTTCAAGATTGAGGGCAGGGCGCGAGGTCCAGAATATGTGCGCACTGTGGCACGCTGCTACAACGAGGCTCTAAACGCCATCGTTGATGGTACCTACTGCGAGGAGCGCATCGAGCAATGGAACGAGAGGCTAGCGCGTGTTTTTAACCGCGGATTCTGGGATGGCTACTACTTGGGACAGAGGTTAGGAGAGTGGACTTCGAAGTATGGCTCCAGCGCCACACATGTCAAGGTGTATGCTGCCAAGGGTGTGCGCTATTTCTCCAAAATTGGCGTCGCCGAGTTCCTGATGGAGGCTGGCGAGCTTCATGTGGGCGACGAGATAATTATTACAGGTCCCACCACTGGTGCGCTGCCCATGACAGTAGAGGAGATACGCGTTGACCTTAAGCCGGTTGAGAAGACTGTCAAAGGCGAGCGATTCTCTATTAAGACCGATGAGAAGATACGCCCCAGCGACAAGCTATTCCTTTGGAAACCAGTTTGATCAATGCATAATGCACAATGCATGATGCAGAATTGGGCAGAGCTTTGTTTAATGCAGAATTCAGGAAACCCAAGTAGCTGTGTATGAGTTTTACTACTCATAATATGTGTCATAAATTTCAGTCGGTTCTTGCAATTTTCAATTTTTTTATGGAAATTTGCACACTTTTATGAGAGCATTCACTATAATTGGTAATACTAAACGAACAAAATTTGAAATGAAAAAGTTATTTTTGATAGCATTTGCGATGGTTGCAATGAGCTTGGCAGCACAAGATGTTGCCACAAAACCCTTTACTATTAGGTATATAGATGAGGATAGACTATACCAGCAATATGTGGTGGCGCAGCAGTATGTGCAGTTGCAAAATAAACTCAAGAACGAGTTTCAGCAAGCTGAGCAGAAGAAGCGCAAGGAGATAGAGACATTCTATAACCAGGTGCAGAATAAGTATCAGAAAAACTTGTATAAGACTCAAAAGGCTTTTGAGGCCGATCAGAAGAAGCTTGAGCAGATGCAAGATAAAGCTCAGAAGGACATGGAGGCTATGCAAAAGACTATGGAGGCGCAGCTCAACACCGAGCAAATGAGACTTGCCAACGAAATAGACCTCTTCCTTGCTGATTACGCTATAAAGAACGACCTTGATGCCGTGTTGCGCAAAGAGGCCGCCATGTTTATCAACCCCAAGTGGGATGTTACCGACGAGGTAGCCGAGGGACTCAACGCTCGCTACAATGCTGCACATGCTCCTGAAGCCAAAGCTGAGCCTGTTGTTGATGGCCAGGCACCTACCGATGGCAGTGCCACAAAGGATGTGGCAAATCCTGAATGATGATTTTTTAACCCTTTAAAAACACAATATTATGAGAAAAATATTTTTGGCATTAATAGCAGTTATGCTGGTGGCAGGAGTTGCTGTCGCCGATGATAAAATTGTTGAGATACCATTTAATAAAGTTCCTGACCTTGCGCAGAGGACGGTAAAATCCTATTTTCCAGAGAATAGTGTGGTGAAAGCCGAGAAGAATAAGTCAAAAGACATGAAAAACCGCACTAGCGTTTTGCTTGACAATGGTGCTACACTCGAATTTGACAAAGACGGTCACTGGATGGTTGTTGATTGTCGCAGCAGCAAGGTGCCAATGAAAATGGTGAATGGCATGATTCAGATGTACTTGAGCAAGAACTATCCTGGCCGTGTGGTGCTGTTTATGGGACGCGAGAAAAAGAACGGTGATGTAACCATTATGCTCAACGACAGAACTGAGTTACATTTCACTAATGAAAATACAATTATAGAGTAAAACTTTAATGAGAAAAATATTGCTGACAATGCTGGCACTTGCCAGTGTTATGGGGTCTCAACAAGCTGTGGCGAAGGGCGTTGATGCTCTCGTTACTGATACTGCGGCGCTTTTAATGGAGAGCGATGTGGCTGCCAACGATGCGCCTATAGCATTGGCTAGCGAGACACCTCTTGTGATGCCAGAGTCACCTCTCGTGGCACCTGAGTTGAAACCCTATGAGCCACCCAAGGCACCCGACTTCAACTTCATCAAAAGTCGCACCAACCCTGACGTGAAACCCTACAAGTTTCTTGATGACCAGACGTGGGTGGGAATTCCTGTCTTTGCTGCAGGCCTTATCGCTAAGGCCGAGAAGACGGCTTTCAGGCAAGACTATAACAACCCTAACACCAAGATTCGACTCATCAAGTATAATTTCCACAGCGAGATCGACAATTACACGCAATATCTGCCGTTGGCTCTGACCATAGGCATGAAGATAGGTGGTGTGGAGAGCCGCAGCGACTGGCCTAGGTTCTGGGCCTCGTCGGCAGCATCGGCAGCCATAATGGCGGGCTTGGTTAACGGCATAAAATACACCTCTAGCGAGATGCGCCCCGACGGTTCCACACGCAACTCATGGCCCAGTGGACACACCGCCACAGCATTTCTCGCTGCCACTATTCTTCACAAGGAATATGGATTGACACGTTCGCCGTGGTACTCGGTAGGGGCCTACACTCTTGCCACCGCAACCGGTGTGATGCGTGTGCTCAACAACCGTCACTGGATTAGCGACGTGTTATCGGGTGCCGGCATCGGCATCTTGTCGGTGGAACTGGGCTACGGCCTGATGGACCTGCTGTTCAAGCAACGAGGATTGCAGCGAGGTGACATGAGTATATATCCCGACCTGCGCGCCAATCCGTCGTTCTTCGCTATCTCTATGGGTATAGGCTTGGGCAACAAGAACTTGTCGCTGCCTGCGTTTGATTTCGACATTCCAAGCGAGCTTTCTGATGGCGAACCTATCGGTAGCAACCAACCGTTGCAGCTCAAATTCCGTTCGGCTACGGCAGTAGGTGTTGAAGGCGCCTATTTCTTCAATCCCTACATTGGTGTTGGCGGTCGTCTGCGTGTGAAAGCCACTCCTATCAATGGGTGGAGCGCCTTTGCTTTAAGCGAGGAGCAGGGTGTCCAGGAGTTTCTTAACGATCCATTGCTTGAGAATTCAATCCAGAAAATATCTTTGACTATCGAGAGCGACCACATTAACGAGTTTGCTGCCGATGCAGGTGTGTATTTCAGTTTGCCATTCTCGTCGCGTTTTGCGCTGGGTTCTAAGCTTCTTTTTGGCCGCAGCATAATGGATGATATCGAAATCAAAGCCAACTATTCGGGCAATCAGCTGCTTTTCAATGATGAGTGGATTGATGATGACGACGCGCCAATGTTCACGTTGAGTGAGAGTATTACTGATTACACTTGGGACTATATCAATGTATCGGCTACCAATTCATTTAAATTTGGCACCGGCATTTCTCTTACCTATGCTCACAAAAACTCCTTCTCGTGGCGTGTGTTCTGCGACTATGACTTCAGCCGCAAGACCTTCACTGCCTCCTATAACCCCTTCGGGGTGATGCAAGGACTGTCGCCCGATACCGTAGAGGAAATGAATGTATTCTTTAACTGGGACATTACCAAGCCGGTAGAGTCGAGTGTGAGGAAAAATCTGCACCAATGGGTGCTGGGTGGAGCACTATGTGTTTCGTTTTAAACAAATTATAAATTAATGATATATGAAAAAAATTATTACATTAGCATTTTTGGCCACAGCATTTGTCTCGGGATTTGCTCAGCAAACCAACAGCTACATCCCTTATAAGACATTTGACGGCGAGCACAAGAACGAAATGTCGGGCTATGTGATGGGAGGCAACAACGTTGTCACCGATAAATTTGGAGGCCTTGCGGTTTCCTACACGCGTCACTTAACTCCACGCTGGCATGTGGGCGGCGATGCCCAAATGCAGTTTGGAAAACAACATTTCTCAATCGACGTGCAAGGAGGATATCGTTTGCCCATTAAATGGGGAAATATCTCCTTTGATGGAAAAATCATGTATAGCCGATATCACAAATTCGGATTTCATGAGATGGCCTATAACATCTCGGCAACTTGGGAGAGCGCCTATGTCGATTTGCGACTTGGTGAAACGTTTGTGCACTATCACAGCCACATGTGGGGCGTAGGATGGGGCTATACCGAGACACCACTGCTCACATTTGGTTTCGGTGTGAACATCCGTCACCGCAACAACCCTTGGAACTTGGGACTCTTCTTCCGCAACTACGATGATTTCTACTATGAGAACTGGAATATCAACTGGGGTGTCCGTTGGTACGCTCGAATTAAGCAGCGTTGGAATCTCTTTGGAGAGTTCAACATTCGTCCGGCAGGTTCTATGAGCCAGTTGGCAAGTAAATATGAGGGTTCAGTAAAAGTAGGTTTAAAATATAAATGGTAACGACAATGAAAACAAAATATATATTTATCGCAGCATTGGCTGCTGTAGCAATGCTCAACACCTCGTGCGAGAAAGTCAGTCCCCAGGGCGTGCTCATGGGTAATACTGCTGTTGAGGACCGTGTGGAGATGTCTTACAAATATTTTCAAGAGAACAATTTTGAGCAGAAGTTCGACTACGATCTGGAAGATTTTACCGAGAATGGATATTCGTTTCTCGTTGGAGCCGACAGTCACGTCACCACCGACTTGGGACGCATGAACGAGATGTTCCAGATAGGTCTTGACAATAATGACCTGTTGATATGCCACTTGGGCGACATCGCCGATACTAAACCCGATTACTACATCAATCTTCAAAATTGCATTAATGACGCCAAAGCAAAATATGTGGATAAGTATTACGAGTTTGATGAAGATACAAGAGAGTTCTACCGCAAGGGTGCCAAAGATCCCATTCCTAAGAATTATGAAGAGATCTTGTTCCCATTCTTTCCAGTGGTGGGCAATCATGATCTCACTCATAACGGCTGGGCTCTGTGGAGCAATATCTTTGGCTCATCGTTCTATGAGTTTGATGTATTTGTTGGAAAGGACGAGGATGATGACCCAATATTCGACCATTTCATTTTCCTTGACACGGCCAGCGGCACAATGGGAAAACTCCAGGTTGACCTTATTGAGCAAGGTGTGCTTGATGGAGATTATAGTTCGAATTATCGCCACACATTCATCTTTGGTCACACCAACATCTTCCTGCCACAGAACATGCAGTTTGCCTCAACCTTCCCCCGTGAGGAGGCCTACTTCCTGCTCAAGCAGTTTGACAAGTGGAATGCGTCGATTGTGTTCTGCGGACATGTGCACAAGTGGGATGAGCAGGTGTTTAATGGGGTTTACTTCCTGACCCTCGACTCAATGAGCGAGCGCAACAGTCCCAACCCAGGCGACTATCTCGTGCGCGTGAGAATTGACAAGGATGATAACATTAGCCTTGAGAAAGTTCACATGAACTATGTGGCACCAAAGAATTAATCTAGAGACAAGGCAGTAATTTCCGAAAATAACAAAAGTGCTCCAAGATTTTCTTGGGGCACTTTTTGCCTTTGTACTCCGACTGGGAATCGAACCCAGATTTTAGGTTTAGGAAACCCACGTTCTATCCGTTGAACTATCAGAGCAGCCGCAAAATTATGCGTTGCAATAGTGTTGCAGCATTTTGCGGTGCAAAGGTAAGAAATAATTTGATAATAGTGGTTATTTTGGCACATATTTTGCTCGTTTATTACTAACTTTGCAATATTGAAACGCTTAAGTAAAAAATAAAATGGCAAAACAACAGGGCTCGGTTAGAGAGCGGGAGAGGATATTCACCAAATTTCCTAAGCACTACAGGGTGATATTTCATAACGATGACTTCACAACGATGGAATTTGTTGTGAAGGTGCTTATCGAGGTGTTTTTCAAGTCTCAGAGTGAGGCTACGGCCATTATGCTTGCCGTGCATGAGACTGGGAAAGGCGTGGTGGGGCTTTATAGCTACGACATGGCAGTGTCGATGACAAAAAAAGCCACATCCATGGCTCGTGAAGCAGGCTATCCGCTGCGCATCACTTACGAGCCGGAATAGTTTACAGTTTATAGTTCACAGTTCATAGTTCATAGTTCATAGTTCACAGTTCACAGTTCATAGTTCACAGTTCATAGTTCACAGTTCATAGTTCTGAGTTTTTTGTTAATTTGCTGTTATTTTTAGTGGGCGGACTACGGCTGAGCCGTGGTGTAGAGGACCTCTCCTTTGGAATGTTTTGAAAAAATAAAATGTTATGTCAAAAGAAATTATAAATAGTTTTCAGCTTCAAGTGGCGATGCGCACTGCTGTCGATAAGGCATTAGAGTATCGCAACCCCTTTTTGACCCCAGAGCATCTGGTATGTGCTATTGTCACTCTCAACTCTGTGGATGATGCACTTCGTGAGATGTCGATTGATGTGGAGTATGTTGTGGGGGTTCTTGACAGTCACATCAGGCAACAAGGACGTGTTCCTGGCAATGAGGATTATGTGCTTGACCCGTCAGAACAGTTGCAGGCATTGATTTTGGGTGCTATGAACATCATGCAGGCATCATCGGCTCCAGAACTTGAGGTGACCCATGTGTTGCGGGCTGCTATGAGTTTGAAAGATTCATTGGCTGCCAACATTCTCAATCACTATGCTAGCTTAGACAGCGATTTTTTGCAAGTCATCATCTCAAAAGTTGAGGAATATACCGAAAAATTCCCTATTAAGGGGAAGGACCTGCAATTAAAAAAATCCAAAAAAAGCTTGACTCCTATTGATTATATGGGTCTTGACAGTAAGTCTCATCGCGATTCGTTTAGAGATGAATCGTCGAGCGATGACGAATTGATTGATGGCGATGAATATGGTGATGACATATTTGGTTATCCAGAGGCTCCAGAGTCGCAAAAAGTCAACGTGGGTGACTTTGTCACCTGCATCAACGATCACCTAAAGGAGCATAATCCACTCATTGGGCGAGAGGCTGAACTGGAGCGCACTATCCATGTGCTGTGCCGCAAGGACAAGAACAACCCGTTGCACGTGGGTGAGCCTGGTGTGGGTAAGACGGCGCTAATCTATGGCTTGGCTCAGCGCATTGAAGACGGCAACGTCCCCGATACTCTCAAGGGTTTTAAAATATATCAAATTGACATGGCGGCGATGCTTGCTGGTACGCAATACCGCGGCGACTTTGAGAAACGCATAAAGCAGACGATGGACCACTTGTCGAGTCTCGACAACGCCATTGTCTATATCGACGAGATTCACAGCATAGTTGGGGCTGGTGCCACGGGCGACAGCGCGATGGACGCCTCCAACATGCTCAAACCCTATCTTGAGCAAGGCAAGCTGCGCTTCATAGGTTCTACCACCTACGAGGAGTTTAACCGCCAACTCTCGCGCAGCAAGGGCATTGTGCGCCGCTTCCAGCAGATTGACATCCTTGAGCCATCGGTAGATGAGACCATCGAGATTATCAATGGTCTGAAGAAGGGCTATGAGAGCTATCATCATGTTACCTACGCTCCTGTGGCTATCGACTATGCTGTGAGGGCTAGTGCCAAGCACATCATGGGGCGCTTCTTGCCCGACAAGGCCATCGACCTCATCGACGAGGCGGGTGCATATCGCCACATACACCCCACAGCCAAGAAAAGTCAGGTGGTGGATAAGGCGCTTATCGACGACGTGCTCCTCAAGGTGATGAAAATCAACGCCACCGCTATGAAAGAAGACAATAATGCACAGCTCAAGACCCTTGAGAAGCGCATCAAGAGCGTGATTTACGGTCAAGATCAGGCAGTGCGAGAGGTGGTGGAGGCTGTTCAGCTCTCCAAGGCGGGGCTTATCGACGACGGCAAGCCACTGGCATCGTTGCTCTTTGTGGGACCCACTGGCGTGGGCAAGACCGAGGTGGCGCGCGTTCTGGCAAAGGAACTGGGAGTGGAACTGGTACGCTTCGACATGAGCGAATACACCGAGAAGCACACCGTAGCCAAACTCATCGGTTCGCCTGCCGGATATGTGGGCTATGAAGACGGCGGACTACTTACCGATGCCATTCGCAAGACGCCTAACTGCGTGCTGCTGCTCGACGAGATAGAGAAGGCTCATGAGGATATATACAATATATTGCTGCAAGTGATGGACTATGCGCGCCTCACCGACAACAAGGGACGCCATGCCGACTTCCGCAACGTGGTGCTCATCATGACTAGCAACGCTGGCGCGCAACATGCGGGCCAGAGTGTGGGCTTTGATAGCCGTGGCAGCCGTGGCGGCGACATGCTCAAACAGGTGAAGAAGACGTTTAAGCCCGAGTTTATAAACCGCCTCTCAAGCATCGTCGTGTTCAACGATATGGATGAGACAATGGCGGGAATGATTCTCGACAAGCGACTGCGCGAGCTGCAAGAGAAGCTCACTCCCAAGAAGGTGACGCTCAAAGTGGATCGAGAGGCAAGGGCTTTGTTGCTCAAGGAAGGTTTTACTGCCGAGTATGGTGCACGCGAGCTCGACCGCGTGTTGCACCGTGAGCTTAAGACACGGCTTATGCGCGAAATCCTCTTCGGCAAGCTAAAACGCGGCGGCACAGCCCACATAGCCCTTAGTGACGGCAATATAGTCCTTGCATAGATTTTTAAGACAAGTTGGACAAGTATTATTTGCGCTAGAGACAGTTTTGTTGAAGACAATTGTCGCCCCCTTTCACTAACAACTTACCACTTATTTTTCACTGCTTACATTTACTACTTAACACTTATTACTTAACACTTATTTTTTGTGGTTTTTGAGCTCGATGATAATATATGGTTTCCGCATCCTGAGATGCCTATTTTTAACGACCCTTATGGGATGGTTGCCATAGGGGGAGACCTCAGTTTGGAGCGGCTGCTGCTTGCCTATGAGCACGGCTTCTTTCCGTGGTATGCCTTTAAGTATAAACAGATTCAGTGGTTCTGCCCCAAGCGGCGTTTCGTGATTTTTCCTGATGAGATCCATGTGAGTCACTCGATGCGCACTTTGATGAACAAGCATCAATACCGTGTGACTTTCAACACTGCCTTCGACCAGGTGATTAGAGGGTGCAGCACAGTAGATAATCGCATAGATCAGGAGGGGGCATGGCTCGGCGATGACATAATCGCGGCCTATACCAAACTCCACCAGCTGGGACGTGCTCGCAGCGTGGAGGTGTGGCGCGGTGACGAACTCGTGGGCGGCCTCTATGGCGTGACCAGTGGCTCAGGCTTTGTGGGTGAGAGCATGTTCTCGCATGAGCCAAACACCAGCAAGTTGGCGCTTATCGCCCTAGCGCGGCAGATGCAGGAGCACGGTGACACGCTCATTGACTGCCAGATACACACCCCACACCTTGAGAGCCTTGGAGCGCGCTTTATCACCTATAAGGAGTATATCACCACCCTGAAAGGCGACGACGCCTACCACACTTGGGAAGAACAACTGTTCTTTGAATAACTATGATTATGCTATATGTGCTTTGCACATGGAAATATAAGCTCTGGAGTCGTTGTTAATTTTCACTCTGCAAGAGTGGAAAAAGTTTCGCAGGGCAGTTGTTTTTGCAATGTACAGACACAAAAAAACCACCCAAAAATGGGTGGTTTTAGTTTTTTGCATTAGCAGTTAATTACTTAACATACTTCTTGCCGTTCTGGATGTAGATTCCGTGCTCGGGAACGCTCTTGAGCTCGCGGCCCTGGAGATCGAAGATGCGGTTGTCAACATTATCGATAGCGATAGAGTCGATGCCAGTAGTTTCCTTCGAAACTGTCATTACGAGAGGCTCAGCAAGCGCTTTGCCATCAGGAGTGGTGGGTTGCATAACTGTGATGGTGTACTTGCCGTCACCAACAACCTTGAAGTTAGAACCGTCAACGAGCTCTATTGGTTGGTTGAGCACGCCATCGTTGATCTCGAAGTATCCAACCTGGTTCTCGTCAGCACCACCGAACCACTTCCAGCCATCCTCAACAGGAGCGATAACCTTAAACTCGGCACCATCCACAAGCTGTACTTGGCCAATGTACTGAGTGCCTTCTTCATTTCCTTCGAGCTGAACCATACCATCTTCCTGGCTCCATTCATTGAATGTACCTACTACATAGAACTCGCTGTACTCTACAACAGGTGGTTCTGGAGTTTCTTCCTTCGTAACAGTCATAACGAGAGGCTCAGCAAGTGCTTTGCCGTCAGGAGTGGTGGCTTGCATAATTGTGATGGTGTATTTGCCATCACCAACAACTTTGAAGTTAGAACCGTCAACTAGCTCAATTGGTTGGTTGAGCATGTCATCGTTGATTTCGAAGTATCCAATCTGGTTCTCGTCGGCACCACCGAACCACTTCAAGCCATCCTCAAGAGGAGAAACAACCTTGAACTCAGCGCCATCGGTAAGATCGAGCTCACCAGAGAATTGAGTACCATCCTCGTTACTAACGAGCTCAGTCATGTTAGCAACATCCTGGCTCCACTCGTTGAAGGTACCAGTTACATAGAATGCTTCGTACTCAACTACTGGTTCAGGAGGAGTTTCAGTAATCTGAGTAATAACATCACCCTCTTTCTTAAGAGTCATAACAACTGGCTCGTCACTAGTCCAAGCGCGAGTACCCTCTGGGCCACCAGTGTAAGAGAACGAGCAAGTCGGTGGAGTAGCCTCTGCTCTGAACTCATACTCGCCATCAGCAAGGGCTGACATGTCAACTTTTGCCTTGCCTACAGCGCCGGCATGGTCAGGATAGAAGCGGCATTCATTGGTAGAAAGAATCTGGATGAAAGCAAGAGTTGAACCTGGATCACTTGCGCTACCGTTCTTTACATTGCTCTTGTTGTCGAGGAAGTCGCCAAGCATATCCTCTAACTCATCATTAGTGAAGTCAGCAGCAGTTGCGCCGTCGATGTTGATGCGCTCTAAGATGTAAGAAGCATAACCCTTAGCGGTTACCCAGTTGGCGCCTTGAGCTCTCTTCCAGGTTACACCATCAGGCTTAGTGATCTCCATGTTGAAACCATTGAGGTTCAAGCTGTTGTTCTGAGTGATAACAAACTCAAAGAATACATTTGCAGGATCTGATGCATCCTGAAGCTGCATTTCCATCTTAGTTGGGCATGGTTCCTGTGCAAAAGCAGCAAGACCTACCAATGCAGCTGCAAAAAGTGTAAATAATTTTTTCATTTTAAAATGATTTAGATGTTAATTAGATAAATAATTATTTATTAGTCACGCCACTCAAATTGATAGTGCTGAATCAATACAATTATGCATTGAATAGAAAACAATACAAAAATAGTAAAATTTTTTTTATTTCCAAACTATTTTAAAGAAAAAAAGATGTAAAAAATAGTTGATTATATTTTATTATAAAATTATAATTAGTGTCCTGGAAAAGTGGAGATAGCTGCTCCATTAAGATAGGGGAGCTGTCACGAAGTGACTGAGGGGTATGAAAACAGTTTGAAAAACAACACATTGACTCAGTCATACTCCCCCTTGCCCCCCTCTGTTTTAGAGGGGGAGCTGAAGAATACAACGAAAATAAAAAACCAAGCCCATCAAGAGCTAAAATGACGTTGCTGACTAATTATCAGTAAATTACAAGGGTTGTCGTGTTTTTTATCGGTTACCAATGATAAAATTATTATTTTGCTTTATTCATAATAATAAGTACTTTAGTTTAAATTATACATACCTCTTTTGTTTTTAGTTATTCGTTCTTAGTATTAGGTTTTTCGCTGCGTCTTGGTGTGGCTCAAGTTGCTTTGTGTGCCTTGTCCGTTTCCTGTCGTTTTTTTCGGATAACGCACGTGTTGTCCCTACATTACATCAGTGGCATAAAAAAACCACCCATTGGGATGGGTGGTTTTGTTTTTTTGCGTTAGTAGTTAATTACTTAACATACTTCTTGCCGTTCTGGATGTAGATTCCGTGCTCGGGAACGCTCTGGAGCTCGCGGCCCTGGAGGTCGAAGATGCGGTTGTCAACTGGCTTGTCAACAGCGATGGTGGTGATGCCAGTAATTTGGGTGATAGAATCGCCCACTTTCTTAAGAATCATAGAAACTGGTTCGTCCATAATCCAGTTGCCTTCCTCAGGGTGTACGCCTGCAGGAACCTCTGGACCACCTGTGTAAGAGAACGAGCTACCAGAGGCAAGAGGTGCGCCTTCAGCATCTACCAAAGTCTTGAACTCATATTCTCCATCAGGAAGTGCAGAGATGTCAACTTTACCCATAGCTACAGCACCGGCATGGGTTGGGTAGTAACGGCATTCGTTAGTAGTAAGAACCTGGATGAACATAAGAGTTGCACCATTGTTCTTAGCATTGCTCTTGTTGTCGAGGAAGTCACTGAGCATATCCTCTAACTCATCATTAGTAAAGTCAGCAGCAGTTTGGCCGTCCAAGTTGAGGCGCTCCAGAATGTAAGCAGCATAACCCTTAGCGGTTACCCAGTTGGCACCTTGAGCTCTCTTCCAGGTTGCACCCTCAGGCTTTGTGAATTCCACATTCCAGCCATTGAGGTACTCGCTTGCGTTCTCAGCGAGAACAAACTCAAAAGTTACATTTGCAGGATCAGCGGCATCTTTAAGTTCCAATTTCATCTTTGATGGGCATGGCTGAGCAAAAGCACCTAAACCTAGCAAACCTGCTACAAAAAGAGTAAAAATTTTCTTCATGTCAAATCGATTTTAATGTTAAAAATTCAATTAATATTTATAAGTCACGTCTTTCAATTTATAACAATTTGTTCCATTTAAAGCTCTCGGATGACAACTATGCATAGAATTCAATGCAAAATAAGTAAAAGTTTTCCTAATGACCAAACTTTTTTTTAAAAAAACACGAAAAAAGTGATTTTTTAATAGTTCGTGGTTCACAATTCATGGGCCCTAGTTCAGGTCCCCCAAAATATAAGGTAAGTCAAAATTGATATTTTAAAATAATAATGATTATGAGTCATTGCACCTGATATGATGTGTTAATTCCATTTTGGCACCCCTGTTAAACAAAAAAACCACCCATCTTGGGTGGTTTTTAGTTTTTTGCATAAGTAGTTAATTACTTAACATACTTCTTGCCGTTCTGGATGTAGATTCCGTGCTCGGGAACGCTCTGGAGCTCGCGGCCCTGGAGGTCGAAGATACGGTTGTCAACAGCCTTGTCGGTGCTGATAGTGTTGATAGCACTTATAGTTGGCTCAACAACTTGACCATCCTCTACAGTCAAAGCATACTCAATAGGAGCGTCGGGAGTCCAAGCGCGAGTACCCTCTACACCACCGGTGTAAGAGAACGAGTAGCGAGAAGGAATAGCTGGAGCAGCGAAGGTAACGGGCTCAGCATCTTTTGCATCTACGAGAGCTGACATGTCAACTGCGAAATAGCCAACAGCTGTTGGTTCCTCAAGAACGGGGAAGAAACGAACATCGTTGGTTGAGAGAAGCTCAATAATAACGAGACGATCGCCTTCTTCAGTTACTTTCTTGTTGCTCTTAATGTCGGCCATGTCACTCAGCATCTCCTCAAGATCAGCATCGGTAACCCAGTCAAAGTCAGGATTCTCAACAAGGCGAGCCAAAATTACATTAGCATAACCTTTACCAGTAAACCAGTTAGCGCCTTGTGCTCTCTTCCAAGCAACAGCTGCATAATCTTCTCCGTTAGCATTAAGCTTACCAAGCTCAGTGTTGAAACCATTAAGGTTCAAGCTAGAGTTAACAACCATAACTTCTACTGTTGCCTTAGCGGGATCGCTACCATCGAGAAGTTTGAGGCTAAGCTCTGATGGGCAAGTCTCTGGCATTTGTGCGAAAGCACATACGCCTACCAAAGCAGCTGCAAAAAGAGTGAAAATTTTCTTCATTTTAAAATGATTTTTTTGGTTAAAGTTTAATTATTATTTATTAGTCACGTCGTTCTGTCGTTTATTAGTGGGCGTAAAATTATCGCTTCACTAGAAAGATTGTGCAAATTAAGGAAAAAAAATTCAAACAAACAAGTAAAAATGAAAGAAAAAATGAATTTTTTTTATTAAACGCCTTTAAATATGATAAGGATACTTGTAAACAATGCACAAGTAATTATCCTTTTGAATTGTCAACTAGGCGCTTACTTAATACACATGAGATTTTTACTTTTTTGTTTCTATATTCTTCATTTTTATTTTATCATCGTGTTGAAATTCTCGGGCGCTGGGGATGTAAAGGTGACGGCTTTGCCTGTGGTGGGGTGCACGATAGTGAGGGTAGTGGCGTGAAGAGCAATACGGTTGATGGGACTGGGATGGCCGCCATATTTGCGGTCGCCGCTCACAGGGTTGCCCAAGTCGTGCATGTGCACCCTGATCTGGTTTTTACGTCCAGTTTTTATCTCCATCTCCACCATAGCGAAGCGACTGCCCTGCTTGATGACGCGGTAGCGAGTGACGGCGAGTCGGCCTAGCTTCTTATCGTCGGTAGAGTACATCCCAAAAGTGTCGGGGTTCTCGGCGAGGAAACTCTTGACGGTGCCTTCTTTCTGCTCCACCTTGCCCTCAACGATGGCGATGTACTTGCGGTCGAGGACCATATTGTTCCAGTTGCTGATGAGTTTGTCGCGAGCCTGCTTGGTGCGTGTGAGCAGCATCAGTCCTGAGGTGTCGCGGTCGAGGCGGTGCACTACATACACGTTGGCCTTGTCGCTGAATCCGCGGGCATATTTCTTTACAATATTATAAACCGTGTCGTCGCTGGGCTTGCCGGCAGCTGTGGACAGCACGCCGTAGCCTTTATCGACTACTATGATGTCGTTGTCTTCATACACGAGCTTGATGCGGGGGTGGTTGAAGACCTGGAAGGAGCGGTCGAAGTTGACCCACAACTGGTCGCCAGCGTTAACTGGGAGGTCAAATTGTGTGGATGGCACCCCGTTGATTGCCAACTGGTTGTGGCGCAGCATGGACTTGAGTTTGGTGGGCTTGTGGTCGGGCAGCAAAGCAGCTGCGGCAGTGAGTAGCGTGCCGTCTTCTTTGATGGTGAGTTTTGCCACATTATCGGTCGCCGGTCCACGGCGAGGAGATTTTTTATAGTTCATAGTTTATAGTTAAGAGTTCATAGTTTTTTCGTTAGATGCTTCATGTGCGCAGCACATGTTTCTCTGTGTTTTTTCCACTCTTGCGGAGTGAAAATTAGAGAGCGATTGTGTATTATGAATTATGCATTTTATTGCGTGGGTGGTGGGTGAGGATTTCTTGGCGTAGGGTGGAGCGGTCGATGTGCAGGTAGATTTCGGTGGTCTCGATGCTTTCGTGGCCGAGCATCTGCTGGATGGCGCGCAGATTGGCGCCTCCCTCGAGCAGGTGTGTGGCAAAAGAGTGTCGCAAAGTGTGGGGACTCACCGTTTTGCGTATGCCTGCCAACTCACACAGTTCCTTAACGATATAGAAAATCATCACGCGAGTGAGTCGGTTGCCGCGTCGGTTGAGGAAGAGGATGTCCTCACAACCACGTTTAGCCACTTGGTTGCTGCGCGTCTGCTCCAGATAGAGATTAATCTGCTCTAGAGCCTCCTGCGAGATGGGCACAAGTCGCTGCTTGTCGCCTTTGCCGATGACTGTGATATATTCTTCTTGCTCAAAGATTTGAGACATGCGCAGTTCCACCAGTTCTGATACTCGCAGCCCGCATCCATATAGCACCTCGATGATGGCGCGGTTGCGCTGCCCCTGTGGCTTGGAGAGGTCGATGCAAGCTATCATGCTGTCGATTTCGTCGATTGTGAGCACCTCGGGTAGGTGACGCCCTAAGCGTGGCGCAGGGAGCAGCTGGGTGGGGTTGACATCGATGACGCCTTCCATCTTGAGGAATTTGTAGAAGCTTTTGATGCCTGAGATGATGCGAGCCTGGGAGCGTGGCGCGATGCCTAGATCGTGGAGTGTACCCAAGAAAAGTTCAAGGTCGTGGCGTGTTATGTCGCTGGCACTCTTGCCGTTGTCGCTGGCAAACTGCAACAAGTGCTCCACATCGCGGCAGTAGCTTGCTGCGGTGTTTTGCGACAGGCCTTTCTCGATGCGCAGATAGGCGTCAAATCGCTTCTTGAGGATGTCGATGTTTACCTGTGGCACAGTTTGTCGGGATATAAACTTTCTTGAGTAAAAAAATGTCATCAAAAGAGATGTGAATTCCCCTTTGATGACACACGTTTTTTACTTTTGCACCAATTGTTATTTTGCACCTTGAGCGGGAGCACCTTGCTGTGCAGGAGCACCAGTTGGGAATGCGTTAGGTGCGCTCTCATTTTGAGGCTTGTCGGTGAAGTTCATGTCTTTTAATTCTTTAGACACGTTATTGTTGTCACCTTGAGTGTTTAAAGTGCGGTTAGCGATAAATGCACTAGCGATGCTGAGCACGCAGATGAAGATTGCAAGTCCCCAAGTAGCTTTCTCGACAAAGTCGGTAGTCTTGCGTACACCCATAAATTGGTTATAATTGCTAGCGCTAGCGGCCAAACCGCCACCTTTTGACTTCTGAATGAGTACAACACCAATGAGCAGAATTGATGCTAAAAAGATAAGAATAAAAATTGTAATTGTCATTTTATCAAATAGTTATAGTTTATTTTTAATGTTTTCGTTAAGCACAATTTTGCGCAAAAACCGAATTTGGTCTGCAAAGTAAATACTTTTTTCTGGAAAATTCAAATTTATGCTCTCAATAATTTCAAGCGCTTTAGAATATTTATGACGTGCGATGTACATTTTAGCCAGACTTTCGCTGAGCATAGAGCTATCATTTTGAGTAGATTCGTCCACTGAGTCGTGAGCCACTTGTTCTACCTCTTCCTGCTCAATGTGGTGCTCTGCTTGTGGGTTGCTGGCGATTGCCTCCTGCTCCTGCTGGCGCGAGTGAGCGATAAAGCTGTCGATGAGTTCATCTTCCTTGTCGGTGCTGCCAGTGGTGTCGTCACCATGTTGCGCAGCAAGGATGTCGGCATAGTCGGGGGTGGGGTTGAAGATGGCGTTGCTCAAGGCGTCAACCTCCTTTTGATTGCTGCCGCCAGCAAATGTGTTGAGAAAGATGTCGATGGCTTCCTCGTCGTCAGGTTGCGAAGCTTCTTCGGTGGGGTAGAAGTGTGCAAAGGCGGCGGGGGCTTTACCCACTACTATGGCGAGGTCCTTGCGGTCGGGACTCATTACTGCGAGGCGCTGCATGGCTTCGTCATCGCTGCCGTGCTTGAGATGCAAGAGCAATGGCAATGTGAAATAAGGATATTGGCGAGACATCTCGTCAATCCACTGCTGCTCAGGTGTCTTGCCCTCACTCAGAATCTTCTCTATGTCGTTAAATAATTCCAATATTTAATATTTTCTAGAGGTTCTAGATTATCTAGAGGTTCTAGATTGTGCATTAAGTAATTACCAGTTTCCTACCGTTTGGTTGAAGATGAGATCTACTAGTTCGGCGCTAATCTCTTCGCATAGCTGGTCTTGCACGTCGATGAGCAGCTGGTTGCTGTCGAAGTCTCGGTAGGCCGAGACGGTGACATCGTTGCTCAGTGCATCGTTAACGTTGTCGATATACTTGATTCTCACGCTGATGGTGAGTCGTGTGCGAGTGGCATAAGCATTTTCTCCCACGGCCTGTGGTGAAAGGCTGTAGTTGGTGATTTCGCCTTCAAATCGCAGATCGCTGTTGGGGTTGTCAACCTGGTTGAGGCGTGTCTGCTGTGTCACCACATCTTGCAGTTTGTTTTGAAACAACTGTTGCAGAGGTGGGTAAACTAGCGCGGCACGGATGGGAATGTTGCCAAACGACACAGTCTTGTACTTGTTGTAGTCGAGTGCCGCACCGTTGAACTTATAACTGATGCACGACTGCGTAATCAGTATTGCCAATAACGAGATTAGTATTTTACTTGTGGTGCGCATAGTGTTACTTGCGGTTGTTGCGGTATTCGAGACCATATTCTTTAATCTTGCGGTAGAGGGTGCGCTCACTGATGCCAAGTTCCTCTGCTGTCTGGCGACGGCGACCGTGATTGCGCTCTATAGCGTTGATAATCACTTCTCTTTCGGTGTCTTCGAGGGTTTTAATTTTGTCCTCTTCCACATCGATGGCAGTCGCCTTGATATCGCTGAATGAGTGGCGTGGCTGCTGGCCGCGTGTCGTGTTGTCGATGTCGTAATCCTCAGCGACGTTTTGCCACACCATGTCGTCATCGTTTTGATGGGTAGATGCCAGTTGCGAACTCTGCCGCTGCAGGTCGTTGATATTGGAACTCAGATGTAGCTTGCTGCCTTGCTGCTTAGCGGCAATATTGGCGTTGGCAAGGGCGTCCTTAAGTTCTTTCAACTCGCTCTGCATCTGCATGATGAGTTTGAAGATGAGCTCGCGTTCTTGAGTGTAGTCGTGCTGCGCCTTGTCATAGACCACTGGCAGGTTGCCGCTGTGGTTCTTCTGGTTGAGGTATTTCTTCACCACGTCGCCAGTGACGATGCCGCTCTCAAACGATGACATCTCCCTTACCAAACTCTGCAACTCACGCACATTGCCGCTCCATCTGAACGACATTAGTTGGCGGTAGGCACTCTCGTCAAACATCAATGGTGGACGGTTGTGCTGCTCGGCATAGTCGTAGCTGAACTTAGTGGCAAGCATCTTGATGTCCTCACCGCGCTCGCGCAAGGGTGGCACCTCGATTCGTATGGCTGCGATGCGGTAGAACAGGTCCTCACGAAACTTGCCCTCATTTACCATCTGCAGCAGATCTTTGTTGGTGGCAGCCACCACACGCACGTTGGTCTTGCGAACCTCCGAAGAACCAACGCGCAAGTATTCTCCCGACTCGAGTACACGCAGCAGTCGTGCTTGCGCATCGAGCGTGAGGTCGGCGACCTCATCGAGGAAGATGGTGCCATTATTGGCTACCTCAAAGTAACCGGCATGTTCCTTCTCGGCATTGGTGAACGATCCTTTTTCGTGTCCAAAGAGTTCGCTCGAAATTGTGCCAGCAGGAATAGCGCCGCAGTTCACGGCAATGTATTTCTTGTGCTTGCGTGGACTGTTGTCGTGTATTATCTTGGGAAAGAACTCTTTACCAGTGCCGTTCTCGCCATTGATGAGTACCGATATGTCGATGGGTGCAATGATGAGCGCTCGCTTCACGGCGTTTATTAATGCCGGCGCTGAGCCAATGATGCCGTAGCGCTGCATCACGGTGCGGATGTCTTTGTCGGTTATTTTTGCCATTTCTTTAAGTTGTAGGTTTGTTGTTTCAAAAATGTTCCTAATTCTTCGGGTGTGGCATATTTTGCCTGCTCTTCGGGAGTGATAATCTCGCCCACCGAAACGCGGAAGTCATAGCCCTTCTTGTTGAACACCTCGGTGGGGAGGCGTAGGGTGCGCAAGCGCCAGTCAATCATGCCTAAAGCGGTGAATACCCAGCTGTTGTGGCCGTGGAAGTAAATGGGAACTACTGGCACTTTTAGTTTCTGGATGATGCGTATCACCGATGGTTGCCAGTCGCGGTCCTGAATGCGAAATCCCCATGTGAGTTTTGACACTGCGCCAGCAGGGAAGAAACCTAGTGGATGTCCTTGCTTGACGTGACGCATGGCGTCGGTGATGCCTTTTACCGACACGGCACGCTTGGCGGGGTCGTTGCTAGCGAGAGCGTCAACAGCGATGAAATTGGGCCGCAAGGCGCCAATGTTATTTAGTATCATGTTCACCATCACCTTGAAGTCGGGGCGGTGGTGTCCCACAATGTCGATGAGCGACATGCCGTCGAGTGCTCCGTAGGGATGGTTCGACACAGTAATGAATGGCCCGTCGGGCAAGTTGTCGAGGATATGTTCGTTTCTTATGGTAACAGGTGCTTTGAGCTCCTCCTCAAACATCATGTGTGTGAAATCGGGGCCTGGGAGGTGCATGTAGCGCTTGTGGAAATCGTTGGTCTTATCAATTGCTAACCAGTGAAAAAGCCTATTGACCAGTTTCTCCTTCCCCTGAAAGAACGGAGCCAACTTGCACACGCCATTATAATCGAGCACTGTGGGCTTAATGGGCTGTTGCTCTTGTATATCTTGTGTTTTGTCGTTGTTTTTCATTATTTGTCTGATTTTTAAGGCGATAGGTGTGTGTTTGCATTCCTTGTCGCCATTAGCGGTTACAAAGATACAGCAAAAAACTGAAAAAATGTCAGTTTTTTGATTTTTTTAGTATAGGATTCTTGAGGATTGAGGTTGGGGATTGGAGGTCGTGAATCGGGAACGTAAACTCTCTATTCTCCACTCTTAACTCATGACTCTTTACTGTGAACTATTTCGGCCAGTTGATGATGGTTTTCAGTTTCTGCTGATAGTAGGGCTTGATATCGTTCCAGCGGTAGTAAGGGAAGATGTCGGTGTGGAAGGGCAGGGTGGCTTCGTGCTCGTTGAGCAACACTTTCACGAGTATGTCGTTGCTGATGTTGCGGTAGAACACCATCTGGATGTTGCATCCCATTGGGAAAATCTCGTAGTTGCGCCAAGTCTCGTGCAGGGTGTTGAGGTCGTTGCACGAGTAATTCACGTTGTCGAGCTCCAGCAGGCATGCTAGAGGCAGCACGCAAGTCTCGTGACCAAAACGCAATGTTGCGCCTCTTTTGCCCTGAGCGATAGCATTGTCGGCAGTCTCTATCATATTGGTTAACAGCGCCCTCTCAATAAATGGCATGCGATTGCCGCCCTGTGGTGAGTTTGCCCATTGTAGGTACCAATATATGTTTTTCACTCTCCACAGTTCAAAAATTTCCTCATCGGTGAAGTATTGGAACAGGTTCATGCCGTCGAAAGCGTGATGGTTCTGCAGGCTACCTGCGATGTCAAATACGGCCTCCATAAATTTTGCGCTCTTGAACTTTCCGCTGATTGCCGAGGGGTTCCTTACAATCTGGCTCATGAAACGCGAGGCGTTGATGCTCACATTAAAAATACTGTCGCTGATGTGACGAATGGCCTTGCGTTGTGGATTGGCAAGAGTGTCCTCGCCGTAGCCCCATCCCGTGTAGTACATGTCATGGTAGCTGGCATCGGTAAATATCTTGAGTTCAGGGTTGTAGGACTTAAAGATTTGGGTCTCATTGCCCATCGAGAGTATGCAGCGAATCCACACCGTAGAGCGCGCGTCGATAGTTGCGTCGCCGTCAAACACCTCGGGAAAGTTGTCGCACATTCGCTGAGCTATGCCCTGATGCTGTTCTGCGCCAATGTCGCTAAGGTCACCTACTCGTCCCTTGGCCTCGATAGCAACTTTGCGCAGATTGTTAAGGAGAATCTCTCCCTGCTTAGTCAAATTGCCTTCTTTCTTAAATGTCTCGAGAGCCTCAACTGGGTTATCATAGCTGCTCTGCTTGGTGAGCCATCGACTGCCGTGGCGACCATAGTGATTGATGAAGAATGGAGTATAGCCATCGGGTGCTGGTGTGAGCTTGGGCAGTGACTCACTAGGATATGGATAAGCATAATGGTTGCTGGCGCTACGATTGTGGTTTGCTGCCAGTTGCTGCTGTGCGAGTTCAGGCTGTGCTATCGCCACCATTGTGGCGACACACATTATAAAAAATATAAAGACTTTGCGCATGTTGTTATTAGTTCATAGTTAAGAGTTCATAGCTCATAGTTTATTGTTCAGAGTTGTGAGCCCCGATCTCCGATCCTCGACCTTTGATTCACGATTTTTTACCCGTGATGATGCCCTTGATGTCGTTTAGCTTGTTTAGAGCTTCCATTGGGGTGAGGTTGTTAATGTCGGTGTTGAGGATTTCGTCACGCACTTGGCTAAGGACGGGATCGTCGAGCTGGAAGAACGACAGCTGCATGCCGTTGCGGTTGTTGGCGACATCGTCAAGGTCTTTACTCAGTGAGTCGTTGTTGCTATTCTGCTCCAGGCGTTTAAGTACCTCATCGGCGCGGTGCACGATGGTCTTGGGCATACCGGCGAGTTTCGCCACGTGAATACCGAAGCTGTGCTCGCTGCCGCCACGTTCGAGTTTGCGCAGGAACACCACCTTGCCGTTCATCTCGCGCACACTCACGTTGTAGTTCTTCACGCGCTTGAAGGTCTTCTCCATCTCGTTGAGCTCGTGATAGTGTGTGGCAAATAGCGTTTTGGGGCGAGCTTGTGTTTCGTGGATGTATTCCACTATTGACCAGGCTATTGAGATGCCGTCGTAGGTGCTTGTGCCGCGTCCCAACTCGTCGAAGAGTATGAGGCTTCGTTCGCTCAGGTTGTTGAGGATTGACGATGCTTCGGTCATCTCAACCATGAAGGTTGATTCTCCGAGCGAGATGTTGTCGCTAGCGCCCACGCGTGTGAAAATCTTATCGACAATGCCTATGCGGGCTGCCTCGGCAGGGACAAATGAGCCAATCTGTGCCATGAGCACAATAAGGGCAGTCTGGCGCAGCAGTGCCGACTTACCAGCCATGTTTGGACCAGTGATAATCATCACCTGCTGCTCATCGTTGCTGAGTTGTATGCTGTTAGGCACATACACCTCTCCCACAGGCAGTTGTTTCTCGATTACTGGGTGGCGGCCCTCGGTGATGTCGATGTCTAGGGAATCATCGACAATGGGGCGGTTGTATCGGTTCTCAAGGGCTACACGTGTGAACGATAGCAGGCAGTCGAGCTGCGCTATCAGTGCTGAATCATTCTGGATGGCAGGAATATAGTCGCTCACGGCAACCACCAGCTCGTTGAAAAGCTGGTTTTCGATGGTGAGAATTTTCTCCTCGGCCCCGAGGATTTTCTCTTCCAGTTCTTTGAGTTCAGGAGTGATATATCGTTCGGCGCTTACCAGAGTCTGCTTGCGAATCCATTCCTCGGGCACCTTGTCCTTGTGGGTGTTGCGCACCTCGATATAGTAACCAAACACATTGTTATATGCAATCTTCAAACTTGGTATGCCTGTGCGCTCACTCTCACGTTGTTGCAGCTGCATCAAGTAGTCTTTGCTGCTTGAGGATATGTTGCGCAACTCGTCGAGTTCGTCGCTCACACCGTTGCGTATCACGTTGCCGCGGTTCACCTGGCTAGGCGCGTCGGGGTTGAGCTCGCGCTCTATGCGGTCGCTGATAAGTGGGCAGGGGTTGAGTTGTTCGCCAAAGCTGTAAAGCACCTCGCTGTTGCTCTGCTCACACATGTGCTTTATGGGTCCAATGGCTTGCAGAGCGCACTTTAGTTGTACCAGTTCACGTGGTGAAATGCGAGCTACGGCGACTTTTGACACCAGTCGTTCAATGTCGCCAATTACCTCAAGCTGCTCCTTGATCACTTCTCGTCCTTCGGTGTCTTTGAAGAAATGCTCCACCACGTCGAGGCGGCGGTTGATGGCTTTCACGTCCTTGAGCGGGAACATCATCCAGCGGTGAAGCAGGCGTGCGCCCATTGGAGATATTGTGTTGTCGATGACGCTGAGCAGGCTCTTTCCGTCGTCGGCCATCGGAGCTATTAGTTCGAGATTGCGCACCGTGAACTTGTCGAGCCTCACATATCGCTCGGCCTCGATGCGCGAGAGCGAGGTGATGTGCTTGATTTGGGTGTGCTGAGTCAGGTCTAAGTAGTGGAGTATAGCACCAGAAGCGACTATGGCGCACGTCATGTTTTGGATACCAAAACCTTTCAAGTTCTTGGTCTCGAAGTGCTTGAGCAGGCGGTCGGTAGCCGATTCCTCGGTGAAAATCCAGTCCTCCATCTCAAAGGTGAGGTATTTTGATGATGCCGATTGCTGGAAACGTGTGCGGTTGCTACGTTCTATTAGCACCTCTTTTGGAGCAAAATTGCTGAGCAGTTTGTCAACATAATCGACCGAACCTTCGGCAGCGAGAAACTCGCCTGTGCTGATGTCGAGGAACGCCACGCCAGTTGCTTTCTTGCCAAAGTGCACAGCAGCGAGGAAGTTGTTCTCCTTGCGGTCGAGAAGGGTGTTGCCCATCACTACGCCAGGGGTCACGAGCTCGGTGATGCCGCGCTTCACAAGTTTCTTGGTGAGCTTAGGGTCTTCGAGCTGGTCGCAGATGGCGACACGTTTGCCGGCGCGCACTAGCTTGGGCAGATAGGTGTCGAGGGCATGGTGCGGAAAGCCTGCCATCTCCAGGTTCTTGCCACCAGTGCCATTTGAGCGCCTCGTGAGGGTGATGCCTAAGATTTCGCTGGCCACGATAGCGTCGTTGCCGTAAGTCTCATAAAAGTCGCCCACACGATAGAGCAGCAGAGCATCAGGATGCTTCGCCTTCATCTCGTAGAACTGTTTCATCATCGGGGTCTGACCCACTTCCTTTGCCATAGTGCTTTTTATTTGTGACTACAAAGTTACGGCTTTTTCTTTAAAGGTTGGTAGAAAAATATAATTTTCTTACACTGCTTTTACGGTGTAATATGTGAACAACTCCCACAAGTGCTATATCGTCCGAAGTTTTGTGTTATTTATGACAAAAGACAGGTTGGCACTCACGCCAACCTGTCTCATTATTCTCTATTTTTCGGCGTTGCCGATTAGTAAACGAGCGAGATGTTGTCAATCCACAGGGCCATGCCGGGAGTGCCAGTGTAGGCAGTGCCGCAGCCCGAGGATGCCATCACGACGATGTGGGTGGGAGTGGCGTTGGGATCATCCCATTTCTCCTCAATCACAGGCACCAACTTGCCTTTGCTGTTCTTGGCATAGTAGTTCTTGTCCTTTGGAATGAGTCCCATGTAGGACTGGTATCCTGCGTGCTTGGTGATGTCACCATACCAGATGGGGATGCGGTGCTTGTTCACCCAGTTGCTCACTGTCTTGCCAAAGCGCTGACGTCCAGTGCCTACGCGTGCTGCGTGGAGGTTGCCATTGCTGTCTTCCCAGCGTCGTTGCAAGAGGATGAATACCTCGGCGTAGTCTTGACCTGGCAGGTTCTTTTTGCTGCCGAAACCAGGGCAATAAATTCTTTGTCCCGAAGGTACATTTACCTTGTAGTCAAATTGCAGGAACTTAGGTCTCTTGGTGAACGGCACACCCATATTCATCTTGCTGTAAGGGTTCTTGGTGCTGCTCACAGGCTCAATCATTTGTCCCATGAATATAGATCCTGAAACCAGCACGTCAATGTTGATGACTCCCACTGCCTTGCAGTGCTCGATCATTGTTGTGAGTTTAGCGCAGAATCCGTTTCCGTGTACGTCGGGGAATACGGCGTTACTGGTTTTTACAATACCCATCACCTTGGCAAAGACGTTGCTTGTTGCCCATGGCGAGCCTCCCATGTTGTTATAGGCTTTAGCACCATTGATGTTTTGTTTTGGTCCAATCTCAAAAACCTTTTTTTCTTGACCGCCTATGACTCCCGACTCCTTAATGTGACGGGTAATCCATTGGTCAAAATTGCCATAAGATAGAGGCACTACAGTTTCGGCGTGGGCATTCATCAGTCCCAAGCAAGCCATAGTTGCCATCAATAGAAGTTTTCTCATGTTTTTGTGAGTTTTAAAAATAGTAGTTATTAATTGTTTGTTAATGTGTTATCGATGTGCGCTCTCACTCAGCAGTCTATGCCCAATCTTGCAGTAGATGCATTTGCGGGCGTAGCAGTAGCTGCGTCGGAGCTCAATGAGAGCCTGCGAGGTTAGTGCGCTGTCGCACTCGATGCCTGCCGCCACAAATGTTTTGACTATCGAATTGCTCTCAGGTTTAAGACTCTCGAGCAAACTTATTGCCTTGTCGGTGAGGGCGTAGTTGCCTGTAATCTCGCCATAGGCGTAGTAGAGCGGCGCCACGGTGTTGATGAGCACAATATCTATTGATTTATCGCTCAGTGCTAGGGTGGGGCGCTCGTTGGGCTTGCCAAAGGAGAAATGGTTGCTCCAGTAGCCTGTAAGCTCCACCTGAAAGAGTTTGCGCAGCTCTTTCTCTCCGTCAGCTTCGAGGATTTTGTTCATCAGGTTGAAGCCTCCCTCTATGTAGTGTGCCAGCATCGCTATGCGGCGGTAGGGGAAGTTTTGTGGCCTGATGCGGAACATCTTCCACGCCTCGCTCTCCATGGGGCGGAGCGAGAATTTATTAGCGAGAAAGGCATACTCCGAGCACAGGTGGCGGTAGTAGTCGTCGGTGCCAGTTACCGATGGGTCAAGTAACCCTGCCTGCCCAAAGAGCAGCGCCTCGACTTGCAGCAGCGAGTCGCTGTGCTTGTGCATCAGTCGCAGCGGTGTGCGTCGCGCTAGTCGTTCAAAGGCCTCGTTGTTGATGCCAAAACCCAGGTTCCTTGCTACAGTGACATAGCATACATCCTCCCAACTGCCGTGATAGAGCTCGAGGATGTCGCGCACTCGTTCCACCTTGTTGTGCAACCGCTCAAACGCCAATCTCTCTATCCATTCTGTGATAGTAAGCTGCGGCACTGTGGCAATGGTGGCGGCACACGGCAGCTCCTGGTGGCTGTTCATGAGCTGGTCGTAGCTCATGTTGAACAGTGGCGACACTTGCAGCACTAGTTGTGGGATGCGCTCACCATTGGTGCGATAGACTGGCGCGTCATCTTTATCCACCACATGCAGTATTACGCTGTCGTAGGCGCTGTCGCTGTCGTGGCCGTGACGTTTCCAGTCGCTGGCACGCACATGGATCTCGATGTTGCCCACCCACTTCTGTCCGTCAATCTCCACTTTTGCGTTGAAGAAGTCGGGACCAGCATCGGTGTTAAGTAACCCTGGGTCGAGGATTCTCACATGGCGACCATCGTTGGTGACCATATCATCGGCGCGCCACAGTCGGTGTTGCCATATGTATTGCATCAGCTGTTCCATAGTCTTGCCGCTCGCTGTTTTTGTGCAAAACAACTTGCGAAGGTACAGATATTTTCTTATATAGAGCTGACTTATATCCGTTTTTTTCCATTTTTGTGCGTTTTTAGAATATAATTTGATTTTTTTGCTCAAAAAGTTTGGTCATGTCAAAAACTTGCCGTAAATTTGCAGTCGCAAATCGCAAAACCACGATGGTGCCTTAGCTCAGGTGGTAGAGCAATGGACTGAAAATCCATGTGTCCCCGGTTCGAATCCTGGAGGTACCACGATAAGAAATCCCGCAAGCAAGACTGCTTGTGGGATTTCTTTGTTTAGTGTGGTGCATAGGTAGTAATACCCGTCCCTTATCCACAACGCACAAAAAAGAAAAGCCTGGTCATCGTAGTGATGCCAGGCTTTTCACGGTTATATAGAAGTTTTATTATTTAGAAGCCTTGCGGTTGCCAAGGGCTTTGGTAATTGCATAAGCCACTGGCGATGCAATGAAGAGTGATGAGCAAGTACCGATGATCACACCGAGAATCATAGCGAAGATGAAGCTGCGGATAGAGTCACCACCCAGGAAGAAGATAACGAGCAATACCAGCAATGTGGTTATTGAGGTCATCATCGTACGAGCAAGAGTGCTGTTCAACGCCTTGTTGAAGGTGAGGTTCAGCTCTTGCTTTGGATATAGTTTGCGATACTCACGCACGCGGTCGAATACAACCACGGTATCGTTCACCTGATAACCAATCACGGTAAGGATGGCAGCGATGAACGTCTGGTCAATCTCCATAGCAAATGGCAGCAGTCCGTGCAAGGTGTAAACACCAATCACGAGGAATGCGGTGAATGCTACAGCTGCGAGGGCGCCTACCGAGAATGCCACGTTGCGGAAACGGAGCAGGATGTAGAGTGCCATAGCGATAAGAGCGAAGAATACAGCCCAGATAGCCGAGCGAGTCATGTCCTTAGCGATAGAAGGACCTACGTGCTCGATATCGATGATACCAGTTGCGTCGTTGGCGGTGCTGAAGTCTTTGTCAGTGATTTTGCTCTTGAACGAATCCTTGAAGCTTTCGTAGAGGACTTTCTCGATTTCATTATCAACAGCCTTGGTGTCGTTTCCTTCACCATTCTTGAAGTTGGTAGAAACACGCACGGTTCTATCGTTGTTGATAGTGATAATAGAAGTACTCGACTGTGGGAATTTGTCTTTAATCTGGTCCTTGAGAGTCTCAACGTTCACAGGCTGGTCAAATTGCACGATGTAGTTGCGACCACCCGAGAAGTCAATACCACGGTTCAGACCGCGTCCAGGAATGAAGAACATAGCAATAACGGCAAGGATGATGATGCCCACGATGGTGGTGCTCAACTTGCGCTTGCCCATGAAGTCGAAGTTTGTGTTCTCCATCAAGTGGCGTGTCCATGGGGTAGAGAAGCTGATGTTAGCATACCAACCCTTATTGATGAACCACTCCAGGATAATGCGGGTGAGATATACTGCGGTGAAGAATGAGCAGCAGATACCCACGATAGTAGTAATGGCAAAACCCTTGATAGCACCTGTTCCGAGGAACGCCAAGATGATCATGGTGATGATGGTGGTCAAGTTAGAGTCGAAGATTGCCGAGAAGGCGTTGCCATAACCGTCGGAAACAGCAGCCTTGAGGCCCTTACCGGCGCGAAGCTCTTCCTTGATGCGCTCGAAGATAAGCACGTTGGCATCAACCGCCATACCAAGTGCCAGCACGATACCGGCGATACCTGGCAGGGTGAGCACGGTCTGGAATGATGCAAGGATACCGGCAGTGAAGAAGAGGTTGAAGATAAGACCCAAGTTGGCGATAGTACCAGCCTTGATGCCATAGACGCATACCATGAATATCATCAGCAGCACGAGAGCCACGATAAACGAGGTGAGACCCTTGTTGATAGACTCTTGACCAAGTGAAGGACCAATCACTCGCTGGCTGATAACCTCGGGCTGAGCGTCCATCTTACCACTCTCGAGTACGTTAGAAAGGTCGGTAGCCTCTTCTGGTGTGAAGTCACCAGTGATCTCGCTGCGTCCACCAGTAATCTCTTGGTTAACTCGTGGGGCAGAATAAACTTGGTCATCAAGAACGATGGCTACTGGTTGACCAATGTTGTCGGCAGTGACACGTGCCCAACGTTTTGCACCCTCGTCATTCATAGTCATGCTTACGGTGCTACCTTTGAGGTTCTCATAGGAAGTTGATGCGCTAGTCACAACCTCACCAGTAAGAGCTGGGTTGCCTTCGTTGTCGGTCTTGAGTGCTACGAGAGTGAATCTCTCGGGTTCGCCTTCCTTAACCTTTTCGGGTTTTACCGACCAGCACAATTTGAGGTCGGCTGGCAAGATTTGGCTTGCAAGCTCACTGTTGATGATTTTGTTTACTGCTGCGGTGTCGGAAGCAAGCACATAGCCTACATTGCACCATTCTGAGCTGGCGCCACCGAACATAGTCATAAGGTTCTTTTTGCCTACGGTAGAGTCGGCAGCTGCGCTAGACGCATATTTGTTGCTCAGCTCATTGAGGCTTGGTGCAATAGCACTATACTTATATGTGGCATAGAACTCGAGGTTTGCAGCTTTCTTGAGCAGGCCGATTACACGGTCAGGATCTTTGATACCTGGGAGCTCAAGCAAAATGCGACCCTTCTTAGCCAGCTGTTGAATGTTTGGTGCGATCACACCAAAACGGTCGATACGGGTGCGCAGTACCTTGTAAGAGTTGTCGATAATCTTATCAACTTCTTCCTCGATGTATTTCTGCACATCTTTATCGGTAGCTTGTGGGTTATCTTTAATCTTTTGTACTCTCTTGGCAAAGAGGTTCTTGACGTTGCTGCCAGTGGCATTATACTTCTCACAGAACTCTGCAACGAAATTGTCGCTCTCTTCGTTGACTTCTTTGAGTGCCTTGTCGAAGTTCTTGTCTTGACCATCTTTCTTGATACCAGCAAGTGATTTAAGTACATTGGGGACTCTAATCTCGAGGGTTACGTTCATACCACCCTTCAAGTCAAGACCCAAGCCTAATTGCTTCTCGCGCACTTGCTTGTAGTCGTATCCGAGCCACACTTTTTGTTTCTCGATTTTGCTAATGAAGTTGTTGTAGGCATCTTTATACTTTTGGCTGCCCTCGTCTTTCACACCGCCGTTGGCCTGCATGGCAGCTGCGACGGCCTGATTCTCATATTTGTTGGCAACAAATGAGAAGGACAGGTAAAAAATGCATATCAACACTAAAGCAGTAGCAATAGTTAAAATAAAACCTTTAGTTTGCATTTCAAAAAATTATTAATTATGTTTGTTTATTTAATTCAATGGCTATCAGTGCTTTTTACATGTCGAAATGGCATGAAAAAAGCACATTTTTTAGTTTCAGCCTGCAAATATACAACAAATTATTAACTTGGAAAAATTTTTTTACCACTTGTTTAGATTTTTTGGTTTTTCAGTCGTGGTTTTGAAATAGTGCGCAGGCTCTATTTCATCACTCCACGTTTTGTGTCGCGGTATTTGTCACCGCTGTAGGAGTTGTTGTTCATGAATCCGTTGCTGTTAAACTCGTCGTCTTCTTCCTCTTCTCCGTTGTTAGTTTTCTTTTCTTCTTTCTTCAGCTTGGTGTCGCGGTCCTCGGGGTGATATTTGCGTATCTCCTCAGGCTTCTGCTTATCGACGGGCGTGTCGTAGATGTTCCATGTGAGGGTCATGTCGCTGAATTTCTTGAGTTTGACAGGGTTGTGGTAATAAAACACGTCCTCAGGCTGCAGATGCTGGCTGTAGTTGCCTGTATCCCATCGTCCGTTGCCGTTGGCATCAAGAACCATCATCACGTAGTAGGATTCGGGTGGCACGTCATAGAAGTCGGCATAATTTCCAAGCACATCAACAGTCCTTACTACAGATCCTTGCTTGTTGAGCAGCTGAGCGAAAGCTTTGCCCTCAAAACCTAGGCAGTTGACGTGCAGGTTGGCATATTCTTCCTCGCCTTTCACTTTGAAGTTGGCGCGAATGGTGTCGCAGGCGATGCCGTAAATCGATGTCACAGCGAGTGAGTCGATTGTGAGGCGGTAGTCGCTATTAGGTTTAAGCGTCATGGGTGCCACATATCGATAGATGTCCCATTGGTTGCTTGGCACCATGGTAGGAAGTTGCACAGCCTGCCAGGTGCTGTCGGGGTTCATTACTTCGAGATGCACGCCGCCAGGGTCGATATTTCCTATTGGTGATTCTGCTTTTATGAACAGCGAGTCGGTGATTTCTGCCGAGCCGCTATTGGTGGTTATGGTGAGCAACACGGGTTTCGCTTTGAGTGTCTCGCGTAGTCCTCTGATCTCATCTTCAAGGTCGGTGACGTCTTTTCCCTCCTGTTGTTGCTTGGCGAGTTTCTCTTCGAGCTTTGAGAGCTCTTTCTCGCGTTTCTCACGCTCTTTGGCGGCCTTTTCCTTCTCCTTTATCTCGCTGGAGTTTCGGCGCTTGGCAAAGGTGAGGGTGTCGGTCTTGAGCATGAGTGAGTCGTTGTCGGCGGTGTGCATGTAGGTCATCTCCAGCTTGATGGTATCGGCCTTGATCATGGTAGAGTCGGTGAGCCAATATACCAGCGAGTCTTGTGCTTCGCGCGTCTCGAGCTTATACCAGTCGTCGTTGTAGATTTTTGGTTCCAATACCCGTGTGGTGGGCATCTCGGGCAGCGTGGCCGAGAATAGGGTGAGGAGTTTGTTGTCGCCTTGGCGCTCGTTTTTCCTGAAGTATAGTGAGCGGAAGTTCTCGTTAAAGAGGCTCAGCAGCACGTCGTTAGGCTTGAACTCGGTGTGAACTGCTGTCATGATGGTGTCGATGCGATGGTCGAAGGTGAAGATAGTGTCTTGCGACGTGAAATCGCTGGCGCTGGGCACTATCACCTTATCGAGGAAGGCGATGTCCTCGGTGCGCACCATCTTGTAGTCGTTGTCAACATCACGAAGCGCGAAGATGTGGTACTCGCCCGGTGGCACATTACGCAAAATGAACTCTCCGCGGCTGTTTGTGCGGCTCACGCGGTCGAAGGGGAGCGTGGTGAATGCCGAGTCGTTGAGGTTGCTGTGCAGGCCCACGAGGACGTTTTTCATCATCTCCAGGTCGTTTGCACGCAGCACTATACCGCTCACCTGCAGCGAGTCAAGGTGGTCGCCAGTAGAGAACGCGAAGCTGAAGCCGTCGAGCACGTTGCCCTCGTTGTTGTCTTCAATAGCGTCGGTGAAGTCGATGACATAGGTGGTGTTAGGCTCCAGGTCTTCCTGAAATTCCACAGTGATTTTCTTACCTTGGGCACGGATGATGGGTTGCTCCTTAGGCGCAGGCGAAACTATCACTCGCGTGGTCTGGTCTTTGAGGTTCACAATCTCATCAAATTGGATCTCTACCTTTTTCCCCTTGAAATTCACAGCGCCAGGGATAGGATTACTGCGAAGCATCACGGGAGGTGTGTAGTCACGTGGCCCACCCTCGGGAGAACCGATATTAGCGCATGCAACACCCACTAGCGCCACCAGCGCCAGCACAAGCATCGGCAGTATGTGAAACCGCATTCTCATCATTTCAAACTGCAAAGATAGTGATTTTAAGTGATAAGTGTTATGTTTTAAGTTTTTTTAGTTGAGAAGGAGGGTGAGAGAGGGAAGAGTGGAGAGTGGAGAGTGGAGAGAGGTGAGAGGAGAGAGGTGAGAGGAGAGAGGTGAGAGGGAAGATGAAGGGAGAATAGTGGAGATGGGAGTGAAAGGAGAAGGAGTGGTGGTCAAGTATTGCGCCGCAAGCGCGGCGTTCAAGAAGCAGCGAGGGGAGTAGAAGGTAGAGTGGAGTGAGAAACGAAGTGGTGGTCAGGTATTGCGCCGCAAGCGCGGCGTTCAAGAAGAAGCGAGGATGAGTGGAAAGGTGGAAGGAGGTGCAGCGGCGTTCAAGAAGCAGCTAAGGCGATTTGCGTCTCATTCGCCAGCGGCAATAGCGGCTGCGAGGGCGTTAAGGTGGTAGCATATCTGCTCGGTGAGGCCCGTGTTTTGGTTCTGGTGTTTAAAAGGTGATATGAGCAGCAAGTCGCCGCGGGCGCAGGCGTCAAAGTCTTCGCCCGAGGGTTTCGACAGTGATGTGAAGCCGTTATCCACAATCTTTATCACCTTGCAGTGAGCAGCTTGTGCAGCTTTCATCACCCTCTTCTCGCCTGGGCTGATGGCTGGCGATACCAGCACTACGCCGTGCTGTGCCATCGTCAGGAAATGCTCCACTCGCTCTTGGATCTGTTCCTCACTCAATTTGCGTGAGCATTGCACAGCTGCTTTCAGAGGGGAGTCGAGCAGGAATATGTTGCCTAAAGCCTCTACCTGCTGTCCACCAGTCTCCACCGTCTTTCTCACTTTAAAGAAATCGCTATTGTTCCTCTTAACCCACAACCGGCGCGGGTTGTCAACTATATAGTCTATCATGCGGTCAAGTTGGTTTTTGCTTTGCAAGATGCGGTCATGATAGTCACTCTCCCACAATGGCTGGGATATATTCATCTCGCGGGCTGCGAAACTGCACGCCTTCTTGAAGCTGTTAATGATAGTGCCAAGATGCACATCGGTCTTCTCGGTCACAAAGAGGATGCCATGGAAATGATCAGGCATAAGCTGGCTTCTAAGCACTTTCACATGAGGGTGATGCGATGGGATCTCGTGCCAATAGCGTTTCACGGCATCACCAAGGGGAGATGCCTTCACCCATGCCACATGGTTCTCATCAGGACCACAGAGCGTGCCCAGCAGGTTACGTCGGCCAGAAACAACAATCGTTATCATGTAGATGCATCGCCCATAATAGTCATGACCAGCCATGCGGCGAGTCATCGAGGGTTTCTTTTGGTATTTTCCAGCATTCCGCTGCCACCACTGCTGTCGTTGCACATTGCGATTGTCATCCATAGGTGCAAAAATAGCAGTTTTTTGCATTTTAAGCAAATAAAGAGATAATTTTAGTCTTAGAATGCAATAATAAAAAGAACGAGGCGCTTGCTTCGCAACACATAAACCACCTCACAGCCCCCATGAAAAAAAGAAAGAGAAAAGAGAGGAGAGAGTGGAGAGGGAAGAGTGGAGAGGGAAGAGTGGAGTGAGAAGCTAAGTGGTGGTCAAGTATTGCGCCGCAAGCGCGGCGATAGAAGAGAAGCAAGGGAGAGGAGTGGCAAAGGGGAGAAATGGAGATGATAGAAGTGGTGAGAAGAAGAGAAGGAGTGAAGAGGGGGTAAAAGGATAGAGCCGCGAAGCGGTGGTCGAGTAATGCGCCGCAAGCGCGGCGTTCGAGAAGCAGCGAGTGGAGTGAAAGGAGAAGTGAGGGTGAGGGGAAGGGAGAGTGGAGAGCTAAGCGGTGGTCAAGTAATGCGCCGCAAGCGCGGCGTTCGAGAAGCAGCGAGGGGCGTGAAAGGAGAAGGAGTGGTGGTCAAGTATTGCGCCGCAAGCGCGGCGTTCGAGGAGAAGCAAGGGAGAGAAGAGAGCAGCAATGGCAAAAACGAAGGTGCCCGCCGTTGTGGGGCGAGCACCTTAATTAAATATAGGGCTTTCAGTATTTGTTTACCAAAAACAGATTACTTGCGGAGCATTTTGCTAGTTGTGCGAGAACCGTCGGTGTATTCGGTTACTACAATGTTAACGCCCTGGAATGGAACATCACTTACCATACCTGCTACGTTCACGTACTTAACGCTCTTAACTTTGCCATTGACATTGATAACATTTATAGCAGTTATAACCTCATTAGGATTGAGGTCTGTTGGATATACCTCGTAAGGACCTGCTTTAGATGTGCTCTTACGGATGATGGCCTTGAAGTTATACATCTCTCCATCTTTTAAGTTGCTAAGACTGCCATGTGAGTTAAATTTGTCGTTGACAGTAAATGAACCTTCGAATCCGTAATAATTATCTTCGCCTGTTGGCATAATGAACTCAGTTCCGTTCCATACAGCCCACAAGATTTGAGCATACTCTTGTGCCTTAGGCTGAGAAAAGAAGAATGTACTAGTTACGCCTTGACTGTTGGTGTAAGTCTGATCCTTATCACTAAAGTTTACAGCCATGTATGGATTAAGTTCGTATGCAAGACCACCAACTTGAACCTCTGTTACATCATTCACCTCATCAACTGCTACGGTAAGAGTTAACTTGGGATTGCCATTCTCGCAAGAGTATATACCTGTCAAGTTCCTTACGTATTTTTTGGTAAAGTCTTGCTCAGATGGGAACACAACCTCAATCCAGTTGTTCTGGGCGAAGTCTTTCTCACTAATGTTGTAACCTAATTTTTGTTCTACTACAGTATAGTACTCGTAGCTGGAAGCAGTTGGATTTTGGTAGTCAACAGCCTGCTCCTTATCCTTGAACCATACTGAAGTGCCATTCTTGTAAACACCAAGCAGTCCTTCCTCGTTGCTGATCTTGTAAAGCTTGCCATCAGCCTCATCACCTAAGGAAATAATCTCGGCGAGAGTAGCTGGTTTAGAAAGATAATCAATGTTTACTTCATCAAGGAAGAAACGATCATTAGCGATTGAGGAAGCCCAAGTTATTTTCATTGATGTTGCACTTGTTTTTATATATACGGTATAATTAGTCCAGGCGCTATTAACGAGGTCATAACCAGTAACTTCCTGTGTGCAACCTTCATCACTGAAGATGGTTGCTCCTGTGGCAGATAGGTTCATATGGGTGTCGTCATTGCCCCAACCGCCAGCTCTGAATGTCATCTTGTGGACAGTATTGTTGTGAACAATTATTTCAGGAGTAGTTGCTGAGCCGGCATTCCTTGATGATCCAAGTTTTACACATTGATAACCTACACCAAGTTCTTCATATGTCCATCCAGCATTGTCGTCATAAGATGTTTTACTGCTAGCAATTGTACCGCTCCATGCTGGCTCACTGTCGTCTGGACTATTGGCTCCTGTTCCGTGAGTGTTCTTATTCCAAGTCTCAACGAATGGAATTTTGCATGGTAACACTATTGTATAAGTAGCTGTTGCAATTTCGCTGTCATACAAACCATCTTTAACTGCAATGGCTTTAATGGTTGTGGTCTCAGTTACAGAGATTGCGGTTCCATCATAAAGTGTTGAGCCAGTTGTTGGATCGGTGTTGTCAGTAGTGTAATAAATAGAAGCCCCACTAGTAGCACAGTTAATAGTTACATCCTGAACCTCGCCATAAGTGCCAGCCTCTGGTGTGAAGGTAGGGGTAGCAACTTTAATGGTGTAGGTGGCAGTAGCCATATTACTTGGATTCATGCCATCTTTCATGGCGATAGCATTGATGGTGGTTGTTGAGCTAACAGGAATTGCTTGTGAGTAAACATTGCTATTAGAAGTTGGCTCGCTTCCATCAAGTGTGTAATAAATGGTTGCGCCATCAGTTGCGCATGCAATAGTTACATTCTGTGTTTCATTATATGTTCCAGCTTCTGGATCAAAAGTTGGAGTTTCTACTCGAGAAACATTTGTGGCTTTCTTATAGAGATATACATCTTGTTGGCCACTTGTATAGCAAGAGAAGATATTGCTACTATTGTTACGTTTTAAATAACGCTTAGTTTCTGTTTGGAACTCAATAGTAGCAACATAGCTGCTCTCACCGATAGAAATCTTCGCAACATAGTCATCAGAAGTGTTGTCACTTCCTGTCTTCAAATAGTTGTTGCCACTTACTGCATATAAATAACTATTGTCTCCAACCTTGAGATACCATCCATTGGAAGCTGTTTCAAGAGTGACAATTTGAGTGTCCTCAGTGGGGATAATTTTGTTATTAATAATAGGGATCAAAGCTGTCTCACCACGGTTGTTGCTGTTCTGAGTAGTGCTCATAGCGTGACCCTCTATACTTGGGCTAGCATGGTTTAGAATCACATATTCACCGCCATTGATAAGATCATCTTTGCTAGTTACAAGCTCATACTGACCTTCAGTAGGGAACTCAGTCACGTTATAGTCTGCGGTGGCAGTAGGTGTGATATAACCGTAGGTGGCTTTACCAGTAACAGTTGCTGAACCTGTGTTGTCAAGGGCAACACTGCTGCTGAATGTGGTTCCGTCAAGACTTACTTCATTTGTAACAGAACTTTCAGTAATACTGCTATTAATAGCATGTAATAAAGTGTAAAGGTTGCTAGTTGCTGTTACAGTGGTTCCTTGATAAACGCTTCCGGCAGCTGGCGAGAAGGTTAACTCAACAGCAACTGGAGTTACAACGACTTTATTACGGTCTTTGTTTACATAAATATCATATATGCCAGGAACAACACGGTAATTCTTGTCACTATTAGCATACAGAGGAACTTCTGTAGAATATTCATAGTCGCCATTTTCTCCAATCAACCAATATGCTCCTACAGCGCCTGATGCATAACGTGTGCCATCAGCTTCAAATTGGAATTCGCCATGGTCAGCAGCAAAATAGGTGCGAATGCTATATTCACGACCTGTATTGCTACTGTTATAGTCCATCTTATAGGTGGTTTGCCAATTTTGGTCATGGGCATTACCCATTAAGTACAAATCTGGCTGATAGAATGTGAAATAAGCGCTAATGGTAACATTGCTTGCAGGCATGTTGAACTTGAATACAATACCTGAGTTGTCACTGCTTACTACAGTCAAAGGAACGTTATTGTTATTAGCGTCTTTAGCTGTCACATTTTCGGCTAGGATTTTGTAACCTTCATAATTACCAGCCTTGAATTGAACTTCTTTGTTATAAGTTGATGTTACAGTATAATCAGTGCCTTGAGCTCCATCAGGAAGATTGCAGTTCTCATTCCAATCACCTATCCAACCGCCTTGATCATCGGGGTTTTGAGCAGTGATTGTACGGTAGATGTTGTAGTTGATAGCTGTGAATGTGGCGGTCAATGTTACATCGGCATCAGGCATAGTGAAGGTGTAAGGAGTGCTGGTGATGTCGATGGCAGTGCCGTTGTAAGCAAGAGCAGTTAACTCATAGCCAGTAGCTGGTTCGGCAGCAACAGTGATTTCGTCACCTGTGTTGGCGCTGCCAGAACTTGGAGTTATGGTTCCTTCTCCAGTAATGGTTCCTACAGTAACACTATGAGCGCCAGTCTCGACTTTTTTGTAGAAAGCAACCTGTGTGTTGGCTATGTTTCCTCCTGTAGAGGTATAGCAACGCCAATCCTGATTGTTGTAAACACCCAAGTAACGTTTTGTGCCAGTGTTGTATAGGTAATTCTCTTGAATTTTAAATGCGTTGGCTTCGCCTGTGCCAACACGCACACCATTATTTGTGTTAGTGCAATAAAGGTTTAGGCCACTACCAGGAAGTGCGAAGTAAAAAGAACCAGCAGTTTTACTTACCTCCCATTGCAAGTCTGCTGTTACGCCTGCAGAAACTTTGTCCTTATTGGAATTAAGTGTAACTGAAGTTGCACTTGGTGCAGCACTTGTGCCATTGTCATTAGACATTGCTCTTGAACTTTGTTTGTCAACAATCAAAACCACATCTCCTGAGGCTAGATCAGAAGGAGATGTCAAAACCCACTGAGTAGTGCTTGCTTGCTCTTGAACAAACGAAGCAGTGATTGTAGTATTGGCAGTTATGGAGAAAGTGTAAGGGTTAGTTATTTCTGTACCATTTGCTTTCATCCATTCTAGGGTGTAGCCAGGGGAAGGAGTCGCTGTAACTGTCATATTTGTTCCAGAAGGAATAGCTGTCAAATCACTAGCTCCAGTAGCAGTTACGGTTCCACCTGTTAACCCAGTAGGTAGCGTAAGTGAGTGTGTTGTGGATGCAGAACCATCATCATAAGTGATTTCGATTTTGGTCCAATAAGCAGCATTATCACCTCTTGTGATTTTAAAATACTTATAGCCTTTGCCTCTAAAATCCCCAGTAATAGAGCCATTGCCTGTAGCTACCTGATTCCAATTGGCTCCATCAGAGCTGCCATGTATAGTTGTGGCTCTTGCTGTTCCAAAATGGGTAATAGCCACACTGATAATATTACCAGAGAAAGCTGTTGAATTATGTATTTCTCCACTTGATGCTTTGGCTTGAATGTTGTCATTGTTTTTCATCAAGTCAGTATAAACATAAGTTATACCATCTAACAATTTTTCTGTGTTAGTTGTATAACTTCCTGTAAGCCCAAGAGCAGATTGGGTTAGAGTTACAGTCGTTGCTGCCCAAGCTGTTGTGAAGAACAACGTGAGCAGCGTTAAAAAAGTTAGTAATTTTTTCATACGCATGAAATGTTTAGTAGTTTGTAAATATAGTTTATTAAATAATTTCTTTTTTGACAGACAGACAAACCAGACCTGTCATTGTTTTTTGTCTTTATGTTGTTGTATGTCTGTGTGTTAATAAAATGCATTCGAGAAACTATGAGTTTTTCTGTCCTTTAGGACGATAAATTCTGTATTTTCTCCTAAATTGTATTGAATTCTCGTTGCCAAAGTTGATAATCAGTCCATCGTCAATGCCTGTAGTGGTGAGGTAATTCACAACTTGCATTTCGTGAACAGGAGAAATTTCTTTAGTTGCTTTAAGTTCCACAACCAATCTTTTCTCCACAAGAATGTCAACAGTAAAAGTGCCAAGAGTCTCACCTTTGTAACTAACATCGAGATCCACTTGGCTTTCGGCATTAAGTCCAGCTTCATTTAGCTCAATCATGAGTGCTTTCTCATATATTTTCTCGAGATACCCGGCATGGAGATGCTTCCGCACTATTGCGGCGCAGTCCATGACGGTGGTTATTATCTCTTCAATATCTAAGAAGTCATTATTACTCATGATGATAATTTCTTTTTTGACAGACAGACAAACAGTTCAGACTGCCATATTTTTTTTGTCTTTATGCTGTTGTATGTTTGTATGTTTCTTTCTTTTTTTTGACAGACAGACAAACAGGTCAGACTGCCATATTTTTTTGTCTTTATGCTATTGTGTGTCTGTATGTTTCTTTCTTTCTTTTGACAGACAGACAAACAAAACAGACTGCCATATTTTTTGTCTTTATGCTGTTGTATGTCTGTATGTTTCTTTCTTTTGACAGACAGACAAACAGGTCAGACTGCCATATTTTTGTCTTTATGCTGTTGTATGTCTTTATGTTTTAAATTATACTTTAAAAAAGCACACAGCATGCTATAGTGCTCTGTTGTTATGTTTTAGAGCGCTCTAACATGCTGTGCTTGTGGTTGTTATTATACATTTTATTACCTCAAATCATTACCACGGTGCAAAGGTATAAATATTTTTTGGAATACTTATAATAAAAATGTGTAGTATTTTTTTGAGCTAAGTGAAAAAGATGTTAATCGCGCAAAATGCATTATGAGATGTGGTTTTTTATCAACGAAGTGCTATTCTTGCTCTCTTGGCGGTGCGCTAGATGCGCTGGGGCATAATATGCAAAGAGCCGCTCCAAGTTGTGGGGCGGCTCTTTATGTCGTGAAGTGCTTTTATTAGTTCTCTACTCCGAGTAGAACGTTATAGACTACAGTGATATCACTTGATGTGATGGTGCCGTCGCCGTTTTGGTCGCCGTTGACCATGCCCTCGGTTTCGCCATTGAGGAGGAAGTTGTAGAGGATTGTGATATCCACTGTGTTAACCTCGCCGTCACCGTTCACGTCGCCATAAACGACGGGTGTAGCATTAGGAATGAGGGTGAGGGTCATGTCGTTGGCTTTAACGCGGAATGTGAACTTGCCACCATTCTCGATGCGGAAGTTAGAGCCGTCAACCATGGCGAGGGGTTGGTTTAGCAGGTCGTTGTTGATCAAGAAGTAACCAACGTTGTTCTCATCAACACCACCAAGCCAAATCCAGCCGTCGGCAAATGGAGTGATAACTTTGAACTCAGCACTAGCCTCAAGTGTGCCTTCGGTTTCATAAACGCCTTCGGTCTCGGTAGCGGCAAATACCAGACGGCCGCCATCCTCGGCTTGGCTCCAATCATTGAATGTTCCCACCAGATAGAACTCCTCATAGGCTGGGAGTTCTTCTTCGAGAGTAGTGAATGTGGCGGTTACCCACTCACTAACGCCTCCGTCGGCGTAAACGCTCTGTACTCGTGCATCATAAGAAGTGTTTGCCTCAAGATTCTCGAGTAAGTAGGTCAACTCGCTTGCTGTGCCAGCAACTGTCCATGCTTCGTCGGCCGACTTCTTGTACTCTACGTTCCAAGAGGTCTCGTCGGCACCAGCCTCCCAAGAGAGTGTGGCTGCATTAGTCTCGATATTGCTAACCTGCAAATTCTGTGGCTCTGTGTAAGTTGGGAGTGTGCCAGGAGTGTAGGTGAAAGTGGTCTTAGGGATAAAGTCACACTGCTGCTTCCAAAAATAAGTTTCAGTCATTTGGTATCCTGCAAGGCCAGCATGCCACATCGCGCCCTGTCCTTGGAAAAGGAAGCGCTTCCAACCTGCAGTAGTGGTGTTCTCAAATCCAATGAGCAGATTGCCGCCACGATACTTGTAAGGTGCATTAAATGTAATGGTCATTTCGCCCCACTCTTGATTGGTTGGACCCACTCTTTCAACGGTTACAGTACCTTGGTAAACAATGGTGCAATTAGCTTTTGGCTCAAAATCAAAATGATCGTCACCAAATGAGATATAATCGACCTCACTTACATAAACATCGGCAGTAGAAGCTGAAGTGTAAGGGGTGTTATAACTGGTTGAGTAGAACTTTACAGAAGAAATGTCGCCGCCTTTCATTTGTGTCAAAAATTCTGCGGGAATAATGATTTGACTTTTAGATGGTTTGTTCCACTCGCGAATAAATGCAGGAACAAAGTCGCTGGTTTTCAAGGTTGTTGATGTTCCTGTTCCTTCGGTAGTGCCATCAAAAATTGTAAATGTCTCTTGGGCAAAGGCTGGCATGCACATTACCCACATCAATAAACAGATAAGTAAATTTTTGTTCATAACAAAGATTTTTTAGTTTATAAATTATTGTGTATTAGGTTGATAAATTTGTAAGTCAAGTTTGTTGGTTGTTCTTTGTTGTTTTTTGAACCTACAAAGATAGGAAATTTTATGAAAAAATTAAGAATTATGATAATTAAAAATTGTTCTGAGGTGTGATTGGTGGTAAACTGGTGGCGCCCATCCATGGAATGAGAAAAATGCTTGGCACATTGCTGAGCCAAGCATTTTTTAAGATTGGGCATTATGCATTAATCATAGTGCATTGCTAAAGTTCTTACTTGATCATCTTGGTAATCTTTTGTGAGCCATCGGTCATTTCAATTACCACGATGTTCACGCCATCAAATGGAGTAGCGCTCTCGATACCAGCTGCATTGATGTAGCGCACGCTCTTGATGTTGTCGATCTTGAGGTTCTCAACGCCAGTTGGGATGTAGGTCTCAGGCTCATAGAGTGCGTTGGCAATGTAGTTCTGGAAGTCAAAGTTGTAGTCCATTAAGTGGGTGCCGTCGGTGGTGTGCCAGGGTTCCTTGAGAGTGATGGCTGCGCGCACTTTGTAGCGAGTGCCGTCAATGAGGGTTATGCCCCAGCCTGCCCAATCGGTTGTGAGGGTGAGGCTCTGGCCTTGAACGCCATTTCCTGGAGCGTAGGCGCGCAGGGCACCGTCGCTTTCGTTCCAGTAACCAGTGACGTCAATCACCTGGTTGGGCTTGAGGGTGAAATGATGGGCGAGGTTTACATTCTCGACCTCTACATCGTCGTCAAGTGGGAAGCCAAACTCTGCTGCCGAAATAACAAGGTATGGGTTGAGCTCCTTGTCGTGCAAGACGCCCTTGAGGGTGCCTGCGTCGACGAAGCTATCCTTTTGGAATATTTCGTATAATTCGTAGGGGAATACCACCTTAATCCAGTTGCCCTTGCCGTCGGAGAGGAAGGCAAACGGCTCATAGTTCTGTGGCACGTCAACCACAGCGAGAGCGTCGGCGATGCGGTACATTTTATCGTTCTCGCCATTCTCGAGCACGTCGGCAAGAGTAGTGGCCTCCATTTCTTGGAAATCGCCAATCTTAGTGGCGTTGACTATTGCCACTTTCGTATTCCTTGCATGGTACTTGCATATTACCTGTAAATCATATACACCATTCTCCTCAAGGACGTCTGAGAAGTAAGGCTGCTCATCAGTGAGCATCGCCTTGCCATCAATCATCATGTCCCATGGGTTGTCACCGTCTTGGTTGGCCATTGTGAGTTTGCCATCGCGGTAGATAGCATACTTAATGGTGTTGTACTCCTGACGTTTTGGACGCACGAAGAAGTAGTCGTTGCTGGTATAGTCGTAGTTGGCAACAAGGTATTGGTTAGGAGTGTATTCTATGTCCTCACCAGTCAATGGTAATGCCAACAATTCCAAAACGGGATTCTCGCTTCCCGAGAGTTTGCCAATTACAGTGCCGCCAACTAGGTTCTTGCCCTCAAGGTTGATATCGCTGCCTTTGGGCATAATGAGTTCTACCCAGTTGCTCTCATCATAGGTCAAGCCTTGCAATGGGTCGGGCACTGGCATATTGCTCCAGTTCTCCGTTGGAGCCACTGTGTTGTTATCCTTTACGAAGACATGCCTTGAATCACCGGAGTTGACGGTGACCACGGCGGTGATGTCGTTGCTGATGACATATTCATTATCTTGCCATCCCATCATAATATCGCTCAGTGCCAAGACGTTGTTGTCGGTAATGCCAACCAAGCCATTGGTGGTGTAATAACCGCCATTGACGAAGTTGAATCGTTCAGTCTGATTCTGTCCATTGTTGCTGAAGATGATGTCGCTTGGCATGTTGAACGAGTTGCTGTAGGTCCATCGGTAAATGAGGTTGCCGCTTGGGGCAGTGCCCACAACTTCTAACAACGCCTCTCCGGGCCAGCCGTGCTCACCAAAGGTCTTGGTGCTACTGTAAACCCATGCGTAAGGCGAGCCAAAACTGTCGTTCTCGAAGTAGCAGTACAGTCGGCCACCCATCAAGGTGGTAGCACACGCTGGGATGGTGGGCTTAGGCTCGGGAGTTACTTCGCCTTCCTCAGGTTTCTCAATTTCGGGTAGGTATTGAGCATAGGTATCGGTTACGTTCTCGCCTGTGCTCCAGTTGTCGTTGGCAATCGGGAACTTCATGAAGATGTCATAGTCGATGCCAGGCACTTCGAAGCGCTCGCTTTGGTTGTTGTAGTTGTAAAGGATAGCGCCAATTTGGTCTTTGTCCATGAATGTGCAGTAGAACCAGCTCTGGTCGCCAATGGTAGTGGTTGGGAATGCACTCTCAGCCCAAGCGTTTGGATAGCTCCAGAAGATGTCGCTGCCATTAGCATAAGGATAGAGTTTGATGCCGTTAGACCAATCGGCGTTGCCGTTGTCGTACATGAAGATAGTGATAGCCTTAGTGTCGGTAGTGTGCTTGCTGTCGGCAGTCACATCAATGTAGCCAGGTTGGAAGGCGTTCTCGCCAAAGTGTGCGCCGGGATAGTAGTAGAAGTAATAGTCATGTCCAGCCTCGAGATAAGTGACGTTAGCACTTTGGTCCTTAGGGCCAGTGAGCATGAAGAGCATGCCAGCGGGAACCTCGTCAAAGTGTTTCTTGTACCAAGTCTGGCCACAGTTGGTCTCGGTCTCGCTGAGCTTCTCGCCACCATCGTTAAATGATGGAGTTACAGCCTGCTCGTTGGCATCCCAAGCGTAGATGTGAGGAGCATCGTTGGTGGTCATGTTCTTCACATAGATGTTCACGCCACTGGCACTGCCAGTGCCGTTAGTTACATAGTAACTGCGAGCCAGTTGCTTGACAACCTCGCCGTCCTTGACGAGTCCGGCACGCAGGTAGTGGTTGCCGCTCTCGTTGAAGGATACGGTGCTACCACTAGCGATGGTTGGGCTGCTGATAGTAGGCTCGGTGCCGTCGGTAGTATAGACGATAGTAGCACCACTGTAAGAAGAGGTAATCATAGCCGATACTCCACCCTCATAACTGCCAGTAAGTTTGTCGATTGACAAGTTGGGGTCTTCTAGCATTGGCATGTAGATGTTGGTCACGTCGTTAGGCTGACCATTTTGCACGGTGTAGAATACATCGCTTGTAATGCCGTCGATGTCGGGAGTTTGGCTGCCTTCCCAGTTGATAATCAGGTTGACTGGGTATTCAGGTTTGTCCATCTGAACGCGCCACCATTCGATGCCGCCCACAGTAACCTTCTCAAATGCCAGGTAACCGCGCCAAGAACCAAATGGCTCAATCTTGTTGCCTTCGTTGTCGTAGTAGTAAGTGTAGATGTAAGGAGCATTGTCGTCCTTCACATAGAAGTTGATTTTGTCGCTGACAGTTGATTTCTTCACATACTGGCGTGTAACTACCGATGAGGTGGGTACAGTGTAGTTGACGAGTACGCCCACCTTGAGTGTGGTGTTTTCGGTGAAGGTGAGGTCGGTGCTCTCGGTGATTGTAGAGTCGCTGGGAGTAGGTATCTCGCCGTTGGTGGTGTAAACCAGTTTGCAGCCTTCGGTTGAAGGTTTCACGTTAACGGTAATTGAGCCATTGAATGTGCAGCTGTTGCGGTCGATAACAGGATAACCGTTGATGAGGTTCTGTTTTTGGTTGTATTGAATCCTGTTATAAAGATTGCTTGTGATGCTGTAGCGTGCCACTTGTTTGCCATTCTCGTCGGGAGTGCTCTCCCACACTGTGGTGAAGCCATCGGGTACACCAGCGTCGGTAGCGTCGCCCAACTGGTAGCATATCTGACCATTAGCGCCGGTAACTATCCATTGGATACCGTTGTCGCCCACAAGGGTGGCAGCCGAGCGCTCACTCTCGTTGGTGATGCCGGCGGTGCGGCGAGCCTTGATGAGCAAGCACAGAATGTCGTGCCATTGTGGGTGCATGAAGTGAGGATAGAACAAGCATGGGGTGCCAGGCATTGCGAGAATGAAGGCATTGGCCTCAACGATGTTCTTCTCCACACGGTGCTGATAGGGCTTGCCGTTGCTCCAGTTGTAGTTAGAGCCGTCGGTTGGCAGGTCCTTGAAGGTGTCGTGGTTGTCGAGGAAAGTAACGGCATAGCGCTTGAGCACGGGGTCGCTGATAAGACCCGAATTGTTCAGATAGCGGTAGTTGCCGTAGTTGAATGCTTCGCGAATATCGCTCTGCAATGGGAAGTCGAAGGCAGCGCTCTGGTAGGTGCCCTCCATGTAGGTCTTGTGAATCCAGTTAGAGATGTCGTTTTTCGACCCCCAGTACTCACCCACGCTGAAGGTGGGGCGCAGGGTGGTGTTGTACTCAGCAAAGTGCTTCTCCTCGAAGCCCATAGCGTAGTCATAACGGTAGCCCACATAGCCTAGGTCGTTCTTCAAGAAGTCGAGGAACTTGAGGACCTTAGCGCGAGTGGCAGGACTGTGGTGGTCGATGTCGCGTGCCCATTCACCCTTGCCGCCGCAGTCTGGATTACCAGTGCCGCGTCCGCTCTCGTCGTCGGAGCACACGTCATCGCTGGTCCACTGGATATACTCGCCCTCTGGACAGAAGGTGCCTTGGTACCATTCGGTTGGAAATTCGATAGAGTACTTGTCACCAGCCCAGGTGCCCAAGCCGCCGCGGTGGTTTGCCACCACGTCTTCAATGGCTCCAGTGCCTTCTGCCTTATAAGCAGAAATCAACTCACGAAGCTCGGCCTCGGTGCCGAAGTATGAGATTGGAGTCCAAGTGCGGCCCTCACTGTCGGTGTAGGTCCAGGGTGTGCCATCGGGATTGTAAGAAAGCCCGTGATGGAAATAGAACACTGGCACAAAACCCATACAGTCGGGGTTGGTGATGTAGGATCCATCGCTGTAACCCCAGTTCTGGCCGTTGCGCCAGGGTCTTACACCGTTACGACCGCTATTGTCGTTGCTGGTGTAATAGATCATAGTAGAATCTGCCACTGTAGAGCCGCTCTGAGGCAGCCATAGCAGGTCGATGTAAGGTGTGATCTCACTCTTATGAGCGAGCAGGCTCGACCAGGTGGTTACTGGTACTTGCCATTCCTCACCACTGGCCCAGCCAGCGCCATAGATGGTTGCCCAAGTGTAGCCTGGCTGGTGCGTCTCTGTGGCTTCGTTGGACTGGTGGTATTGCCACGGACCAAAGGGGCTACAGTCGGGGGTTTCTTTGTAACTGTCCCAGAAGAAACCCTGCAGCATCACTCCGCCATAGTTTGCTGGCCATCCTTGAGCAAGGGTAGTCAACGGCAGGAGCAATGCCATTGCGAAAATGATGTAGATTTTCCTCATAATTAGTAATTTAGAATTTATTGGTTTATATTAATTTAAATTTTATGACGAAATGTTATTATATGGCACCCAAAATTAATAAAATAAATTTAATATTATAGATAATATAATATTATCTTAAGAAAAAAAATGTGTAATCGTTTGCGTAATGTGGTTTTGTCGCTCGCGTTATTCGCTGGTTTTGTTATTTCGCTGGTTTTCTTTTATGTTGTTGTTTATCACAATAATTATGGCTTTTTGTAGTTATTTTTATAGAAAATAGTTTACTATGATGCGACGTTTTATTACAATATTGATGATGATAGTGGCGCTGATGGGAATGGCAGCCACGGTTGAAAACGAGTTTTTCACGATTTCTACTCCCGACGACAGTTGGTTTCTTGCCAACGATGATGCTCTACGCCCCTATGGCGCTCGAGTGGATGTGACTCGCCTTGATGCTCGTGGTGCTACGCTTGAACTGGCACGTATCGACTACATCGAGGGCGCATTTGATCCCACTCTCTATCTGCAAAAACAGGTGGTAGGGAAGAAGGATATTTTCTGCCATTCGGCAACAGAATTCACCGATATTTATCCCTCTACTATGGCCGGATTTGAGGCACAAAGCGTGGGATTCAAGAAATCGTCAAACAACTACACCTATGATTGTGAAGCTGTGGCGTTTACCGCTGGTTATGGAACCTTCCTTGTAATAATGGCGCACCGCACTGGCGACCCATCTCTCATTGGCCGCATCGTGGGCACGATGAGATGTAAGACCAATGTGACACCTCTACACACCACGTCGTTGATGGTGCAGGCAGCCCAAAAGGTTGTGGCAAAGCATCATCTGCCCATTGGCAACAACGAACACCTGAGTGGGGTGGAGATGGCTCCCGATACTACTACTGTAACACTCAAAATTACAGTTCCTTATATTACAAAAGAGAGCGTTAACGTGCCAGCTTTTGTGATGACTAAGCGCGATGCTTGGTTCCGTCAGGCTCCCGAGGCGCTTAAGTTCAATCTTTTGCTCGCTACAGCAACGCGTGAGCGCAAACTGCTGCGTTATCTCTATGTGGATACAAAAGGGAATGAAATTGGCACACTGCTTATTTATCCTGAGGAATATGATCAGGTAGAACAGCTTGAGGCTGAGCGCATTGCTCGTGAAGAAGCAGCGCGACTGGCAAAAGAGGAGGCCGACAGGGCAGCAAAGGAAGCTGCTGAAATTGCTGCGCGAGAGGCTGCAGAACGCGAGGCGCAAGAAGCGGCACGGATAGAGGCTTCCAAGCCCATCATTTATGAGGTAAAACGCGGCGATAGTCTCAACAAAATCGCCAAGCAATTTGGTGTGAGCGTGCAGGACATCAAAAATGCCAATCCATCATTAAAGAACGACAAAATTCAACTGGGGCATAAGCTAACGATTCCTCGTCGTTAATACTGATCAGTTACGTCTTGATATACTTTGTTGCCGTCGTAGATAAAATAGTGATTCCCAGGGGATAGGTGCTCGATATTTTGTGTCTGGTGCTGGCTGTTTCCAGCATTGAGGATGATGTTGATGGTCTCAAAATCAACGTCAAAGCGTTGTGTCCACCACACTGCACCGTCGGGGGTGGTGCGTGTCTCGGTCATCTGATTGCCGGGCCAGTTGCCGTTTAGCACATTGTTGTGGCCATTGACATAGGTCCATGCATAAAGATAGGGAGCCTCGTCGCATTGCACGTTGATGACTATGCCTGTTTCCTCAACTGGCGGTTCGAAATTGCCTAGCATAATGTCATAAAGCATAGTGATATCGGCAGCCGTTAATATGCTGTCATTATTCACGTCGGCGAGGATTGCCAGCTCTTCGTCAAGTTCTACATTTCCAAGCAGTATGTCGTATAGCAGCGTGATATCGGCTGCAGTTACCTCGCCATCGAGGTTCACGTCGCCCACCACTTTCTCGGGTTCGCCCCATTGATCGGCAAGCCAGTTGTGTTTGCTGTGGAGATAGCTCTTGAATGTTTCTCGGTCGTTAATGATGTCGGAATTTCCATATTGCGGCCAACGGGCGGCGTCGCTCATTGCGGCCTGTTGAATTTGGTCAATAAAAGCATCGATAAAGCCGTCAATCTCGTTATAATGCAGTAGCTCGAATCGGTCCCAATGTTTCTTTACAACTTCTTGGAAATGAGGAAACTTGGCAATCTCTCCAATCCATGTTTGGTTGAATGCAGGGCGGTCGTAGATAAAGCGGTCGGTGCCACGATGAAAAGCATTGCCAAAGTCCCACACAGGACCAAACTTAATCTTGGTGCTGTCGCCGTTCTCCTTGTGCCAGAAACAGCTGCCGTGGAACGACTCGGTGTCGTCGAGCAGTTCTTGAACTATATAGAAGCGCGCCAACTCATCGACATCGATATACTTCTCCCAGCCGTTGTTGCTTTTGTCGTTGACATAGATTGCGGCATTAGTGGTGTTGATTAGGCCAGTGAGGTAGTTGCGCTGCTCGTCGCTGAGGTGCTCGGGCGACTTGTAAGTGGAGTAGATGCTCTTGCCATTGCCTTCCACGGTGCGTATTTGCTCCTCCTCTTGGTAGTTGTCGATTTCTACGAGCCATCCTCCAGTGATGCTGAAACGGTTGGTTTCATAGTCGGCCTGCTCGGTGATGTTCACTCGGTCAGGATCTACACGAATTATCTCGGTGAGCATGTAAAGTCCTATGTAGTCACCATTTAAAACCACCTCAACAGGTTCTTGCGATGGAGTCCATTCTAGTCCCAATCGTCGGCTTAGTTCATATCCTACAGTGTTTCGCAAGCCCCCTAAATAGTCGTCGGCATTAGCCATCAACGCCCAGTGCTTGTTGCGTTTCATTCCTAAAAGTGGCATTTTGGCGTCTAATTTCAGGCGATAAGGCTTTTTGTCGAACGATGACCAAGTGTAGTTGCCGCGTCCACGAATCTGCATTAATTCGGGCGCGTCTTTCAATCCCACATTCTCTATGCCCTCTATGCCCATGTTGTCGATGTAATACTCAGCATAGACATAATCTTCCTTAGAGGTGATTGGTACTGAGCCATCGGTGTTGATGAACATTACTGGCAGGGTGCAAGAGTAGGCTGTCGCCTCACCAGGTTTCTGCCACGACCCCGTTGCCCAGTTGTTGCCGCTAGTGGGTGTGAATACCCATCCCACGGGAATGGAGAGTTCGCAGGTTGTGGTGCGCTTCTCACCAAGCGTGTTGCTGATGTAATCTTTGAGGTTGGGAAAGGTCTCGTTGTAGAGTCCATCAGCCAGCGAAGTCTCGGCAAAGCAGTATCGGTACATTCCCGTCATTATTTCGGGGATGGTGATGCTCCATAGGTCATTGCCCTCATTGGTCATTGTCATAACATAGCTCTCAGGATTGGAATAACTACCGAAGACAAATTTCACTATAGAGTATTTCGTGAGTGAGTTGTCGAAGTAGAATGTGCCTTTGGGGATGTTGAGAGCATGAGCGTCTAGTACGCTCATTATCAGTAATAATAATGCTATAAGAGTGTTTTTCTTGGTCATTTTTAGCTAACAAGTAAACAAGTGACAAGCTAACGAGGCAATTGTAAACTAAGATATTATTAATTTGAAGAGATTGACGGTGTTGAGGGTGGTGGAGTTTTCTACTTCCTCATCGGTCACTCCGAGGTGCTGTGCGATGAAATGGCACACATGTGGTAAAAAGGAGCTCTCGTTGCGCTTGCCGCGGTGAGGCACTGGCGCCAAGTAGGGCGAATCGGTCTCAAGAAGCAATCGGTTGAGGCCTACCACAGGAAGTATGTCCTTGACGTTGCTTTTCTTGAATGTTACGATGCCGTTTACGCCAAAGTAGAAATCGCCACGTTTCCGCACCTTTTCAACCTCTTCAGGTGTGCCAGTGAAGCTGTGAAACACGCCTTGTGGCAGCGGTTCGCCAAAGTTGTCCATAACACTCAAAATCTCGTCAAGGGCCTCGCGGCAATGTATGATGAACGGTATATCAAGTTCTTTGCACCAGTGTAGTTGGGTATCGAGTGCCGCCATCTGTTGCTCACGCCATGTCTTGTCCCAATAAAGGTCGATGCCTATCTCTCCCACAGCCACTGGGTGATGCTCGTCGAGCAGAGGACGCAAAGCGGCGAGTTGCTGCTCATAATCTTCATTCACATCCTCGGGATGCAGCCCCAACGCTATTGACACATAGCCAGGGTAAGCATCTCGTGCCGCCACCACATATTGCACGCTTTCCAAATTTTCATTGGGCATGATGATGTGCTGCACCCCAGCTTCCCTTGCACGCGCTATTGCCTCGTCGCGGTCTTCGTTGAACTCGCGACAATATAAGTGGCTGTGAGAATCAATCATTTATAAGTGTTAAGTGATAAGTTTTAAGTGTTAAGTGGCTAGATGCTCTAGTAGTTCTAGAAAAACTGATAACTGAAAACTTAAAACTATCTGTCTCTATTGACGAGGTTCTCGATTACTGCCTCAAATTGCTTATATGCGTCATATTTCATCTTGGTCTCGTGGAGCAAATCGAGGGCTTGGTGAGAGTATTTGATGATGGCGTTGCGAGCCAAGTCTTTGAGCCCCAGACTCTCGTAGAGTGCGGTCACTGCCTCAATCTTATCCTGCTTGGGAGCATATTTGTCGGTGAGCCAGTAGTTGAGTTCTTTTGCCTCGTTGCCTGCAGCATGGTCAATGGCATTTATGAGCAGGAAGGTCTTTTTGTTGTTGACGATGTCGCCGCCAATCTCCTTGCCAAAGGTGGCAGGATCGCCCCACACGTCAAGATAGTCGTCCTGCAGCTGGAAGGCGAGACCTAGGTTCACAGCCATGTTATAGATAGACTCGGCGTCCTCTTCATTGGCGCGGGCAACGATAGCACCTGCCTTGCAGGAGCAACCTGTAAGAACCGAAGTCTTGAGGCGAATCATATTCATATATTCCTCTACAGTCACGTCGTTGCGGCTCTCGTAGTCCATGTCATATTGCTGACCCTCATAAACTTTGATGGCAGTGTCGTTAAAAAGTTCCATCATGGGTTGCACGATATCGGCATCAACACGTGTTATCGCCTGTGCAGCCATCTGCAGCATTGTGTCGCCACTGAGAATTGCCACGTTCTGGTCCCAGCGCTTGTGCACGGTGGGTTTGCCACGACGCATGTCGGCGTTGTCCATAACGTCGTCGTGGATGAGTGTGAAATTGTGGAAAAGCTCAATACCTAGAGCGGCATCTATGGCTTTGTTAAGGTCGCCACCCATTGCTTCGCAGGTCATCAAAGTTAGGACAGGTCTTATTCGTTTGCCACCTAATCCCATAGTATAAGCGATTGGCTCATATAGATGTGCAGGTTGCTTAGGATAGTTTATGTTATTGATGGCCTTATTAACAAGGTCGAGGTAGAAATTGTAGTTATGCATAGTTATAATGTTTTGGTTATTAATCTTCTTCTAATTCTTCGAACTCATCCCATTTTGCGCCTTCAGGAAGGTCTTTAGGGCGTTCTACAAAGATTTCCTTGGCGAGATCGGGGTCGTTTTCTTCAAGATATTGCTTGTAGGCCTTGTTGAAGCTGGCGACAGCGATGGAGTCGTCGGCAAGTTGAAACTCGGCTTGCATCGCCTTTGCTTCAAGGATGCAGTTCTGCATTGCCAAGGTGTCGGAGTGGTCGGTTTCTACTAGCTGTTTAGCTGCCTCGGTTGCCACTTTGATGGCTTTGCCTTTGAGTCGCGACACTTTGGGCTTGGGGGCAGGTTTTCTCTCGTCTTTGCAGCTACCTAACATTAAGGAGGCGAGAATAAGAGAGATGATTATTAAGAGTTTTACTTTCATGTTGCAAAATTAGTGCAAGCCGAGAGAAATACAAAATGAAAAACAAAGATTTTCATTTTTATTTCCAAGGTGCCGCCTAATTTATCTAAAAATACAAGTGATGAGAGTTGTAAAAAATCCCTCGCAAAGAACTTGCAAGGGACTTTCAGTATGTTAAAGACTTTAGTTAGTCTTCTTTCTCTTCTTTGTCTTTTTTGCAGCAGCAAATAGGATCAATAATCATCCAGATGCAAGCTGCGAGAGCAGCACCAACAAATGGACCTACGATGAAGATCCAGAGGTTAGTCAGAGCTGTTCCACCCTGGAATACAGCAGGGGCGATAGAGCGGGCTGGGTTTACGCTGGTGCCAGTGTAGCGGATGCACACCAAGTGCACAAGAATCAACGACAAACCGATGGCAAGGCCAGCGAAGTTGTTGGTCGCGCCATTTGTCTTGGCAGTAGCGCCAAGCACTACTAGTACAAACACGCAAGTGAATACAATCTCCGCGATGAGACCTCCAGCAACCTCCACACCTTGTTGCAGGTCATTTGCTCCAGTGCCTTCTAGACCACTGTTGCTGGTGAGCAAGTAAAGAATTGCAGAGCCGATGAAAGCGCCTATCACTTGGAAAATCATGTACATGCATGCATCTTTAGCACTAATGCGCTTAGTGAGAAGGCATCCAAGTGTAATAGCGGGATTGATGTGGCAACCGCTAATGCCACCAATGGTATAGGCCATAGCAACTACCGCCAGACCAAAGGCAAATGCAGTGCCAACTACAGCAGGAATATTTGCTACTGGGTCACAACCAAGGCTCACGGCCACGCCGCAGCCCATCAACACGAGCACCATAGTGCCCACCATTTCGGCTAAATACTTTTTCATATAAAAACTGTTTTTTAAAAGTTAGTAATATGGTTATTGATTATTAGATAAAATGCTCACGCTCGGCAAAGTTCAAGCAAGCTTGACGCTGCTCTCGCTTAATCGCATTATTGTCGTGTAGTGATATGATAACATGGCTGCCCACGCTCAAACTTCACATAGCAGCGATTATCGTCGCGCAGTTCCATCAAGGTTTCGCCCAAGGTGTTGAGGAGTACTTTGTAACTAGCATCGGCACCATCAAAGTCAGGCATGCTATCGATCTTCTCAAAGCAGTTGTAGGCGATGTCGAAGGTAGTGCCATACAAGTGGCAGCTGTTCTTGACGGCATTGCGGTTTACGCGTAACAGCTTTCTTACATCCTCACTGGTGCGTAGCATAGAGGTAACTATAAACTGATATTGTGCATATCCCTGTTGTTGCAACTTCGCTTGGAAATTGGCAGCAATAGTATTAAGCAGCTCACTTGCACTTGGAGTAAGATATGGCACCGAGTGAGTAAGACAATCAACTTTGAAAGCGCGTGATGACTCTATTTTTATAAGCTGTGAGGCAACACTGTCGAGTCCATCACGTGTTCTCAGTGGTACAATGCCATATCGCTGTGCAGCAACAAGCTGAGTATCGTTAACATCTCTGAATCGATATGATATGTTAAGACCTTTGCCACCCCCCTTCACTTTAACGTGTTGCGATTGAGTGCCGCCTTTGCGTGAGTCGTCTTGACCAAGAGGAATTGCATAGCATAGGGCAACGAGAAAAGCCACTAATATTAATGAAAAAATGGCTGATATCCGTGTGCGTATTCTATGGACTTTAGCTTGATTCATCCGTGCAAAATTACAAAAAATGGATAAAAACACATAATTTGTGACGAATTATTTTATCTGTTGGTCTTATTTTTATACTTTTGTGCAATATTTCATAACGTTATACTTTATAAAAATGGACAGTTTAGACTTGACATTGGCAAAGAAACTGCTGAAGATAAACGCGATAATGCTTCAGCCAGAGCAACCCTTTGTGTGGGGAAACGGCTGGAACGCACCTATATATAACGACAACAAAATAGTGCTCTCTTACCCCGATATGAGGCGCTTTGTTAAGGTGGAACTCTCAAGGCTGATTCTTGAGAACTTCCCCGATGCTGAGGTGGTGGCGAGTGTGGCAATGGGCTCCATAGCAATGGGTGCCCTGGTGGCCGACACGTTGGGTCTGCCGTTCGTCTATGTGCGCGATGTGCCTAAAGATCATGGTTTGGAAAATCTAATCGAAGGCAATTTTGAGCCAGGCCAGAAGGTGGTGCTCATTGAGGACTTGGTCTCTACTGGTTCAAATGCTATCAAGGCACTGCATGAGATGCAACTTGCCGGAGGTGACGTGATGGGAATGGTGGCGATGTTTACCTACGACTTTGAGCAGGCAATAGCAACCTTTAAGGAAGAGGATTTGAAGCTCATCACTCTCACAAATTATCACGCTATGATAGAAGCGGCGCTGGCAACACAGTATATCAAGGACGAGGATGTTGACGCTCTTGAGCTTTGGCACGAAAGCCCCGAAAGTTGGACACCTTCGGCCACGAAATTAGATTAATTACAAACCTAAATACACAACATCAAATGGAAAGCTATAAAAGCGATAAAGTTGTTATTGACCATAACATTGAGCTTATTTACAATAAATTAAGTAACCCATCCATGTTTAAGGAACAAATGGAGAAAAACATGGACCGCGTGCCCGATGAGGCTCGCGAGCACCTCGATAAAGTGAAATTTGAAGAGGACGGCATCAGCATCGACTCGCCAGTGGGAGCCGTGAAGCTCAGCGTGAGCGAGAGCGTGGCGCCCAATCTGGTGAAATATGTGGCAGAGTCGTCACCAGTACCCTTTGGACTTACTGTAAATCTTGAAGCCATCGACGAGGAGCACACCAACGCCATCGCCGAGATAAACATTGAATTGCCACTCATGTTGCGGGCAATGGTAGGCGGCAAACTCTCTGAAGGCGCCCAAAAAATGGGCGAAGTCCTTGCCAGGCTACCTTATGGGGAAATGTAATATCTTTATCTAATAAAAATATCAAGTCCTATATTTGCACTCTCAAATATGGGACTTTGTTTATGGTTATTCTAGCTGTGCTGAGGCGAGGGTGAAGAGGGAGATTTTTACGGTGGGGATGGCGGTTTTTAGTGCTGTGGCACAGGCGAGTAGTGTGGAGCCTGTGGTCACAACGTCGTCAACGATTAACAGGTGTTTATTTTCCAATCCCTTGCAGTGCCGCTTGCTGGCGGCATACATTCCCTGAGTGTTCATCATGCGCTCTGCTGCATCTTTGTGGGTCTGGGAAGAGTGTTCGTGAAGCGCTTTTAGTGCTTTAATGATTGGAATGCCTTTGACTCTTGATATTCCCTCGGCAAGATATTGACTTTGGTTATAGCCACGACTGGCAAGCTTGGTGTAGTGCAACGGCACGGGGACTATGGCGTCGATGTCATCGAAGAAATGGCTTGGCAGCATCTCGCGTGTTGCGTGCTCTGTGAGCCATCGTCCTAAAGTGGGCATATTCCGGTATTTTGTGTCGTGGAGAATTGAGGCGTAGGGGTCGTTCTTGTGATAGAAGAAATAACTGGCGCAGCGCTCAATGGGCACCTTGCCTGCCATAAGTTGATCAAAGGGATTGAAAGTGATGTCCTCATAGTGTGTGCGCGGCATGTTCATCAGGCAGTGGCGGCACAGGAACTTCTCGTCAATGGCAAGTGGCTTACCGCACACCGAGCAGTTGCGGGGCATGAACACGCTGGCAGTGCTGGTGAGGAGATCCTTAATCTTCATGGTTTATAGAAGTTAGTCGTTCTATGGCAGGAAAGATTATGCTTGGTTCAAAGCCTCGGGAGGAGGCAAAGCGCATGAGTGAGGCAGTGAATTGTTCGGGTGCTTTGTCGCCCAGCGTCTTGGCTTTAGCTGCAAGAGCGTTTTCGAGGGTGGCGATATATTGTTCCTCGTTGATTTCGGCGAGTGCCGCGTCGATATATTCCTGCTCAATGCCTTTGCCACGGAGCATAAATGCAATTTTGATGCGTCCCCAGCCATTGAAGCGCAGTTTGTCACGGCAGTAGGCTCGGGCATAGCGCTCGTTGTCGAGGTAACGCTCTTGCTTGAGGCGAGCGATAATAACATTAGAATCATTCCCAGCAATGTCCCAGTCATGCAGTTTTTTGCGCAGGTCACCCTCGGCCTGCTCACTCCGTGCACAGAGTGTGGCAAGTCTCAGGAAAGCGTTTTCAGGAGATATGGGTTTGCGTGGCATTTCGTTATATATGTTTTTTTATTGTCTCAAAGCAATCATGGGGAGTGCACCAGGTGATGTCGGGGTCACGTTTGAACCATGTGAGTTGTTTCTTAGCATAGACGCGGGTGTTTTTCTTGATGCGCTCGATGGCGGTGTGGTGGTCCATAGTGCCGTCGAACCAGGCAAACATCTCCTTGTAGCCCACTGTGTTGAGCGAGTTGAGATGCCGTAGGTGATAGACGCTGCGTGCCTCGATTTCGAGTCCTTGCTCTATCATGGCATCGACACGGCGGTTAATGCGGTCGAAGAGCAAATCTCGCTCTATGTTTAGGCCTATCTTTATAATGTCGAAGGGCCGCGGCTTGGCTTGACCAGTACGCAGTGAGGAGTAGGGTACACCTGCCTGACGGCACACCTCGATGGCGTGGACTACTCGTTTGGGGTTGAGCCTATCTACTTGTTCATAATAAATAGGGTCGAAACGTTGCAGCTCTTTGAGCAGCGATTCAAGACCTTGCTCTTGCCACTCTTGCTTTACTGCTTGGCGCACCTCGTCGCTGATGTCGGGAATCTGGTCGATGCCTCGGCACACAGCATCGACATACATCATCGAACCTCCGCAGATCACTACATAATCGCCTTGTTTGAAGAGTGACGGAAGCAGCGCCATGACATCGGCCTCAAACTGTGCGGCGCTATAATACTCGTCTAGCTCCTTAAATTGCACAAAATGATGATGCACAAGTGCTTGTTCCTCGGGTGTGGGCGCTGCGGTGCCAATGGGTATTCCCTTGAACACCTGCCGCGAGTCGGCGTTGATGATATCGCAGCCCAGTTGCTGCGCTACCTCAATGGCGGCCGCAGTTTTTCCCACTCCTGTAGGACCCGTTATGACGATTAAGGTGGGCATGGTGCTTTATAGATATGTTTGTTGCGTTGACAACGCAACAAACGGGACTTTCATTTAATAAATTTAGTTACAAAATTCTTTACTCGCTGGGTGTATTCTTGGGAGTGATCGGTGTAGGCTCGGGCATGCTTGGTGCCGTGAGCTATGTATTTCTCTTTGTAACCTGTGGTCTTGGCATTGTAGAGCTGATCGAGCATGGCATAGGGAACGAAGGTGTCGGCATCGCCGTGGATGAAGAGCATTGGCAAGGTTGATTTTTTGAGTTGCTTCAAAGCCGAGGCCTCGCCAAAGGTCCAGCCATAACGTAGTTTGCACAGAGTGCTGGTAACATTCATTAGAGGGAAAGAGGGTAGCCCGAACTGGTTTTTGAGTTCGCCAGTAAACTCATCCCACACGCTAGTGTAGCCACAGTCCTCAACGAAGCACTTGACGTAGGCAGGGCACTTCTCGCCGCTGATACACATTGTGGTGGCACCTCCCATCGAGATGCCGTGCACCACCATCTGTGAGGCGGCGGTAGAACCTTTGAACATCTCGTTGGCGACCTGCATCCATTGCATCATGTCGAAGCGGTCGCGCCAACCCATGTCGATGTGGTCGCCATCGCTGTCGCCATGGCCATAGAAATGTGGCATTAGCACGTTGAAACCCATCTCGTGGTTGTAGATGTAGGCTATGTGAAGCATCGACTCAGCTCGGTCGTTGTAGCCGTGGAGCAGTACTGCCACACGGTTGGTTGCACTGTCTCCGTTAATATATAGAGCCGCAAGCTTGCCACGTCCATCGATGAGGATGCTTGTGTCGCGCAAGGCATGGCATTGCTCGAGAGAATCGACCCACACTTTGAGGTTCGCTGGCTCACGATTGTAGAACCGTTCCATTGCCTCCTGGTGACTACGGCGAAGTGGCTCAAGGGCAAAGTGGAGCATATAGAAACTTGATACCACAATAGCCATTATCGCCAAAAACGCCGTGACGACAAGACTCCATATTAATATTCTCTTGATGCATTTACGTTTCATTAACCGCAAAGTTACTTCATTTTTTTGAAAAAATAGGTCAGCAGGCATTAGTTGTGGCGAAAAATCGTTATTTTTGCACTATGAAAAACATTATTACACTAGTTGCCGCTATATTGCTCGCTCTAGCACCAGCGGCAGCCAAAGGGCTGAAGGGCAAAGTGATATATGTGAATCCAGGACATGGTGGATGGACTGTCAACGACCGTCCACATGCCACCGTCAACTATGAGGCGATGGACACCATGAGTTTCTTTGAGTCGAAGACCTGTCTGTGGAAAGGTCTTGAGCTTCGCAACCGCTTGGAGGCTGCTGGCGCTAAGGTGATTATGTCGCGCACACGCAACGGCTGGGTGTCGGAGGGCGACAAGAATGCCACTGCCAACGACCGTTTTGAGACATATTGCGATGAGAATGGCGAGCAGCAGCTTATCACGCTGCAAAAGATTGCATGTCAAGTGGATTCCATCAATCCAGACTATTTTATTGCTCTTCACAGCAATGCCACAGGCGGTGGGGACGGAAAGACGGTTAATTACTTGTTATATATGTATCGTGGAGAGACTGGTAACGACTATGCTAAGGGCAGCATCGACCGTGCAAAGGTGGCGTTTCCCTACGTTTATGACAATCCTTTGACAGTGTGGACTGTGAAGGAGACTGACCGCTACATTGCTGGCGACCTCACATGGATGGGAGGCACGCCTCCTGGCGAGCCTAACGTGCTAGGTTACACTGGTTGGCTGGCAGTGCTCAAGCATCGTGTGCCAAGTTTCTTAGTTGAGGGTTCGTTTCATAGTTATCAGCCCGAGCGGCAGCGGTTGATGAACCGCGACTACTGTCGCATGGAAGGCATTCGCCACTTTAGGGGCATCAATGCGTGGTTTGGTGGCAAGCCCGAGAAGCATGGCTACATTGCTGGCACCGTGAAGAGTGCCGATGAGATAGTTGACAACCCACTCTATAAATATAAGGAAGACACCGACGACCAGTGGTTGCCGCTAAATGGCGGAATAGTGTATCTGCTTGACTCCCGTAATGTGCGTATTCGTCATTACATGATCGACAATGAGTGGAATGGTTTCTTTGGGTTCTTCTACCTCAAACCAGGCAAATACACGCTCATCTATGACGTGCCAGGTTATGAGACTGTTACCGAGCAAGTAGAAGTCAAGAAAGATCATACCACCTACTGCAAGCCCCGTCTGCATCGTAGCAAGGCAACTATAATGTAGGGTTATATTGATATATTTTGTGGTCTCCGATTAGGGTTAAAGAAATGACGAGCAAATAGTGTGAAAATTATTTGCTCGTCAAATTATAGATTCAAATCCTAATCAAGAATTATTTCTTCTTAGAACTTTTCTTGGTTGTAGTTTTCTTTTTTGTGGTAGTGCTAGAGTTAGTAGCAGGTGCATTGTATTGCTGAATGTAAGCCGCATACTCCTTTTTTATCTTAGGCAGTTGGTTTTGGAGGTTGGCGATGCGTGTAGCGTCGCTAGGGTGAGTGCTCAAGAACTCAGCTTTTGTATTGGTGCTGCCAGCGCTCATTTTCTGCCAGAAGGTTAATGCGCAGTCAGGGTTGTAGCCTGCCATAGTCATCAGCACAAGTCCAATATTGTCGGCCTCAGTCTCATGCTTGCGCGAGAATGGGAGCATAACACCATAGTTTGCACCCAAGCCAAACACCTGAGCTGCAATGGTTTGAGTTTGTTGACTTGTGTTTTGAGTGATAGCGCCTAAGATAGCACCACCATACTCTAAGGCCTTTTGCTGACTCAAGCGCTCATTGCTGTGCTTAGCAACAGCGTGAGCAACCTCATGGCCGAGCACTACAGCGAGCTCGTCATCACTTGCAATGATGTTCATAATGCCCTCATAAACGACGATTTTGCCGCCAGGCATGCAGAACGCGTTGAGTTGGTTGTCACGAACTAGGTTGAACTCCCATGCAAAGTTCTTTACCTGATCACTCATGCCGTGCGAATTAAGATAAGCCTCGGTAGCAGCTGCAATCTTGCGGCCAACGCGAGTCACTTGCTCGCTCTTTACAGTCTGTGTTGACTTTGGTGCTTTGCTGATATACTCTTTATAGGAAGCGAGACTCGCTTGTAGCACTTCACTGTCGGACACCAGATTCAATTGATTGCGTCCTGAAATGGGCACCTTGCTGCAACCGCTAATGAGCAGTGCAACCATTGCTGATAATAAAAGAATCTTTTTCATAGTAGTAAAGTATTTAGTTGATAGTTATTAGTTTATTGCTTTTTTGTTGCGTTGTCAACGCAACATACAGAAATATTAATGAGTTATCACTCGCTTAGTGGGTGGAAGGGTAGCGTTGCGCTCGTCAACTGCTTCACCTACGGCGGTGGCGAGTTTCAAGAATGCCACACCCGAGACAGAGTTCTCAAGGATTACTGGCACTCCGTCGTCGCCGCCCTTGCAGATGGATGCCACGAGAGGAATTTGTCCTAACAGTTTGACTTTGAGTGTTTCGGCTAGGTTCTTGCCTCCGTCGCGTCCAAAGATGTAGTATTTCTCATCGGGGTGAGCGGCAGGTGTGAACCACGACATATTCTCTACGATGCCGAGCACTGGCACATTCACATGCTCGCCCATGAACATCGACACGCCCTTGCGTGCGTCGGCGAGCGCCACTTCTTGAGGCGTAGTAACAACTATAGCGCCAGTGATTGCAAGAGTTTGAACCAGAGTTAGATGTATGTCGCTTGTGCCTGGAGGCATATCAATGATGAAGTAGTCGAGCTCGCCCCAGTTGGCCTCGGTGATGAGTTGCTTTAGGGCATTGCTTGCCATTGCTCCGCGCCACAGCACTGCTTGATCTTTGCTCACTACAAAGCCAATGGAAAGCACTTTCACGCCATATTTCTCGGCAGGCACGATAAGTTTTTGTCCATCAACTTCTTCCATATAGAGTTGCTCGTCCTCTATACCCAGCATTTTGGGGATTGATGGTCCAAAGATGTCGGCGTCGAGCAGTCCCACGCGATAGCCCTGCTGTGCTAATGCCACAGCTAGGTTGCAGGCCACAGTCGATTTTCCTACACCGCCTTTGCCACTCGACACACCAATGATGTTCTTCACACCTGGAAGCGGCTCGTTGGCCTTGGGTTTTGCCTCAGGGTCGGGAGTCTTGATGGCGATATTGCCCTTTATTTCCACTTCGGGGCTGATGTAGGTGTTGATAGCCACCTCACAGGCCTTTACTATCGATTTGATGAATGGGTCGGTCTTTTTAGGGAAGATGAGTGAGAACGAGACGCGATTTCCGTCAATGCGAATGTCGTCCTCCACCATTTGCATGGTTACTATGTCCTTGCCAGTGCCAGGATATCGCACAGTGCGCAAGGCATCAAGTATTAGTGATGGATAAAGTTCTGTCATGATTTTGTTAATTGCATTATTCTTGTTTATCTTCAAATATTTGTGGCATTTGTATTTCGCCGCGGCCGTAGCTGCGGTAGGTGTCGTGTTCAATCTCTATGTCGGGTTCTTGCAGGTCACCATCATGTGGCAAGTGGAAGCAGATGTACTTGATAGTGAGACCGCGCTGCAGCCATTGCTGTTCGTAATGGGTCTTGATTTCGAGGATGTCGTCGGCAAGCCCACTGGCGTAGAGGTCGGGTGTGTCAACCTCAGTTGCTAGGTGGTTGAGATTGGTGAGTTCGTGTGTGTAGGTGTAGAGGAACGGACTGTCGGTCTTAAGGTGCACAAGTCCATTGGGTACCAATATATTGCGGTAGTTGTTCAGGAATCGTGTGCCGGTGAGTCGCTTGTTTGAATTCTTCATCTGCGGGTCGGGGAAGGTGATCCAAATCTCAGACACCTCTCCGGGCTCGAAGAAATGGTTGATGAACTCGATGCTGGTTCGTAGGAACGCCACATTTTTTATGCCTTCTTTCTCCACCATCTTGGCTCCGGTCCACATTCTCGCGCCCTTGATGTCAACGCCTATGTAGTTTTTGTCGGGAAATTTCTTGCCAAGCCCCACGGCATACTCTCCCTTACCGCATCCTAGCTCAAGGACAATGGGGTTTGAGTTATGGAAATATGCCTCATTCCACTTGCCGCGCATGGGGAAAGGTGCCTCTTTGAGTTTGGCAAAGGGGTATTGGAAAACGCAAGAGAACGTTTCCATATCGGCAAATTTCTTGAGTTTGTTCTTTCCCATATTTCAGCAGACAAGTTTACACGGCATAATTATATTAATCTGCAAAAGTAATAATAAAACTTCAAACAATAAAATAATATTTAGCTCAAGTTTCTAAAGTTTTCAAAACTTTAGAAACTTGAGTATTTAATATAAGTCTTGTCGATGAAAACCTGTAGAATGTGTTTACTTGAGTATCTTTTCTATTTGGCGTGAGCCGTCGCTGAAGGTAGTGACACGTATGTTCACTCCTTGCTGTGGCTCGGCACTCTCTACGCCTTGAAGGTTGAAATATGTTTGTTTCACTATCTGTTTTGAGGTCTCTAGCATATTGATTGAACTTGTGGCCCATTTTGACCATGCATATATAGGAACTCTAACAATTGAGTTTGGAGTGAAGAGATAGGCATTTTTCCAGCCTGATGTATTCTGATTAGGATTAAACATATTAACAGCACCTTGTATATATATGCCTGATTCATCATTAAAGAATTCATTAACAGTCCAAGTTGGCTGTGAAAAGAACTCCTCGTTCAAATCTATAAATCCACAATTCCATGCTTGTGTGTTGTTGAATTTAAGTGGTAATTTCAAATTGAAAGCCTCATTAGAAATGTCTCCCCCAAAATCTTCAATGTCAAGTCTCCCAAAAACTACCACATTGTCAGTGTGATAATCAAATGTTTCAATACTTCCGAATATTATTGCTGAATTATTTAATTCATCATCAGTGTATGATGTTAGGTTGAACTCTCCAGACCATTTAGGGCTATTCTCAAAAACATTCAAATAGTTTACAGGGCAATAGACAATAACATAGTCAGTATTTATATGTTCGAGGAAGTCTTCGGCTACATTGGGGTAGTCATTGCCTTGAATAATAAAAATTTGCTTCCTAGGAGAATTCATGGTGACAAATGAGTCAGGAGTGTCACTATTGATGAAATTTCCTTCTTGAACATTTCTCAAAGATTCTCCCAAAACAACCAACGAAACGTTAGGGCAATTCTCAAATGCGTTTTTCTTAATTTCCTCGGTTCCGTCTCCTAAGATTACTCGAGTCAAATATGTAGAACCACTGAAAGCCTGTTCTCCAATAGTTTTCACATTGTCGCCTATCTCAATTGAGACCAAAGGCGAATCTTTGAAAGCCTTGTCGCCTATCGAAACAATATTGAATATCCTGTTTCCGGCATCGGTTGGTAACTCAACACAATTAGGTACATTGTAAACAGCGTCAACGGCAAAGTTGGTAAATGGTCGCACATTCCCCATTACTTCGGCCACCAAAGAATTATCTTCAACAAAGATTTTGTACTTCATGTTATTATCCTGAAGAATCCTATAACAGTCGTTTCCGTTCTCGGCATAGGGAAGAGTCTGGCAATTTATCTTCAGGGCACTGAGAGGTGTGAAAAGATATAATGGAAATGTTCCTTGCTTGCTAATGTGTCCTGAAAGAAATATATCACCTTCAACGTTTGACAGGAAAGTTTCTTCTATTGCATCAGTCTTGATATATGTTCCTCTGTTCCAAATTCCAGACGTCTTATATTCTGCTGGTAATTGTCGATAGAACTCCATGTTATGCCAGGACACATAAGATACGTCTAAAGCTTGAGATAAAAGATATTCTTGATAGGTTAGATTATTCACAGCAATAGTATCGGAATCTCCTGTAAGATTTACCGATGCATTATTAAAATCTTCTTGGCTGTATCCACTTAGCATTACAAATATATTATAGGGATCCCATTCCGACCTCCATTTGTTGCTTGCATAGTAAGTTGCTAAGTGTTCTTGAGGGCAGAGACCATAGAACCGTTTTGAGGAACTACCTGTGATGAATAATATATCAGTCTCTAGCTCAGGAAAATCAGGTCCCTTGAATACAAAAGTGGGAGATGTCTCGGAATCCATTGTGTCCCAAACATCCATATTAATGCCGCTAAACGTGTTGGCCTTTATCAGTTCCATATCCTCTCCGAGGACAACCAGCATTAACTTCTTGCAATTATAAAACGACTTTTCTCCTATAACACGGGTATCATCGCCAATCACAACCCTTGATAATACTGGGCACTCATGGCACACACTGTCGCCAATAGTTAAAGCTGTTGATGGAAAATTGATAGATACCACATTCTCATCATTAAAAAATATTTTGTTGCCAACCTCTATTACAGTATAATCAGTTCCATCATGACTGACCACACTTGGCATTTCAACTACATCGTCAGACCCATAATAAGAAACTACGCTTACCCCTTGTGGTGTTACCTGATAACCAAAATTGCCTTCAACAAATGTCTCTTGAGCTACTGCATCTATTGACAAGAACAATAAAAGTATTACACATATAAAAATACTTATTCTTTTCATGGCTGAATTTTTTAATGGGTTGATCTTAATCATATCACGATGTCGCAAAATTATAAATGATTTCTCAATTTACCCCCCCCTCCGTTTGTTAAGTTGTGTTAAATGGCGGGGTTTGTTAATCTTAATTGGTGACAAATCCTGACAAAAAACTATCTATGTTTTCACAATAATAAACGAATGCTTGGTAAAGCAGGGAAATCGGGAATATGAGATTGTGCCTCAATCAGTACACATTTCGTGTGCCTTTATTGGGGGAATTGTCTTATCGAACAATAACTTTTTTCCCACCCACAATGTAGATTCCTGCGGGTAGGCCATTGGTGGCTTGTGAGGAAGAAATGTTTTGACGCAGGAGTTGTCCCTGGGTGTTATAGACATCGACAGGTTGGTCTTCGTTATCTATGGTTATTGTATCTATTGCCGAAATGCCTATGATGTTGACGTTGATGTTGTTGTCGTAATACACATTCTCTTGGTTATCGGCAAAGTAGATGCGTCTTAGGGTGATGTAATCGTTGTTGCTGAGGTTTTGCGTGCTGGAGATGTTGAGAGTTAGGAGCAAACCGTTATATCCTTCAAAGTCGTCGCTAGCAGGTGAGAAACATACTAGTCTGTAAGGAACATTCTCGGCTTGGCCAGTGTATATCTCGTGGCCGAGGCCTCGACTGGAGAGCGTAGCGCCGTCGATGGTGATGTGGCTAGGTGTGATGATGTCAAACTGGAATGCGGTGTAGTTGATGGTGTTATTTAGCGAGATTTCAATCTTTGCTTTGCGTGGGGCGGTTTTTGTGCCTAGCGACTCAAGGTCATCATCAAACCATAAGTTTATTGGGTGATCTGCTAGTCTTACGCCATTGATGATGTTGTAGATTGCTACAATGTCGGCAACGTCGGTGCGGCCGTTACCAGTGACGTCGGTGCGGTTAAGGTTGATGCCTTCAGTAATGCCTTCAGCAAGGAATCGGCGCTCACTGATGGCGTCAAGGATGTTGACATATCCGTCGCTGTTGACGTCGCCTCGTAGCTGTGCCACGCCAACGAGGAAGTCTTGCCACTGTAGAGCAGCTTGGTAGTCGTCGAGGCTTTCTTCTTTAACGCTGAGTTTCACTTGGCTTGGGTTAATGCCTGCCCACACGTTGTTGCCCAGTTCGGGAGCTTGTAATGGCTCGCTGGTAATCTCTTGCAGATGCTTGAGTCCCGACATGGCGTGAGTGCCAATGTAATATACCCTTTGAGGCACAGTGATATTTCTGTGTTGAGACTGGTTGAAGATGGCAAAGTCGCCAATGTTACCCATGTTATGAGTCATGAATGGCATGCCTTTGATTTGGTTGCAGCCTGCAAGCATATAATCGGGCAGGTAGGTCAATGTGCTAGGTAATTCAAGCTTGCTGAGCTGGTAGCTGTAGAACAGCGTGCCCTCGTCCAAGCTCTTGACGTGAGCAGGGAGGGTGAACTCCTTGAGCTTGGTGCGTGCCAACGCCCATGCTCCCAGGTGCTTTAGGTGTGGTGTGTATTCCAAGTCGAGTTCTTCGATGCCAGAGTGGTAGAATGCCATGTCGCCAATGTCTTCGAGTTTGGAACCTGGCATGAAGTTGATTTTCTTAAGTGCCTTGCATTCGGTGAAGGTGCCGTTACCGAGGGATGTGACGGTAGCTCCTATCGTCACATTGTTAAGCATTTTGCAGTCGGCAAACGCTTCATCACCAATCGTTATTTTGCCAGTGGGGTTGATGACGAGCGTCGTTAGATTTGAGCAGTGAATAAAGGCTTTGCTGCCCACGTGGTTGATGGCACCAACGATGCTGACTTGTGTCAATGACGTGCAGGAGTTGAAAGCGTCGTCACCAATCGTGAGAAGTGAGGATGGTAAGTTTATGGCTGTGATACCAGAGCAGCCAGCAAAAGCGCCATAATCGATGGCAGTTAGGTTGCTGGGCAGATTCACAGTATTCAACTTCACCATTCCAGCAAGGGCGCAAAAGGGCATAGTGTTGGCAGCATAGTGGTACTCGCCAGGCAGTAGCCTGTCGGTTAGTGTGCTGTTATAGGCAACGATAGTGGCGTTGGTGAGGTTGAGCGTCTTCAGGTTGTACATCTCGTCGGAAATGAACAAGAAGTCTCGGGCATCGATAGTGCCATTCACAGTGAGTGCAGTGGCGCCATGGTCGGTAATCTTTGTTGATAGTTTTCCCGCAGTGCTAGTAACCGTCACCGCTTGCACATGCAGCACGGTAGCCAATAGCAATGCTAAAAGAAACACCTTTTTGCCCATAGTTACCAGTTATCAGTTGCTTGTTGTCAGTTTTTCTAGGTTTATCTAGATTGTCTAGAGGACAAGGTTCTGGCCTTGTCCTCTACTTAAACTTGATCTTTGAAATGTGTTACTTGACAATCACTTTCTTGCCACCGACAATGTAGATGCCGCTATGCAGACCAGTAGTTGCCTCGTTGCGCTCCACATTCTGGCGTATGAGCTGACCATTCATATTGTAAACATTTACTGGACCATTATCAGCGTTGTCGATATTGATGTCTTTCACGCCTGTGGTTGTGCCTACCTCAACGTCGAGGTCGCCAATCTCATGTGTGAGTTCGCTTGGCTCAACGGCAATGATGTTGCTAATGTTGATGTAGTCGTTGCCAGTGAAACTGTCGTCGGCATTCACGGTGATGTTAAGCAGAGTGCCCTCATTGCCGTTAGTTGTCGTAGCGCTGTGGATAAGGATTCTCCACTTGCCAGGCTCTATCTCATTGAAGCCCATTGCCATGTTGCTGGCGCGGCTGGTAGTTGTCACCTTGTCAATAGTCAAGCCTTGTGGCATGGTGATGTCGAGCTGCATAGCGGCGAATTGTGCGGTGTTACGCATTTCAACATCCATGACGTGAGATTTACCTGCCTCGATGACAAAACCATCGGCCAAGAGCATGTCGTTGCTGTTGAAGGTCTTCTTGTTGCGGCCAGGAGCCTTGCTGTTGCCTAATAAAATGTTGTAAACAGTAGTGATGTCGGCAACTGTTATCTCTCCATCGCCATTAACATCGGCGGTCTCCATGAAGTTTGTAGAGTTGCCTAAAAGGATGTCATACAGGCATGTGATGTCGGATGCTGTTACTACACCGTCTTGGTTCACGTCGCCAAAGACGCCTTGTGGCTCATCAGTCCAGATAAGGAATCTGCTCCACTGGTCGGCAGAGCTATAGGCATCATAACTGTCGAATGGCACTTTGAGTGGGATAGTGGCCTGCTTAACGCCCAGCCAAACCTCTTCACCCAGATCAGGAACCTCAATGGCTTCGCTTGTGAACTCTTTTAGGTCGATCATTCCTGCCATGGCTCGGTCGCCAATGTAGTTCACTGTGTTAGGAATTGTGAGAGTCTCAATAGGGGTGTTGTAGAGAGCATATCTGCCAATGTGTTGCACATGTGTTTTGTCGGTGACGTTGTTGCTCACGGCGGTGCCTGCTAGCAGTAGATCGGCGATGGTGTCGCTTGCTGCGTTGGGGAAATAGGACGTGAGCTCGGCGGCATAGTAAAACGCTCCCTTGCCTACACGGGTGATGTTGGTGGGGATAGTGGCACTGACCTGCTTAGACTGAGCGAAAGCCCAGTCGTCAATGTTGGTGAGTGTTGTGGCCTGTTGGAAGTTGAAGTTGCTCACTTTAGTTCCCAAAAGGGCCTCTTTGCCTATGCTCTGGATATTATTATTACCCGAAAAGAGGATGTTGGCTAGGTTAGTAGCGCCCTTGAACGCTCGATCGCCAATTTCGATCACATTGGGACCAAGAGTTACTGATGTGATTGAAGTGCATCCCTCAAAAGCACTCTTTGGAATTGTCATTGGCGCAGCTGGTGAGATTGACACTTGAGTCAACGAAGTAATATTGGAGAAAGCTCCCTCTCCCAACACTCTCACATTCTGTGGCAAATTGAGTTGATTGATTTTTGTGGCCGAGAAGGCGTAAGCAGCGATAGAGTCCAGATTCTCGGGGAAGGTGAAATTCACTAGTTGATTACATCCGGCGAATGCTGCCATGCCAATGGAGTGTAAGTTGGCAGGGAGTGTAATCTGTGTGATTTTTTTACCAAAGAAAGCCAAAGTTGGAATGCTTTTTTCGGGGTAGTCCACTTCATTGTTAAACAGTGGCTTAGTGTGGTCACTATAGCTCACAATGGTGACCCCCGAGAGGTTGATGGTAGTTAGAGCATCGAGTTCGCTGGCAATGAACTTGAAGTCGCGTGCATCCATCTGCCCCGTCACTGTTAGCGACGTGATATTGGTGTTCTGAATCAGCGATGCAAGATTGCCGGGAGTACATTCCACTTCTAGTGCCCAACTCATTGTGGCACTAACCATTAACACTACAGAGAGCAATAATTTCTTCATAATCGATATGTTGTGTTTTTTGTTTGCGTAGTTAATAAAAGGGCATAGTTAGCCTTATAAAACTAAACGTAAAGCATAGGTAGTTTATTATATATAAGAAGAAATATAAAGTGATTTTTTGGTTCAGTATTTGAAAAGGGCACTGATTTTTTGGTGTTTTCAAATAATTTTTGTATATTTGTGAAAAATGAAAAAGTTATGAAGATAATTGTTTTGCCTGATATTCATGGTCGAGCCTTTTGGAAGAGCGCTCATGAGCACATTGAGCAATGCGACAGGGTGGTGTTTCTTGGCGACTATTTCGACCCCTACGGTTTTGAGGGAATCAGCGTTATAGATGCTATTGATAATTTCGGTGAGATTTTGCAGTTTGCCAAGGAATATCCCGAGAAAGTGGTGATGCTTCTGGGTAATCACGACATGCCTTATTTTAGTGAGCAATACCGTGATTTGTCAAGATATCACTGCCGCATGTCGATCGAGTGGTATAGTGCTATAGCCAAGATATTTGATGATAATCGCGAGATGTTTAAGGTGGCTCACGTGGAGGACGGCATCTTGTTTACACACGCTGGTTGCTCAGCGCAATGGCTCAAAAGCATACAAGTCGAGCCCGACGATTTAAGCGACCTCGTGACGAAGCTCAACGCCTTGCCATTGACCAACGAGGGCTTGCGGCAGCTTTACATGGTGTCGTACCACCGTGGTGGAGATAACTATGCCGGATCGTGTATGTGGGCCGATGTGGAGGAGTTGGTTAATACCCCTATTGATTTGCACATTGCTGGCAGTCCTATAAAACAGGTGTTTGGCCACACGCTTCAGGTAGATTATGACAGGACAGGAAACCTAGTGAGCGGTGCGCCCATTACTACTCCGTTGCTGAAGATGCTCGACAACCGTTGCGCCTACCTCATTGACACTACGTCATTTACACACGAAGCTTTGCTTTAACCCGAATCAGTCATTAGGTGACGAAAGGTTGTTTTTTAGGTATATTTATGCCATATTAAAAGGCTTGGCATGTTTTTTGCTCAATAGAGATATGCTATGTAGACGTCTACTGTCTTGTTAGCTTGTTTGCTATAAAATTATGAAAAAGTCGAAGATAACCAAGAGCAACGCGATGGATAAGATTATAAAGATGATATCGCGCAATGATCAGATGGAGCGCAATGGCGGTGGCCAATGGGTGGCCACACACCGTGTGCACAAGTCAAAGAAGCAATACTCCCGCCGCCGTTTCAAGCAAGAAACAAAGCGAGAGATTGATTAGAATTCTTGATGCTGTAATTGTCAGTTCTCTGACGCCCAAACCTAGATGTCCGTAGGGTATTATATAAAAAATAATCATCGGCACTTTTGCAGTGTCGATGATTTCTTAATTAGTGTCTCGGTTGGGCACTGTGGCCCTGCTGAGTTGATGTCTTAGTTTTCTTCGCTTTGGGGAGCTGCCACTACGTTAACGTAGGTGTGGCCAGCTCGGTGCTGGAACTCTACTGTTCCGTCAACGAGAGCATAGAGGGTGTGGTCCTTGCCCATGCCAACGTTTTCACCTGGGCGGTTAACAGTGCCGCGCTGACGGCGGATAATGTTACCTGCCTTTGCGAATTGCCCACCAAAAAGTTTCACTCCGAGTCGCTTGCTGTGCGACTCACGTCCGTTCTTCGAACTACCTACACCTTTTTTATGTGCCATA
>CACYVC010000002.1 GCA_902777835.1 uncultured Bacteroidales bacterium | reverse complement strand
CGGCAACCTGTTCTTAGGTAAATTCAACATGCTTGCCGGCTTGATGCAGCCATTGAAAGCCACCGAATTCGGTATCCCCTTCACTCAAAAACCAGTAAGATTTTCGGGCTACTACCAATATAGTCCTAGTGCTCCGTTTACCGACAAGAACTTTGTTGAGCATCCTGAACGTATCGATGCTGGTGACATCTATTCGGTGCTCTACATCAACCACGACCGCAACGGCAATCCTCTAGTTCTCTATGGCGACAACGTGCTCTCAAGCGAGAACATTGTGGCTGTGGCACGCGTGAAGAACGTGAATGAGACTAACGGAGAATGGGTGAAATTTGACATTGAGTATGAGTACAAGAAAGAGATTAACCCCGACATGCTAGCCAACCGAGGCTATAACCTCACTATTGTGTTCTCGTCGAGCATTGATGGTGCAACATTTGAAGGCGCGATAGGCAGCACTTTGAAAGTTGACTGCGTTAAACTCACCTGCGAAGAGAAAGAGTGATCAGTTATCAGTTATCAGTTGTCAGTTATCAGTAATAAGAGTCAGATGAAACGATATATAGCAACAGTATTAATCAGTGTCCTAGCCTCAATGAGTGCTTGGGCCATCATGGAAAATGACGGCGGATGCCAAAACCTGCAAAACTTTTTCCGCAACGTGGAAGGATATGGTCGTGTGGGTTATTCCGTTGGTGGCACGGCACCTATGGGTATGCCTGCCGAGATAAGGAAACTCAACAAGTTCATTCTGCAACCCAACGTTGCATTCGGGGCTGACCTCATCAAGCCAACCAGCAAGCACTGGGGCGTGCTTGCCGGCATCCACTTTGAGAATAAGGCGATGCACATCGATGCAACAGTTAAGAACTACCACATGCAAGTGACCCAAGACGGTCAATCTATGGAGGGTGTGTTCTCCGGGAAAAACGATAGTCATGCTTTTCAATGGACTTTTACAGTACCCATTCAAGCAGTTTACAAGTTCAACGACAAATGGAAACTCAAGTTTGGACCCTATTTCTCCTACGTCACCAGTTGCGGCTTCGACGGTTTTGCCTACGACGGTTACATTCGTGTGAATGACCCAACAGGAGCCAAAATGCTGTTAGGCAACAAAGATGATGATCGCGGCAACTACGACTTCAAGGATGAAATCCGCAAAGTTCAGTGGGGCATGGGAGTAGGCGTTGACTACTTCTTCGCACGTCGATTTGGCATCTATGCCGATATTAACTGGGGTCTGAGCGGGTTCTTCAAGAGCAGTTTCAAAACCCTTGACCAGACCCTATACCCTATCTATGGAACAATAGGCATTGCCTATAAGTTTAAATAATGTACAATTAAGAATTAAAGAAATTAAAAACTATAATTTAAACGTTTAAATCATGAAGAAAATTTTCACTTTTTTTGCAGCTGCAGCTCTTTCAATGAGCGCTTTTGCTACCGACTATGCAGGTAACATCACCGTGGAAATCAATGGCGTGGGCACCCCACAAGAGACCACCATCAACATTGTTCAAAACGAAGATGAAACCTACAAACTGAGCATCAACAACTTTACTCTTGACAACGACGGAAGTCCAATGGGCGTAGGCAACATCGTGCTCGACAACATGAAGGGTTACACCATCAATGGCGTGACTACTGTTGTTGCTGACCAGAGCATTACTATCGCTGAGGGCGACGACCCCAACATTGCTTTCTGGATGGGCCCATTGCTGGGTGAAGTTCCCATCGTTTTGGCAGCACAGTTCGACGGCACAAAGGCCAAGGCCGACATTGACATCGACATGAGAAATATTATGCAACAGTTCATCTACGTTAAGTTTGAGACTCCCAACTATAATGGTGTTTATGGCGACGTGAACGGCGACGGTGAAATAACTGCTGCCGACGTAACTTCTATTTATAACATCATGTTAGGAAACTAATATTAAGTAACAAGTATCAAGTCCTTTGATACTTAAAATCTTTATTTAATAGGTAATACTATACATAATTAAAAAACATGAAAAAACTTTTTTCTACAATGCTCGCTGCAGTGACTGCACTAGCAGCATTGGCAACCGATTACAACGGCACACTAACTGTTGACGGAGCATCGTCGCAAGCCACAGTGACAATTAATAATAGCGGAAATGACTACACTGTTGTAATAAACAATGTGATTGGTATCGGTAACATCGAGATTACCGCCCCTGGCACTACAAGCAATGGACTCACATCTGTTGTAACCAACCAAGACATCGAGGCTGGAAATGCAAATCTGGTGCTGGCTTTCAACCAATATGCCATGACACTCAACCTCGACATCAATAACGGAGGAACTATCACTAACGTAAAATTCGCTCAAGACGGAGAGCTCACTGGCTATCAAATCAAGAACAGCGGCTTTGAGAATTTCAAGGGCAATGGCGAGCCTATTGCTTGGCACGGTTTCAATAGCGCTACCGGCACATGGGCTGCCATGGCTCCTGGCTCGTTAACATCGAGCGACGACAGTCACAGCGGCAGCAAGAGCGCAGTAATGACTTCGGGAAGTCTTTTTGGAGTGGTTGGAAATGGCACCATGACTACTGGCCGCCTGAATGCAGGTAGCACCACTGCCAACGACCCTGCTAACTGCAGCAGAATGGACATCAGCGACACCAATACAGATGCCAACGGTGACCCCTTCTACACTGTGATGCATGGTCGCCCCGACGCCATCACTTTCTGGGCGAAATTTGTGCCAAAAAACACTTCCTATCGAGCATCGATGAGTGCTATCATCACCGACGGCACCTACTATCAGGACCCGGAGAACACTACTTACACAAACAAGCTTGCTACAGCCAAGGATATCACCAATATCGCCTCTTGTGATTGGACTGAATTCTCGGTACCTTTTAATTACATAGATAAGAACCTCACAGGTCAAGCACTGCTTGTTACTTTCTCAACCAACTCCACACCTGGCGGTGGCGCTAAAGGAGATGTACTCTACATCGACGACGTCGCCCTGGTTTACAATGCCGCTATCACTGGCATCACCGTTAAGGGCACTGCCCTTGAGGGTTTCGCACAAGATGTGTATGAGTACAACTTCGAGCTTGCTAACGGCGAGACTATCACCGACAGCGACATTGATGCCACTTTCATCAGCGAGCATGCTTACCTTGTAAAGAAAGTTATTGAGACCAGCGATTGCTACAAAGTAATTGTTGCCGTTATCAGCAACGACCTCAACACTGTGAAGACCTACACTATCAACTACACCAAGGCTATCGACTACACAATCACCGTGGCCGAGACCCAGAATGGTACCGTTGAGGCACCTGCTACTGCACAATATGGTCAAGAGGTAACCGTTACCGTTAATCCCGCAATTGGCTATGAGATCGAGACCTTGACCTATACCGCTGAGGGCGGTGAGCCTGTTACTATTGAGAATAACAAGTTCTTGATGCCAGCCGCCAATGTCACAATCAATGCAACCTTCAAGGCTATCGACTACACAATCACCGTGGCCGAAACCCAGAATGGTACCGTTGAGGCACCTGCTACAGCACAATATGGTCAAGAGGTAACCGTTACCGTTAATCCCGCAACTGGCTATGAGATCGAGACCTTGACCTACACTGTTGAGGGCAGTGAGCCCGTTACTATTGAGAATAACAAGTTCTTGATGCCAGCCGCCAATGTCACAATCAATGCAACCTTCAAGGCAATCGACTACACAATCACCGTGGCCGAGATCCAGAACGGTTCCGTTGAGGCACCTGCTACAGCCAAGTATGGCGACGAGGTGGCTCTCACTGTAACTCCCGCAACTGGCTATGAGCTCGAGACCTTGACTTATACTGTTGAGGGCAGTGAGCCTGTGGCTATTGAGAACAACAAGTTCAACATGCCAGCCGCCAATGTTACAATCAATGCTACGTTCAAGGCCAACACTAACATGCCTGGCGATGTGAATGGCGACGGTGAGGTTAACTCTGTGGATATCACAATTCTTTATAATTACCTCCTCAATGGCGACACCGAGGGAATGACCTACGGCGACCAAGACGGCGACGGTGCCATCACTTCAGTCGATATCACTGTAGTTTATAACACCCTACTTGGTGTTAACGGCAAATAATAACGAAATAATTAAAACATCAACGCTATTTTAACGCAAGAAAAGCGATTAATAGTAATCACGGTTGGTATAATAACCAATTTGGAATTTAGCCATCCCAAGTTTTTTCACTTGGGATGGTTGTTTTTTAATGAAAAACTATTACTTTTGCGCTAGAATAATAACCATTAAACAAGACATGAATCATGAAAATTGTAGTTCTTGACGGATATGTGGGTAACCCTGGCGACTTGTCGTGGGAGCCACTAGAGAGACTAGGAGATGTGACGGTGTATCCACGCAGCAAGCCCGAGGAGATAATCGAGCGCGCTCTGCCTGCCGATGTATTGCTTACAAATAAAGTGGTCTTTGACCGCAAGCTCATCGAAGCTTTGCCTAATCTTAAATGCATAGGCGTGATTGCAACAGGATTCAACATTGTAGATGTTGAAGCTGCCAACGAACGTGGCATATATGTTACTAATGTACCTGCCTATAGCACTGCCTCGGTGGCACAAGTGGCGATAGCTCACCTGCTCAACATGACCACTCATGCCGAGCACTATACTCGCGAGGCGCGCGCTGGAGTGTGGAGTCGAAGCATCGACTATACCTATTGCAGCGCACCGTTCATAGAACTTGATGGCAAGACTATGGGAATTGTGGGACTTGGAAACATAGGTGGAACAGTGGCACGCATCACTGCCGCTATGGGCATGAAAGTACTGGCATTTACCAGCAAGCCTCAAGAAGCCTTACCACCATATGTCACCCGTGTCGAGACACTCGACGACCTGTTCGCTCAATGCGACGTGGTAAGCCTGCACTGCCCGCTGACAGCTGACACGCGTGGTATAGTCAACGCAAGGCGATTGGCAATGATGAAACCCACTGGCATGATTATCAACACCAGCCGTGGACCGCTCATCGTAGAAGAAGACCTTGCCGACGCTCTAAAAAACGGTGTGATAGCAGCCGCTGCCGTTGATGTGCTATGTCAAGAACCTCCTGCAGCCGACAACCCGCTTCTCGCCCTCGACAACTGCTACTTCACCCCACACATTGGTTGGACAAGCGCCGAAGCCCGTCAGCGCTTGATGGACGTGGTAGTCAACAACGTGCGCACTTTCATGGAAGGACACCCAACAAATGTAGTGAACAATCCAGTCTTGTAATAACAAACTATAAAGAGGGTGTGTCAAAATAAAGATATGACACACCCTCGTTTCTTTATCATGCCGTTGAGAGTGAGGTGCTGACTATTTGTCCAGGACTCGAACAAGGCGAACACTACAGCCCCCGAAGCGATAGAGGAAAGCCCATGACGCCCCACCCTCACAAAAAGTCAATCCATCATCCCAATGAATACCGTGAATACCGCCAACAAAAAATCCGAAATGAAAATTTTTCATCCATAATTCTTCATTTTTTATTAAAAAATTACTACTTTTGCACCGGTTCACGGCGACAAACTGCCGCTGAGAGCAGACATAACGGAAGCGTTTTTGCGTTGTCCTTTCCGACGGAATTTAGGCTAAGTTTCTCATCGACAGGATAAGCAGTAATAGAACGCTCATGCGTGCCTATACATCCCCAACAAGCGGGAATAGTGTATATCGGCATGGCGTGGGGGATACTGTTTATTGTTGATGAAGGCCAGCCGAAAGCCTCGTGGAAGAAAAACAAAACAACTCTCCACGCTTTCTTTTTGTGCAACAATAACCACCGCACGTGAGGGAGAGGCACGCTGGGCCAAAATTACGACTTATGAGATATAATCTACTCCTACTGCTGGCGATTGTCGCCACCGCGCTCCCCGCCACCGCCCGCGACTTCGATGTCGACGGCTTATTCTACAATTTCAATGACGATGGCCGAACAGTTAGCGTAACTTATCAAGAATTGGCTTATCCATACTACCACCCAAACTACCCACATCTATATGGATCGCTTTCTATTCCTTCAAATGTGACATATAAAGGCAAAACCTACTCCGTCACGTCAATCGGCGGTTACGCGTTCTACGGTTGCTGCAACCTGACGAGCGTGACCATCCCCAACTCCGTCACGTCAATCGGCGAGAAAGCGTTCTACGGTTGCAGCGGCCTGACGAGCGTGACCATCCCCAACTCCGTCACGTCAATCGGCGAATACGCGTTCGACGGTTGCAGCGGTCTGACGAGCGTGACCATCCCCAACTCCGTCACGACAATCGGCGAAGGAGCGTTCTGTTATTGCAGCGGCCTGACGAGCGTGACCATCCCCAACTCCGTCACGACAATCGGCGAAGGAGCGTTCTCCAGTTGCAGCGGCCTGACGAGCGTGACTATCCCCAACTCCGTCACGACAATCGGCAGAAGCGCGTTCTCCAGTTGCAGCGGCCTGACGAGCGTGACCATCCCCAACTCCGTCACGACAATCGGCATAAGCGCGTTCATGAATTGCACCAGCCTGACGAGCGTGACCATCCCCAACTCCATCACGACAATCGGCGAAGGAGCGTTCTGTTATTGCAGCGGCCTGACGAGCGTGACCATCCCCAACTCCGTCACGACAATCGGCGCAAGAGCGTTCTCCAGTTGCAGCGGCCTGACGAGCGTGACCATCCCCAACTCCGTTACGACAATCGGCGAAGGAGCGTTCTCCTATTGCAGCGGCCTGACGAGCGTGACCATCCCCAACTCCGTCACGACAATCGGCATAAGCGCGTTCTTGTATTGCACCGGCCTGACGAGCGTGACCATCGGCAACTCCGTCACGACAATCGGCGGAAGCGCGTTCTTCGGTTGCAGCGGCCTGACGAGCGTGGACATCCCCAACTCCGTCACGACTATCGGCGCAGGCGCGTTCGAGGGTACAGCTTGGTTCAATAATCAGCCTAACGGATTGGTTTATGCAGGATTGGTCGCATATAGGTATAAGTATAAAGGCTATATGCCCATAGGAACAATTATAATAATCAAAAGCGGAACGAAAGGTATTGCAGACTACGCGTTCTCCGTCTCCGGTTGCTACGGCCTAACGAACGTGACCATCCCCAACTCCGTCACGACAATTGGTGAAGGAGCGTTCTCCCATTGCAGCGGCCTAACGAGAGTGACCATCCCCAACTCCGTCACGACAATCGGCAGAAGCGCTTTCTCCAGTTGCAGCGGCCTGACGAGAGTGACCATCGGCAACTCCGTCACGTCAATCGGCGAATACGCGTTCTTCGGTTGCAGCTGCCTGAGGAGCGTGACCATAGGCAACTCCGTCACGACAATCGGCGAATACGCGTTCAAGGGTTGCAGCGGCCTGAAGAGCGTGACGAATCTGGCGACCGAGCCTCAGTCCATAGATTATTACATATTTTATGATGTGAATTTGAAGAACTGCGTGTTGTACGTGCCTCAGGAGTCGGTTGAGCGGTACAAGTCGGCGAAAATGTGGCAAAATTTCGGCAAGATAAATTGTATCCTTGTTGTTGACGGTTTGCAGTATTATGTCAACGACGACGGCACCACCGCGGCCCTTGTTGATGTGAGCAGCGTGGATGGCGGCGGCACGGGTGTCAGCAGGGATGTGGTGATTCCCAAGACCGTGAGTAGCAATGGCAAGTCTTATACCGTCACCTCCATCGGCAACGATGCGTTCAGAGATTGCGCCGGCATGATGAGTGTGACCATCCCGTACACCGTGACGTCTATCGGCGATTGCGCGTTCCACGGTTGCACGGGTCTGAGGAGCGTGAAGAACCTTGCGGCTGAGCCACAATCCATCACCTTCTACACCTTCGATGATGTTGACATCTCGTCCTGCAAACTGATTGTCCGGAAAGAGAGCGCCAGCCAGTACCGGTCGGCTCCCTACTGGAAGGAATTCATCATCATGGAGGTCAGCGCCATCGACGAGGTCACGGTAGGCCGGCAACGGACTATTGATGGCTACTATGACATGAAGGGCGTGCGCCACGCGCAGCCGGTGAAGGGCGTGAACATCGTGAGATACACCGACGGCACCACCGAGAAGATAATCCATCAATAAGGTGTTATAAGGAAACTGAGAAGCAGTCGCAGCGGTGTCGTCACCGTCTTGCGACTGCTTCGCTGTTGTGGTCCCCCCCCCAGTTTGCGACTGGGGAACACGCTTCGTGGTTCCACCGCGGCAGCGGTGCTATTTATTCCGCTTTTGAATTATGACACACCCTCTTGTAATGAGTTGTAATTAGTTTAATTCGTGTTCTTGAAAGAGATTTCTTCTGGTGAAGCATTTGTTTTCTGGCGCTTGAAGCGGTCTTTATTGAAGATGCTCTGCCAGCGCAATTTAATAACGCCAAAGAGTGCCTCGCTGAAAATGCCTCCACTCATCTTGCTCGTGCCCAACACACGGTTAATGAACACGATAGGCACCTCCTTGATACGGAATCCCATCTTATAAGCAGTAAATTTCATTTCTATTTGGAAGGCATAACCCTTAAACTCCACCGCATCAAGATTGATTGCCTCAAGCACCTCACGCTTGTAGCATACAAAGCCTGCCGTGGTGTCACGCACCTTCATTCCTGTGACAATGCGCACGTAGGCCGACGCATAATAGCTCATCAGCACCCTGCCCATGGGCCAGTTAACGACATTGACTCCCGAGATGTATCGTGAACCCACCGACAGATCGGCACCTTCTTCAGCACATGCGCGCTGCAGAGGTATCAGGTCCTCAGGACGGTGCGAGAAGTCGGCATCCATCTCAATTATGTAGCTATATCCCTTTTCCAATGCCCATTTAAAGCCAGCGATATAGGCAGTGCCAAGCCCCAACTTTCCCGATCGCTTCACGATGTTGATGCGGTCAGGGATCTCCTTGATTAGGCGTTCCACTATCTGTGCGGTGCCATCAGGGCTATTATCATCAATCACCAAAACGTCAAAGCGATGCTGCTCTTCGAGTTCTAAAACAGCCTTGATGATTGCCTCTATGTTCTCCTTCTCGTTATAGGTAGGGATTATAACTACACTGTCGCTCATTTTTCAGGCTTTTTGAGTAAACATTAATACCTTTTTCCTGGTTTAAACTACAAAATTAGTAATAAATTTCACAACCATAGAACTTTTACGCATTTTTTTGCCTCAAAAAAGAGAAACAAAGAAAAACCACACCTTATTTTTGCCTATTTCGCAAAAAAGACGTAATTTAGCAGATTATTTTGTACTTTAAGCGCAAAATCAACTTGCGCAAACAAACTAACGAATTGACACACAATGAGTAACGAAAGAAAAATACGCATAGGCATCACTCATGGCGACACCAATGGCGTGGGTTATGAGGTTATTATGAAATGCTTCACAAGCAACGACATCCTTGAGCTGTGCACGCCCATCGTCTATGGCTCAAGCAAGATAATGAACTACCATCGCAAGGCGCTGGGGATTCAGACCACACAACTCAATACCACCCGCAATGCGGGCTATGTTAAAGAGAATGCCCTGAACCTGGTGGAGGTCATCAATGATGAAGTAAAAATCGAACTCGGGCAACCTGGCAAGCAAGCTGGCAACGCGGCTTTCAAGGCTCTTGAAGCTGCTGTAAGCGACCTTAAGAAAGGAGTTATCGACGTGCTCGTAACTGCACCCATCAACAAAGACAACATCCACAGCGAGGAATTCTCATTCCCCGGCCACACCGAGTATCTTGAGACTTGCCTCGGTGAAGGCGAAAAAGCACTGATGATACTATGCAGCGACAAGTTGCGTGTGGCGTTGGTAACCACACACATACCAGTGGCAAAAGTAGCACAAAGTATCAACAAGAACGACATCGTTGAGAAACTACGCATCTTCAACGACTCACTGCAGCGCGATTTCAACATTCAGAAGCCACGCATCGCTGTGCTAAGCCTCAACCCGCATAGTGGCGACAATGGACTGCTGGGCACCGAAGAGAAAGAGATTATCGAACCAGCTATCCAAGAGGCCAACGAGAACCAAATACTATGCTTCGGTCCCTACCCTGCCGACGGGTTCTTTGGCAGCAACCAGTATCAGCGATTTGACGGAGTGCTAGCTATGTACCACGACCAGGGCCTAACACCGTTCAAGACTATCGCAATGAACGAGGGAGTGAACGTGACAGCGGGTCTGCCCTACGTGCGCACTAGCCCCGACCACGGCACAGGCTACGACATTGCCGGACAAGGCATTGCCAGTGAAGCGTCGATGCGCCAAGCTATATTCACCGCAATCGACATCTTCCGCAACCGTCAGCGCTGGGATGAGATGTACCAAAACCCACTCAAGAAGCAATACTTCGACAAGGGCAAAGACAATGTAGTCCTCGACCTCACCAAGATTGAAGACGAAGAACCGCTCGGATAAGTATTAAGTTTTAAGTGTAAGTAATAAGTTTCTTCTATAACTCATTTACTAAACTATGCATTACGCGATTATAGCAGCTGGCGAGGGGTCGAGACTGGCACAAGAAGGTATCGAGAAACCAAAACCCCTAGTAGAGCTCAATGGCGAGCCCATGATAATGCGGCTCATGAACATATTCAGGCGTTGCAATGCCGAGAGCATCTCGGTGATTATCAATGATTTTATGCCCGAAGTAAGGGATTTCCTCAACAACATAGAGATTGACGTGCCACTCAAAGTTGTCGTGAAGTCCACCCCAAGTTCCATGCATAGCTTTTGGGAACTGAGCAAGGTGATGAAGCCTGGCAAGTTCTGCCTCACCACGGTCGATACCATCTTCCGCGAGGAAGATTTCGCAAGCTACATCGCCGCCTTCGAAGCCGATAAGCGCCATGATGGCATGTGGGCAGTGACACCGTTCATTGAGGACGAAAAACCGCTTTATGTGGATGTGAACCGCTGGATGAACATCAAAGCCTTCTGCGATGAGCCTTTTGACGGAGCCAAGTATGTCTCAGGAGGCGTATATGCCATGAACGACAAGGCGTTCCCAATACTTAACGACTGCATCGAAAAAGGCATCTCCCGCATGCGCAACTTCCAGCGAGCTCTCATTGCGGCGGGAATGAAACTCAAGGCTTATAGCATCGACAAAATCATCGACGTGGACCATGCCAGCGACATTGACGTGGCCCAAGCATTTATCTCAGGCAAATAATCATACATTAATTTATATAATATGGCCGATATCAACATTGCAGGAATCATGAGGGCAGGAGCCTACTCTCCTAACCACATTGGCAACGACACAGCAATCTTCAATGCTGTGGCCGAACAACTGCGCAAGCGCGGGTGCATTGTCAACACCTACAGCGAGGAGCAGTTCAACAATGGCGACATCAAGGAAGACATCATCGTGAACATGTGTCGTGAGCACAGCTCTATTCTCAAACTGCAAAAACTGGAAAATAACGGAAAACTGGTTATCAACTCGGGCTTTGGCATCGAAAACTGCACACGTGAGCGCATGACGCGCATCCTACTGGGAAATGGAATACCCTACCCCGAGAGCATCATAGTCAACACCGATGAGGTGGTGAAAGACCGCCTTGAGCGCAGCGGATTCCAAAGTTGCTGGATTAAACGTGGTGACTTCCACGCTATGCACAAGGAGGACGTGAGTTACGTGCGCCACAGCGAAGAGGCACAAGAGGTGCTACAAGAGTATTTCTTGCGCGGCATAAAGCGAGCCGTCATCAACATGCACCTGGTGGGCGACCTCATTAAGTTCTACGGCGTGCGAGGCACCAACTATTTCTTCTGGTTCTACCCCTTCGACGAGGGGCACAGCAAGTATGGCCACGAAGCAATCAACGGCAAGTCGCAGGGACTCAAGTTTGACGTTAAGCACCTCAAGAGCATCTGCAACCATGCTGCCGACGAACTAAACATCGAGATTTATGGCGGCGACTGTATTGTAGGCTCCGACGGCGAAATTAAAATCATAGATTTCAACGACTGGCCCAGCTTCGCACCTTGCCGCAACGATGCTGCCCCCCATATTGCCAAGCGCATTATCAACATCATCAAGGAACGAAAATTTAACGCGTAAAGCTTAATTACAACAAATAAAGCACTTAGAACGTCTAGAAAAAACTATTAAATAATGAATTTCAAGGAATTAAAACAACAATATAACGAGTCGCTTAAGTCGATGGACACTGAGGAGCACATAGACCTGTGGTTCTACAGACCTCTCGGCTTTGCATGGGCAACTCTTTTCGCCAAACTCGGAATCAAACCTAACGCTGTCACCATCGCATCAATCTTTTTGGGCGTAGCAGGTGGCATTCTGCTCTATTTTGGAGCACAACCATATATCTGGCTCAACTACTTGGGTATTTTCCTTATCATCTGGGCCAACACCTACGACAGCGCCGACGGGCAACTTGCGCGACTCACAAAACAGTATTCACAGATAGGTCGCATCCTCGACGGTGTGAGCGGCGACTTCTGGGCATTTGCCATCTACTTTGCTCTTGTATTCCGTGAACTACACTTTGGCGACGCTGCGCTAGGCGACTTCTTCAGCCACCACAACTGGATTATATGGACTTTGGCGATTTCTGCTGGAGTGTGTCATGCTCTGCAGTGCGCTATTGCCGATTATTACCGCCAGTTCCACCTCTACTTCCTTAAGGGCGAAGGCGGCAGCGAGCTCGACAGCACCGACAAGCTTGATGAGCAAATCAAGCAGTCTTCAGGGTTCAAGCGCATCACCATGTTCTTCTATCGCAACTACACTGCCAACCAAGAGCGCCTCACCCCATCCATGCAGAAGCTGCGCCGTGAGCTCAAGAGCCGCTTTGGCGACAACGTGGCGCCTCAGCAGTTCCGTGATGACTTCCGCAAACTTAGCCTTCCGCTGATGAAGTACACCAATATGCTTACATTCAACACCCGCACCATAGCCATGTTCATATCGGTGATTATCCGCATACCCTGGCTCTACTTCGTTTTCGAGCTCGTTGTGCTCAATGCCATGCTCGTTTACATGATTTGGCGCCACGAGACCTTATGCAAGAAACTCACCCGCGACCTACAAGCAGGAAAATACGACATTAAGTGATAAGTGTTAAGCCTAAGGGCTAGACAATCTAGAATTTGTAGAAGATCTATAATTCCTAGAAAAAACATGAACTGTGAACTATGAACTATGAACTAATAAAGGGCATCATCTTTGACTATGGCGGCACCATCGACAGCCGCGGTGTGCATTGGAGCGAGGTGATATGGGACGGATACCAAGCAGCTCAAGTGCCAATTACAAAAGAGCAGTTCCGCGACAGCTATGTAATGGCTGAGCGCGAGTTGGCACGCGTGCGACACATTCTCCCCAACGACAACTTCCACGATCTGCTGCTCAAAAAAATGCGCATCGAGCTGCAAGACTTTGTTGACAAGGGGCACCTGCAGTGCGACGACATCGAGCCACTAGCGCAACAGATTGCTCAATACTGCTATGACGCGGCACGCTCAAGCATTGAGGAGGCACGGCCTGTGCTCGAAGTCCTGAGCCAGCACTACCCCATGATGCTCGTGAGTAATTTCTATGGCAACGTTGATAGCGTGCTGCGCGACTTTGACCTGCGCAAATATTTCCGCGGAGTCATCGAAAGCGCAGTCGTGGGCGTGCGCAAGCCTAATCCTGTCATCTTCAAGCTAGGCGTTGACGTGCTCGAAATGAATTCTAGTGAAGTACTGGTTGTGGGCGACAGCCTCAAGAAAGACATTCTCCCTGCTGAGTCCATAGGTTGCCAAGTGCTGTGGCTAAAAGGCAAAGGATGGACTGCTGACGAAGACGCCCAAACCCACCCTAACACCATCAAGACACTCACCGAAGTGCTTCAAGCACTTAACCTGTAAACTCTAAAGCACATGAACATCAAACTCCACACCCCCAAGAGCCTGCAAACTGGTAGCGGCATGTCTTCAATCAAACAGTTTTTGCTCGCACTTCTTGCCACGACCATTTCGATTGTACTCACCTTTGGTACTGCTGCCATCATCGACAACCACAAGAAAAAAACAGCCAAGAAAGAAATGGTGATGATGGTCTTAAACGACTTCGACAAGACAATAGAGATTGTCGAGAGTATAGACTCTGGACTGTGCGAATGTAGACGTTTGCAACAGGAAATCTCGATTCATCCCGAGCAGTATGATAGCCTAAGCAGATATCTTATTCAAGAGATGAAAAGTTGGAATATTGTGGAATTTATTGAGACCACCGAGAGAATCTTCTCTACCAGCATTGAGACATTCAATACGATTGGCGATGTCAACTTTGTCAATGAAGTCTCCGATTTCTATTTTTGTCGTCGTAAATATAAAGAAGAGGTGATAGACCATCTCAAAGAAAACGTGACATATAAGGATATTAGCTCATCATTAAACTCACTCATGAGTATCGAATTTCCAGAATATGCTTACATGAATAGCATTTTCTTATCGGACATGAAGGCATACCGTGACAAGTGTATGCTGATGATGAACATTAGCCAAGAAGATTTGACTAAATTCTGCGAGCAACATAAGAGCAAAAAAGCCGACGATGACCGAGCAGCAATTAAAGAAAAGTTGATGAAAGAATATTCAGAACATCAAGAGGCTCTTAGACAAGCAAGGGAAAAGCTTAACAACTGAAAAAACATCCTCAAAAGGAGGACATTGACGATATCAATCAAACAAAGCCAAACAAAAATAACAAAGACATATTGCTGTCTTTGTTATTTTTGTTCTATACAATTACTGTAAATTACGCATAGATTTAAACCTTTTCTGATGTCGCTCGTCTAAGAGCATATTGCAATACACAACAAAAAGAGTTACACACTTCAATCGATTGACGAGACACTTACCCAAAACGGGTCCTAAAATCAGTTTTTTGGCTACAAAAACTGCGAGGTAGCATTTAAATTCATTAACTATAATCAACTATTCATCTGTTAAAATTAAACTTCCTTCACCAAAACACTGCATCGTTGTGCATATTTAACGATTAAAGTTTCTTAAATCGTTTTGTGGTTTGGAAAAAGGTAGTACCTTTACACCGCTTTTTTGCTAAAAGCGCAAAAACGAGAATATTAACTAACAGAAAGATAACATTAATTTATTTACTTATGAGTAATCCAAATGTAAAACCCGCTACCGGCAAATTAGGTATCATGGTAGTAGGTCTGGGTGCTGTTAGCACCACATTTATCACTGGTGTTATGATGGCCCGCAAAGGTCTTGCTAAGCCTATTGGCTCAATGACACAGTACGACAAAATCCGCATTGGTCGCGGCGAGAACAAGAAATACCTCCACTACAAAGACATCGTGCCTCTGGCAACTCTCAACGACATCGAGTTCGCCGCTTGGGACGTTTACCCAGTTAATGCCTATGAGAGCGCTATCAACGCTGAGGTGCTCAAAGAGAAAGATATCGAGCCAGTAAAGGATGAACTGCTCAAGATTAAGCCCCTCAAGGCTGCCTTCGACAAGAACTACGCTAAGCGCCTCGACGGCGACAACGTAAAGCAGTGCAAAGACCGCTGGGACATGATGGAGCAGGTGCGAGAAGACATCCGCAACTTCAAGAAAGAGACTGGCGTTGACCGCGTTGTAGTTCTCTGGGCTGCATCTACCGAAATTTATGTCGCTCCCGACAAGAACGTACACTATACCCTTGATCAACTCGAGGCAGCTATGAAGGCCAACGATGTGGCTCACATCGCACCCTCTATGTGCTATGCCTACGCTGCTTTGAAAGAGGACTGCCCATTTATCATGGGTGCTCCTAACACCACCGTTGACATCCCCGCAATGTGGCAACTGAGCGAGGAGACCAAGGTGCCCATCGCTGGCAAGGACTTCAAGACTGGCCAAACTCTCGTTAAGAGCGGTTTCGCTCCTATCATCGGCGCCCGCATGCTCGGCATGAGCGGTTGGTTCTCAACCAACATCCTGGGCAACCGCGACGGCCTCGTGCTCGATGAGCCCGCCAACTTCCGCACTAAAGAGGTGAGCAAGCTCTCTACTCTCGAGTCAATCCTAGTAGCCGAGGATCAACCCGACCTCTACAGCGATATTTTCCACAAAGTGCGCATCAACTACTATCCACCTCGCAACGACAACAAAGAGGGTTGGGACAACATCGACATCTTTGGATGGATGGGATATCCCATGCAGATTAAGATCAACTTCCTGTGCCGCGACTCTATCCTCGCAGCTCCCCTTTGCCTTGACCTGTGCTTGCTCATGGACCTCGCTCACCGCGCAGGCCGCTATGGCACTCAGCGCTTCTTGAGCTTCTTCCTCAAGAGCCCAATGCACGACTACACAGTTGATGAAGTTCCCGTTAACCACCTCTTCCAGCAGCACGTAATGCTCAAGAACGCTATTCGCGAGATGGGTGGCTATGAGGCCGACGAGGAAATCGACTAATTTCCCGCAGGGATAAGTGATATTTGGAGAGAAACTAACTTCCTAAATATTAAGAAACTCTTTTCTATAAGTGAGCCTCCCACTTTGCCGTGCGAGGCTCACATTTTTTAAAAGGCAAATCCTTCTATTGTAACAATGCAATTCACCAGTCAAGAGAAAATAGCAGTCCTAAGTCTGCTCATTGAGATGGCTAATGCCAACGACCAGATTGCCTATGAGGAGATGATCACCATAAACCTTATATGCCAGAAGCTGGAAATCGATCACGACTCATTTGTCGTTGCCTACGACCTCAAGTGCGAGCACGCCATTGAGGTGCTCAAGAACATGAGCGACGACAAGAAGCTGCGACTGGCAAAAATGATGGTTGAGATTATCGACAGCGACAACGATGTCGATGACCGAGAGATAGCACTACTCAATCATGCCTGCCATGAGATAGGCATCGACACTTTATTATAAAATATCACCTAAAAATTGACACCACGATGAGAAGAACCAGAAAAACATTGAGCATCGGTTTGCTCATGGCATTCATTGCTGCAGCTATCACTCTCATAACCAGTAGCTGCAACCGCATGGTAACCTATGAGGACGGAATGTTTGACTACAATGAGATTTATACCGACGACGCGACCAACGACATATTCCAAATCAACAGCGAAATCGATAATGACGACACCGAGCGCTACTAAAAATGGACGCTCAGCAAATTCCTAAAAAATTATTAAAAAAGTTTTCAACAACGACGTACCAAAAAGCCTTTTTTCTCGTTCTAATATATACTAATCAGTCATCCTATATATGAAGATAACGTTCTTAGTACCTCCAGTCCTTGACGGCAACCGCCCCGCAGAGCGCTCGGCGGGATGCACAAGGGTGGTGTACTTGGCTCCTAACATATATGAACTCACGGTAATAGGTGTTGTTGAGAATGAGAAACTGGGCGAAGTAGATTACCAAGACTTCGTCTTCTACAAGAAAAATGAACAGGACTACAGGCAGTTCCTGAGAAACGACAATAGCGACATTTATTGCATCTGGACGGTGAACCTTTCTATCGAAAGCGATATCAAAGCCATTGAGATTCTGCAGAGATACCGTCCTGAGGCACGCGTCATCCTCATGGGACCTGGACCGTCCTATTTCATTGAGAAATGTCTCGTTAACGACCGTATTATTATCGTAAGAGGTGAACCCGAGGCGACTATCGTTGAACTTCTGCACGCTATTGACGAAGGCAAGTCATTCTACAACATCCTGGGAATCTCTTGGGTAAGCATGGGACGAATCGTCAACAACGGTTTCCGTCCACTTGTAAAGGACCTCGACACCCTGCCCCTGCCGGCACGACATTTCATAGCCAACAGGCGTTACTATAACCCCAAAATCAAGCACAAAGGCTACACTACAGCCTTTACCTCGCGCAACTGCCCATACCACTGCATCTACTGCGTGCCAAGTTCGCTCACCTTCGCCCGTGAAATTGAGAATAAGCGTTTCAACGGCCACAAGCCCCCAATCTCCTACCGCTCGCCCGAGAGTGTAGAACAAGAGATGAAGATGCTCCATGAGCAAGGCTATCAGGCCATTGGTTTCATGGACGACAACTTCATCTGGAATGAAGAGCGCACTCGCCAGCTTTGCGACATAATGAAGAAATACAACATGCTGTGGGGATGCCAAGCACGCGTTGATGCCATCACTGAGCCCATCGCCAAGATGCTTGGAGAGAGCGGATGCTGCTATGTGGACCTGGGCGTAGAGTCATTTAACGACGAAATTCTCAAGTATGTGCGCAAGGGAATCACAACTGAGCAAATCTACGAGGCCATTGGTCTGCTCAAGAAGTATAACGTGCCCGTGAAGCTCAATGTGCTGATCGGAAGCAGCCCGCTCGAGACCAAAGAGACACTGAAACACACCTTGAAAGAAGCCAAGAAACTTAAGGTTGATCAGGTGATGTTCAACATCGTCTCACCATTCCCCGGCACTGAGTTCTACAAGCTATGCAAGGAAAACAACTGGCTCTCTACTGGCGATTATGTGCCCACCGACGTGCAACGCGAGTCAATCCTCAACCTACCGAATATCTCTTCTAAAGAGATGGAGAGAATACTCTTCAAGAATAACCTCAGCTACTTCCTCTCGTGGGATTTCATCAGCAAGCAGACAAAGCGTTTCTCAAGCTGGAGCGAATTTACCCACGCAGCAAGAGCACTGAAAATCAAACTCTTTGGTTAATAGGTTTAATTTAGAGGTCATTGGGTTGATCTTTAAATCATTAGCGCCACAGGCGCACACTTAGCACTTAACACTTATAACATAACACTTTTATTGATGCGTTTGTCAATCATAATCATCACTTACAACGGGTTAGGCTTCATGACCCGTTGTTTGGCATCATTGCATGACTTTATCAACGACTCGTCATGCGAGGTGATTATCATCGACAATCATTCCACCGACGGAACGCTCGACTTCCTACGTGAGAAATATCCACAACTGCAACTCATCGTCAACAGCGAGAACCGTGGCGTGGCGGCAGCGCGCAACCAAGGAATCAAGGTCGCAAAAGGCGACAAACTGCTACTGCTCGACAACGATACCGAGGCAACAACATCTGCCATCAACGCCATGATTGAGCATCTCGACAGACATCCCGAAGTGGGACTTTGCTCTTGCCGACTCATTGACAAGGAGGGCATAGCACAAGACAGTTGCAAACCCTACCCTGGGCTAATGATAAAGCTGCGCAACGTGCTGGGAATTGAAAACAAAACGAAATATGAACCTAACGAGGAAGGCATCATCGAGCCGCTATATGTAATAGGGGCTTGCCAGATGTTTGGCCACGAAGTTGTTGACAGAGTGGGGTTGCTCGACGAGCACATCTTCTACGGTCCCGAAGATGCCGACTGGTGCATGCGCATCAAACGCGCTGGCTGGAGCATTCACTGCCTCAACAACCACACAATCATCCACGACTACCGCCGTTCAACAAAGAAACGCCCATTCTCCAAACTAGGTCGCATGCACATCAAGGCCCTTATCTACTTCTACTGGAAGCACAAGAGGCTGTGCTAATTTTCTCCGATATACATTTGCATCTATTTAACCCTGCTGACGCTTGACGTTTGAGCCATGTTGATAAACACAAAAAGGCGATATACTGGAAAAAGCAAAAAGGCCCTATGTTAAGATGCATTCTTTTATGTCACAAAAAATCATCAGCTACACTAATACTATAGTGAAGCTGATGATAATTGATATGCATTACTCAATGCAAAAATCTCTCGATGACAGAATCTGAGACTCGTGTATAATGTTCGACAACTAGCGAAGAGGTTAGAACCATCTTATTTCCATTAATTTTGAATGTGACTTGAGTATTGCCGTCATCGTCAGAAATTAATAATTGGTTACCATTAATGGCATAAGATCCCTTATTCACCCTAATATCTTCATTTTTGCCAAAATAGTCGGCCCATTCATCAGTATAAATTGCGTAGTCAACCGCTATGCAAGTTCCATCTTTTCTAAACTGAATATAATGGTAGAGTTCTTTCCACATGTCAGAAAGAACATCATTATACACATTTTGCGACTCATCACATGACCAAGTGCCAATGATGCTGTCGGTATTTCCTCCTGGTTCATCATTATCATCACCGCATGATGATAATGTCAAACTCATTACAGCCAGAATCATGGCTACATATAAATAAAAATACTTTTTCATAATGATTTTTGTTTATTGATTAAAAATATATAGATTGTTTATCGCTGTATTAGGGGGGGCTTGCTTTATTTGACTGCAAATATATAAAGAACACTAATTCTAGTCAATTAAATACAGTTTTTTGGGCCGAGTATGGTATTATTTCTCAATATTATTTTCAAAATCTGTAAAGTCAAGGGGGAGATTTTATGATTCAGATGCCTAAAACACACAAAAAGTGGACTCGGAAATGAGTCCACTTTTTGTTTAGTTTCGGCTTTTTGATTATTTGATGATAACCTTCTTGCCGTTGTTGATGTAGATGCCAGGAACACTGGGTTTGCCATTGAACTTCTGGCCAGCGATGTTGTACCATACATTGTCAACATTAGAATCGCTATTGATGTTCTCGATGCCAGTGAGGCTCTCGCCTTCAATAGTCAGAGTCATGTTAGCCAGGTCAACAGTAACAGTGTAATCACCTTCCTCAACCTCAATTGCCTGAGGATCCTGATCAGTCAGAATTTCCAGAGGAACGCCATTCCACATCTTGTACCAGCGGAAGTCGCCGCCACCAATTGCGCCGAAGCGATAAGGTGCAAGGCCATCCCAATCTTCGGCCTCATCCATCAATTGATATGCGAAGCTGAAGTAGCAGTACTTGTTGCCAGGAACCTCATTTACCTTAGCTGCAGGACGGCGGAGTTGTACGTCAGAAGTGTAAATAACACCATCCTCAGTTGTCATATCAACACCTACGTTGGTTGCCCATACGTTGCCGTTAACCTCACCAATCATGTAAACCTTAGCAGTGAGAATAGCGTTAACCTCATTGGTCTCCTCGTTGTAAGTTACAAAGAGAGTATAAGCACCTGCGTGATCAACGGGTAATACATAGTTCTCTTCTGGATAGCTAACTTCCCAGTTGTGGTCTCTAACAACCTTGAACTCAATGTTGCCAGCAGCAAGCTTGCTAACCTCGCTTGTCCACTCATAGAGGCCAGTCTCCTCGTTGAGAACCATCTCAGGAGCAGCTTCGGGATCCCACTCGGTCTCAATGCCAAACAGAGCAGCAGGAGTACCAGTTACAGCATAGTTGTGGAAGATCTGAGTCAGATAAGCGTTAACCTCGTCAGTCTCGAAGTTGTAAGTAACAGTCATTACGTAGAAGCCAGCTTCCTCAACTGGTAATACGTAGTTCTCTTCTGGATAGCTAACTTCCCAGTTGTGGTCTCTAACAACCTTGAACTCAATGTTGCCAGCAGCAAGTTTGTTCTCAGCACTAACCCACTCATAGAGACCAGTCTCCTCGTTATAAGTCATCTCAGGAGCAGCTTCGGGATCCCACTCGTTCTCGATGCCAAACAAAGCAGCAGGTGTACCTGTTACAGCATAGTTGTGGAAGATCTGAGTCAGATAAGCGTTAACCTCATCGGTCTCGAAGTTGTAAGTAACAGTCATTACGTAGCAGCCAAGTTCCTCTACTGGCAATACGTAGTTCTCCTCTGGATAGCTAACATCCCAGTTGTGGTCTCTAACAACCTTGAACTCAATGTTGCCAGCAGCAAGCTTAGTCTCAGCACTTACCCACTCATAGAGGCCAGTCTCCTCGTTGAGAACCATCTCAGGAGCAGCTTCGGGATCCCACTCGTTCTCGATGCCAAACAGAGCAGCAGGTGTACCTGTTACAGCGTAAGTGTGATCTTGCTTGATGAGCTCACCAGTAACCTCGTTGGTCTCTTCGTTGTAAGTTACATAAAGAATGTAGTAACCAGCTGTTTCAGCAGTAATTTCGAAATCTTCTGGTGGGTAAGCTACATACCAAGCGTGGTCTTGAACAACCTTGAATGCTACAAGGCCAGCACCAAGCTTAGTCTCTTCGCTTGTCCACTCATAGAGACCAGTCTCCTCGTTATAAGTCATCTCAGGAGCGTTAATCTGATCCCAATCGTTCTCCACACCATACAGAACGGCTGGAGTACCAGCAACAGCATAAGTGTGATGTTGAGTCAATTCACCTGTAACCTCGTTAGTCTCGGGGTTATAAGTTACATAAAGACTGTAAGTTCCTGCTTTGTCAGCGGGAATCACATAATTCTCAGGTGGATAAGCAACGTGCCAAACGTGATCTTTAACCACCTTGAACTCTACGGTGCAAGCGCCAAGTTCAGTCTTCTCGCTTGTCCACTCATAGAGGCCAGTCTCCTCATTAAGAGTCATCTCAGGAGCAGCGATCTCATCCCAATCGTTCTCCATTCCAAACAAAGCAGCGGGTGTACCTGCAACAGCATAAGTGTGCTCAGTAACTTCTTGCGCACTTACTGTGAAAGCAAGCATCAATGCTGCCAAAAGTAAGAATTTCTTCATAATTGTGTGAAATTTAGTTAATAAATGAAAAGTTAATAATCTCTAATATTATTAGAATTAGAAAAATCTTATTCAACTTAGTAACAACTAAAACTATTATTTTTTTGTTTTACGTTTATGCTGCTGATGAAAAATAATTAAGCCTTTATTAAAATATAATGACAATATAATTCATAATAAGTCAATTACAATTTATTATAACATCATTCATCATTATTCACGTTGCAAAGTTAAAATATTATTTTTAAACAAACAATTTTTTTGAGAAAAAAAATAACATTTTTTATACTAATGCCAAAAAATACATTTAAACCACTAGTATTCAAATCCTTAAATAAAAACAAAAACCTCCACCTTAGCAAATCCAGCACTTAAATACTGACAACCAGCTATTTATAGCAAAAGTATTATAGCAGACACTAATAATTTTTTAGAAAACAGCAATGGGAGCACTTTAACAACATACCGACTGTTCACATGGGGGTCGCCTTCAACCACTATTTGATGGTTGTTGTTATTCCCCTTCTGCTGATTACCTTTGTTAGCTGCGTTCACTTCGGTAGTCGGTACTAGGGGGTATATAGAGAGCAGTCTTCAACTGAAGAGATAAACCTAAGTATAATGGGCAATAATGATGTTCTCCAAATAAATAGTGCACATATATATTATGTGGAATTTTACAATGTCGCACACACCGCACACCTTTGGCAAAACATCATAAAAAGAGTAGCCATTCGGTAAACCACATGTGGCACTTTATCGAATGGTTACAATCCACAAAGGGGTATTGAAGATTTATTTTACAGAAATCATATAAAGTTTATAATCATTCTTGTTTTGTTTGTAAACAAGAAGATATTTTTTTGATGGATTTACTTTATACTCAATTCTCATGCTGTTTTCCATTAAAACCCTCTTCCCAGTAACTATTGATGGCAAGTGGCTGCTAATGGGAATAACATAGGTGTCAGGATCCTTATTTCCATCATTAGAATTATTCATTTCTACCAAAAAAACATTATCTTCAAGAACCTTGTTGTTCAAATCAATTTTAAGAATATTTTCAATCTCACTCCCTTTAAGCTCTAATGATAACTGTTTTTTATTAATCATGAAGCTATTCTTTTTACTATCTTTATTATAAGGTATTGAGTTGTTGTATATATTGACAACATTCTCAACAGAAATATTATCCTGCCTATTATCTTTCCAAACCAATATCTCATCTTTGAAGGGTGCGAAACTCAAGTCAACAATATAATCTTTATTGTCTTCTCTTTTTAACTTCTTTATTTTTTTGTTCTCGAATTTCTCCCCTGAATGTAACTTTATATATCCAGGCCCTTTTTCTGTTATTATGCCTTTAGTTTCTGAGCCTTTATCTATTTCGTCTTCTGTATTACACTCAACGATGTCTAAAAAAGGAGACTGCTTATCAATAGGCAATAGTTTGTTAGCTTTTATTTTTTTCAACAACTTAACATCCGAAATTTTAACCTCTTGAATAATTCCATCTCGAGTCAAGACATCGTAATGCTTGCCTACCTCCATTCTAACTATATTGCCAGTTACAACAGATTTATCTTTGAGAACAATCTCATCTTTGAGATAATTACAATCTAAATCATCGGGCTTTGAATACTCAATAGCTTTTATATCTTTCAAAGGGAACTCATTCACTCTATCGGCTATATAACGAATTAAGTATTGACCATCCCTAAGACTAAGAATCTGCACTTGATCTCGAGGTGCAAATGAAGCATTTTTCTTGGGAGTAATCCTGAACAATACCAACTTCTCAAATTCGTTATGCTCAAGCCACTGTTTCCATTCAGGGGAAAAATCATTTCTGTTAACTTTTTCTTTTTTCTCAATAAGATTAGCAGGAATATACTCCTCATCAAACATTGAATGAAAAAAGATAGAATCACCAATAATCTGCTCCTTAATAAAGCCTCTATAACTTAAACCGTTTTTAAGATGAATTGTCTCATAATATCTTGCCACTGATGGGAAATGAATTCCCATCAGCAGCAAACTTATAAAAAGTATTTTTTTCATTGCTTATCCAATTCTTCTTTCATATATAGCTCTTTCAAATACCTTGCCTGAACAGCCATAGTTGAAGCACCATCACCTGAATAATAACCTAAAATGATACCCACTAATCTATTATTATAGAATACAGGCGATCCACTTGCGCCACCAACTGAGCCATGCTGAATCTCGAATGTGAATTTGCTAGGCACCTTGCTGCATTTTGAGGTAGTTAGACTTGGAGTCAGAGACTTGGTCTTCAAATCCATAGCTCTTTGCAGACCACTTGGATATCCAATTGTGTAATAATCTTCTGCCATTGGGGTAATCTTATCCAAATCGAAGTTCTCAACTTCAAACACGTAAGGAATGCTTTCAGGAGTTGTCTTGTTGTTCAACTGAAGGATTGCAACATCTTTATCAACATCTCCCGATTCACAAATCACATTGCACCTTTGAAGCTCATCCAAATCAGAGAAATACTTGCCAGGATATCCCACAGCGATAAAGTCCATCTTACCAGTGATAACCACCTTAGATTTGTAGATGCGGCTAATGCTTGCATTGAGGTCATTCAAGTTCCTTGAAGCATCAATCAAAGCATTACCAAATTCTGACTGTCGCAGAACATCTAGATCTTTACGACTGTTAACTTGCTTGGGAACAAGTGCAACCAAATAATTTTCAACTTCCTGTTTCAAAATATCATGAATAGAATCGGTACGATATTCTTCGTTCCAAGGAAGAGCGACGTGGCGATTGGTAGCCATGTGTCCTTTTCTATCAATGAAGAAAGCTGTAGCTTGAAGAATTAAGTTATCGGCGGGATCGGCAGGATAGCGGAAATCGAGAGGAACAGAAACTGGACTATCCTCAAGACTAATCTCAAAATGATAAGCAGCAAACACATAAGCAACAGCTGGAGTCATATCTTTTGGCTCTACATGTGGAGTCATGAAACTCTTTACTAGGAAATAGCCTCCTACCAACAACGCAATGGCAGCAAGTGCAGCAGCAGTCCACTTCATCCAACCAAATCTATTGGGTATATACTGCTTAATTAACTCAGAGATATCGCTTTCACCACAAACTACATTGTCACCTCTCTTTATTCTAACAGGTTTTCCTGCGGGAATCTTCACGCCATTCACCTGAGTGCCATTTGTGCTCTTGTTATCAACAATAAAGGCACGTCCTTTATTGTCAACCTTGATTGCTGCATGAAAGCGGCTAGCAACATTACTATCAAGAACAACTTCGTTGCGATAATGAGAACCGATATTAATTACCGATTTATAACTTTCATTTTTATCAAGGGTAGGAACTCGATTCCATGGCAACTCTGTATCGGCAAATACAATGAGGTCGCCTCTTCGAATAGGAACTTCCACACCACTATTGATACGTTTTTTATTGTTGCCAACAAAAGTACCATTTGTGCTGCCCTTATCTTCCAAAATCAACTGGCCGTCATCAAGAACCAACAAGTCGGCATGATGAGAGCTAACAAACTCACTGTTAAGAACAATGTCGCAAGTGTGCGCACTACCAATTTTTAATAATTTCATAATGTTATTTATTTTAAAGTTAATAATTCTCTTTATATCACGATAGTTTGACTATCATCTTCTTTATTATTCTTTTTCTCCTCTTTAGGTGGAGGAGTATTTTTATTATCTTCTTTAGTGGTGCTTTTGGTGCTATTTGATATCGCTTTTTCTGTTTTCACCTCTTTAGAAGTGGTGGTTCCACTAGCGCCTTGATTATTCTTATCCTTAGTTTCTACTTTATTTGTTACTTTAGGAGTATAAACTTTTACTGGGAAGAACCTAGAATCAGATGCCTTATCGCTATTCTCTGGCTCGGCTTTTTTCTTATCATTTTTTGCTGGCTCAGCCTTTGAATTGTCTTTTGACTTCTCTTTATTAGGAGTATCAACCATTTCAGTAACAACGTCTTTAGTCTCATCCACTTTTTTGTTTATCAACAACTTATAAATAGCAGTATAGATTAGGCCAAAAATGATAAGTGCCAAAATGCCATACAATACATACTTAACATACTTGAAAGGGTTAGGCACAAGGTCCCAATCAAGCTTTTTAGCATGAGCAAATGATATGACATCTTTGCGTTTTACAGGATAAGGCACATTTTGAGCCAATTTAACACCATTTACATACGTGCCATTAGTTCCTAGACTAACGAGCTGCATTTTACCTGTATTATACACCTTTAAAAGTGCTTGCCTTCGGCTTACCAATGGATTGTCAATAACTATTGAGCAATCCTCATTTCGTCCTATAGAATAAACTTTCATAATGTAAACTATTATCGATTTTGAACAACTTCACGCATTTCTTTCAACCACTTAATTATTTGATTGTATTGTCCCTCACTCACGCTTGGATCATCTATTGAGATAGGTTTTTTAAGTTCATCAATACATCGTTTCAAATTATCTTGAAGACCATATTGTTCAAAACTATCATTAAGTTGACTTAGTTCTGACACCAACAGATCTCTCTTCATGCGCTTATCATCACCTTTGCCCTCAACACTAATTTCCTGTAGATTAACTATATAAGCATCAATCTTATCAACAAGTTGGTCTTTAGCGAGAGTCTCATCACTAGGCTTTGCTTTCTGTGATGAGTGTGTTGTCATCACCCCTGCAATTCCACTACTACTAGCACGCGGCTTAGCAACAGTATCTTGACTTGACACTTGAGTTGATGCCAAGTTATTATTATGAGAGTTATGGCAATATTGCATTATATTGGCCAACACACTAACAGCCAACAGAGCTGAAAGTATCTGTAGAAGCAGTTTTGTTTTTTTACTCATTTGTTCTTTAATTAGCGAATTCTGTTTTGTGTCAACAATTATTACTGTATGGTTGTCATGATACCCACCTGATGCAAATCCAATCTCATCAACTGATATAGCAACACTTTCAACCGTTCCATTTACTGATGGCGTACTCGTCAACAGTTTATTTAAGTCCTTTTCATTCATTGAGCCCCAAACGCCGTCAGAGCAAAGAACGAATCTATCTCCTTTCTCATAGGGCCTCTCGTCAATATCAACGACACAATTATCGTTTGTGCCTAGAGCTCGAGTGATAATGTTGGAATAGGCCGATAATCTAGCTTGCTCTTCGGTTAAAGCACCATCTCTAACCATTTCAGCAACCTTGGAGTGATCCTGGGTGCAAAAAAGTTTTGAACGAGAACGGAACTGATAGCATCTACTATCTCCCACGTGAGCAATGTAAGCCATTTTTGCGTTGATGAGCATAGCGACAACGGTAGTTCCCATTCCCGCTAAACTCTCATCCTCGACAACAGCATCTCTTAACGCTTTGTTTGCCGCTAATATAGCATCCTTAAGTGCTTCTTTCTCGTCAAAACAAGTGGTCTCTTCTATGAACTTGACAATTGACGTAACAGCTGTGCTTGATGCTAATTTACCGCCAGGTCCTCCTCCCATGCCATCACAAACAAGCAGCAGAAAGCCCAACTTGGTATCTCCACCCCAGCAATAATCCTGGTTCTCTTGTCTTCCACCTTGTCTAGACTCAGAACTTGCAATATAAGGATATTTTGAGTTAATTGGAATCATGCTAATGTAACATAATATTATTTAGACCTTATAAGGCCCCAAAAATTGAATTTTTTAGGAGTTTCCAAAAACGAATCCTGCAATGCCTTCTTCATCTCGGCTGCAGAGCGGTATCTTGAAGCTTGATTTACCGATGTAGCTTTTTTAATTACATCCATAATCGAATCTGGAATCAACTTATCTCTTGGAATAATTCCTTCCTTATGTTTCTCAAGCGTTTCTTGTAGAGTGGCGCCAGCAAAAGGATTGTTTCCTGTAATTAGCTCATAAAGAGTTACACCAACCTCATATATATCGGTTGAAGGGTTAAGGCCAACCTTCTGTTGCGATTGAGAGAACTGTTCTGGTGCAGCATATTTTGGAGTGCCCATCAGGCTTGAGCTGGTTGAGCTTCCACCCGACTCTGATTTCTCAATGAAAGCTATACCTAAGTCCATCAGCCTAACACTTCTGCCATTCTCAATCATTATATTTGAAGGCTTTATGTCTAAATGGACAACACCTTTAGAATGAATAAACGACAAAGCGTCAAGAACAGGATACATCAACTCACAAATGCGTTTGGTGCGGATATTCTGAGGCAATCTATTTAAATTACTCTTAACAAACGCATCAATGTTTACTCCATTTACCCATTTGGAGATAATGAAAATAGGTCCATTGGGTATCATGCTTTCACAACATCCCAGCATTTCAACTAAATTTTGATGCCGGAACATTAGGTTAGACTCATTTCGTGCCCGCTCCCTAATGGCTGGGACGCTGGCATATTTATCCTTTACCCGTTTTATTGCAACGGGCTCATTAGACACAGCATCCCAGCCTCGATACACTGTTCCCATAGCACCCTCACCCAGAGGTTTATCAGTGGCTCTGAAACAGTACCAACGCCTTCCTACTTTGAGATAGACAATATTAGACTTAATTACTATGTTATCTGGTTCAGCAGTCATTAATTTCTATCATATATTAAGTCGCCTGGAGTTTGCTTGAGCAATCGCTTCATCACTATGCGCACTGTGAGCACAGTAGAAACTATTACAATCACAATACATATAAGAGTCTTAACACTCCATAATGACAAGTAATTAAACTGACCGTCCTTCAAAACCCCAAAGAGAGGCAAAATGATTTGCAACAGCCATGTGATAGCTAATGCTATTATGATGGCGCTAACTATTATAGCCAGTAATATCAGAACATAGACATGAATAAGCTCATTTGTTCCCATTCCAAACGCCTTGAATGTTCCCAAATTGCGTTTCACTTTTTGGAAATAGCTCTGCAACATGTTCACAATGAACATAATAATGCAAATGATAGCAAACACGATGATGGCAAGTGACAATATATTAGCCATCACGCTCACTGCATTAAAGTTCTCCTTAGAATTAATCTGCGACATCTCAATCTGCACATTGAAGTTATCCTTTGCATAACGTTCAAAAGCACGAATTGAATCAAGACTTTGGAAGTTCACTGAAACAAAATTGCAATCTGACACATCTTTATGTTCAGTCGCATATTTGTACAAACGAATAATCTTGTCTCCTGGAAATTTGGTTAAAATAGCTGCATTAAGAGACTGATATACACTTAATGGTGTTGAGGCATCACCTAGATATACTGAAATAAGTTTACCTTTTTTCCATGATCTCAATTGAGGTTGATCGTCTTCTTGAACATCAAAATTGTATTTTAATGAGTCGGGCACCAATGCAGCCACCTGCTTCTCAAAATCAGCAATGCTATCATCAATATAATAAAACAGCTCACGTTGATACTGTTCATTATTCATGCTAAGTGGATAAGTTATCAAATTTGTTTCCTGCTCATAAAAGAACTTGGCAGCTATAACGTCCATGTTCATTGGCAAGCGACGCACTACAGCAAGCAGAGGAACTGGAATAGGGGCATGTTCTTCATCAATCATCTTCACACCAAAAGTATCAGCTCCAATACTATTTTCTAAAAAGTCAATATAGGCTGGTATATTCTTCTCGTCATATCCCAATTTGTGCAACACATCAAGAGTGATAATAAATCCTAAAGTCTCATTCTGCAGCAATGAGTCGGGAATTGCACATCCATTAACCACGTTATCTTCACTTAACACCGCATGAACCAAGTTGCAGTTAAGCCTCTCGAAGAATCTAAATTGCAAATAATGAATCTTGTTATTCTTTCCAAACAAATTGTAAGAAAAGTAATTATCATTCTGAACATCACTAAAATTGTAATGTTTTTGCACTTCCGGTTTTGAAATATCCGCCCTAAATTTATCAAAATGATCACTGCCCCAAGCATTGGTAATATTAACCCAGTTGGTAAATGGGTCATTCATCTTCTCTGATAGATAAATCATACTACCATTGCTAAAAGCTATCGACAGAAAGATTGCAGTCAGCACTGCTGTCAGCAACCACAGATTAAACCATTTCTTGCCTAATACAACACCACTTTCGCGCTGGGCCAGTAAATTCAGATATTCGTTTTTTAGTTTCATGCCTTCTTTATTTTTTACGTAGATAAACTTCAAAATCAGATGTTGAGAATTCTAATTGCCCGTTACTCCATTGTTGGCGGTCGGTGCCCAGAGGAGTGAACACACAAGTGTCGTCAATAACGCCATAAGCCACATCCTCATCGGTCTCGTGCTTTTTCTCACGAATCTCTTTTCGGATTTTAACTATGACATCGGCAAAGGTTACAGCAAGATGCATGTCATGGCTAACGACGATAGCCGAAGCACCATTCTGCTCATCAAGTTTGCGAGACAGCAACTGCATCACAAGAATCGCGTTCTCACCATCTAAGTTACCTGTTGGCTCGTCTCCAAACAGCACGGCAAAATCGGGCAAAATGGCACGAGCAAAAGCCAATCGCTGTTGCTGTCCGCCCGAGAGCTCTTGTGCCATTCGCTTCTCATCAATATGATCAAGGCCTAAATCTATAAGCAACTGCTTTGTTTTAGCAAAACACTCATCCTTACTATATCCTTGAAGCATGCGAGTAAATGCGACATTCTCAAATGCCGTGAAGTTCCTCATCAAGTTTGTACTTTGAAATATAAAGTTATAGTTCTTTAGCCTGAACTGAGACAAATCTTTCTCGTTCTTGCGTTCCCATAACGTAGGCAGCTTCACACACTTGCCATCTTTATCAAAGAAGTTAAATACCACGTCTTTGTCGGGCACTATTGTATTGTTCATCATGCCAAGCGTTTCCAATATCGTACTCTTGCCAATACCGGACTCGCCAACTATGAACATTTTTTTTCCGCGAGGAATCTCCAGGTGGTGTATCTCAAGCACCACCTTAGAGTCACCCTCACGATAATTTTTATCATAGGAACATCTTAGCCCTTTTATCTCAAATAATTTATCCATTTCTGAATTACTACATTTAAAAATTTTAAGGAAGATCTTCAATAGGTATCCAATAATATTTTGTATTGTTAATCAGTAATGAATACTTATAGTCTTTGTTTTTCATTATAGACAGCAAACCACGATATTTTTGCAAAAAATTTCTTACCAGTCCCTGGAATGTAGCTTCGCTTACCGATTTTGGATCTGCTACCTGAACAAGTGTCGGACCTTTCAGCGACTGAGTGCTTGCATTAAGACCAGTAATCAAGTTCATAACCTCCTGAACTCCCATAGCGTCCATATCGGCACTTGTGATGCCGGGCAGCATACTTCTCACAAGGGCCTTCATTGCATCAACATAAGGTTTGCGATCATGTTTTTTTGCGGCTTCATTAACACCTTGTAGCTGAGTAATCAAAGTTGTGAGCTCATCGGTCGAAATGAAAATAACTGGTTTCCAATAGTCCCTATCGCCCTCATCTTTCTTCTTGGTATAACCCGTGAAAGCAGCCATCGTATTTGACTTCTTTATAAGATTATACACCCTATCACCCAGCTTCTTACGTAAGAACTCTTGGGAAAGTTTTGCCTCTCTGTCGGGGCTATCGGTAACATTTGGATCAAAAATCACATCAATCTGGTCTCCAATGGCATCGGCAAAGAGCTGTACGCTACCACGAATCAACGCCGACAGACGACCAGGTTCCATATCCTCGCCAATCTTTGCAAAGCGGGTAGAACCTATATAGAATTGATGTTTTGCGTCGGTCTTTAAATCATATCCATCATGTAATTGGATGTATGTCGGTTTCACAATACTGCCTAAAGCCTGGTATTTTTTTTCAACGTTACCCACGACAAAGTCAGTCATCTGTTTAGTGAACAACAGCCAAGGTTGAGTATTGTGTCGGCGAACCTGGAACGACATCAACTGAACATTGTTGCTCACAAGTTTCGACAATATTTGTGAATCACTCATGCAGCGGGTATCATCAAGAGCATTACCACAGTCACCAACCACCAGAATCAAGTTACCTTGATCGGCAGTATAACCCATTTTCCCCATATCCAACGCTGTCTCAAGGCCTTTATACAAAGCCTCGGTGTGAGTGTGGTCTTTAGGAGAACTTTTAACACCATATTTACCGCCTGAATCAAGCATCGAAAGCAGACGGGCATCATTAACTGCACTCAATTGAACATATTCCACCAAACCAGGACCATCCTCATAATCACGATAGATAACCAATCCTGTTCTAACTTTAAAATTATCACGGAAATAATTGAATCCTTCTTTAATTGCATGTTTTATTGCAGGAAAATATTTTTCCATCGAAGTTGTTCCGTCAATAACAATAATAAGGTTTACCTGTTGCAGGCCAAGGGCAGCTTTTTCTTTTGCCTTATTAATCTCTGCCTGATAAGCTTTAGCCATATCCAAGCTTCCACCAGGCGTACCAAATGTAGTGCATTTATACAATTGATCGTTATTAGTGTCATTGTTAAGGATAGGGAATCGCATAGACTTACTGTTCATGCGATAGCAGCTAAATGGCTCGTTGTCTTCTGGGTTTTTATCACCATAACTTATGTCGGCTGCAAAAGACTTTAATCCTTTATCTTCATACACAGTAGCTTTCTTACCTTTACTTTTAAAGTATTCCACTGCTTCTGGATCCCAGTTAGGCTCCAGACATGACCTCTGGTCCCAGGGAATAATAGAACTCTGACTCACCCAGCCATGCAAGACAAACTCGGTTGCTCCCTCCATCTTATATTGACGTGCCAGCAACAATAGGCCATTAGATGCTCTTTTCATGATGAAATAGAAATTCATATCCGATTTCAAACTCACACTTTTACCTGATTTTGAGGGATTTTCATAAAGATTTCCCAAGGCATCGTCAACCTTATCCACATTAGCAACGATAAGAGCCTTATAGTAAATGCCTTTCTTATCTGTCGGGCATGTACTCCACAACAGCAAGTTAGACAATGGCACCCATCCTTTTGCTTTCGCCGAAACAGATATTTTAGGATAAGCGATACCTTCTTGAGGCTCTTCATAGACAAGTGCAAAATCACCACTTATCTTTGCAATGCGCACTTTCTCATTAAAACCAAGTTTGGTGCATGTGCCCGAAGATGTGCTGGGACCATTATAAGCCACATTATCAGAGCGATCGCTATACACAATCCAGTGCTTCGGACTAGATGGTCTCACATCCTGACCATGACTCGAGGAGGTCTCTACTTTTTTAGCTTCATCCTCAGTAATTGTATGCTTGAGAAATACTTGTGGCTGAAACGCTTCGCATTTAGCAGGAAGGGCGACATCGGCATTGGCATTAATCGAAAACAGGGATGCCACTACCACAAGAGTAAATAATTTAAATGTCTTCATAATTGTGTATTTTTTAATAATCAAATATCATAACTTTTTTATTAATATTATTCACATTCATTTCGCCAAATGGCATACCCTCGGTATAAACAAGGTCGTCCTCAATGTTTCTGAAAACATTAAAAGAAAAGTTGTCACTTTCATAAGAAGGGATATCAAGAGCTGTATATAATGTAGATATAATGCTTTCATTATTTCCCAATGTCCAGAACAGAGAGCCTACATAGAAGTCTATATCAACTGATGCGTAATCTATTTTACCTTTATGTGTTGAGAAATCATTATTAGATATAGTCTCTAAAATTTTATTCACGTCAAGCTCTGCCTCCACATCATGTGAATTGTACTCCTGAAGTTCACCCAACAGTCGCTTCTCAAAATCTTCACGATTATCGTTATGGGGAGTATTTACATTTACAATAATAGGATCATAACCATTTGACAAGTAAAAAATGGCCACATTGTTAAATTGTATAGCCTCTCTATACTTGGTGCGAAGTTCTTCCGATAGCCTATTTACTGGTGTGGAAACATCATGAGCGACATATATAAATCGGTAGTTTTTATCTATTGTCTCTTGAGCATTCACTGCAAAGCAAAATAGCAATAAAAACAAAGATGCCAATATCTTATTTTTCATAACTTATTAATCATTAATTGTTAATCATCTGCATAATTTATAGAGAAAGTGATTGAATTCACTTTGCCAGAGGAATCATAGCCCACACCCACAACAGATGCGCTTGTCCATTGGCCAAACTTTATCTTGTTGTAGATATCTTGTATAACCCTTGGTTTAGGGTCACCTGAGCGCAAATTAGTGAATGAAAGCGCCACATTTTTTGAAATGCGAGGATTTGCGCCTGCTCCAAGCAAGCTTGGATCATGACGTGAAAACATCGATTGCAGCTCCGATGCCGATAGTCTATTGCCTGAAGGCTTTTCTTTCTCTTTATCCTCGTCCTGATCACTAACACTTGAGAATCCACCTATTGCTTTTGACGTTGAAGCGACCAACTTGCCCGAACGCATAGCCTTGACTACAAGGGTACAAACCGAGCTATTAGGTTTCACACTTGGAAACCTTCCACTACTTGAGGACCCAAGCAATTTGCCGTTGGCACCTCTCAAGTAATAAGAAACAGTGCATCCCTTTGGGACATTCTTGGCAGTTGCGGTAAACGAATATACACCTTTGCCTATTGCTTTAGGGGTAGTGTTAGTTACAGTCATGCCACTAGAGCCAACAAGCTCATCATCGATGTTTGATTCCTTCTCTTTTGAGTTCTCTTTCAAGTCATCAAGAGTTTTGGCTTTTGAATCGTCGAGAGTGATTCCACCTTTTTCTTCGGCAATGTCATTATCACTGGTTGATAAAGCCTCGGCCTCGGTAATCGTGCCAGGTTCTGTCGCAAATCCAGCGTCTTTGTCCTTCACTCCTAAGCCACACAAGAAATATCCTATTACTGCCGAGCAAAGAAATGCGGCAATCAACCCATATATTTTGGGCTTTGTGAATGTCACGGCTTTAACATCGCCTGAAGAGCACTTAGGACAATAAGCATCGTCATTGCTGTCAAGCTTGAAGTTGTAGCCACAACTATTACAATGGAAATCTTTCATATTTGAACTTTGATAACGTTAGATTAATGAACTACTTGGAAAGTGATTTCGCAAATACGATTCATTGAGTCGTATTTCATGTTTGTGACTTTAGCAGCTTTCCACACTTCAAAGTCTAATTTGTCAAACACCTCTTGCATGATTTGAGGTTCAATGTCATCTTTAGTCATACCTTTAAACACGAGCTTTAACTCAGGGGAGAGATACTTGCTTTCACCCACACCCAGAAGGTCGGGATCTCTCTTGTCAATTAAACTCTGCAGCTGGGCAACAGTCATTTTCTTATCCACCTTCTCTTGATAGATAAAACCTGTGGCTTGATTCTCGGCGGTTTCTACAATCTTGCCGTCTTTCTCGGCCTTTACCACAACTCTATAGGCCCAACCTTCTTTATCGGGAGATGGGGGAATTTGTGTAAACTCTCCATTGTCGCTCTCGGCTACAACCTTGTCTTCAAATGGCAGCAATAGTTGGAAATGATACTTCATGTCGCTTGAGCCATTAGCGATAGTAGTCTTTAATGAATAAGTGCCGCTTTCCTCATCAAAGACTGGCTGCTCCACATTAATCTTCATTCTTGCCATCTGCTTTTCGGTCTCATCCATCTGTGTATTTATAAGGCTAACAGAGTCTTTTACTTCCATGCTAGTTGAATCGCTACTATTCTCAGCGTTTTCATTGGAGCAACTCGACAGTCCAGAACTTAATATGACACCAAAAATGGCTAATGCTCCCGCAAACGCCAACAGCGCTTGCATTCCACCAAATATATTGTTTATATTACTCTTCATGTGCTTATTAAAATTTAAACATTAAACCAAAATGTAACTTCAAGCATTGACGCTTAACCGATGAGATGGTGCCACTCAGGCTCCTGAGCTTCTCGCCGCCATCGGTAGTGTAACTAATCAAAGCGGTGTTCTCTGAGACCTCACCACCATTGACTTTAACCAGGTCTCCGCTGTTTGAGATGAAATCGGTTATTCCCATCTGGTAACTTGCTCCCAAGTCAAGAACAAGTGGTCCAAACAATTGAACACGAACACCAAGACCGCCAAAGACATCAAATGAGAAACTCTTCACATTCAGATTGTTGCTCTCACTCAAGTTTTGATCTGATATTGATTTGTTGCCAAATTGCCGATTGTCCCACTGCTCATTAAGTCGCAAATTGCCATATTGTGGATAAATACCATAAGTATAAATCTCGCCAGCAATCTCGCCAATGCTCTCACTCATCTTCATATATCCCTTTGCACCAGCTTGAGCATAAATCGAGAATCTCTTGGCTACGTGGAAATCCAAATCAAGATAGACGGGAATTATTAAACTATTGAACTTCAGTGTTTGGTTTAAATTCTTGATTTCATAGTAACGGGTGTAGGTGTCTCTATCATAATCAGCACTTGCACTTGCCCTGTAATGATAGTTTAGCGCGTCAAGTCCATATTTCATTTTTGCCATAGAGTAGCCAGCACCCACAAAGATGCCTAGCTTCACTTTTCCCTTCATGGGAAGAATGTAACCCAAGTCTAAGCCCATAGAGAGTTCCGACGACGACACATTAAGTTTGTTATCGGTGTCACTTAACTTGTAGAAGTCACCTAACGACATGCCGCCATACACCTTAGCACGCCAGCGCACTGGCTTGTAGCTCAATGAGTAAACCTCACAGGTCCCCGATTGCTTGCTAACCTTTAAATTAACATCGGGATCTCTATAGGTAAACACTGGATTTGATGGAACTATGGCCTGATTAAATGAATTGAATTCAATCTTTTTGCCATTACATAGCACTTCTTTATCGCGAGAATCGCTATTCAGAACTACTGCATAATCCTTGCCTAAGATAGGACGGTTGCTGTCGTTTGAACCGTTCAATGACAGTATGCGACATTGACCAGTGGTCTTGTCCATTGCTATGACTGCTTTCATCTTGTGGTCTTGGCCATAATACTCCTTTGACGACAGCAGCACCTCACAAGCGTCGGTATATACAATCTCTTTGTCAAATGCCACATCAAGCAACCAGTTGTCATCGTCGTCTCTCAACTCACCAAATTGAACATTCTTAATATCAATCTTGGGATAAATGGCTTTTGACTTCAATAACGAAACATATTCACTCACTGGCAACTCCTTAGAAGATGACACACCAAGCAAGTCGTTATATATAGGCAATGAGCTATCAACGAAGAGAGATGAAAATGTTGCCATCTTCTCATAATTGCTCAAGGGAGCATTGTCTTGATAGTCTTCTATCAACCGGAGGGCATTAAGCCTGAACAACCTCTCTTGAGTTAAACTAAGCCCCTGAGCTTGTGCTCCAAAAAACAACAATTGGATAACACAAACTGCCAACAAATATTTATAATATCTTATATTCATAATTCTGTCGTATTATCTAATTATTATTTTCTTAATATCACGTATGCCATTTGTGAGAGTCTCAACCAAATATACACCTTTAGAAAGGCTATTTAAATTGAGTGGCTCATTGACACTCGACTGGCCATAAACATTGATAGTCTTCAAGCAACTACCACTGAGGTTGTAGATGTTAATTGTTGCGTCGGTTGGAGAATCAAAATTAATCATCAACATATCACCAACAATGCTGATGGCGCCAGCATTTGCTATCACAGTGTTGATGCCATCAACATCCTTACCCTCATGGAATGGCAAGAATCTTGGTGCTTGACTACTAGCATTACCTCCATAGAAGAATGAAGATGCATTAAAATAAGGTTCTGAGGGCTTATCCACAAAAACGCGGCCGCTTGTCACTGTCACACCATCTTCATATTGCCATTCGGCTATAACCCACAATCTTGCATCAGCCGAATTGAAATCTGAAGCAGATGTGCCTTCAAAATAATCTGGATTCAATCTGAACCATCTTTTTGTCTTTGGTTTTGACAAGTAGTCTTGTCCTGAAATGTCGGTATAACCGAAGCGATATGTATAATCATCATTAACAATCATGGGGTTGTTGCCATTATTGTCATCGGCAGTGCCATTCATAACTATTAACGTTTGGGTAGTACCGTTACCTTTACGAACAACCGACACAGGAATCTGGGGGCATGGATAAAATTTAATTTTCATGTTACTGCTAGCAGCTCTTCCCCACTCATTACCGTATGGGCCATTTTGCCAAATTTCAACAAAATAGTCCTTTTCCCGAGTAGCAGACTTTTTATTGCCAACTTTACTGTTTTCCTCATAATAGTAACTTTCAGTTTTTGACTCTTCATTTCGCCACTGATAATTGAAGTTATAAGCATAATTCCCAGTTGGCTGATATCCGCCGGTTGCTTTTGTTACAGACAAAGTGAACTCGTCACCCTCCCTAACCTTCTTGTTCTCTATGATATAAGCTTTATCGCAATTTATATCGGTATGGAATTGTATTGAAGGCCAAATGCGAATCTTATCATAAGTAATCGGATTATTAGAATTACTAAAACCTACGTTTTGGCCAATTTTGTTGACAGCTATCAATTTATAGGTCTTGTCAACGTATGTATTACCAGTGTTATTGGCAATAAGTGTACAGTCTTTATCTTTTTTACCAGATATCGCGGTTGAGCCATCTAGCCAAGTGTAGTCCCATCCAGCATTATACCCACCTGATGGTGTTGATTTCATTGTAATGTTACTACCATTCAAATAATGATGGCGGTCATTAACTAATGTTGAGTCAAGGTCTTCTGCTTTTACATTTCCGCGAGAATAGACATTAACCTTATAGGTTTCATCGATCGGGAAATATTCTCCATCTTGATACTCATTTTTAGCTACAATCGTTAAAGTCATTACATAAGGATTTTCACCATTCAGTCTTTCGACTGTTTTAGTGTATGTAGCTGAATTATAAGAATTTTTATCCCACTTATATGTCCACTTTCCAGCTCTGCCACCTTCAGCTGCAGCTGTTAACGTGATTTTGTCTCCCTCATAACAATTAATAGTTTTATTATTATATGTTATCTTGTCACTAGATGGTATTAATTCTGCATCATCTTTGCGATTAACTTTACTTTCTACATCAAGGCTCATGTGTGGGAAAATCCTGACATGGAACGTTCTCGTATTGTTTGTCGTTAGCCACTCTTGGCCATTACACTTATTTGAAGCCTTAACCGTGCAAACAACATCTATTGGGTCATCTCCATCATTGTAAAAGGTTACTGGACATTCAAATATATTAGTGGTTTTGGTTGTTGTGGTCTTACCGTTATTAATTGTCCATGTGAAAGTCCAAGCGTCATTACTGTCGGTATATCCACCTTGTGTAGTACCTGACAAAAGTTTATCCTTCTGTCCATCATACGTATAAACAGTGGTATCGGCAGCTGCTGGATATAATATTTTAGGATTGGGCCATACATTTATTGTGGCGGTTTTTTCAAACTCTTGCCTGATAGGTTCAGTTTGATTATTAGCATATACCACTTTAGTCTTAACTTTTGAGATCTTTTTCCCATTAGGGCCAGCATTGGCTCCTTTGAACACATATTTATTACCACTAACGTTCCCTGAACCTCCGGCATTTGCGGTAAGTTCCCAAGTTGGTGTTCCCCATAAAGCAGTGTTATTTGGAGTAGTACTCCATTCTAATGTCGTGCTCTTTCCAGTAAGAATGTTCACCGTCTCACCAGGTTTAAGAGTAGCCACTGGAGTAGGATATATAGTAATCTTATATTGTATTTTTATGTTATTATACCAACTTGTTGTGCCATTGGGGGCAGTATTAGTAGGATAAACATTCAAATATATTGTTTTTACCTCATTTGTAGTATTAGTAACATTATAGTTTTTGATTGAAGATTCATTCTGATTGCTGATTTTTGTTCCTTGTTGGTCTTTATTAGTTGATTGATACCAAACAAATTGCCAGCCTTCACCATATCCTCCGGTAAGAGTAAGAGGATTAGTCGTGATTGGAGTATTGTGTAGTACCACATATTCTTTTGGATCTACTTGTGTCACTTTAGGATTATCATAAATAAAAATCTTCTTATCAGCATCAATATTAAATGTTACCGGGGTGGGGTCGACATTTTTACCAAAAGGTTTTTTCGAGTATTTTATCTCGCAACTCATCTGGTATTCACCAGACGTACCGAAACTTGTGAAATCACCAGGGTTATTTATTTTAGTTATTTTACCCTTAGAAACCGTACATGTAATATTCTCTTTCTTAACTACTGTTTCATCTCTTTTTATAGAAAAGGTCACTGAGATAGTGTTATCGCAAATAGAATCAGTCTCATTAAAAGAGAGCGTAAATGTAGCTTTTCCCGCCGTCGGTATTCTCAACGCATGAAAATTTCCATCCTTACCTGTGACTTGATTAGTGCCACCAGTAAAAGTTGTTTTCAACTCACCTGTATGCTCAGCACTAAGCCCTAGTGTTCCATAACAAAATGCCAACAAACACAAGGCAAGCCTTATAAAAAATGAATATTTTGACATAATATTTTGTTTTTAAGTTTATACAATCTATATAACCAATCTCAGTAGAGCGCCTAAAAGGCCTCCAGCAAGAATGGCACCACCCCAAATTGCTACATTCTTGAGGGTGTCATTACTTTTGCTTGGCTTAGAAGGTTCATAATAACCATCGCTATTACCAGAATCTTCACTCTCGTAATCTTCGGCGTCTTCATTTGATAGGTTATTCTCCTCATTTAATTTAAGGTGTTCCAAAGCAACTCTGAATTCTGAAGCCGACTGATATCGGTCCTCCTGTTTCTTCTCGGTTGCCTTCCTTATGATTTCACGAATCTGGGGATTTGACACCTTCTCTAATGGCAAACTTTCTTGCAACTGCATTCTCATCACTTCGGCTTTAGTGCCGTCAAAAGGCAAGCTGCCAACGATTAATCGATACAACAAGATGCCAATTGCATAGAAATCGGTAGTCACATTTTGATGCTCTATATCTCCTGCCACCAATTCGGGTGCCGCATAAGCGACTTTACCAACAAACTGGCCAGCATAAGTTAGTTGCGCATCTTGTGACTCTTTAACAGAATCGATTTTCTTAACCAGGCCATAGTCAATTATCTTTATCTTTTTCTCCGAAGTCACCATGATGTTGCTCGGGTCTATATCTCGATGGATGTACCCATAATCATGAAGAGCCATGATGCCCGACAAGATATTCTTTATTATGAATACCGCAGTAGATTCTCTGTCGTCATGATATCTTTGCGACAGCTCCGTGGCAAAAGCCACTTCATTTCCCTCAAAATCGGTGTTCTCGCCTTTCAGAAGGTCTAACAGCCTCACTCCGCGCAACAATTCACTCACTACGTGATAACGCTTAACAGGGGTGCCGTTAATCTCCTCTGTAATAACCAGGAACTCGCGCATCTCAACCAAGTTGTCGTTGTTAATTTGGATAGATGCTTCCTTTCGGGCTCGGTCAATCACATTGAGGGGAAGATCATCATACAGAAATTTTATGGCGACTTCTGTAGAGGTGCCAGTGTCTTCATTAACCTTCTGGCCACGAAGCACCTGTCCCATACCTCCAGACCCAAGAGGCCTTGAGTGAGGATCAACAACATAATGGTAATGTTCGTTTTTCCCCTTTTCTCCTTTTAATACCAAATTTGCCATCGCTATTCAGTTTTATAGTAATTTGGTCTCCCCGCCTTCTAAATCGTGATAATTGGCGCCACTCATGTCGATTGTGCCATCTTCTATTCTGTGTGGTCGAGAATATGGACTGTCGGGTACCTCTGGAACTTGAGGTACTGGCTGAAATGCAGCATTAGGCTGCTCATCTTCCTCTTGAATTGGCATGAAGTTGTCACGCACTTTAAGGTTGTAATTGCTTACATCAACCAACAATAATAGCAGCTCGTAGCTGTCACCAATCTTTATGATATCCTCATGCTTGCACGAATGGTTATCATAGTCTAGCTCCTCATCATTCAAGAACATTCCAGTCTTTGAGCCCACATCGCGAATGCTGGCTATCAGGCGGCCTGTTGATTTCATCTTTTTGATGCTAATCACTGCATGCTTGTCCGAGATTGTTTGCTCCTTAAGCTGAATGTCATTGTCTTTAGAACGACCTAAGGTGTTGGTTCCAATACGTAATGGCCAGTATTCTGGTGTACCATCTCTAGAGATTGAATACAAAAAGCCCACAATTGGAGATAACTTCTTATCACTATCACTAACTGAGGACTTTGGGCCTTTTTGTTGAAGGCCTGCAACCATTGTTTCGCTAGGGTCTGGAATGTGCTGAGTAACACTTCTTGCATACAAGTCTCTGCCTTCCATTCCAGGAACTACTGTAACTGATTGTAAATCTGACATACTATTTTAAATTTAAGTTTTATGTTATTATAATATTTATTTCCTTGAATTAGAATATATAAAACCTAATAATAATACCTTTTTATAAAGCTTTATTTCTAGGTTTTCAATAGATAAAGTTATAGGTTATAATAAGTATGAAAAAAAAGATATAAATCGTGCAAATTTAGGTATTTCCTTTTGAAAAAACAATAGAAAACTAAAAAAAATAGTAGTTATAACAATAGTATCCTTAAAATTTTGCCTTAAAAGCACACATATTTATATTATAGGCAAATCAAGGTAAAGCTTAGCTTTTAAACCAGATTTGCGTATTTTTGAAAGATTAAACCCAAATCGGTCATTAAGCCGACGACAGGATATTTTTGGGGTCTTTTACGTCATAATAGTTATATTTTGTTCTCACATAAATCCTGATGACCGATTCGGGTTGAAATTTGTTGTTGACTAAGTTTTGGATTTCATCGTTTAAAAATATCAGTAGCAACCAGTAATAATCGCAGCGCTTGACTTATAAGGCGTGCAGTTAAACAATAATATCCCGCTGAAATCCAGCGGGATATTATTGTTCGGACGATATTTGGGTTGTTCTTTTACTTGCTGAGTATGTAGGCAGTCATGGGCTCTAGTGTGGCGGTGAGGACGCCTTTTTTCACTTGAAGTTTTTGATTAGTTACTGCGTCACGATATTTGCCATTCTCAACTGTTACTGGTATTGCTACTGTAGTTTGCTGCTCGTCGAGGTTGATAACCACGGCGGCTTTCTTGCCTCGCTCAACGATAATCTGCTTGCCGTTGTCGCTGATGATGATGTTTTCGGGCTGATTGGCGTTGGCGTGGCGGAACTCGTTGACGGCACGCACCACTGGATGCTTGAACTCGTCGTTGCCCACCTTGCCTATCTCGTTGTCACCCCAATAGTTCTCGCGTGTGCTTCCGTGAGGGCGTGAGTAGAAGAGTGGAGTACCATACTGACGTGCAGTGAGGAACACCCATCCCAGACGCACGAGCTCATCGCTCATGCCTGCCGACTCATGGGCATTGCAATAGGTGTCGTGCGACTCAACCCAAGTTACAAGGTGAGCAGGATCCACGCTGTGATGCCATTTCAGCAAGTCACCAGCTTTGCCATCATGCTTGTTTAGAACTTCGCGCAGCACCCATCCATAGTTGCTTGCGGTTAGGTCCATATACTCGGCATAGCCCTGCTCGGGGACATTACGGTCTTGCAGCACCTCGCCATAGATGAAGAGCTGGTCGCGAGGAATGGAGAGCCTCAAGCCTTTTACTGCTTTTCGTCCTGTTGCCACATCCCAGAAGTCGTTCTCTGGCGATTTTGGGTCACGAGGCTCGTTGGGCAAGCCTATGTGCTTTGCCGTGTCGTAGCGGAAACCTCGTGCGCCACATGCCAGCACGTCGTTAACATATTGCATGTAATAATACTGAAAATCGGGGTTCTCGGTATTCACATCGGGAAGTGTTCCCATCTCGCCTGTGGTGCATTGGTAGCGGTCGCTGTAGTCTTTTATAGGCCAAAGTCCGTTGGCATGGAACAGATTTTCGCGTCCGTTGACGGCACTGTCAAGTCGTGCATTGATTTGGGTGCGGTCAATCACTGTGTGGTTAGGCAGCACATCCACAATCACACGCAAGCCAAGAGCGTTGGCCTTGTCGCACATAGCCTTAAACTCATCGCGAGTTCCCAGCTGGTAATTGCCGATGGTCCAATCGGTGGGCTGATAATGATAATACCACTTTCCGTTACCAAAGAGCTGCCGTCCGCCATTATCGCCAACGTAACACTCATTGATGGGCGAAGTTTGCACGATGGTGTATCCAGCATCCTTTATTTCTTGCAGGTGCTCACTAATTGTATTAAATGACCATGACCAAGCATGGAGAATGATTTCGTTGTTGCCAGTGGCACTTGATGTTTGCGCCACAGCATTAGTTGTTGAGCCCATGCATAGTAGCATCGAAGCCAAAACAAAGAGTTTGAATTTGTTAGTCATAGCTAATTTATTTTGATTGTTTAATTTGAAATTCGATGTTTTTCTTCTTATGCAGGAAAAAGATGACGGCAGCCTCAATGATATAGGCAATGAGATAACTGTACCAAATGGCATCGGTAGCGAACTTCGACATAAGCCAAAGTACGGGAATCACCGTTAGAGACAAGGCAAAAGAGATAAACAACGCCATGCGGTGGTGACCATAGAGCTTGTAGATAATCATCAACACATAGATGTAGCAGAAGGGAATGAAGCTCAAAGCAAAGACGCGCAGGGCATGGTTGCTTTGAGCAAGCATCTCGGGTTCATCGCAGCCGAAGAGTTCGGCGATGCCTTGTGGATAAATCCACACAAGAACGCAAGTGACCACCATCGCAATAGTGATAAACCGCAATCCCTTGTCGATTACTGCTTTGACGCCATCATTGTCGCCTTTTCCCACTTGAATGGCACCCAGCGACTGCAACGTTTGACACGTTCCTGACAGGAAGAGGTTATAGACCGTCAACAAGTTCATGCACAGCGCAAAGACAAAGATACCTGTGCGGCCAGTAGTTGAGAGGACAATCTTGTTAGCACTGAATAACAACAGGGTAAGGCAGATTGAAGCTACTGCCAGTGGAGCGCCCTGAGAGACGATGCGTTTCCATGACTCCAAGAGAGATCCGCCACTAAACTGGAGCTTGAGACGTCGATTTTCGGGCTTGCGCCAGTGGCTGAGAAGGATAGTTATTCCTACTAGATGTCCAACTACTGTAGCAGCACTCGAACCTGTGATACCCCAATCAAAGAACTTGATAAACACGATGTCGAGTATCAGGTTCACAACGTTGTCGACAATCACAGCAGTCGACACCAGTTTGGGACTGCCATCAACGCCAACCATCGTCGAGAGTCCCCACATCACGATAAACACGGGGTTGCCGATGAGCAGCACATGCATATATTTTTCGGCAAGAGGCAAGATGTGCTCGTTGTCACACAGCAGATGTGCCGTCTGCATTGGGAACAGTAGGCCACCAATGATGGTGAGCAACAATCCTAACCCGGCACTAAGTGTCAAGGCGCGGGTGAAGAAGTGACTAGCGTCGTCTATGTTTTTCTTGCCTAAAGCGTAAGCTACGAGCATTCCAGCACCAGCGTTGATGAGCAGGTGCAAGGTGAAGATAAACTGGACTATAGGAGTTGACAGGTTGATGGCACTCACGCCATCCTCACTGATGAGGTTTCCCACAATGATGCCATCAACCACATTGCCCATGCATCCCGACAGAGCCACTAGAATATAAGCCCACAGATAGCCGTAGAATTGCTTGTGTATATTATTATTTGTCATTGATTCAATGCTTTTGTGCTATTCCAAGTCGAAGAATCCGAGGCCTCCGATGGCGGTGAGCATGCGCTCTACGTAGTCCCATGACGTTGGCGACCAAGCGAAGCCTAAGCGGTAAAGCACTTGCGTTGTGAGGTCGTTGTCTCGACTCACATCGGTGGTCTTCTGGCCATGCGCCAAATCTTGATAAGCGAGCAGACTCGCCATCTGGTTTGCCTTGGTGGGATCGCTCTTGGCGGCTTCCATAGCTTTGTTGAAGTCTTCCTGCTCCACAAACTTGATTCCCTCGCCCACAGTAAAGAGTCCCATAAGCACATCGCCCAAGAACTGGGTGTGGATATTGTAGGGATGGAACACGCAACACTCGCGCGGAGTGGTTGATAGCATCACGATGGCGTGAGCCACCTCGTTGATTGGCGAGAATTCCACTCGTGCGTTACGCATGGCATACGGACACTCTCCCAGCATGTTAAAGACCTTGATGCGGCCCATAAAGGAGTTGGTCTGGAAGTTTGCCTGGAACTCACCGTCGGTGCTTCGTGCGGCGAGGTTACCCACACGCATAATCTTTGCACTAAGCCCGCGGTTGGCGATAGCATCAAGGATGAGACGCTCGGCCATGAACTTAGAGTAGATATACTTGTTTCCCAAGAACTGGCCCAGGTAAAGGTGATGCTCGGTAAATACTTCGTCATGAGCCTCGCCAACCCACAAGCCACGGGTACTTGCAGTGGAGATGTGCACCAGTTTGGCGCCCTTCTTCAAGCAGAAATCTACGCACCGCTGAGCTCCACCTATGTTCACATCCTCAATCTCGGTACCCTCGCTAAAGTGCTTAACGATAGCAGCACAGTTAAATACCGTGTCTATATCGAGGTCTTCGCCAAAGTCGCTCGTCACGTCACCCACCACAATGTGCAGGCGCTTGCCGAAGAGTTGCTGGAAGGCGTTAGCGAAATAGTAGTACAACAAAGTGCGCAGTCGGCTTTCGGCCTTCTCGGCATCCTTGCCACGCACAAGGCAGTAAATGTTCTTAGCGTCGCTGTCGATCAACTCACGCAGGATGTGAATGCCCAGGTAGCCTGTAGCACCTGTGAGCAGCACATTGCCAAGGGGCTGACGCTCACCATTGCGGAAGGCATCAAGAGTGTTGCCCTTGAGCACCTCGTTGATGGCGGTGTAATCAAAGTCTTTCACCTCATCGCCTCCCTCGTTAACCGTCTCGCCCGTCACTAGGCGAGCCAACTGACGTGGAGTGGGATTGGCAAAGACATCGCCATAGGCCACGTGCATTCCTGCCTTGTCGGCTTCGATAATAACACGAGTCACCACAAGCGAAGTGCCGCCCAACTCAAAGAAGTTATCGGTAGCACCCACCTTGTCCATTTGCAGGATTTCGGCAAAAATCTGGCAGAAGGTGCGTTCGGTGTCGGTAGCAGGCTCCTCGTAGGCCGACGCGATGGCGAGTTCTGGTTCAGGCAATGCTTTCACATCGGTCTTGCCGTTTGGAGTCATTGGCATCTTGTCGAGTTGGCGATAGGCGGTTGGCACCATATATTGAGTCAGGCTCTTCGAAATCTCGGCCTTGAGAGCATCAGGAGCGATGTCTCTGTCGGCAGTATAGTAAGCGCACAGATGCTCCTTGCCGCCAATTTTGCGAATCATAATCACCACCTTGTCTATGCCCTCAACCTTGAGCATCACGTTCTCAATCTCGCCAAGCTCAATGCGGAGGCCACGCAGCTTGATTTGGTGGTCGGTACGGCCCAGAATTACCACATCACCATCGGGCAGCCACTTAGCGTAGTCACCTGACTTATAGATGCGTGTGCCATGGTAGTCGATGAAGCGTTCGCGCGTCATCTCATCGAGGTTATTATAGCCTCGCGCAACGCCTCTACCACCAATATAAAGCTCGCCCACCACGCCCACTGGCAGCTCGTTGCCGTCGGCATCAACGATAAACTCCTTGACGTTAAGCTGCGGCTTGCCCACAGTAACGAAATAGGCGTGAGTAAGCTCCTTATTGTTCGAAGCCACAGTGATTTCGGTAGGACCATAGCAGTTGAAGATGCGTGCCTTGGAAACAGTGCGAATCTGGTGCAGCAGCTGGTCGCTGAATTTCTCGCCACCAGCACGCACAATTGCAATATTGGCGATTGCCTTAGCGAAATCGTCGCTCGTGAGCCATGTCTGCCAGCGTGATGGCGTTCCACTAACCATATTTATATGCTGCTCGGTAATGAGTCGTGCCAGGTCGAGTGGGTTGTTGGCCTGCTCCTCGGTGGCGACGACGAGCGTCTTGCCGTTATAGTAAGCCATGCCTATGTCTTGCAGAGCCGCGTCAAATGAGATAGTTGTCACGCTAAGCACGCGGTCGGCATCGGTGAGGACAGCATTGGCAAAGACGTTTGCGGGATGACCATAGAGGTAGTTGCAGATGCCTTCATGACGCAGCATCACGCCCTTGGGACGACCTGTCGAACCGCTAGTGTAGATGAGGTAGGCAAGGTCGTCGGGAGTGATGTCGGGCTTATGATACTCGGCATCGCTATTGATAAGTTCTTCCACATTAATCGCCTTCTCGGCAGGAACGCTGTCCATCTTTTCGGCGGTTGTGATGATATATCGAGCCTCGCTATCCTCAAGGATGAGCTTGATGCGGTCGGCGGGATATTCTGGGTCGCAAGGAATGTAAGCGGCACCTGTCTTAAGCACTCCGAAGAGCGACAGAATCAGTCGACTAGTGCGAGGCAGCAGCAGCGCTACTCGGTCGCGCTCCCCTACTCCACGCGCTTGCAGCGCGGCAGCGATGCGGGTTGTCACCTCGTCCATCTCCTTGTAAGAGAACTTAGCGTCGGTTGCAATCAGCGCGTCACGCTCGGGCTGTGTCTCTGCATAGTGAGTTATGCTCTCGTGGAAGAATCTGAAAGGTGCGTCACCAGTAGCCACCTCTCGCAACGTAGCGAGTTCGGTTTCCTGCTCTTTGCTGACGATAGACAAATGGCGCACTTTTTCGGCGGGTTGCTCAATCATGCGCTCAACCACAGCACCAATGCTCTGCGACAGCGCAGTTGCCAGCTTATCGGAATAGATGGCGTCGTCATACTCCACGACTATGCCATTATCCTCTATCTTGACATTTATCTTAAATTTCGGGACATTTAGCTCCAGCACCTCTTGACTAATTGCCTCGCCGTTTACCATGTATTGAGACAGCACGCCCACTTGATAGGCATAGGCGATAGCTGGACGGAATCCATAGTCGGCAGCGATGCGCGCAAATGGATACTCCTCATGGCGCAGCGTGTTGTCGAAGATGTCGCTGGTGGTTTTGAGGAAGTCGGCAACCGTCACATCATCGATGTTGATGCCCAGTGGCAGAGTGTTGACAAACATGCCCACCGTGTCGGCAATCTTGAGGTTGGAGCGACCGTTGCTCACGGTGCACAGATACACCTCGCGGTTGTTGGTGTAACGTGACACCACGTAGGATGTTGCTGCTAAGAACAAGTGCGCTGGAGTGACCTCCTGACTGCGGCAATAGGCGGCAACCTTGTCATGATTGACAGCGCACACTGCCTCACCAATGAAACCTTGCACATCGCTCTTTGGCAGGTCGCCAGGAATCTCGCTCGCTCCCTCGCATGTGGCAAGGCGCTCGGCAAAGAACTGCTGCGAAGCCTTGAATGTGTCGCTGTCTTCGGCCGTCTGTTGGTCGATAACAAAGTCAAGGTAAGAATAGTTCTCTTTCTCAAGTGCTGCGCCCTCAAGAGCTGCGCTTATTTGGCGAATGAACAGGTCGGCTGAGCCACCATCAAAAATCAGATGATGCACATCGAAGAGAAGATGTGTGCCCGAAGGAGTCTCTGCCACCTCAAAGCGGTATAGTGGAGGATTCTTGAGATTGAAAGGTCGTACAAATTCATTCTTGTACTTCTCAAGTTCCTCATCGCTCATTTGTGTTACTGGAACCGTAACCTCAACAGCATCCTCAAGGGTTTGTATTATTTTGTCGCCCTTGGTAGTGAAGTGCACGCCTAGTTCAGGATGCAGCTCAGCTACTTTCTTTACTGCCTCGGCAAGCTGCTGAGGTTTGATGCCTTCTGGATAAGTGAGCATCGACGGGACGTTGTAGATGGTCGATGTGGGGTTTTTCAGGCATTCAAAATATACTCCAGTCTGAGCGTAAGACAACGGTACTGAGGTCTTAGTCTCGGCCTTAGGTGCTGTAGCAGCCACTGCCGCACCTCCTGCCATCATTTGCTTGAGTATTTCGTTCTCTATTGTCTGCAAAGTGCCGGTCTTAACGAGCGACTTTGAGTCGAGAGTGACACCAAAGCGCTTGTTGACCTGCACGGCAAGACGAATCGACGAGATTGATGTAAGGCCGGCATAGCCAAGCGGTGTGGTAATACCAAACTCGGTATTGCCCACAATCTCGGCGATTATTTCATGCAACTCTTGCTCGAGCACGTTCATGGGTGCATTGCTTTCCTCTATTGTTGCCGATTTTTTCTCGGGCTTGGGCAAGGCGCGCTTGTTCACCTTATGGTTTTGGTTCAGCGGAATAGCATCAATCTGCATTGTCACGGCGGGAACCATGTAAGGCGGTTTCTCGTCCATGATGAAGTTGTTGAGAGCATCAATGTCGATGGTCTCGTCGCTCACAATGTAGGCAGCGATGAACTTGCCGCCGCCTTCCTCTTCAAAGGCTTGCACAGTGGCGTCTTTGATGCCTGGGAACTCGCGGATAATGCCTTCCACTTCTTTGAGCTCGATGCGGAAACCGCGAATCTTGACTTGGCCATCGCGGCGGCCAACGAACTCAATGTCGCCGCTGGGGATGTAACGCACAATGTCACCGGTGCGATACACTCGGCAGTATTTCTCCTCACTGTTGAATGGATTGGAGATAAACACCTCGGCAGTCTTCTCGGGACGGTTTAGGTAGCCGCGAGTCACTTGCGGGCCTGCTACCCAGAGTTCGCCAGCTGCACCAACGGGCAAACGGTGACCATACTTGTCGGTGATGTAGCACTTGCAGTTGATTTGAGCCTTGCCAATGGGGATATTCTTAATCTGTTCTTTCACGTCAAAATTGGTGACATAGCAGATTGTCTCCGATGGTCCATAACCATTAGAAAGAGTGTAGGTGCTTGGAGGTGTAAGGGTGGAGAGTTTCTCGCCTCCAGTGAGCAAGTGCTGTAATGAATTGTTCTCGAAGTTGGTGGCAAACTGGTAGGCCACCTGTGTTGTCATGAACACATGGGTGATGCCGCTCTTCTCGAAGAAATCGTTAAGAGCCATCAGGTCAAGGCGAATCTCCTCGGGAATGATATTCAACTGCGCACCAATGGTGAGAGCAGAATAAATCTCCATCAACGAAGCGTCAAAGCCAAAGCTGGCGTAAGCCGCTATTTTACTTGATGCAGTTATGTCATGTGTGATTTGATGCATGTGCATAAACGCCACAATATTGCATTGCTCAATTTGGCAACCTTTAGGCACACCTGTGGAACCCGATGTATAAACCAGTGTGAACATGCTGTGAGGCTTAGGCCCCTCAGGGATTGACTGTGCCGCAGGCAGGCTAGGCAGGTCGCGGGTGAGAATCACCTCGCCCTTGTAACTTTCAACAAGGTTGAGCAACTGCTCGTCGGCAATAAGAATTTGCGCCTTAGCGTCGGTCATCATGAATTCGAGGCGCTCTTTGGGATAAGACGGATCAAGTGGTTGGTAGGCACAGCCCGCTTTTAGCACACCTAACGAAGCGATGGCCATCCACTCGCAGCGTGGAATCAGAATCGACACCACATCGTCTTCGCCTAAACCACGGCTGGCAACAAACGCCGCTATGCGGTCGCTCATGTCATCGACTTGAGCATAGGTGAAGGTCTTATCTTTGTAAACCACGGCAATTGCATCGGGATTGGCTTGGGCTTGTGCGCGGAAGAGCGACACCACCGTCTGGGTGTCATCAAATGGACTGTCAGTAAGGTTGAATTCGTCAAGTTCCTTCACTTGATGCGGAGTTGTGAGTTCTACATCGCAGAGTTTTTCCTTAGTGAGAAACTCCGTCAGTACAGCCTCATAACTCTCGAGGAAGTGATCAACAAGTGATTTGGAATACTCATTGCTGAAATATTCAGCCTCTATGTGATATTTGCCATCAAAGATATAAGCTTTGACATATAGCGAAACACCAGTAGTGACATTGCCAATCTGAATGGTTTGCAATGGTTTATCCATAAAGGTTTTGTCGGCAAAAATGTTGCCGTGCCATGCGAAGGCTACATTGGTTTCCAGATGAAGGTCTTGCTGGAGGTCGCTATAAGAGTAAATGCTGTGCTGGCGGCATCCGCTCATCAACTCTTGGCCTCGTAGAAGGAAATCCAAAACTCTGGTGTCATCATCAAACTTGGCATAAACTGGCAATGTTTTGACAAACATACCCGTAGTATTCGCCAGGCGCTTGTCGCTGCGGCCATTATAGACAGTATTGAACAATGCCTCACTTTCGGAATTGTACTTTGCAAGCAGGAAGGCAAATGCACTAGTGAAGAAGTTGCTGCGGAACACCCCGTGGCTCTTGCAGTAATCATCTACTTGCTGCATGTCAATTGAGAGGGTACGCAAGGTGCTGTCCTCGCTATGAGTGCTTATGGCAAGGTCGGGAGCGAGTTGAGTGAAGACGTCGCCACAATCGAAATTATGGGCATACCACTGCTTTGCCTCTTCAAAGGCTGGAGTCTCGCGCTGCTGCGCCTCATCCATTGCCACTTGCATCACCGTCAGCTCTTCGGCTTGAATTTCTTCGCCACGATAGGCCTTCTCAATGTCATGCAGCAGCACTTGCAACGATGTGCCGTCGATAATCATGTGATGACAGTCGGCAAAGAGGAAGTAATTATTGCCATCGTGCATCAGGCTCAAACGGAACAGGCGGTCACCGTAGATGTTGAACGGTTGAACCAGATGGGACTTCTCTTGCTCGATATCAGATATTTGTTTGACCTCGAGGGATAATTGCTCATTATCTAGGTCAAGGGTTTGAATAGGTTCGCCATCGTCGCTCAGCTCGATGCGAGTGAACATGGTGGGGTGTGATTTAAAAGCAGTAATCACCGCTTGACACAGGCGCTCGCCGTCGAGACTGCTGTCAAGCACATACATGTAGGGCACATTGTAGCATAGCTCGCCAGGATGGCTCGCACACTCTACATAAAGCCCATACTGAGACTTGCTCAATGGTGCTGAAGTTTTCATGTTTGTTATTTTTTTAGCTGACGAGCTGACCAGCAAACGAGCAGACGAGGCAATAGCGTATTAGATCATATTATTACTATTGCCTTGTTAGCTTGTCCCTTGTCAACTTGTTCACTTGTTTGCTATTATTATTACTCAAAGCTGAAGAGGTTGATGAATCCTGTCATTTTAAACACGTTCTTGATGTCGTCATTCAAGCCCTTTAGGGTAACGGTGTGGCCGTGCGACTTTGCTTTCTTGAGGATGCCAAGCAAGATGCGCAATCCGCTCGATGCGATATACTCAAGCTTGGTACAATCTATCACTATGTCCTTGTCCTCGTTGTCGTAGAGAGGTTTCATCTCCTTTTCTACCTCGATAGCGGCAGCAGTGTCGAGTTCGCCTTCAAACATGGCAACCAATTTGCCGTCAATCTCATTAATTGTAGTCTTCATATTAGTGTGAGTTATTGTGTATTAATATTGTTTTTAAAGGTAATATTCACAACAAAATTAAGCGCATTTTGATTTTAAAAGCAAAGTAACTACTTTTTTCTGTAAAACGCAATATTATACATAATTTAATTGTATCTAAACCGCGATAAATTGCCATTTTTAAAAAAAACTAAGGACTGATAATTGAATACTGAAAACTATTTTGTATCTTTGTCTTTTCGAAAAACATTAACAATTAACGAGCTAATAACTAATAACTAAAATATCATGGAGAGGAAATTAAATATCCAAGAAGAGGCGGCACGATGCCTGTTGTGCCATGATGCCCCATGCTCTAAGGCATGCGGAAAAGGAGATGTTGCTCGCGCGATTCGAGCCGTACGTTTTGACAATGCCGCGCTGGCAAAGCAGTGGATTGAGAATTGCAGTGAGCAGGATTTGGAGAAAGCTCAGAGCGCCTGCATTCACTACGATCGCCCAATCCGCATCGTGGAGATGGCCAAGCAGCTGCCTCCTTGCGAGATGACCGTTCGGCAACCATCACTTGAGATAGACTTCTGTGACATCCATTGCGAGAACCCGTTCTTCCTTGCATCGTCGTCGATTTGCACCAACTATGAGATGGTGGCTCGCGCCTTTGATGCCGGCTGGGCAGGCGTCTTTTTCAAGACCATCTGCCTGCAAGATATTGAAGAGGTATCTCCGCGATTTGATGTGGTGAACCGTGAAGGCAGTAAGGGTGACTTTTACGCCCTTCGCAACATGGAGCAGCTCAGCGAGAACCCAGCAGAGGTGGATTTCGACACCCTACACCGTCTGAAACAAGACTATCCATCGAAAGTGGTGGTAGCATCAATCATGGGTCAGACCGAGGAAGAATGGATGATACTGGCAAAGATGGCTGAAGATGCTGGCGTGGACGCTGTGGAGCTCAACTTCTCCTGCCCGCAGATGCGCCTTGCCGGAATGGGTAGCGATGTGGGGCAAAATTCTGAGCTAGTGCTCTTCTACACTGCTCATGTGAAACGCGCTGTCAACATCCCAGTCATCCCCAAGATGACACCCAACATCACACACATCGGCCAGCCCGCTATGGCAGCCTACTTCGCCAGTGCCGATGCCATCAGCGCCATCAACACCGTCAAAAGCGTGACAATGGACAACCGCGCTATGGTGTCGGGGCAAAAGACTGTTTCAGGCCTCTCGGGACGTGCTGTGAAACCTATCGCATTAAGGCATATCCTTGAAATGGCAAAAAATCCCTTAATGAAAGCGGTGAAACTGAGCGGAATAGGTGGTATAGAAACATGGCGCGACGCCCTTGAGTTCCTGCAACTAGGATGCACCAACTTGCAAGTGTGCACCGCCGTGATGCAATATGGCTACCGCATTATCGATGACCTGAAGCTCGGCTTGCAGCACTACATGGTTGAGCGTGGGGTTAACAGCCTTGACGAGATTGTGGGCGAGGAATTGCCTAACTTTGTCAAGCCCAATGACCTTGACCGCACAACAGTGCTCTTCCCGATGATAGACCGCGACAAGTGCATAGGCTGCGGCCGATGCCATGTGTCGTGCTTGGATGGTGGACATCAAGCTATAACATTTGACGAAGACCACAAGCCGCAGATTAACGGCTCGAAATGCGTGGGGTGCCACTTGTGCAGTCTAGTGTGTCCAACAGGTGCAATAGGTCAAGCGAAGAGGATTAAGAAAAAACCAGCTAACTAATAAACAAAGTAAGAGAAATCGAGCAGTTGAGAATCAAGTGCTCGATTTCTTTTTTAGTCATTAACTTTGGTAATGCTTTTTGTCAATGTCAGCACATTCTTGCCGTCGATGCGCTCGTAATTGATGGTGTCCATGAGTTGTCGCACTAGGAAGATGCCCAAGCCGCCAATCTGGCGTTCCTCAGCTGAGAGGGAAGTGTCGACATCGGGGGCGTCGGTGGGAGCAAAAGCTACACCACAGTCAATAATCTTAAAGCGTAAAGTGGTGGCAGTTGCTGTCGCCTCGATTGTGATATCGCCTTTCTCTCCAACGGGATAGGCATAGTTGATTACGTTGACCACGGCTTCCTCGATGGCGAGTTTCAGATTCTGAGAATCTTTCTCCTCTAATTTCAATTCCTCGCCAAAGCTCTTGACAAAGTCATTTACCTTGGGCACATGGCTAAGCGAGTTGTCAATGGTGATTTCACGATGCATGATGATCTCCTCTTCTTTAGGACTAAATTTCACAGCAAGCATAGTGAGGTCGTCGCTCTGCTCGGCACCATCAACAAAGTCTTTGCAAGCAGTGAGCAATGCATCAAGCAGTTGCTGTGGATCATCACCTATATGTTGTTCTATCGTGTCTTTCACTCGTTGCAAGCCAAACTGGTCATGTTTGGCATCCATAGCCTCGGTGAGGCCGTCGGTGTAGAGCAATAGTGTCTCGCCAGGTTTGAGCACAGTTTGTTGCCCCTCGTAGAACCAGTCTAGATCAATACCAAGAGGGATATTTGATTTCACCTCAAGGTTGTTAGCCTTATTGTCAATTAGTAGCGGTGTATCATGGCCAGCATTGCAATAGTACAGACGCCCTGTAGGCAAGTCGAGCACTCCGATGAAGAAGGTGACAAACATGCTCGAGTCGTTTCCGTGGCACACAGCCTGATTAATCTTCTGCATGATGCGGGCGGGATGGCTCTCACGTGAGCCAAATGAGCGGAACATAGAGTGGGTTACCGACATAATGAGCGCCGATGCCACGCCCTTGCCGCTGGCATCGCCAATGCAGAAGAAAAGCTTGTCGTCGCGCATAAAGTAGTCGTAGATATCACCTCCCACCTCTCGTGCCGAGAGCAGCGAGGCGGCAATGTCGAAATTATCGTGAGTGACATCATCGTGCGGCAGCATCTCGCTCTGTATGCGCTTCGCCACCTGCAGCTCGGTGTTCAGGCGCTCGTGCTCCAGCTCGTTTTGAGCCATCTTCTTATTGTTCCTGAGGAATCGGTAGATTATATAACCCAGCAGCAGGAAACCCAGCAGCATGAGCAGACCCGTGCGCAGCCGTATGGCGATTAGCCCAGCAAATACCTCTTCGTCATAGCACACCACAGCGATCATCCAATGGGGCTTGCCTTTCATGTGGTGGAAAAAGACGCAGGCTTCTTTCCCGTCTTCGGTGTCGAACTCTATCACTTTGATTTTGCTCTTGGTAACAACGCGTGCTCTGTTGGTAGAGTCATTTATAAGCTTAATGGCATCATCAAAATCTTTATAGCGCGGGTGGCTTTTGGGTGGTTGTGAAATGAGTTTTGCATCATCAGTAAGAAGCATGCAGTAAGACGATGAGTACATGTGACGGTTGTTGAGACTGTCGCTGAGCCATTCAAGCGAAAGGTCAATGCCAGCCACACCGGCTTTTTGTCCACTTTTGTCGATGATGGGTACAGAATAAGTGGTGATAAATGTATGGGTTTCCACGCTGTCAATGTAAGGGTCGCTCCAATAAGGCTTTCCTGTCAACATGGGTTCGGTGTAGAACTTGAAGTTTGTGTAGTCGTGTCCGCCTATGGCAACATTATCTCTCACCATGATGCCTTCTTCAGCGTTGAAAGCCCAAGGTTCATAGAGCTCGTCATGTCCCTTGTAATAGCCAGGCTTAAATGCCAGTCCCACCCCCGTAAAATAGTCGTTGGCTCCGACTATAGTGCGCAATCCGTCGGTAATGTCATCGGGGTCTTCAATCAGCTTAGTGATTTCGGTCACATGGCTGTTGAGCACCTGTTCGGTGGTGTTGAGCATACTCTTGACGAGGATGGCCTTCATGGTCATCTCAATTGCGGCCTTCTTTTCAAGCTCATCTTCGAGAAGCTGTTTAGTGTAGTAATATTGCGCCCATGAGAACAGCTCAATCAGCAATGCGGCAAACACAATTATCAAAGTGATCCATGTACGCCTATCTATGTGTTTCTTTATCTTAGCTAGTATTTCTCTCATGGCTTCTGGTGTTGTCGTTTATTGGTGGAAAGTGGAAGGTGGATAGGAGTTCGTTGATCGTTTATCGTTTTTTGGTGGAAAGTGGAAGGTGGAAGGTGGAACGGAGTTCGTTTATCGTTGATCGGGAACTGGGAACTGGGAACTGATAACTGGAAACTGGAAACTGATAACTGGAAACTGATAACTCACAACTGTGAACTATGAACTGTGAACTATGAACTATGAACTGTGAACTATTATGAATTACCACTTCACTTGCAGGAATCGTGGTCGCACAATAATGTTGAGCCATGCCCAGTGGAGATTGCCGTTATTGTCAACACGCTTCAGCTCCTCCATGGTTTTTGAGCCATGCATGAAGCTGTAGCCCAGCATCACACTTACCTCCTTTATAGGGGTGTAAACTGCTGAGAACTCAAGCTCATGACCCAGAGTCTTGTCGAGGTATTTGGTGTTGGTCGCTATAGCGAGATAGTGATAGGCTGCATCAAATCTCAACTTATTGATAGGCTTGTAGTTTACGCCTATATAGTAGTTCTGAAGTCCTGGTGTGAAGCCATTATAGTAGGTGGAAAGATAAAAGAAATCCATAGCACCATAGAACTTGTGATGCGAACCATACACTGGACTGAAGCCCTTTATTGTCTTGTGATGAACAAGCCCCAAACCTATACCGCCACCTGGGGGGACGGCAAAGAATGGATCACCACTAAGAATGTCGTAGCCTGCAGTGAGCTGCCATTGCCAGGTTGGTGAATAGGAGGCTTTCACACTTGCCATCCATGCCGAGATTTCCATATCGTACTCGTTTCTGCCAAATTGGTAGTAAAACGAACCTTCGGCACTCCAGTTTTTGGGCTTATATGAGAGATAAGTACCAATTAGCTGTTGATAGTGCGTCTTATTTATATAATCATCTAACTCGCTTTGCATGCCTATGTTCATGAATAGCAGCGAAGCGCCAAACGGCACACGAGGGTGCTGGTAGTGATACCACAGGTTCTGCATCAGTTTGTAGGGCTTGTCACCGTTGCGATAGACTGTTCCTCCGTTCACACTCTCGCTATTCTGGTTGTAGGCAAACATGGCATGCACCTTGTGAACTCCACCTTCATAGCCAATCTTTAGCAGGTCGTGCGACATTGCAGCCATCGCCCAGTCGTTAGAACCGATGATGCGCTCATCGTCATAGCTGAGCACCTGACGGCCAATTTTAGCGAAAAGCCCCTGGCGTGAGGTGAACTGCGCCCAAGCCTCATAAAGGTTGAACGACCCCTTTCCTGCCTGGCCCCACACCGCCGAGTGCTGTCCCGTGATGTGAGCCTTAATGAAAGTGCGCTCAAAATCGAGCCCCAGCCTGGTGCGCTCAAGAATGAAAGATGCCTTGTTGTTTATGTCGTCCTCGCTGTCGGGCAGGCCGCCAAAGCGCAACTCGCCTCGTGTCATCAACTCGGCATCAATAGTGAAGGTGTTGAGTTTCTCGTCTTGCGACTGTGTGTTCTCATCCTGAGCCAGCGCTCTGGCAGGCAATAACATAGCCACTGATGCGACTAACCACGCAAGCAATTTTATGTGTTTGTTATAAGTAAACATAGTTATTACATATTTATAATTTGCACAAAGGTAATAAAAAAATTCTCATTATAGTTAATTGCAGTGGTTTTTCTAATTTTTTTTTGTTTAGCAAAAAAATATCACTACCTTTGCAATAGAATATCGCCCATTTGGCGAACACTTGCTTAAGGGCACTAGCAATTAACTTGATAATCAAACCCTTGTACCCTTAAGACAAATTGTTTAACTAAAACTTTGGATTTTGGACCCTGACCCTTTATCTTGTATTTTAAATTTCTCTGCACAACTGTTGCAGTCATTATCTATACCCTCGTCTATAACATTTCATGCCCCAACGCTTGAAGTTTGGGTGGCAATATTAACCGCATTATTAGGTCTCGTTTTCTCGGCGTTCAATTCGGGCTCCGAGATTGCCTATTTCTCCCTGTCGAAGAAAGACATTGAGAGCATTGAGGACGACACGAAGCGCGATCGTGTGGAACGCCTTTTGGAGCAGCCTGAGAAGCTACTTGCCACCATCTTGATAGGCAATAACCTGATTAATATAATGATTGTGATAGTGCTAAACTTCGCAATGAATAAGATGTTCACTTTTGATAGCGCTATCACCAACTTTCTGATACAGACAGTAGTCCTTACCTTCCTGATTCTGCTTTTTGGCGAAGTTATTCCTAAACTCTATGCCACCAACAACAATGTGAAGTTTGCCACAGCTGTGGCATCGCCTCTACAAGTGATGTCGATGGTTTTCAGCCCCCTGTCACGCCTGATGGTCAAGAGCATGGGGTTCGTTCGCAAAGCAGTAGGCAAACGTGCTGACGAGATTTCAACCGAGGATCTTACCAACGCGTTGCAAATGAGCGACGTGAAGAGCGAAGACGAGAAAGACTGGCTTGAGGGCATCCTTAAGTTTGGTGACAAAACTGTGAGCGAAATTATGACACCACGCATCGACATCGTGGATATCGACATCGAGGACAGTTTCGACGATGTAATTAAAAGTATCGTTGAGAATGGTTACTCGCGAATGCCTGTCTATGAGGACAACCCCGACAACATTAAAGGTGTGCTATATGCCAAGGATATCCTACCCTATATCGACAAGCAAGGCAGCGACTTCAAGTGGCAGACACTTTTGCGACCAGTGTACTTCGTGCCCGAGTCGCGCATGATCGATGACCTGCTCGAGGACTTCCGCAAGAAGAAGATCCACTTGGCTGTAGTGGTCGATGAATTTGGTTGCACCCAAGGCCTCGCTACAATGGAAGACGTGCTCGAAGAGATTGTGGGCGACATCGACGATGAATACGATACCGAGGAGAAATTCTACACCAAGGAGAATGATGACACCTATATCTTCGACGCCAAAACGTCGATTGCCGACTTTCTCGACGTGACCGAGCTCGACGAGCGGCAGTTTGCAAAATACACCGACGAAGCTGAGAGCATCGCTGGCATGCTACTCAATATTAAGGGCGACTTCCTACAAGAGAAAGAGAAAATCACCTGTGGACCATGCGATTTCACTGTGCTCAAAGTGAAGAAATACCGCATTGCTAAGGTGAAGGTGCACATCAATGACAAGTCATAAGTGTTAAGTTTTAAGTGTTAAGTCGAGACAAGACGTGCCTTGTCCGCAAAGCGTCTTTCACACTTCTAATTCCTTAAAAAATAATTATTTAAACACATATTTAATCATGAAACATCTATTTTCTAAATTTCGTGCTATTGGCCTGATGGCTGTTGTGGCACTGATTATGGGCTGGAGCGCGCAGTCGCACGCTTGTACTAACCTGATTGCCGGCAAAAAGGCGACTGTCGATGGTTCGACATTGATAACCTATGCTGCCGACTCTCACACCCTATTTGGTTTCCTTGAATACATCCCAGCTGCCGACCACAAAGCTGGTGAGATGCGCAAAATTACTGATTGGGACACAGGCAAATATTTGGGCGAGATTCCCGAAGTGGCTCACACCTATAAAGTAGTGGGCAATATCAACGAGCATCAGGTGACTGTTGCCGAATCGACTTGGGGCGGCCGTCATGAGTGTGAAGACACCACAGGAAAGTCTATCGTGGACTATGGCAGCTTGATGTACATCGCCCTGCAACGCTCTAAAACCGCTCGCGAGGCTATCACTGTGATGACCGACCTGGTGGCTAAATATGGCTATGCTAGTGAAGGCGAATCATTCTCTGTTGGTGACCCCAACGAGGTGTGGGTGCTTGAGATGATTGGCAAAGGCAGCGCCGAGAAGGGTGCTGTGTGGGTAGCCATCCGCATCCCCGACGACTGCATCTCGGGACACGCCAACCAAGCACGTATCCATAAAATCCCTTTCAAAGACAAGGCCAACTGCCTATACAGCAAGGACGTTGTGTCGTTTGCCCGCAAGATGGGATGGTTCAACGGTAAAGACGAGGAGTTCGACTTCTCGCTCACCTACTGCCCACCCGATTACGGCACCCTGCGTGGTTGCGACGCTCGCGCATGGTCGTTCTTTAACCGATATGCTGCTGGCATGGACCGCTACTTACCATATCTAGAAGGCAAAAAGGGCGCTGAGATTATGCCTCTTTATGTGAAACCCGACAAGCTGGTGAGTGTTCGCGACATGCAGAACATGATGCGCGACCACTTTGAGGGCACTCCTTACGACATGACTCAAGACCCAGGTGCTAAAAACTACTATGGCGTGCCTTACCGCTATCGTCCGATGGAGTTCAAAGTTGACGGTGTGACTTATTGCCACGAACGCGCCATTGCCACTCAGCAGACAGGTTTTGTATTCTGCACACAGATGCGCTCTTGGCTTCCCGACCCAGTGGGAGGTATCATCTGGTTTGGCGTTGACGATGCCAACACAGCTGTCTTTGTGCCCATGTACTGCAGCATCAACGAGGTGCCCGAATGCTTCCGCGAGGGCAAGGGTGACCTTTACAACTTTGACTTCGATGCCGCTTTCTGGGTTAACAACTTGATTGCCAACCAGTGCTATAATCGCTACTCATATATGATTCCCGACGTACGTCGCGTGCAGCAGGGACTTGAGGACGCGTTCGCTGCTCAGCAACCACAAGTGGAGGCTAAGGCTGCCGCCATCTACAAGAATAACCCCGCCGAAGCTCTTGAGTTCCTTACCAATTACAGCTTAAACAGTGCCAAAGACTATCTGCACAAATATCAAGACCTTGCAAAGTACCTCTTCGTGAAGTTCCTCGACGGAAACATCAAGAAGGAGAAAGACGGTCAATTTGAGCGCAACGCCTACGGCAACCCCGTATCACCAAAATACGGCGGTTACACTCAAGACTACTTCGAGACCATAGTGAAAGGCAGCGGAGACTACCTTCGCGTGAAGGAAATAGAGAAGTAAATTATTTATCACAAATCATAATGGGTGACAATGCAAAGCTCGCAATGTCACCCCTTTTGAATCAAGATGTTATCCCGATTAAAAGACTATCGTAACAGTTATCGAGAGTGGAAACAACATCCAGTAAATTATAAATATCCTGGGGAGAAGCACCGCTGTGACTGTTGTGGCGAGGAGCATGAAGGCAACTTCTGCCCGCTATGTGGGCAGAAGGCCACCCATGGTCCCGTCACTTGGGAGAGCGTGTGGGCTGGCTGGTTGGAGATTTGGGGTATGCACTCACGCTCATTGCCCTACACCGCCTGGCAATTGCTCACGCGCCCAGGTTACTTGATGCACGATTACATAACTGGCAAGCGTCAAGTAAGTTTCCCGCCTGTGAAAATGCTGGTGATTTTGGGATTCATTGTGTTTTTACTTGGCCACTGGGTTAATCCCCAAAAATACACTCACGAGATTACTACCATTGCAAGCGGCGACTCCCTATATTACATAAAATATGCTTTTGCATGGCTAAAGACACACGAAGAATGGTTCACTTTGTTCACTTTCTCCTTTCTTATCCTGCCCACTTGGATTGTATTTCGCCATGCACCAAGACTCCTTCGACACACCTTGCCACAAGGATTTTTCATTCAAACATTCATAGCCATTCAGGTAATGATTTTGTCCTTGATACTTATTCTCTTAGAGTTAAATCCTACTACCAAGTCAATAGCCTCATCAATAAATATATGCTTGATTTTAATATATTTGCTCATTGACTACAAGCAACTCTTCGGCTACAGTTGGTGGGGAACTATATGGAGAGGGATATCAATGCTTTTTATGATAATATTTGCTATTTTTATAATTGGTGGCACAATTAGTGCATTTACTATAAAGCAAGTTAAGGCACTTGAGACATTTGGTGTCATTCAAGCCACTTTATCGGCTGCATGGATATTATATCTCTTGATTTACATTGTCAACGTGATAAACACCCGCGCATGGCGCACTAAGAGCAAGTGGGCTATATTTAGAGATCCTATCATTGCCTTAGCAATCGTTATAGCAATTTCTGCTTTGGGGTTCATAATATTAAGTTAAACCCAAATCGATCATTATACCGCTAAGGTTAAAGCAAATAAAGTTACAACGAGGGTGTACCAGTAAAACATGACACACCCTCGTTTTTTTGCTCGTAATCAGCTTATTGCTATTCGGGCAGCTTTACTGCTGGCCAGCCCTCGTCTTGATACATGGTGACCTTAAGGCCGTTAGCTTTGGCATATTTTGCTATGCCTTGAGCACGATTCTGCTCACGCTCCTTGTCGTTAGAGTGCATTTTCATAAACGCCTCATACTTGTCGCCAAAGATGCTCTTAGCGGTAGGCTCGAATTCTGAACCATCACCCACCTGGTCAAAAGCGGTCACCTCATAGCCATTATCAACCTTTCTAAGATGGATAAGTCCTGGATGGCTGCCCCCTGATGCCGTCTTAAGAGTGTCACCAGCTGTGTTGTAGTTAAATACCCAGAAATCGCCCCACACCTTAATGTCCTGATCATTGCTCTCGTCGGTGGCTACTACGATTTGCTGTGGAATGCACACCTCGGCTTGGGCATATTGCTTGCCAAAAGTATCAACAATGTACATGTCAACAACCTGCTCAACGCTTTGAAGCTTAGCAGCTTCTTCACTTGTGGCATCAACTGCACCACTCTGCACGTTAGAGTTCTCTGCATCATTGGCAGGGCTACTTGTAGATTCAGACTGTGGCTGGCACGCCACAAGCATCATCATGCCGCAGAAAACAACAGATGCGGCAAAAAATCCAAACTTCTTCATGACTAATAATTATTTTTATTTTAATAAAAGTATCTGCTTAATAATACTATCGACAATCAGCGACGCGCAGCAAGTAGCTAACTACTTCGCGTAGTAGCATTTTATCTCTCCTACTGGAAGTTTGCCCACTACCATAAGCGGGATGCGCTGTGCCCCAGTAGAAATGTAGGCATCGATATCGTCACTCGACTTCTTGCCACTGTCCTGAGTGAACTTAAGCTTGATGTGAAAAGCCTGATGCCTTGATTTGTCTCGGAGCTGTAGCGGCTCAATGCCCACGTATCTAACAGTGAGAATCTCCTTCTCCTTTCCCGAGAAGATCCAGGTGCTATAAGTGCTATTAGATTTCATCTTGGTGAAATCAATGTTGCGTAGCATGAAAAACACACTCAGCATATCATAGGCCACACCATTGGCATTAAGAGTAAGATTTGCCGTGGGTTTGTTCTTGCGGTAGCGTGTGCACTTTGCCGATGTGCTGGCACCATAGTTGGTGAACTCCACTATGTCGTGAGCGTAGTAACTGTTCTCGTGCGTGAATTTCTCATACTTGATAGGTCTGAAATTGCTATTCATCGTGCATTTCAGGGTGTCGCGAACGGTATATAATTTGTCGGCCCATGAGCGCGTCTTGCCTGTGAGCCTTGAACTATAGCCATTTGCTGTCTTAGTAGTGGTGAGAGTGGCATCGGCAGCATGTTTCCACACCACGCCCCAGTGGTAAACCACCTGATAGTTAAGTGTCTCATTGGTGATAGTCAAGGCATTGATGGCTGGGCTAAACAACAACCCCGCCATAGCAATCATCAAAAATAAAAACTTTCTCATAATTATTAAGTTAACAAGCTGACAAGCATACAAGGCAATAGTGTTATGTTTGTCAACCCATATTTTCAATTTTCAATAGATAAGACTTTACCAAGTATCAAAGGTTTAAAAACTGTCCGCTTCGCAAGCAAAAAACCAGCGAAGCGGACAGTCCTATAAACCATATCCCTTGAGGGCTGTCATTGAAAAAATCATCAGCCTCACAACAGGGAACTTAAATTAGAGTTCGTATTTGGGAATTCCCACAAGTTTAATGTCAAACTGCAAGGTGGAGAAGGGCTTGATATCGCCGCTGCTTGTCGTGCCATAACCCACAATATAAGGGATAATAACACGGCAACTATCACCAATGTGCATCTTGGGAATGGCTATCGCCCAACCCTCTATGACACCACTATTAAGGCGACAACGGAAGAGGCTGTCGGCAGGTGAAGTGCTCAAGTAAGACGAGTCGATTGGCGTACCATCGTAGAGACGCAAGAAGTACTTCACATCAACCATCGACGAGAACTTAGGTTTGAGGTTGTTCTTAGTCTTAGTGGTGTCGTTAAACCAGTGGATAAGCACCTGAGCTGCAGGATCCCAAGGTGCTGTCACAGTAGTATAATAATTACTGCCGCCTTCGATGCGTGCTGCCTGCTCAGCAAACCAAGCAATGTTAGCCTCGCGCCACTCGGCATAGTCGTTGGCAATCTTCTCATCGTCGTCTTTAAAGCACGAAGTGAGCACGCTGCCAAGCGCCAGTACCATTATTAATAAAAAAGGAATTTTTTTCATTGTATTATTTGTAAACTAGTAAACAAGTAGTCAAGACAATTGTATTGTTTGCTATGCTAACGAACTATTATAGCCAATGCCTTAACATAAAAGACTTAACATTTGACACTTAATCTTTGTGCATCGACTTAAGCAGATTGTTAAGGCTGCATTGCTCGCCTATGATTGCAGGCAGCTGGTCGATGGCTACACGCTGCTGCTCCATGGTGTCGCGGTCACGCAGAGTAACGGTGTTGTCCTCAACGGTCTGACCATCGATTGTGATGCAATAAGGAGTACCAATGGCATCCATGCGACGGTAGCGCTTACCCACACTGTCTTTTTCGTCGTAGCGGCATGCGAAGTCAAACTTCAACATGTCCATAATCTCGCGTGCCTTCTCTGGCATACCGTCCTTGCGAACCAAAGGCAGAATAGCACACTTAACAGGAGCGAGTGCCTTGGGCAAGTGCAGAACCACGCGGGTGTCGCCGCCTTCAAGCTTCTGCTCTTCGTAGCTTGAGCACATAACTGACAGGAACATTCGATCCACACCAATCGAGGTCTCGATGACGTAAGGAGTATAACTCTCGTTCAACTCAGGATCGAAGTACTGAATCTTCTTGCCGCTGTATTTCTCATGCTGTGAGAGGTCGAAATTGGTGCGGCTGTGGATACCCTCCACCTCCTTAAACCCAAATGGCATCTGGAACTCAATATCGGTAGCTGCATTGGCATAATGAGCCAATTTCTCATGATCATGGAAGCGATATTTCTCGTCACCCAAGCCAAGTGCCTTGTGCCAACGCAAACGGTTTTGCTTCCAGGTCTCAAACCACTTCAGTTCCTCTCCAGGACGAACAAAGAATTGCATCTCCATCTGCTCAAACTCACGCATACGGAACACAAACTGGCGAGCAACAATCTCGTTGCGGAAAGCTTTACCAATCTGAGCGATACCAAAAGGTATGCGCATGCGACCTGTCTTTTGCACATTAAGGAAGTTAACGAAAATTCCCTGCGCAGTTTCAGGACGGAGATACACGTCCATCGTGCTGTCGCTACTGCTGCCCATTTGGGTCTTGAACATGAGGTTGAACTGACGTACGTCGGTCCAGTTGCGAGTGCCGCTTATTGGATCAACTATCTCGTAATCAAGGATTATCTGTTTGAGTTCCTCAAGGTCATTATCATTCATGGCCTTCTCAAAACGGGCGTGCAGTTCGTCCCATTTCTTCTGGTTGTCAAGCACACGGGGGTTGGTCTGACGAAACATAGCCTCGTCGAAGCTATCGCCAAAGCGTTTTTTAGCCTTAGCAACCTCTTTATCCATTTTCTCCTCATACTTAGCAAGCTGGTCCTCGATAAGTACGTCAGCGCGGTAACGTTTCTTGCTGTCGCGGTTGTCGATGAGAGGGTCATTGAATGCGTCAACGTGTCCACTGGCTTTCCAGATAGTGGGGTGCATAAACACCGCTGAGTCGATACCAACGATATTCTCGTGAAGCAGCGTCATGGCTTCCCACCAATAACGCTTGATGTTATTCTTTAACTCCACACCATTCTGGCCGTAGTCATAGACAGCGCCAAGGCCATCATAAATCTCACTCGACGGGAAAACAAACCCATACTCTTTGCAATGCGATACAATCTTCTTGAAAACGTCTTCGTTCTGTGCCATTTTTATGTCTATTTTAAATCAAGATGCAAAATTACTTCTTTTTTTTGAAATAAAATTAAAGTGAAAGCATTTTTTAGTGTTAAGTCACAAGTGTTAAGTTTTGAATGCAGCTATTTTCATCACATTTATGATTTAAACCAACTGAATTTTGACTACAAAACCGATAATTAAACACTACATCAAATTTTTTGAATCATTTTTTTACACTACATTTATAATATTATTTTATTGTATTACAATAATATAAATATACATATAACACTACATAACACAATATATCAATTTAATTGAACCACACATAGCATTTGCATATTATATCATAATGATGTATTTTTGCATTTGCTAACATTAAGCAATTCTGAAGCATGTTTAGACTCAAGAAAACAAATAAGACCATAAGCGACCTCGATAGTTTCCTCGACTATCTTGATGAATGTGTCCTCACCTACAAGAGCGGCATCAAGAACTATCTTGAAGGAAACAAGAAGGAGTTTGACGACAACTTGGAGACTATCACCAGGCTACGCGACACTGCCACCGACCTGCGACGCACTATAGAGAATGAACTTTACAGTTATTCGCTTGTCACCGACCAGCGAGTGGAAATCATGCAGTTGCTGGAGCGCCTCGACACTATTATTAATCTGCTACACAAGAACTTGTGGCAATATGAGATTGAGATCCCCTTCTTCCCGTCGGAGCTAAACATCGATTTTCTCAAACTTGTGGAAGTAACAGGCTTAGCAGTAGAGGGAACAATTCAAGCCTCACGCGACTATTTCAAGGCACCTCGTTTTGTAAGCGAGAAGACTCACCGCATCTATTTCTTTGAGAAAGAAGTAAGCAAGATTGCCCAGTCTATCAAGCGCCGTGTTTTTCATGAGATGGACAATTTCAAGCTGAGCCAGAAGTTCCACCTGCGCTATTTCACCCTCCACGTTGAGGAACTAGCCGAGGAGGCAGTACGAGTTGCCGACCACCTCACGATAATGGTTATAAAACTGAACAACTAATCTATTACCCTTGAGTATAATACTATGGAGAGCACACTGTCGATATTACTTCTCCTTATGATTGGAGCGTGGCTTGGATACCGGGAAATTGGCGTCAGTTTCCTGGGCATCCACATCCGCGACCTGATATCGACACGTATCTTTGGTACAATGCAGTTTCTGGTGGTGGCAGCATTTATTCTGGGAGTCTATTTGATTAATGTTGATTTTCACCCAATAGATGAAGCATCTGGTCTCACCACAATTGAGGTATCGGTGATTTTGTGTGCTATGGCCATAGCAATCGCAATTGTGCGTGCTTCTAATCAATACACATCGGCAATCACAGCTTTTTGGGGTGCCTTAGCGGCATTTGGAATAGTAAACAACTGGTTCAACAACACCTCATTAGTCGTGGCCTTGATACTTTCGCTTATAGCCGCACCTATTTTAGGAACTCTGCTGTTCTATCTTTTCCAGAAGATTTTCAATCACATTATATATAAAGGCGACCGTCACCTACTCATCAAAAACCTTTACATGAAGCGCCTAGCGCTTGTAGGTATCATCCTTGGCGGAGCAGCTCTTGCCGTGAATTACGCTTTGCTCGTTGCGCCAATGTTTAAAAGCGTGACAACCGAGATGAATTCAATCTCATCTATAATGATTGCACTTGCGGCTATCATATTGAGTATCATAATGATAATTCCCGCTGCCACCATACTGCATAATGAAAATCATGGTGCCAAGAGAATGAGGTGGGCCCTGCCATCGCTATATGCCCTATTCACAGTGCTGCTGACAGGCAATGTTGCAGGCACCTTGTTACTAGGCATGGTGCCAGTGATAGTGTCGCCTAGTCAAATTAGGGAATGCTGCAAAATATCAAAAGGTGACCGCCACCGAAGCCTGATTAACCTAGCGAGCATTACAATAGCAACTCCAGTCATAGCATTTCTTACTGCATTTGTCATGCTGGCAGTAGTAAAAAACTCTCTCATAATGCTGATAATCACATTCTTTGTGCTTATCACTTGTGTCCTAATCATACAAAACTTCAGTCAGCGTCGCCAACATACCCTCACAAAGAAGGCCCTTGACGACGAGCTCACCCACAGCAGCGAGACTGGTGATGAGCGCAACCGTCTTAATGTCGCTGCCGTAACGTCGCAGTTCAACGTGATGACCAACGAAATCGACATCAAGCATAAAGAGCTAGTAAACCTTTCACTATATATTAAGCAGCAGCGACAGTACCTCGAAGACCTAAGTAGGGGCCTCAATGAGTTATCCAATGAGGACGACGTCGCCCTGCTGCGCCAACAGCTGCGCGAGACAGCGCAAAAGCTCAACGACAACATGCGGCTCACCGACGAGATGGACCAATTCTACACCCAGGTAGAAGACCTTCACAAGAATTTTGTGAGCCGACTGATAATGCGTTGTGGAAACCTGTCGGAGAAGGAGAAGCGCCTGGCGATTTTGTTACGCCTGGGCTTCTCCAGCAAAGACATTGCGGGCATGATGAACGTGGAGCCCAAGAGCGTAGAGGTGAGCCGCTACCGCTTCCGCCGCAAACTCAAACTTGAGCGCAGTGTAAATATCGTGGAATATCTTCAAATGATATAGTACAGTAAACATCTATTTTATTAACTAAAATGTATTTACAATGAAAAAATTATTAACCCTATCCTTCGTGCTCGCACTCTCTACTTTGGGAAGTGCCTGGGCACAAGTTGAAGACGAGAACGCCGTCTACAATCAGTATGGCGTGAAAGTCGACCGTGAACAGCTGATCTCAGAGCAGCGTAACAACATCCTCACGTTTGAGTCTAAGAACAAGGAGTATCGCCTGTGGTTTGACAACCGCGTGCAAGTTGATGGAGCCATGTTCTTTGGCAACAACAAAGACTACAACGACATTGGCAATAACGTGTCAATTCGTCGCGCACGCTTCGCCGTTAAGGCACGCCTTCCACACAACTGGTACGGTGAGGTTGACGTAGATTTCGCCGATGGAAAGTTTGAGTTAAAGGACGCTATCATTCAATTCGACGGCATCAAGAACGTGTCAATCAAGGCTGGTAACTTCAAGGAGGACTTCTCGATGGAGCAGACCACATCGTCGCGCTACCTTACCTTTATGGAGCGCCCTATGGTATGTAAGGCTCTTGTTCCTTCGCGTCACCTTGGTCTCCAGATTGCTTACCTGCGCGACCATTTCCGCGCAACTGGTGGTGTGTTCTTCCAGACCATAGCTGGTGAGGAGGAACTTACCAATGTTCAGGACAACAACAAGGACTATGGCCGCAATCAGGGCTACTCGTTCACAGGTAAGATTGGTTGGATGCCTTATGCTAAGGACCGTAGCTGGGGTTTCTACCTTGGAGGTAAGGCTTCTTACCGCACTCCAAAGACTGAGGATGCTCCCGCCGACTGGGGTGGCATGCGCATCAGCACTCGTAACGCCACCAGCATCAACCGCAAGAAATATCTTGATACCGACGTGATTAAAGATGTTGACCACAACGTGCTCTATGGTATTGAGGGTGCTGCCTACTACGGCCCTGCAAGACTTCAAACTGAATGGATTCAGACCAACGTTGATGCTAAAGCCAACAACTACAAATTCAATGGTTGGTATGTTCACGCTGCATGTTTGCTCTTTGGTGGTAAGCAGCGCTTCAACACTGCTGAGGCCGAGTTCACCCAGCCACAGCGCGGCCGCAAGTGGGGTGACATCGAGCTCGCAGTACGCTACGACTACCTCAACCTCAACAACAAGGACGTTTACGGCGGCGCAGGCGAGAACTTCACCATTGGCCTGAACTACTGGGTTAACAACAGCGTGAAGATTGTTCTCAACTATCAGTACTCTAACAACGACCGCTATGCCAATGGCAAGGGCAAACTTTACACGGGTCACGATGCCGACGGCAAGCCTACTGCCGACTACACCAAGATTGTAGAGGCCAAGGGCAAAGGCGGTGTAAGCTACCACATGATGGGACTTCGCTTAGAGGTTAACTTCTAATCAATTGTTTAACTCTTTAAAGATAAAAAGACAATGAAAACTATAAAATTAGCATTCGCGCTTATTATCGCTGCACTTGCGATGACAGCATGCGTTGAAGATAAAGTATATGAGGGTCCTAACACCATCGAAGCTGTTTCGATTGCCCCTGATGCTCCCACCTCGTTTGACGACGTGGTTGTAACCGCCAAGGTATCAGGCTTGTTGTCTGTGAAAAAAGCCGTTCTGGAATATACAATTGATGGCAAAAATACCGTGGTTGAGATGGCTGGCGACGGCAAGACTTATACCGCCACGATTCCCGCTCAGCCCGATGGCACCAAAGTGAAATACGTTGTAACCATCACCAACGAGGCTGGCTACACTAGCACTGCTGAACGCGAATACACTGTAGGTGATAAACCAAGTGATTATACCAAACTTGTGATCAATGAGTTGTATGGAGCAGGTGAGGATGGCGAGAAATATATCGAGCTTTTCAACAACGGTGACGACCCCATCAAACTTGATGGAGTAACAATCAAAAAAGACGAAGCTGTAACTTGGACTGGCGTGAAAGACGAAGTTGTCATGGGCCATAGCTACTTCTTGATTGTTGGTGCCAGCAATGTGGCTGGTGAGGGAGGTAGTGGACCAAATCCACGTCCTATGATTAAGGGTTTGTCGGCTAAAAAGACATTACTTATTGAGCTCTTTAATCCTAAAGGCGAACTCATCAACAAGTTCCAACGTGGCGAAAAGGGCGACGGTTGGGGAGCTACCATAAGCAAAAATGACCTTACCTGGAGCCGCTGCCCCAATGGCACTGGCAAGTTTATGATTGCCGACAAGACCTTTGGCACCAAGAACCCCGAAGCGGGAGAAGAAGACTTGACTGTAGTACAGTAAACATCTATCTATAAAACACCTTAAGGTTTGGCAGGTTTTATTACTTGCCTGCCAAACCTTTTCAAAACAAGCAAAAGTAAATCCCAATAAAATCCTAGAAAAATGGCAAAAGAAGAATTAAAAATTGGTGAAATTTCTAAACCACGTTTTGAGTTCCGCAGCTTCGGTCGCTGCTTCTGCGAAGCCGGCAAACGCATGGCACGTCTTAGTGTGCCAGTGCCCGAAAAAGTGTGGGAGCGCCACAGCACCGAGACTTATATTGTGAGCCGCACCAACGACGTTAACAACACCAAGATACGCGACGGCAAGATGGATATCAAGACCTTTGTGCAAGCAGTAGATGGCCTTGAGCAATGGAATCCACTCATGAAGGGTGAGTTCCCAATCAGCGCACAAGTGCTTAAAGATGAAGTATTCCCAGCCTTCAAGGTAGAGGGCATGCCCGAGCTCACCAAGGAGACCTACACCCTCGATGAGTTCCTCCAGATGATTGACGAGCACCCCGACCTGCAAGCCGTTAAGGTTGAGAAGGCACGCTATGGCTACATGGTTAACGACACCATCTGCGAGACTGGCGAGGTTTACATCAACGGCGCCATGGTCCGCACCATCAACAGCGAGAGCACCGAGATTGAGGATATCAAGAAGACCATCGCCGACTGCGGTCTCGAGGGCGTTGAGAACATCAACTACCTGCAGGCCATCAAGCGTGTGATTGGCATGATTAACAAACCCCTTGCTAATTAATCGTGCTTTACACCGATTGAGACTAAAGAAAACTAAACTAACCATTTCAAAACAAATGTCTAATATCTGATTTCTGAAATCTGATATCTGATATCTGATATCTGACAACTGAAAACTAATAACTATTATGGCACAAGAGATAGAAAGAAAATTCCTTGTAAAAGGTGGTGAGTTTAAGGATGAGGCTTTCAAGGCCACACGCATCATTCAGGGCTATCTGAGTTCGGTCCCCGAGCGCACTGTGCGTGTGCGTGTTAAAGGCGAGAAAGGCTTTATCACCGTAAAGGGCATCGGCAACGAGAGTGGCGCCAGTCGCTTTGAGTGGGAGAAAGAGATTCCCGCCGACGAGGTTATGGAACTGCTCAAAATTTGCGAGCCTGGCGTTATTGACAAGACACGCTACCTAGTTAAAGCCGGCGAGCGCACCTTCGAGGTGGATGAGTTCTATGGTGACAACGAAGGACTTACAGTTGCCGAAGTGGAGCTGCCTAGCGAAGATGCCGATTTCGACCGTCCAGCTTGGCTTGGCGAGGAGGTCACCGGTGACGTGAAGTACTACAACTCTATGCTCATGAAGAACCCCTACAAGAACTGGAAATAATCCATAATAAATAGACTTGCAACCCAGTGTCCTCAAAAGGACAATTCTTTTGAGGACACTTTTTCCAAAAAACCTTAAAGATATGGCGGAAGAAACAATAACGCATGAGGAACATTTCGATCCTCTTGACATGAATAACTACAAGCTCGAGAAGCTGCCCAAGATGCAGAAGTCGGGCTTTGAGAAGATATTACAGCGCATAGGCGGGCCATTGGCAATACTCGTCTTTGTGGTTATATATTTCTTTGCCGACATTCCGTTTATAAACAGAATCGACACCAACAAGGAGACCACCGAGCTTGCCGATGGTGCTGTGAAGCGCTATGAGGAGATGCACAAGAAGGCAGAGAAAAAAATCGCAGTAGTGGTTGATAAGAGCGGCAAGGAGACCAAGCATGAACTCTCGCAGGCCGAGAAAGACAAACTCACGGCCGACACCCACGACAACTTCCTGCGCATCAACTATGCAATGCTCGCAATATTTGCTGCCGCCATCATCCTGTGGATTACTGAGGCCATCCCCAACTACCTCACCTCGCTCATTGTCATAATGATGATAGTGCTAACCGGGGTGACGAGCGACAAGGAGGCCTATGCCCAACTGGGACACCCTGTTATGTGGCTTAACATCCTGTCGTTCATCCTGGCAAGCATGCTTGTCAAGACGCAGGTGGCTAAACGTTTCGCACTCTGGTTTGTGATAAAGTTCGGCAAGAGCACAAATGGCATAATCTTGAGCTTTATCGTCATCAACATTGTGCTATCAGCATTTATCTCGGCGACTACCGCCAAAGCTGCTATCTTGTTGCCCATCTTCATGGTAGTTGCAGCCATCTATGGCGCCAGCAAAGGTCATCGCAACAACTTTGGCCGCAACTTGGTGCTTCAAAACCTGTTCCAAATTAACCTGGGCGCAAACTCTTTCCTCACTGGCTCGGGTGCCACATTGCTTGCAGGCGCACTCATTGGTGGAGCGCTTGGCATTGGCTCTGTCAGCTACCAGAACTGGTTTATGGCAGCTTTCCCAATGAATATCATCCTTATCTTCATAGGTTGGTTTGTGGGGTCTAAAATTTTCTTTCCTCTCAAGAAGGAAGAACGCGTGCCTCAAATTGAAGGCGGAATGGACCGACTGCGCGACGAGCTCCACAAACTAGGCAAGATGAGCGGTCAGGAATACAGAGCAGTTGCCATCTTCGTGTCAGTGCTCGCTTTGTGGGCCACTGGCGATTATCACGGCATAGGACAGACTGCAGTAGCCTTTATGGGGGCTGTGGTGGCACTATTGCCCAAAATCGGCATCGTGAAATGGAACGATGTGGATATCCCCTGGCATCTGCTGCTCTTCTCGGCGGGCGCCTATACACTTGGTGCTGGCCTTGAGGCTACAGGCCTGCCAGGCACGATGATTAATGCCCTCTTTGGTGCTCTTGGCATTGGTGCCGACACACCATTCTGGGTGATTTATCTCATCCTCACAGGAAGCATACTGCTGTTCTCGCTCATCTTTGAGTCGAAGACGATGCTCACGCTCATATTCGTGCCAATAGCCATTGGCGTGGCACAGAGCAACGGTTACCCCATTATGAGCCTGGCCTTCCCCGTGGCACTGCTCGTGGGCCATGTGTATGTGCTACCGTTCAACAGCAAGCCCGCTGCCCTACTCTACACCACCAACCAATACAGCATCAGCGACACCTTCAAGTTTGGCATTACCATGATGTTCATCAGTTGGCTGATGATAATCTTCTGGGGCGACACCGTGCTACGCTGGTTCGGATACACCGATGGAGTGTTCTTTTAAGTCTGGCATGTTGCGTTGCCAACGCAACTAACTCAACTAAAAACCGATAACTAACCGCTCAAAATGATTCAAATCAAGCCAAAAATACATGACAGCAACACGCTGGAGTTCAAAGTGGGTTTCCTGCCTAACGACGGGAAGACCTACGATGACTTCTACATGAACACATGGATTTTCATCCCCGAGAGGCTTGATGTGAATCGTCACACCTACAGCAAGGACACTTTCTACTGCGACACACTGTCCTACCTGCGGCTCATTACACCACGTTATGAGCTGCGCGAACTCACCGACGTGCATTCGCTGCCCTTCACGCGCATCAAGCAGGCGTGCGAGAATCCAGTGAACGACAAAAAAGAGTTTGAGAACGAGGTGAAGATGTATGCCTCTATTGTAAAAAGCAGCGTGCGCGACGCATATATCAGAATCGCCCGCCAGAGCAACGAGGAGGTGCAGCGCAGCCTTGCCTGCGACCTTGTGGAGCAAGCCAAAGCGGTTGCTGAGATGTACCGTTCACTGCGCCCCACCCTCCTTGATAGCGACGAGGGGCAGCAAGTAGTTGTCTATTATGACTTTGGCGACGAGTTTATCTCCAACATCATTGAGCAGCACTTGGGGCGAATAGTTAAACTCCTAAAACCACGTGAGCGAAATAGCGGACCATTGCTGTCGATGCTCACTCAGATGCTCGACAGCGAGCACAAATACCGCAAGAATCGCAAATATCTTGATGTGGAGCCCAATAGTCCTGACGACAACCGTCAGTTTGTATATCACGCCAGCCAACTCAAGAAATACATTGAGAGCAACCTCTATCTGCCCACACACAAGCGCCGCAACACAGCATTTCTGGAGCAGGTGGCATTCAGCGTGGCGGCGGGAATCTCGATGGTGTTTGCCACTGTGGTGTCATTTGCCTTCCAGCAGACTTACGGAAACTTCACTCTGCCGTTCTTCATTGCCTTGGTGATTAGCTATATGTTCAAAGACCGCATCAAGGACATGATACGTAACTACTTCGCCCACGGCATCGGCAGCCGTTTCTATGACTACCTTATCACCATACGCGTGGGGCTGCGCAATATTGGCAAGGTGAAGGAAGGTTTCGATTTCGTGTCGCCACAAGACGTGTCGCGCCACGTCAACGAGAAGCGCGCCCGCAAAAACCCGCTCGTGGTGAATCGTGGTGTGGATGAGCAAGTGATTCAGTACCGCAAGTACGTTCACCTCAAGCGCAAAGCCGTGGATCAGCTCTCGGCCTACCCTATTAACGGCATCAACAACATCGTGCGATTCAACCTCGCAGGATTTATGCGCAAGATGGACAACCCCACAGTTCCGCTCTACGTGAACAGAGGCGATGCCGCCAACCACTTTACCGATGGCGACAAGTCTTACTACCTGAATTTTATTATACAATGCAAATATGAGGATAAAAGCGAGTACAAGCGCTACCGTGTGTGCTTGCGACGCGACGGAATCCAAAGCATAGAGGAGAAACACCAATGAAAATAATAGTGACTATAGCAACAATGGCAACAATGGCAATGCTGTTTGTAGCATGTGCCAACAAGAGTACCGTAAACATACTTATCTCCAACGAGCACAACAGCGACACCACCAATGTGGTAGTACATGTCTCCGTTGACGAGATTATGCAACACGTTGACGCACAAAGCATCGACTCGCTCACCCTTCTCAATGAGAAAAACCAGCCAGTGGCCTTCACCACCACACCCGATGGCAAGGAGATTCAATTTACAGTATCCATCATCAAAGCCCGATCACAAAAGAACTACTCACTCAACACCAGCAATCCCAGTCTTAGCAACAACCTCTTCTCCTTCCGCACCACAAGCATCAACGTGAACCTGTAAAATCACTTCAACCTTTGATGTATAATTGGCCGATTGAACTCCTCGAAATAAAAAGGATGCCACTTCAATTGAAGTGGCATCCTTTTTTAGATTATGTGCAGTATATTACTTGCAGCAATTCTCGTTGTCATATTTGCATTTGTCCTTGCCGCAGCTGCCGTCTTTCTTGCAGGCACCTTCTTTGCAGCATGGTGACTGGTGAGCGCATTGGTGATCTTTCTTGCACTCGCCTTTGCCGCACTCAGCTTTCATGTCTTTGCACTCTCCGGCTTTTTTGTCGCACTCAGCTTTTTTGCCACATTCAGCATTTTTGCCGAACTCAGCTTTCTTCTCAATGCAGTCAGCTTTCTTCACGTCTTTTGCATCCATCTTCTTTAAGCCATTGAGCTTTTTGCCTTCTACCTTATTCATTTTTTGGCAATCGGCTTTCATCTTATCGCAACCTTCTTTGCCTTGACATTCAGGCTTAGCCTGCTCAGCCTTGTTCACTGGGGCCACTTTCTCAGTTTTAGCAACCTTCTTTGTAGTTCTTTTCTTTTTTGCCTGAGCATCAAAACCATTGATACCAGCGAGAGCAATAGCTCCTACGCACATTAATGCAATAAATTTCTTCATGTTTTTAAAGGATATTACGCACCTCTCTTGCGAGCCGATGCAGTTAAACAAAAAATCAAAATCTTATTAATGGTAACCGTCTGATAATCAAATAGACTCGCAAAGATAAATATAATTTATCAAATATCAAAATGTGACTAATATAAATTAACAATTTTGCATAAAACAATAATTATTTTTAATTTTACGCACTTTTTGGGAAAATTCAATCTATAATTGTCTTAATTGCCCAACTTGTCAATTATTCGATTACTACATATTAAACTCTATAACATGAAAAAGATTTTCTTAATTTTGGCTGTTTTACTTTCATTTGGAACAATGAAGGCAGCAGTTTTTGGCGATGTAAACGGCGACGGCATAGTGACTGCAGCCGATATAACAGCAATCTATGATTTACTTCTTGGGAGTAACAACTCTTCTAACATTAACGCTGATGTGAATGGAGATAATGTTGTGACAGCTGCCGATATCACCTTTGTCTATGACATATTGCTTGGAAATATTAGTCCTGAGCCCAAACGCGGCAAGATTTACATCTGCGACAACGCCAGTTGGGGCGATATGGCACTATATGCATGGCCCGATCAGGGACTGAACGGTTGGCCTGGCATCCACTATAGTGGCACAACCGAGAAAGACGGCAAGACTTATTACCGCTTTGACTTGAGCGATGGATACTATGGCCGTGCCCTCAACTATATAGCCAACAACTATGCCGCTGTGAATGGTGGTACTAACCGCCAACTCGACCTCATGAGCGACCACACTATGGGCGAGAACGATATCTACCTAACCATTAGCGGTTCGGCGGGCAACTACAGCTATGTAGTTGACGATGACGGCACACCACCGCCCGTAGTGTATCTGCATAGCGAACTGGGATGGAGCGACTATTACTTCTATGTCTGGAAAAATGCAGCTCCAGTGAGCGCATCTTGGCCCGGAGAACACTACACTTCAACCAAAACCATTGATGACGAACTGTGGTACACTTTTGAGATGCCTAAGGTCTATTACACCACCAGCGGCACCAACTGGATTCTAAACAATAACAATGGCAAGCAATATAATCTGATGCAGGACTTCGGTTACAACAAAGACATCTTCATCAGAGTATCAGCCGATGGTTCCTATACCGTGGCCGACGCCAGTTCGCAACCCACGGGCGACGTAGTAACTCCTGGCGAGGCACAACCACTCGACGTTACTAACACCACTGCTCTAAATAGCAAGCATCGCGTCATTTATGAAATGAATGTGGGCAGTTTTACCAGCGCTGGAACTTTTGCCGCAGCACAAGCTAAACTAGGCGAACTGCGTAGTCTGGGCATCGACATCTTGTGGCTTATGCCTATCTATCCTCGTGGCGGGGGCATCAACAGCCCATACGCTGCAACCAATTTCAAAGCAACCAATCCTAGTTATGGTTCTATCGCCCAACTCAAAAACCTAGTTGACCATGCCCACGAGCTCGGTATGGAGGTCATTCTCGACTGGGTGCCTAACCACACCGCCACTAATGCCGTGTGGGTAACCGAGCATCCAGAGTATTACACAACCCAAAACGGACAAATGGTGCACCCAAATAACTACGGCGACGTATATGAACTCAACTATAACAATGCCTCGCTGTGCGAAGCGATGAACGACTGTCTGCGCTTCTGGATTGACCAAGCAGGGGTTGACGGCTACCGCTGCGATTATGTATCGAGTCCTTCCATCCCTGCCAGCTACTGGGCAAGCACAATTCCCATGCTCCGCAACTACGCTGGTGGCAAGACCATTACGATGGTTGCCGAAGCCGATATTGTGCACGATGCCAACAAATTGATGAACGTTGGCTTCGACTATGACTACGCATGGAATTTCCAAGGCAGCAAACTTGAGCGATTTGGTCCCAACGGCACTAGCGCCACCACACTGCAAGGATATTGCCAGTCGTTTATCAATGAAAGTCAGGGAAAAAGCTTCGACCGCATGACCTACCTCACTAACCACGACCTGAACTACAACGACGGCGGAAAGACCCTCCAGAAAATGTATGGCGCCAACAAATATGCCTTCACTGCACTCTATTTCACCATCTATGGCATGCCGCTGCTTTATAATGGCCAAGAGGTAGGCAACGACCAAATTCTTGACTACTTCCACGACACTAAAATCAACTGGAACTCCACCGATGCCAAGATGAAAAACACCATAGCAACTCTTGTAGCATTAAGGCACACACAACCTGCGCTTGCCAACGGCACAGCCACCACCTTCCTTACCAGCAGCAACGGCAACGTTATGGCCTACACTAAAACTAGCGGTAACAACACCTTGCTAGTGCTTATGAACCTGGGCAACACCGATGCGTCAGCAACCATTAGCGGCATAGCTGCAGGAGAATACGCCATGTGGCTCGACAGCAGCACCATTGCCTCTGGCACCACCCAAAGCGATGTAATACTCAACGCCTCAAGCACCTTCAATCTCGACGCTAAAGGCTACCGAGTATTTGTTAAAAAGTGAACTAATCAGGGACATTCCCAATTAGTTCATATCTAGAGAAACATCGCTCAACTCAGCTTGCACACTTTTTATGTGTTTGGCTGAGTTGAGCGTTTTTTGTTAACTGCAGGAATAATTTACTCGCGGAAATAGACGCGTTTCACTCTTGGTGAAATGCTTGTTAGAATTTCATAGCCTATAGTGCCGCGGGCGTCGCTGAGCTGATCGATGGGATTATGCTTACCGAAGATTTCCACCTTGTCACCAATCTCGCATTGAGCATCGGTGACATCAATCATGCAGGCATCCATGCAGATGTTGCCCACAGTGGGGCAAAGAGTGCCGTTCACCCAAACCTTGATAGCACCGTTGCCAAAGTGACGGTCCATGCCGTCGGCATAACCTATCGAAACAGTTGCGATGCGTGAGTCACGCTCAAGCACACCTCGGCGACCATAGCCTATAGTGGTTCCAGCCTCCCAATTCTTAATAGAAATCACTACAGCCCTGAGTTCAGCCACTGGCAAGATGGCATCCTCGCTGCCATCATTCATTGTTTTGATGCCATAAAGCCCTACCCCAATGCGCACCATATCCATCTGGTAGTCGGGGAAGCGAACAATGCCAGTAGTGTTGAGGATGTGCTTCATAATGTGATGAGAGAAGTTTGCCTGCAACTGCCTAGCGCACTCCTCGAAGTATTCAACCTGAGCGTGGGTGTATTCGTCCTGCTCGGGCTCATCGGCTACACTCAAGTGTGAGAACACGCTCATAGGGATAATGATATCCTGACTAAGCAACAAGTCAACAAGCTCGGGAATCTCCTCAAGTCTAAATCCTAGGCGGTGCATGCCACTGTCAATCTTGATGTGAACAGGGAAATTCTTGGCACCATATTTCCTGCCCTCCTTAATAAGTTGCTTAGCCTCATGAATGCTATATACCTCAGGCTCGAGGTAACGATCAAACATTGCCTTATAGTTCACCGTCGATGGGTTAAGCACAATAATGGGCAAAGTGATGCCGGCCTTGCGCAAATCCACACCCTCATCCTGCACTGCCACTGCCAGATAGGTAGAACCGCAGTCCTGCAATGTCTTTGCAATCTCATAAGAACCAGTGCCATAACCCGAAGCCTTGACCATCGAGATGGTCTTGGTGCCGAAGTTGAGTTTTGACTTAAAGAACTTAAAGTTATGAGCCAGTGCGTTAAGGTCAATTTCCTCAACTGTCTGGTGGCGTCGCACTTCAAGCATCTCCACAATCTGGAAGAACTCAAACCTTGAAGCGCCTTTAATAAGCACCGTCTCGTTGTCGAAATCGCCCTGTGACATGCTAGCCAGGAAACTTGCAGTAGATTCAAAGAACAAGTCGTTACCCGAGTTGAAATACTTGCTGTAACGGCACATGTCGGGACCTATGCCAATGAGTCGAGTGATGCCCTTGCTGTTGAGCAGCTCGCTCACGCGGATGTAAAGCTCATCATCGGCAAACGTCTCTGGCAACAGGTCACTAAGGATTACTGTAGTGTGCTGCTGGGAGTTGCAGCGACGGAGCATGAAATCAAGAGCAGGGGTCAAAGAGTTGTAATCGCTAGTATATCCATCGGCAATGATTGTGCACTCATTCACACCCTCAATCACGTTGATGCGCGTACCCACTGGTGCCAGTCGTTTCACACGCTCCACTATCGTGTTATGGCTCATGCCAAAGTATAGCAGCACCGACACGCAGGTGGCTACGTTCTCTATATCACGGTCGCTCGAGAACGGCACGTCGAGTACAAAGGTGTCACCATCATGCACACACTCCATCTTAGCTTGATTATTGCGTTTTACCACCTTGTTGATGAACAAGGTTTTGCTATCATCTTTGCGCGACCATGCAATATCTTGGGCAACATAGAGGATAGGGTCAATAGTAGTTGACACCAACTCGTCATCGGCGCAATACACAATGCTTTCGCAGCTAGTCAATATCTTTGCCTTCTCCTCAATTTTCTCCTGCATCGAGGCAAAGCCGTCGTTATGCTCGTCGCCAATGTTGGTGATTACACCCACAGTGGGACGAATCATGGCCTGCAACCTTGCCATCTCGCCTGTAGTAGAGATGCCAGCCTCAATGATAGCAAGATCGGTATTGTCATCGATATCCCACAGCGACAGCGGCACGCCAATCTGCGAGTTGTAGCTGCGTGGTGAGCGCACGATGTGGTAATCCTCGCTCATGAGCTGGTAGAGCCACTCCTTGACGGTGGTCTTGCCACGGCTGCCTGTAATGCCGATGATGGGAATGCGGAATCGCTTGCGATGATAGGTGGCGATAGCCTGCATTGCATCGAGCGAACTCTCCACCCTTAGGAAGTTAGCCTCACGCATGGCATTTATGTCAATGTTGCCGCTATACTCAATGACAAAATTCCTCACGCCTTTGTTGTAAAGATGTTTCACATAACGATGCCCATCATCGTTATTAGTAGGCAAGGCAAAGAACAGAGTCTCGGCAGGATAGGTCAACGACCGCGAATCGGTGAGCAACAGACTCACCTCGGCCTTCTTATCACGCAACTCGCTAGTCTCAATGCCCAGCACCTGTGCTATTTCTTGAATGGAGTATTTCATATTAGTTCATAGTTAAGAGTTCATAGTTAATAGTTTTTTCTAGAGCTAGAAAATCTAGATGCTCTTGATAATCTAAAAATTCTAGATTTTGCATTATGAATTATGCATTAATATAAGGGTATTCTTTCTTGAGATTGGCGATAACGGCTTGCGTGTCGGCATTAAAGCGTGCCACCACATCGGGGTTGTTGCTCATGGGGCGATGCTTGAGGCGCTTGCTCACGCGTTCGCAGCGTGCTATCGCCTGAGTGGAGCGGTCGTCAAAATATGTAGCCTGGAAAGTCTGCCAAATATACTCTATTGCCGTCTCGCTGGGATGAACCATGTCGGCAGAGTAGAACCGGTAGTCTCTCAAGTCGTCCATCACAATTTCAAAAGCAGGGAAATATTGTACAAATTCCTTAAACTGACGCACTACATTGTTAATTGCAACCCTCAACACGGCTTTGCTCAACGAGTTCATTTCCAAACCATCGGCAATGTGGCGGATAGGGCTCACAGTGAATAGGATTCTCAGCGACGGGTTGAACTCATGCAAGCGCTGCACAGCTCGCGTCAGCGCCTCTGTAATCTCCTCGACATTTGCCAAACGACGTGTGAACTCCTGTTGCGGCACCTTGTGGCAGTTGGTCACCACTTCGCCAGTGTCGCGACGACGATACACCACAGCCGTGCCTAAGGTGAGTACCAGCGTGTTGCACACTTTCAGGTGCTCGTGAGCCTCGCTTATGCTCGCATTCATGCGCTTTAATGCGGCATCCTTATTTGCCATCGAGAATCGCGAGTGGAAGTCATAACTATTCCACACGCCACCACTCATAAACAATTCGGCACCAGCAATCGTGACATTGTCAATAATCTTATCCACGCCACCAGCTATACTCAACGGATTGAAGATAGTGCCAAAAGGGTTCACTATAACGTTGAGCATCGCATCTTTAAGCTTCGTGCCGATGTTGTCGCTGAAGCATGACCCCATGAGCAGCATCTTGTCGCTATGGCGCATAAAATGCTCACCCTCGCGAGGGTGTATCATTGTACGGAATTCCATATCTCAAAACTTTAAGATTGCAAATTTAGTGCAAACCAAGTGAAATACAAAATGAAAAGTAAAGATTTTCATTTTTAAGACACAAAAGTCAGCGACACGGCGTTTTAGATGTGCCATGTCGCTGAGAATAAATTATTACCGTATGAATCTTTCCTGTTAATTATGCATTATGGATTGCGCATTATTAATTGTGCATTATGCATTGTGCATTATGCATTAATTAATTCCCCATCTGCTGGCCGCCTTGCTGACTGCCACCTTGGCCTTGGCCTCCACCTTGCTTGCTGCCGCCCACAAGGTCATCGTTCTCGATGGTCTTGTCGGTTTGCTTAACGCGAGCCTTGAGAGAACCGAAACGGTAGCTGATGCTGATCTTGAAGCCACGCATGATGAATTTGCCCTTGTTCCAGCCAGTGTAATCGCCCTGAGTTGTGTAGCTGCTCCAGTTGCCATATTTTCCACTGAAGAAGCGGTCGGCGCTCAGGCGCACTGTGAGGCGGTCTTCCTTAAGGAAGGAGCGCTGCAGCGATGCGTTATAGAACCACATACCCTTGTTGTAGCCGTAGAGCCCGTCGATACCACCGCTCCACTCGCCACCACTGACGCTCAGTCGCAGCTTCCAAGGCAGTTGTTGGTTTAGTTGTGCGTAAAAGAATGAGTTCCAACGCTTATTCTCAAGATTCAGCTCGTCGCTCTTGTAGCGGTTGTGCGACACATTGCCGTTGAAAATAAAGCTGGTCTTTGGACCTATTGTCCACTGCACAAACCCGTTGAGGCCTATCGAGCGACTCTTCAAGGTGTTAGCATAGGTCGATACCATGAGGCCATCCTCCTCAAACTGTACTCCAGTAATCTCGTTACTGCTGAACGAAATGCTTGGGCTCAAACTGAAGGTAAGTTTTGCACCTATCTGCATGTAGGTGAGCGCTATGGAGTGGTTACGTGAGCTGCTCAAGTGGGGATTACCATACGAACGACTCATTGGATCCTCTTTGACTGCAGGATTCAGGTAACTGATACCGGGGCGCTGGATTGTGGTACTGTAGTTGAGCTTCAGGCTATGAGCCCAGTCAAACTTATACTCAACACTCAAGTCAGGCACCCAATCGTTCAGGCTTCGGTGGTAGTTGTCTTGGGGAGCGGAGGGGAATTCGGCATTCAAGCGGCTGAATTCGTAACGCAAGCCTTCACGAGTAGTCCAGTTACCCTTGTTGAAGGTGTGGCTCACATAGGCGGCTGCCACATGAGTGCGGTGATTGAAGAGAGTGATATTGTCCATCTCTGGAACGCCAGTATATTCAAACATAGCCTCGCTCTTGTTGAAACGGTTTATATACTTGAGACCCGTCTCAAACTTGTGATACTTAGCGAATGGCCTTGTCCAGTCAAACTGGAAAGTATGTTCAGCAAAGTTCTCCTTAGTGTCGTTGGTTTGGCCAGTATAGGGGAACGGACAATTAATCATATCGCTAAAAGTGGATATGGTCTTGTTTCCGTTGTGGTTAGTCGAGAGCATATAACTCAGAGTAATTGCCTCATTAGGACGATGTGTCTTGTGCTGATAATCGAGACGTCCGTGAAGATCATAAAAATCACCTTTAGGAGAACGACCTATAGTGGTGTATTTATATAGGATGTTGCCATCGCGATCGGTCATGAGGGCATTGTTCACGCCATCACCACGGTAATCGTAGTAGAAACCGCCAAATGAGAGCGAAACTAGGTTGATGGTGTCTGGTTCCCAGCTGCCGCTGAGTTCGCCATAGTGCACGTTAACTTTAGCACGCGACTCGTTGTAGCTCGAGAGTGTGTTGCCGCTGCTCAAGTATTTGGTCTCGCTTTCCATGATGTTGTGGCTGCGGTGGCGGTTTTGGTTTTGGTAGCCATAGTTTAAAGATGTCACCACTTTGCCCACCTGCGAGGTAATATTAGCGTTTCCATTAAGGCTACCAGTGTTGTCAACACCCACACCCACGGTTCCTGTCACACCTTTCATCGTTCCAGCGTTGCCATCGGCCATGACAATGTTGAGGATGGCGCTTGTGCCTTCGGCGTCATATTTTGCGCCTGGGTCGGTAATCACTTCAATTTTCTTTATCATTGAAGCAGGAATAACCTTGAGAATTTCTTTCATGTTCATTCCGCTCAAGGCAGGATCAGGATGACCGTTGCGATAAACCTTGAACGAAGTGGAGCCCTTCACACGAATTTCGTCCTGTCCATCGACGGTAACCATAGGCACCTTCTTGAGCATGTCGAGCACGTTGCTGGTCTTGCTGTCGGCATCGGCTTGAACATCATAAGAGAGACGGTCTATCTCAGTCTTTACGAGCTGACGTTGCGTGCTCACCACCACCTCTTTAAGCATTGTAGATGAGGTGGAAAGAACGATAGTTCCAAGTTGAGCCACTGGCGCCTTAGCGCTAACCTCAAAGGTACGGTTCTCGTCGGCCATACCCACAAAGCAAACCTTCATGAGATAAGAGCCTGGCTTGGCGATTTTGTGATCTACCTTGCCAAAAGCGTCGCTCACGTCGGTTGCCACCACTTTGGCGGTATCGTTACTGTTATAGAGGTAGATAGTGGCAAAAGGCACACCCTCACCCTCACTGTCATTAACTTGACACTGCACTGCCATGGGTTGCTGTGCTAAAGCTATCAGCACGCATAGGGCCATGAATACGGTTGCAATAATTTTTTTCATCATACCTATTTTATTTGCTATTTATTCTTTAGACGCAAAACAGAGGCATTTTGCTACATGAATTTTTCTAAAAAAGCATCAACAAACGTTATTTGTTTAGGAAATCCTGATACATTTCCTGAAGCTCACTAGGCGTAATGCCCACTGCCTTAAGCTGTCGCAGAAAGTAGTCCATCTCACCATGCATGAGTTGCTCTCGACGAGTGGCGACGATTTTTTCCTTGGCATCGGCGCTCACGAAGTAGCCCAATCCACGCTTGGTGTAGATCACCCCCACCTGCTGCAAGTAGTCATAGGTGCGCGCCACAGTATTGGCATTGACCTCAATCTCAGCAGCGAGTTCTCGCACGCTGGGGATTTTCCCCTCAGGGGCAAGATCCCCCGAGAGAATCTGGTCACCAATGCGGTCTGCAATCTGCAGATATATCGCTTTATTATCCTTGAAATTCATAACTTATTTCCACCATTTTAACGACACAACATCTTTACGCTTAAACAGTATCCACGACATAGCGAATGATACTACAGCAAGAACAGTAGAGATTACGCATGACATTTTAAAGAATCCACCGAATCTCATAAAATCACGGAACCATCTTCCAAAAGCCTGTGGTTCGGCGCACACATTAATTAGTACTATAAATACTATCAACAGAGCACTTTGAATAGCAAAGATTGTGACAAAAGTTTTGAGTAGCGACAATCGGGGCCATACGACACTGCCGAGGAAATACATTGCGGCATTGGCGATTGTGCCGATAAACATGCTCAGACCTATCCAGCAAGCGACATCACCAGAAGACTTAGCGCCACCGTCCATGAAAGCGAAGGTTTCGGCATTCATAAAGTTAATGGGACCAGGCACAACAAAGTCTTTGTCCTCAAATGGTTTTAGCACTGCTATGCGAGTGAGGTCGGCAAGTTGGGCGCAAACAAAGAACAACACAAACATTGCCACTACATAGATAAGCACGTTGACGAGATACTTCTCGAGAGACGAAGACGGCGACATCATTAAATTACTGCGGCCTGCTTTGGTCGTCAACCCCTTGAAGGCCATTGACGACATGACGATAACAACTATTGAAAGAAGCATAAACACAAAAGCTTGTGGGACATTTCCTTCCATAATTATTGAGTTTTCGTATGGCGAAGCTGTCGTCAAATTACCCAAAATCATGAAAATTGTTAGCATTGCATAGATGCCAATTACTGAGAACATGATAGTGCGGCGATTTTCCACTATTTCTTTACGCAGAGTAGTAACGAAACGGCTCCAGTTGAATGTTTGACTGACGGTATTCATAGTTTTTTTCATTTTAAGGCGTTAAACAATTGATTGATAGCTTCGGGATTTTGAAGAGTGGCGTTGAAGAGCATTTCCAGGTCAACGGCAGTCTCTTCGTCGGGTTGAGCGGGAACTACCACAAGCGAACCCATGACACTTGGTTGTACAAAGAGTGGCTGGTCGCCTTCGCTCATAGGTCGGAAGGCCAGGCGGCGTGTTATGTCGGCAATAGAAGCATTGAGCAACACTTGGCTCTGCTCAATGATGGTAACATGGTCGAGAATCTCACTGATGTCGCGCACCTGATGAGTGGAGATAAGCATCATCTTGTCGTCGGTCATGCCGCTGCTCACGAGTTTGCGGAACTGGCTTTTGCTAGGGATGTCAAGGCCATTGGTGGGCTCATCCATGATAAGCACGCGGGTGTTGGTAGCGAATGCAAAGGCAATGAAAACTTTCTTCCTCTGACCCATCGACAGCGAGTGGAGCTTCACGTCCATGTCACTACCCATCTCAAAGATGTCAAGGTAGCGCTGAAGGTCCTCGCTCGAGAAATTAGGGTAAAAAGGAGCATTAATGCTAACATACTGCTTCAGAGTGAGGCGAGGCAGCTCAAATTCCTCGGGAATTAAGTAGATATCGCTCATTATCTTGGGGAGGCGATCACGCACGTTCACGCCATCGAGGGTAACCTCACCACTCTTTGGAGTGAGAAGACCAGTCATTAAATTAATAAGTGTGGATTTGCCAGCACCATTTTTTCCTAACAGGCCGTAGATATTTCCAGCGGTCAATTCAAGCGACAAATCGTGGAACAAATCTCCACCACGCTTTTTGTAACTGAAGTTTAGATTACTGATTGATAACATAATAGTAGTATTTTTTGATGATTGATTAATTACCGAACTAGTGTACTACTCAACTAGTACACTGCAAAGGTATAACAGATTTATCTCAATCTCCAAATTTCTTAACACTTTTTAATAATTTTCTTTGAAACCTCAAACAACAACTGAAAACTGAAAACTGACAACTGAAAACTTTTTACGCCGTTCTACACTAAAATCACCTTTTTTTCAGTTATTATATAAATAAGTACTATTGCAATGAAACCTATTACCAACATACTCCTCGTTCTTGCGCTGGTGTTCTATGTATTTTTACCATTAATGGAAATTTCTCACATGGGAAGCATCAGTGGTCTAGACTTCTCGGCAAGCCTACTAACGTATAACAAGGCACGATTCACCGCATTTGCTCTAGCTCCATTCGTCACCTTATTCCTAGCCATTGGCTTCAACTGCCTGCGAAGTCGCTGGTGGGGCATCATCGACGCTATTCTCATATTGATGGCAATCTTCTTCTTTGTCAGCATGCTCACAAAATTCCAAGGCCTTCCTCTTGCCCACAACCCTGATGTCGTTGCCGACACCGAGATGAGCGAAGGGATGCCTATCGATGGTCTAAGGTCAGGGTTTTATTTGAGTGCAGGCGCAACAATGCTTGCCTTCATATCTGCACTAGTGTCGCTCATGCCGTTTGAATTCAACAAGCGCATTGAAGAGCACATCGACCGACGCTTTGAGTCAGGCAAGAGGCAGATAGGCAGAGTGGGCCACACCATCCACGATGAATTCCACAATATAGGCAAGAAACCTAAAGAGAATGTAGAGCAACCTCAGGAGAACATCTCATCTCCTGAGCAAAGTCTTCAAAATAAACCAGAGACAGAGGCTCAAAACACCAGCAACGATTCTCGCTTCATGCCAGATGAAATGACTGAAGAAGAGAAATACAAGGACTATATGCCGAAATAGTTTAGAGTGGAGAGGTGAGAGGTGAGAGATGGCAAACTAGCGAAGTGGCAAACTAGCGAAGCTTCTTCATCTTTTCTTTATCTCCTACTATCCAAATGATGTCGCCCTTGTCAAAAACGATGTCAGGGGTTGGCGAGATGAAGTTTTCCTCGCCACGCTCCACTGCCACCAGCAGCGACTTGTAGTCTTCCCTAAGTCGTGCCTCGGCAAGTTTCTTGCCTATTAATGGCGAGTTGTCGGGAAGCACGAAATGAGTAAATTCCACATCGGCCGATGATGTTCCTTCGGCATTTTGCACCTTGGGTTCCAGCAACGGCAAGAGGTTTTGAATCTGGTCATCGGTACCAATCACACCTATCTGGTCACCAGGGAAGATACGCATATTGCCTGTGGGGATAGGATACCGCAATGTGTTTCGAATAATTGCCACAACATTCACGCCATACTTGCGACGCAAATCGGCATTCCTAAGCCTTTCACCCACAAATGGGCAGTTATAGCCTACCGTCATGTAGGCAAGGTGCATATCGCTCACGAGATTGTTCTCCTTGCCGGTGCGGCGGTTCTCGCGCTCGTTGACATTGCTCATAAAGTGCTTCTCGAGAAGTTCCAAATGCTTGTGCATGATTGGCGCAAAAAGAAGAATCAACGCCAGCAGATAGACTATTCCGACTATTGCCGACACAATGCTGGAATAGAAACCATAAAACAACGAGGCAACGTAAGCCATCGACAGCAAACCTCCTACAATCACCATCACGAACCTCGGCAGCCCCACTACCATAGGAGCATTGGTGCTGTTTAGTGTCATCTTCTCCTTGCGTGTGAGCCTAGGTGTGACAATGGCATAAAAGAATGGCGACAACAGGAACAATGCACAAGTCATACTGAGCATCAAGGCCCATTCTTCACTCATAAAACGACATAGCAGATTATTGATAAATGGAATGAAATAGGTCCTAAGCAAGAATATCGAAGCAATAATCACAACTGAATAAAGCAACAAAATAAGCACATTGCGCTTAATGATACCTCCCCATATATTACGTGATTTCTGCTTAACATCATTATTCACCGTCTTGCTGTAGCCCTCAAGCAGCGCACTCCACTTCTTGGGCAGATGCTTTTCAACAAAATTGTAGCTTGGAATCGCTGCTTTAATGAAAAATGGCGTAGTAAAAGTAGTGATTACCGACACTGTAACGATGATGGGATAAATGCTCTCGTCGAGCACGCCAAGTGTGGTGCCCAACGTGGCGATGATAAACGAGAACTCGCCAATCTGGGTGAGGCTGAAACCGCTCTCCATAGAAATCCTGAGCGACTGTCCTGTTGCGAGCATGCCTGTGGTGCCAAAAATAATCATTCCCACTATCACCACCACCGAGAGCAGAGCGATGATGCCGGCATACTGCAATATTACCTGTGGATCAACCATCATGCCCACCGATATGAAGAACACAGCGCCAAAGAGGTCTTTAACGGGATTGATTATGCGTTCTATGCGCTCCGCCTCGCTGGTGCCGGCAAGTATAGAACCCATGACAAACGCTCCCAGTGCCAGCGAGAAACCGCTAGCAACCGAGAAAATCGCCATCAAGAAACAAAGCCCCATGGCAATAATAAGCATCATCTCGTCGCTGAGCACACGGCGAAACTTGCGGAATATTGAGGGAATGAGAAACACTCCCACCACAAACCAGATGATAAGGAAGAACGAGAGTTTTAGAATACTTGCAACCATCTCGCCACCTGCCACACTGTTGTTGATGGCTATTGAAGAGAGTATCACCATCATCACCACGGCAAATAGGTCCTCAACGATGAGCACGGCAAAGATGCCTGGCACAAACTTGCGATGTTTCATGTTGAGATCGGTTAACGCCTTAAGAATGATGGTTGTTGACGACATCGAGAGCATAGCACCCAAGAAGATGCTGTTGACTGTTGTGAACCCCATGCATTGACCTATCAAAAAACCAGTTGCCAACATGCCGCACACTATTATCAGCGCCGTGACAATTGCTGAAACGCCTGCATTTATCAACTTTTTGAAACTGAACTCTAGACCAAGAGAGAATAGCAATACCACAATGCCCAACTGCGCCCAAAACTCAATATTGGCCTCATTTCCCACCGAGGGAAGCAACGAGAAATGTGGGCTGGCGATGAAACCAGCCACAATATATCCCAGCACTACTGGCTGCTTGAGAAGTTTGAAAATAATGGTTGCTGCCGCGCCCAGCGTCAATATCAGCGCTAAGTCGGTAATCAGTGTATTTATTTGGAGTTCTTCCATTATGATTCTATAGTGTTTTATAATTTGTGACAAATTTCGCTAAAATTACCATCATCAACAAAGATTTACCACAAACATATTACTTTTACACTGCATTTTTTTGATTTTTTAATTATTATCACTATTTTTGCGAAAGTGAATATTATTCTCAGAAATAACATTAAACCATTATAACTATGAAAAAGTTTATTACTCTACTTTTTGCCTGTGTGATGACATTTACAGTTTTTGCTGTCACAACCAGCGATTTTGTAATTGACGAGGGCATACTCTTAGGCGATGTCAATGGCGACGGCACAGTAACAGCTGCCGACGTCACAGCACTTTATGATGTTTTGCTCAACAACAACTACTCCAACGTAGTCAATGGCGACCAGACCGGCGACAATATCATCACTGCTGCCGACGTAACAAAGGTTTACGATATCCTTCTTGGCAACAGTGGCGGCTCAACGGGAGGCTCAGTGATTAAGATGAACGAGTTTTCACCTAACTCGGGCTCCACATCAGGTGAGAATCTGCACCAGTGGGCCGAGGGCGACGTTATCTTCATTGCTGTTGACCCCGACTATAGCAGTTCTGACGCTTGCCAAAACGTCTATGCCATGGTGCGTACCGGCGGCAAGTGGGTGCTACAAGATGTGAAGGGCAACAACAAGCAAGGCTTCAAGACCATTGGCGGCACGCTGTGTGCAGCCTATGTGCAACATGCCGACCTTGCAAACTCTTATTACGACTATATCCCCCTCACTGGCGATGTGGCATGTGTGAACCGTGCCGCCAACTACACGGTAATCCCCAAAAACGGCAAGTTCTATATCAAAATAAACGACATCATCCTTTACCATTTTGTGTCGAGAATTGATATGAATGCAGCCTACGAGGGTGACTACTTCTACGAGAGTGTGACACACCTCGATGCTCTCAACAAGATTACGTGGCTGCCATTCTATTCCTATGGCGTTTTTGAGACAAGCCACCGTGCACCAGTTATTGACATCGACAGCCAGCACCGCGGGCATGCCTATGGCGTGTGGCAAAAAGGAACTCGCCTTGACAACTGGCTAACGCTCTACTACAACACCACTGGCAATGGGTATGCCTACTTCTGGAACTACACCCAGGACGAGCTCAAGCAAGGGTGTTACCTAAGCAGTATCTACTCGCCACGGCAAAATGCCTGGAACCGTGACCTTTATATGCAATATTACAACTACGACGATCGCAAGTCCTACAGGCTCAATGCATCAAGCACCAGTGCTCAGCAGGTCAACATCAATGTGGGCACCAACATCATCTTCCGCCCCCACAATGGAAATACTTCCGACTCGCAAGGCACCATGACCAGCGTCACTTCTTCCAACTCTGGCATCATTGACGTCAACTACAGCAACGACCAGGTGAGTGTCGTTGCACACAAGGTAGGCACCACCACGCTCACCATCAAGTTCAAGACAAAGGACAATATCAACACTGTGTATACCTACAATGTCAAGGTCGCTCCCACCGTGTGGACCGCTGGCAAGACAGCCGACAACAAGCCCATCTTGTGGCGAAACTGGGAGGACAAGAGCATGTACTTGAGCGGACGAGCAAGCTACACCAGTGCCAACGAAGTGATTGTGCATGGCAGCACTGCCTTTGTGATGATGCGCAAAGACGTGTCAAATTCCTATACAGAATATGCCTCGGGCACTGCTGTTATCCTCAAGGGAACGGGTGTCCACGGTGGCGGATACCTCAACACCTATAAAGACGGCCTTACTGGTGCTTCAAAAAAATATTGCGTGTTCCCGAAATCTGGTACCACCCGCTACATAGCCGGTATTCCTCACATGTGGGTCGACAAAAACAACAATGTGTACTACACTTCGGCCTTTAGGGATAATAATACCGATAACTGCGATAACTGGGTGAGCACCAAGGTCTATAAGAACAAGACTCTGTTGAGAACCGATGCTGGTCTCATCATCAATGACCTCGCCACCGACGACAGCGGCAACCTCTATTATGTGGGTACTAATTCCAACTTTGGAGTATATGATGAAATACTCTCAGTTCCTTATATTTATCTCGGCGATGCCACCGGTTATCTTGCCAAACTCACAACCAGCAATAGTTTCTCGCTTTACCCATGGTCTCGCTATTTGTTCAACCGATTGTTTGTCAAGGATGGGGTTGTATATATTGATGCTTTTGGATTCTATGAACAAGACAGTAATTATTATACTTATTACTGGTCATTTGGAAAGAATGTGTTCCTGAAATACACAGCATCAGCAGGACTGCAGCTTTACACTGGCGCAGTGAGTCAAAATGGATTAAGCATGAGTGGATATAACTATAATTCCAGTGGAACTGTAGTTAATCCAGGTGATTTTATTCTCGAAGGCAACAAGTTCTATTATTCAGGCTATCCCATCAAAACCTATCAGCTTGGCGCAAGCCAGACGGCATCCTATACCGCCTATCCATCAGAAACACCTCCAAGTAGATACTTTGATATAAAAAACGGCTACATTGCCATGGTGCTCAGCGCCGAAACCAATGCACCTAAAGGAGCTGTGGCGTGCCAACTCAACAACACCAATTTCAACTACGACATACCACACATGGAGAACTCGGCAGGTGCACTCATCTACGACGTGTGGTTGCAGACGAGCCTCGACGACTAAAACAATGCCTAATTCACAACTACAAAGAGCGTCTCGTGGTTTACGAGGCGCTTTTGCTTTTCTCTTAACCTTAAAAATGCGTTAAAAGTATATATAATATATAGCTGATATCTGAATTTTGACTAATTTTGCACATTAATTATAAAACAACTTTATGCAAATAATAGACGGAAAGAAAATATCGGCCGAAATCAAAGAGGAGATTGCTGCCGAAGTTAAAGAGATAGTGGCGGCTGGTGGCCGTCGTCCTAACTTGGTGGGTGTGCTTGTGGGCCACGACGGTGGCAGCGAGAGCTATATGGCTTCAAAGACCAAAGCTTGCGAGCAATGCGGCTTTGAGTCGTCTCTCATCCGCATGGACGACACAGTAACCCAAGAAGAACTAATTGCAAAGATTCAAGAGTTGAATGAAGATAAGAGCGTTGACGGCTTTATCGTGCAACTGCCGCTGCCCAAGCACATCGACGAGGAGGCTGTGATCGAGGCTATCGACTACCGCAAGGACGTTGATGGTTTCCACCCAGTAAACGTGGGCCGCATGACTATTGGCCTGCCTTGCTTCAAGCCAGCAACTCCATCAGGAATTGTTATGCTGCTTGAGCGCTACGGCATCGAGACACGAGGCAAGCACTGCGTGGTGCTTGGACGAAGCAACATCGTGGGCAAGCCCATCGCCAACATGCTCATGCAGAAGGCCACTCCTGGCAACTGCACCGTAACAGTATGCCACAGCGCTACGCCTAACATCAAAGAGATGTGCCTCCAGGCCGACATCCTGATTGCCGCCCTTGGCAGTCCCGAATTTGTCAAGGAAGACATGGTGAAAGAAGGTGCCGTAGTCATTGACGTGGGCACTACCCGTGTTGAGGACAAGACTCGCGAGCGCGGCTGGCGCTTGTGCGGCGACGTGGATTTTGAGCACGTAGCACCCAAGTGCAGCTACATCACTCCAGTGCCCGGCGGCGTAGGTCCCATGACCATCGTCTCGCTCATGCACAACACCCTGCTAGCAGCAACAGGAAGAGCATATTGATTAATGCATAATGCTTAATGCACAATGCATAATTCACAATACTAGAAAATCTAGAATTTCTAGAGCTTCTAGCCAATCTAGCTAAAATCAAAAACAATTAACAATAAAACAACCTAAAAAAACAACATGAACCGACTTATTGAATGCGTGCCCAACTTCAGCGAGGGCCGCAACATGGACGTGATTAACCAAATTACCGACGTTATTCGCCAGGCTAAAGGTGTGAAACTTCTCGACGTGGATCCAGGTGAGGCAACTAACCGCACCGTGGTGACCTTCGTAGGAAGCCCCGAGGACGTAGTGGAGACTGCATTCCATGCAGTGAAGCGCGCAGGCGAACTCATCGACATGCGTCAACACCACGGCGCTCACCCACGCATGGGTGCTACCGATGTGTGCCCACTCATCCCTATCGCAGGTATCACCCTCGAGGAGTGTGCTGAGCTGGCTCGCAAGCTTGCTGAGCGCATTGCCAACGAGGCTGGCATCCCCTGCTACTGTTACGAGGCAGCAGCGTTCACTCCTGAGCGCCGCAACTTGGCAGTTTGCCGCAAGGGCGAGTATGAGGCACTTGCTGAGAAACTAGTAAGCAAAGACGGTGCTCCCGACTTTGGCGCACGCCCCATCGATGAGCAAGTTGCACGCACTGGCTGCACAGCAGTTGGCGCCCGCGATTTCCTTATTGCTACAAACTTCAACCTCAACACCACCAGTACCCGCCGTGCCAACGCTATCGCGTTCGACGTACGCGAGAAGGGCCGTCCCGTGCGTGAGGGCAACCCCATAACTGGCACTCCTAAGAAAGACGAGAATGGCAACACCATCATGCAACCTGGCACCCTTAAGGGCACCAAGGCCATTGGCTGGTACATCGACGAATATAAGATTGCACAGGTGTCGATGAACATCACCGACATCAACACCACCCCACTTCACGTGGCATTCGACGAGGTGTGCCGCTGCGCTCAGAACCGCGGCATCCGCGTTACCGGTACCGAAATTGTGGGCTTGCTGCCCAAGCGTTGCCTTATCGAAGCCGGTAAGTACTTCCTCGAGAAGCAGCATCGCTCTACCGGTATTCCCGAGGGCGACATCATCGAGATTGCCATCCACTCACTGGGTCTTGACGACCTCAAGCCATTCGATCCCAAGGAAAAAGTAATTGAATACATGATAGCCGATGACAGCGCAAGCAAACTCGTTGACCTCACAGTCACTGGTTTTGCCGAGGAGACCTCGCGCGAGTCACCTGCTCCTGGTGGCGGCACCATTTCGGCCTATATGGGCGCTCTGGGCGCTTCGCTTGGAACTATGGTTGCCAACCTCTCGAGCCACAAACCCGGATGGGACGATCGCTGGCAGGAGTTCAGCGTGTGGGCCGACAAGGGTCAGGCTATCGCCAAGGAGCTTCTTCACCTCGTTGACGAGGACACCGAGGCCTTCAACCGCATCATGGCAGCCTTTGGCATGCCCAAGAAGACCGACGAAGACAAGGCTGCACGCAGTGCCGCTATCCAAGACGCTACCCTCTATGCTGCTCAAGTTCCCTTGCGCACTATGAAGGAGTCGATGAAGGTGTTTGAGATTTGCCGCGCTATGGTTATGGAAGGCAACCCCAACAGCGTGAGCGACGCTGGCGTGGGCGTTCTCGCAGCACGTGCTGCTGTGCTCGGCGCTGGCATGAACGTTAAGATTAATGCCGGCTCCCTCAAGGACCGCGCCGTTGCCGACGCCCTCATAGCCGAGGCCAACGAGCTCATCAAGAAAGCCAACGCTGAAGAGGCCGACATCACCGCAATAGTAGAAACAAAGCTCTAAACCAGTCCCACCTGTTGCGTTGTCAACGCAACTAACAAAAAATCAAGAACTAAAAACTAAGAACTAAATAACAAAAATGACAAGAGAAGAATTCATCGCCGACATCAGGGCTGGAATACCCGACGTACTCCCCGAACCAATGCCCTATGATACCGAGATTAACCATGCGCCTAAGCGCAAGGACATTCTCAACCCCGAGGAGAAGAAACTCGCTCTGCGCAACGCTCTGCGCTACTTCCCCGCTAAGCACCACGCCACTCTCCTACCCGAGTTCCGCGAGGAGCTTGAGAAATATGGCCGCATCTATATGTACCGCCTGCGTCCACGCTATGAGATGAAGGCTCGCCCCATCGACGACTATCCTCACAAGAGCCGCCAAGCTGCTGCTATCATGATGATGATTCAGAACAACCTCGACAAGGCGGTTGCTCAGCATCCTCATGAGCTCATCACCTACGGTGGCAACGGTGCCGTGTTCCAGAACTGGGCACAGTATCGCCTTGTGATGAAATACTTGAGCGAGATGACCGATGAGCAGACACTCGTTATGTACAGCGGTCACCCACTGGGTCTGTTCCCATCGCACAAGGATGCTCCACGCGTAGTGGTTACTAACGGTATGGTAATTCCCAACTATAGCAAGCCCGATGACTGGGAGCGTATGAATGCCCTTGGTGTGAGCCAATATGGTCAGATGACAGCCGGCTCTTACATGTACATCGGCCCTCAAGGCATCGTGCATGGCACCACTATCACAGTACTTAATGCTGCCCGCAAGGTGATGGGCGACGAGCGCGAGAAACGCATCCCATTATTTGTCACTGCAGGTCTTGGCGGCATGAGCGGTGCTCAACCCAAGGCCGGTAACATCGCAGGCGTTGTGAGCGTTACAGCCGAAATCAACCCACTTGCAGCACGCAAGCGCTACGATCAAGGTTGGGTTGACGAGTTGCACGAGAACCTAGACGAACTCATTCCAGCAATACGCAAGGCTGTTGAAGAGAAGAAAGTGGTTTCTATGGCATACGTAGGCAATGTGGTTGACCTTTGGGAGCGTCTTGCCGACGAAGGCATCCATGTTAACCTGGGTAGCGACCAAACTTCGCTGCACAACCCATACGCAGGCGGCTACTATCCCGTGGGCTACAGCCTCGAGGAGTCTAAACGCATGATGGCCGAGGAGCCCGACCGCTTCAAGGAATGCGTCTTTGAATCACTGCGTCGCCAAGTGGCTGCAATCAACCGCTTGACTGCCGACGGCATGTACTTCTTCGACTACGGCAACGCCTTCATGCTCATGGCAAGCCGCGCTGGCGCCGACATCATGAAGGACGAGACACACTTCCGCTATCCTAGCTATGTTCAGGACATCATGGGCCCAATGTTCTTCGACTACGGCTTCGGTCCTTTCCGCTGGGTTTGCACCTCGTGCGATCCTCATGACCTGGAAGTCACCGACCGCCTCGCCGCTGAAGTGCTCGACGGAATGATGAGCACAGTGACCGACGATATCAAGGGACAACTCGCCGACAACCTACACTGGATTCGCGAGGCTGGCAAGAACCACCTTGTAGTAGGTTCGCAAGCCCGTATCCTCTATGCCGACTGCGAAGGCCGCACCAAGATTGCCTTGGCATTCAACGACGCAATTCGCCGTGGCGAAATCAGCAAACCAGTTGTTCTTGGCCGTGACCACCACGACGTGAGTGGCACCGACTCGCCATTCCGTGAGACCAGCAACATCTACGACGGCAGCCAGTTCTGCGCCGACATGGCAGTGCACAACGTAATTGGCGACGCCTTCCGTGGCGCCACATGGGTAAGCCTGCACAATGGCGGCGGTGTTGGATGGGGTGAGGTCATCAATGGTGGCTTCGGTATGGTAATCGACGGTAGCGAAGAAGCCGACCGCCGCATCCGCCAGATGCTTCTGTGGGATGTGAACAACGGCATCGCACGCCGCTCATGGGCTCGCAACAATGGCTCAATGGACGCCATCCGCCGCGAGATGGAGCGCACTCCAGGCCTCCAGGTAACCATGCCTAACCTTGTCGACGATGCCCTCCTCGAAGAGTAATACAATTCTTAAATAATAGCTTAAACCGCCACCAGAATTGTTCCTGATGGCGGTTGTTGTATTAAAGGGCAAGCCTCATCCCAACAGAGCTACTCCAACCGTCAGGTGGCAACTTTAATCGATATGGTATAATACAACAAATATCAACATGCCCATAATCCCCACCACGATTAACACGGTAGTAACCATTTTCGGGACCACAAGGATTTGTCTTAGGATGTGATGTATACTCTCCAAACCAATCTTGACACCACTCTTGAACATTACCACTCATATCGAAAATACCTAACTCATTAGGATTCTTTTGAGCTACTGGTTGAGTGCCAAAACCACTAGTTGCAGGAAAATGCGAGGGCAAATTAAGACTATACCATGCAACTTCATTAACATTATTGCTACCTGAATATATGTATCCTTGGCTACAATTTCCTCCGCGAGCAGCAAATTCCCATTCTGCTTCGGTGGGTAGTCTAAAGTTCATGCCAGTCATTTGATTGAGTCTTGCAACAAATTCTTGACAATCATTCCAGCTAATCTGCTCTACTGGATGTTGAGAATGATCCTCACCAGTCTTTCCTTTATAATAACTAGGATTATTCTCCATTACAGCTTGCCACAACTCCTGAGTAACTTCTGTTTGACCTATATAATAATCATTAAGTGAGACATTAAATGTAGGCTTTGCATTATTAAAGCTAACGTCTTCTAGTTCATCTGTTGCACCCATTTGAAATGTTCCACCAGCCACGTATATCATTTTAAACGTAGCACCATTAACACTAAACTCAGTTACATTATATTCTTGGTCAGTTCCTTCGAGCAATTTTTTATACATAAAAGTCAAATCTGCCGCATTGACCGATCCATCACCATTCACATCACAATTAAAATAATTGGATGAGTTGTAGCCAAGTATATGATCAAAAATACAAGTCACGTCAGCAGTTGTCACATACCCATCTTGGTTCACATCAGTTTTGATTTCAGCCATTGCATTTATGGCAAAAAAACAAAAAATAATAAAATAAAATGATTTTTTCATAACAACAAACAGCTAATAGGTTCCAGCCCAAAACCTTGAATAAATATAAAATAAAAACGTGAGCTGAATTATGCCACACTTTTGTAGAAGGTCGTAGGAAACCCAAAATGGAAGATGTGAAAATGCAGCCCACGCCATAGCGTGAGAACCGCTCTGCCACTCTTACCATTTTAGAAAATTTCCTACGTTTTCTACAACAAGATAAGCATAACGCTTCTATTATTTCAAAATTATCTGATTGCCTCTGCAATCCAAATGCAAATATAATATTTTTTTAGCAAATCCATAAAATAATTAGAAAAAAATCTTGAACTATTTGCCTAAAAGTAGAAATATTACTACCTTTATAGTATAAAATATATTTTAAATGAAATCTTATAAAGGTATTCAAGTTATTATGATACTTAAACGTGATTGATAGATGAAAGTTGCCACTCGAGGAAGTCACCGAAAGCTCAAACACCAACACAACAGCCTTCATTAATAAGATGAAGGCTGTTGTGTTATTCTAAAGGGAGTATTAACGATTGTCTTTGTTTTGTGCTAAAGCTTGTTTCACGCTTGATATATTACTTCGTGACACTGGTATTGAATCATTACAATGCTTTATTAGCAGTTGCATGGTTCCCGCTTTCGAGATGATTTTTTCCACTTGTTGCAGATTAACAAGAAATGCACGGTGACATCTAACAATCGTTGAGTAATCACTCAGTTTCTCTTCTATCTGTTTTGACGTGGCGCGCAACATGTGAGTGACCACCTTCCCTTCATGCAGTTGCACGACTTTCGCATAGTTTCCCACCGATTCTACGTATAACAAGTTAGGAATGTGAAGAGTCATCGACTCACTGGTAGTGCCAGCAAGATTGATAGTGCTAGGAGGAGATGTTGCCAGTTGCACTTCTTTTTCAGGTTCATTGTCAAGCAGAGACTTAGTGGGCGATTTCTGCTGCATTAGTTGCAACTGCTCATTCATCTGCTTCAGCTCCTCAAGTTCGGCTGCAAGATACTTGCCACGAAACTTGAAACGCCAATAGAGACCAATGAGAAACGAACAGAATGCCATTATCACTAGCGTTTCAAAGAAATTGCCCCACGAGAGGAGGTTGCCATCAACCTTGTCGCTAAGCACAAAATGACGGTAAAGGCATATCATTAGTGAAACGAGTGGCGTATTAATGAGCTGGAACCAGAGATTGCGACGGATAATATAATCCACCCCGCGATCATTAGAGCCTGGTTTCTTAAGAATGTATACCAAAATTGCTTCGGTAATAAAACAGGAAACAATTCCCAACCCTCCCACAGCAATCAAGTGGGCATAGGCCTGCCACTGCCATGCCTCAAGACCAAAAGGTTTGAAAATCGCCAGCACCACCACCGCAAAGCACACGCTGATGATGCGAATCGTGATAGTTTGTTTCTTCTCTCCACTCATATCAATGGCAAAGGTACAATAAATTGCAAATACCACCAAACGGCAAAAATCACTTATTCAATAGTTGGCGATGTGTTTTAGTATTAGCTACATATTTTTCCTTATACCATTTTTTGAAATTATCAGCATCGGCAGGATAATAACTCCAATGGTCTAGTCTATTCCATAGTATGGCTTTAATACCAATAGGGGTGCCATCTTCTTTTTCAGGCAATAAATTGGGCAGGTCAAACTCACGAGTATAATAATCAATATGCTTTTGTGGAGTAGGATTATTCTCCAAGACCATTCTCACCCACGCTTCCTCATACCCCCACATAAGTTCATCTACTCCTATGGGCGGGTAATCCTCACCATTGTAGTAACGGCAGTCTAATATCAGTTCTTCTCGTGTCATAATGGTTACAAAATTAGTGCAAGCCGAGTGAAATACAAAATGAAAAGCGAAGATTTTCATTATTATTTCCGAGGCGACGCCTAATTTATCCAACATTAGTGCAAGCAACATCTAGGATATTTTCACTTATCAAAAAAAGCGTGCAGAACATCCCATCATGAGGGGAACTTGATTTCTATTGTTTTTTGTCTTAATTCATACTAAAAGCGGTTATCATACCACAAGAGTACGGTAACCGCTCTATAACGCTAAAGATAAGTTTATATCTATTTACTTCCCAGCAGGATGTTGTAAATAACAGTAATATCGGCAACGGTGATATTGCCATCACCATTCACATCGCTAGTAGCTATATAGGTGTCATCTCCGTCGAGCAGGAAGTTGTATATGGCAGTGATATCAGCAGTGGTGACTTCGCCATCGCCGTCAACGTCGCCAAACACTGTAGCGAATGTTGCGTTGACGGTCACTGGGGCAGCCGGCATCTTGAAGGTGTAAGTACCTGGCTCGTCGCCAGGAGTGAGTTGTATGGTGCCACCTGTTTCATCCTCACTGGTGATGATGACAGTGGGCGTTTCCAGCACATAGCCTTGGTCGGGCGTGAAGGTAATCGTCACAATCTCGTTAGTGTAAGCCCAATCTTTCTCACATGTGACTGTGCCATGCTCAATGTTGTCATCGACAGTCACGTCCCACTGACCGGTGAAGTAGCCTGTGATGGGATTTGCCATGCTGGCATCCTGATAATTGCTGTTGTAAGGCACGGCACCCACGAGTTTAGTGTCGTAGGTGAACATGGATGTGCTATTAGCAATGTTCCACGTGTTATTGCAGTAAATGGTGGTGAGTGAATAGCAATCGAAGAACATGTGATCGACGGTGGTCACATTGGTCATGTCGAAGTTATTGACGTTAATCGTTTTCAACGACCCACAGTCGCGGAACATCCAAATCATGGTAGTTACCTCCGATGTGTTGAGGTATTCCAATCCCTCTATCTCCTCCAAAAGGGAACAGCCATAGAACCAGTAAGCGCAACCATTAGGACGCACGTTGGCAAAAGCAGGTGAGAACACCGCCTTTTTGACTTCAGAAGTATGCCAATAAGGGTAGTAAATGCTTGTTGCCGTGACCTGCTCGCCGCTCCAAACCGAAGTCACCGAATGGCCATTGTAGGTGTCGCCCACATGTGGTTTCAAGCTGCAATCGAAATATAATGTCTTGTTATCGTCACACCACACCACAAAGGGCTCGTTGGCCAATTGGAACAACGCGCTGACAGTGACTGCCTCGGCAGGCATCACAAACGTGCAAGTGGTGTCGTTAGCCATGGTGACCTCAACCTCATTACCAGTCCTGTCACCCTTTACGACGCAACCATACAGGGCATAACCTTCATCGGGCGAGAAGGAGACGGTAACAGTGTCGTTGGTATAGGCCCATGACTGGGCGAATTCAATGGTTCCGTAATCATGGTCACCGACGTTCAAGTTCCACTTGCCGGTGAAGTAACCGTCGACGGGGTTAGCCATTGCCCCGTTAACCTTGGTATCATTATAGGCAACAGCACCTTTAAGTGATACACAGTCCAGGAACATGTTGTTGGCGTTGGGGTTGTTCCATGTCTTGTCGCAATAGATGGTGGTGAGATTTGTGCATTCTCGGAACATCGAAATGGTAAAGGGG
>CACYVC010000001.1 GCA_902777835.1 uncultured Bacteroidales bacterium | reverse complement strand
AAAAGCATTTTTTGCATCATATTGATAATAAATGCTGCAAAGATAAGGATTGATCGGCTTTCTCAGAGATTTCAACACGCAAAATGACCAATAAGCCCTAAATTCCCACCTATAAAAAGTAAACTGATAATGTCTTAACGCAAAAATCCCCGGCGATTTCTCGCTGGGGATTTGCAAGCTGTAAAAAAGGTTTGAAATAATGAGACACACGTCTCAAGTAGTGGCGGTCTTTTGAGCACCACTTTTACTTTCCACCCTGCTCGTAGTAGAGGGTACAAGATGTCTGGTCGCACATCTCAGGTGAGCCAAAGTACTGGATTGGACCTGGATAGATGTAGCAAGTCTCCTTTGCCCAAAGCTCGCGGCTGTTGGAGAACACCTTGAAAGGCTTGCCCTTAAGGTCAACAAGCGCTTTCTTGATTACAGGCTTCTGCTTACCGTTGCGGTGCTCCATATTCATCATCATGGTGATGGGGATACCACCAGCCTCCCACTCGGTAGCGGGTTTTGCAAGGTGACGAATTGCCGACATGTAGCCGGTAGCGCCAGCATTGATGAGCATAGTAGCATTGTAACCAAGTGCATAGCAGTAGTCAGCGTCGAAGTTTGACGGATCGGCGCAACGGCCTTCGTAACCGAAGAAGTGGTGCTGAGTCTTAAACTTGCCCACAAAGCGGCCTTCATCTTTCATCTTTTGGAGCTTCTTGGCAACCATCTCGCTGAGCAGCTTCTCTGTCTCAATGAGTGACAGCTGCACGTTTCCGTGAGGATCACGGTCGAGGGTGAGCTGACGTGCCACTGTTGGTGGCAGGGTCTCAAAGCGCTGCTTGTTCTCTGGACTCAACTTCGAGAGCACAAAATCACGCTGCTCGTCGAGAGGCAACTTAGAGAAGTTGGGGTTGTCGGCGAGAATGTCATTGAGCTCGTCAATAAGCTTACGCATAGCGGGCATAAACTCTACGAGACCCTCGGGGATGAGCACGATACCATAGTTCCTACCCTTTGCAGCACGGGCTGCTACCACGCGAGCGATGTCGTTGACTACGTCATCAAGATACATACCCTTAGCAGCTACTTCCTCACCAATCACGCAGTAGTTAGGCTGAGTCTGCAATGCACACTCAAGAGCGATGTGCGATGCCGAGCGACCCATAAGCTTGATGAAGTGCCAGTACTTCTTAGCACTATTGCAGTCGCGCTCCACATTACCAATCAACTCGCTATAGAGCTTGGTGGCGGTGTCAAAACCGAAAGAAATCTCAACCTTTTCATTCTTCAAGTCACCATCGATGGTCTTGGGCACGCCAATAACCTGAACGGGCACGTTCATGGCCTTGTAATACTCAGCAAGCACAGCAGCATTAGTGTTACTATCGTCACCACCAATTATCACAATTGCCTTGATGTTAAGCTTCTTGATAATCTCAAGCCCCTTATCAAACTGCTCGCGTTTCTCAAGCTTAGTACGGCCCGAGCCAATCATGTCGAAACCACCGCAATTGCGATACTCGTCGATAATCTCGCGGGTGAGCTCCTTATAATCGTGCTCGATAAGGCCCTCAGGACCCATCAAGAAGCCATAAAGACGGCTGTCCTCGTTAAGAGCCTTGATGCCATCGAAGATTCCACAAATCACATTGTGACCACCAGGAGCTTGACCTCCCGAGAGGATAACGCCAACGTTGCAAGGCTCATCGCTGTGCATACTGGTTGCATTCTCGTCACGTACAAATGTGAGCTCGGGAAGACCGTAAGTGTTGGGGAATAACTTCTTAATCTCGGCCTGGTCACCTGCCGACTGTGTGGCTGCGCCTTCTACAACCTTAACTGGTCCTTGCAATGCAGCAGGAAGTTTAGGCTGATAAGACGAACGCAACTGTTGAAGAATACTTTTCTGCTTGAATTTTAGAATATCCATATTATTACCCTTAAATGTTTTTTAACTATTACCTTATTTTTTTTGCAAAGTAATAAAATAATGTCATTTTATGCAATAAGAAAATATATAAAAAATCTTTATAGGGCTGGTTTACCGATTGCATAACACTTTTAGGAAGACGAATCATTGACTTTTAAAGATAAATGTGTAATTTTGCCACAATATTTGAACAGCAGTATATGGAAGGTAACCCACAACCACTGAAAGAACGCACTGAGCAGAGCTTGTTCTGGAGCATGCTGAACAACGGCACGCTGCAAGTTCTGAACATACTCTTTGGCGTAGTTCTAGCTCGCCTGCTCACGCCAGGCGACTATGGCATTGTGGGCGTGCTCACCATTTTCTCGCTTCTCGCCGGCAACCTGCAAAGCAGCGGTTTCACACAAGCGCTCATCAACCTTAAGCCCCCCAAAGACGAAGACTACAACTCGGTATTTTGGTTTAACGTGATTGCTAGTGTTATTATTTATACACTGCTATGGTTCTGCGCGCCGCTGATTGCTGACTTTTTCCATCAACCTGTGCTGGTCGATGTGTCGAGATTTGTGTTCCTCTCCTTCCTTATATCTTCATTAGGCATAGCTCAAGGCGGTTACTTAATCAAAAACATGATGAACCGCGAGGTTGCCATCATCAACTTTATTGCTCTGCTATGCTCTGGCAGTACAGGCATAGTGCTGGCTTTCAATGGCTATGCCTACTGGAGCCTGGCATGGCAACAGGTTATCTATATCACCGTGCTCAACATGGGCCGTTATTATTTTGTGAAATGGCGTCCATCGTGGCACATCGACTTTGGTCCCGTAAAACGCATGTTTGGCTTTGCTGTCAATATCCTTTTCACAAATATCATTAATACTCTCAGTGGACAAATTCTTACCTTCATCTTTGGACGCTTCTTCCCTATCGCACAAGTTGGCAACTTTACTCAAGCTAACAAATGGAACACGCAGGCCAACACATTCGTGAGCGGAACTATGGGGCAAGTAGTTCAACCTGTCTTGGTAAATGTTGCTGGCGACAAAGAGCGGCAAAAACGGGTTTTCCGCAAGATGCTGCGTTTCACTGCATTTGTCGCCTTCCCAGTGATGCTGGGCCTTACTTTGGTGGCAAGAGAATTTGTCACAGTGGTTTTAGGACACAAATGGCTTGACTGCATACCACTGCTGCAAGTGCTGTGCATTGCTGGAGCATTCATGCCTTTATACACCGTTTATCAACAACTTGCCATAGGTTGCAAACGCAGCGATCTGTACCTGTGGTGCAACTTAGGGCAAATAGTGTTGCAGATAGGTCTAATCTTGCTGTGCTACTACCTGTTCTCGCAGTCAATTCTGGTGGTCGTTGCGGTTTATTCTGCATTTATGATTCTGTGGCTAGCAGCATGGCAAGTTGTAGCAAAGCATCTAATCGACCTGAAATGGCTAGAGGCGATTTTCGACATAGCGCCGTTCCTGCTAATAACCTTAGCAGTGTTCGCCCTCACCTACCTCGCCACTTTATGGATTGAGAACAACATGCTGTTATTGATTGCAAAAATAGTAATAAGCGCCACCTTATACATCGCAGTGATGAAACTGGCCAAAGTGAAAATCTTCGCCGAGTGCTGGGAATTCATGAGAAAGAAATTCAAAAGACAACACGCATGAAACGCATAACCGACATAAACGAGTTGCGCTCAATACAGATGGCGATTCTAGATTCAGTTCATGAGTTTTGCCAACAAGAAGGCATAACTTATTTCCTCTCTAGCGGGACGCTCATTGGCGCTGTGAGGCACAAAGGCTATATCCCCTGGGATGATGACATTGATCTTTATATGCCGCGTGAGAGTTATGAGCGCTTCATCAATTCATATACCTGTCCATCAGGCCTGCACCGTGTCATTAATCCCCACACCGAGCCCGAATACTATTATACCTTTGCAAAAGTGGTTAACACCAAGACCTTGATGACCGAAACCGAGGCTCCAGGATTTAAAATTGGTGTATATATCGACATATTCCCTGTCGATTACATCAGCGATAATCTTGAGGAAAGAGCAAAAGTTTTCAAGCGCAAACATAAATTAAACAAAATAAGACGATGCAAAATTTCTCACGAGAACCCTCTCTACTCTAAGTTGGCCTACATCGTCTATAAACATTGGCCACGCTCAATCAAAAACATTAATAATGAGTTAGAACGCATCATCACTAGTTGCAAAAGTTCAACCTCGGTATGCAATCTTACCGAGGCAGGTCCAGGCATTGAAGGATGCTTCCCTGCAAGTTGCATTGCCAGCGATGTGAACATCGAGTTTGAAGGCAAATTATATAAAACAATGGTGGGATATAAAGACTATCTCACCAAGACCTACGGCAACTATATGACACTGCCACCAGTAGAAAAACGCCTTCAGCACGACTTTGAAGCCTACTGGCTTTGAGCAATCATTTCCATACCCCAACCATAAACATCGTCGATGACAGGAGTTGTGTAATTCATTTCTCTTGCTACTTTCACAATAGAATATAGACCGTAAGGAAAATCTTCGGTAAAATAGCGACTGTTGAAATCTGGCTCATAACCGTCATCATCATTGCCAATCATTGGTGCCATTATATTTTTAAACGCAGGAATAGAAGCGAGCTTGTCACGTAGCGACTGCTCGTCGTGACTTTCATAGTAATCAAGCACATTAGGGATAGCGCCCTCGGCAACAGGAAGTAACTTGAGAAGAGCTTGAAACTCACGATCCATTTCTATATAATAATGCGCCGCCTCTATGGTCCAATCGGCGTAAAATGACGGACAACTGTCATACCTAATTCCTGGTTTCCACTCTTTCCATAGAGTATAGATGCGAGAGGTGTGAAGCAGTGGGTTGCTGTTAGTGAGACTCACCTCATAATGACTACCCAACAATTTGACAGGGACTTGAAACATGCGCTCAAGCAACAACGCAAAATCTCGCTTTTTGTCATTGGATGTATTTTCAATCGCAACACTAAGACTTGGCTTATAACCTAATAAATATGCACTCTTACCATACTCTTTAGTACGGGCAATAAACGGAACTCGCTGAAAACCAAAAATAGGAATATCAGCTGGCAGAAGTTGGTTTGCCATAAAGAAAAAACCAGTACTCGACACTACAGATCCAACAAAAGTAGTATTTCTTAAATAAGGCCTTATCTGGTTAAGCACATCGGTGATGGCATATCCAGGCAAGCACAGCAGCACAATATCGGCATCCGAAACAACAGCAGGATTATCAGTGACACATAACAATTCCCCATGATAACGAAGCCCATCCAAATCAGTAACATCAATCGCCTGACTCCATTTTTCTGGAAGACGCGTCAATACACTAACGTTGTAATCTTCTTTTGAAGCCACATAGCCAGATATTGTGTGACCAAGTGAACCGCCACCACAAATACAAATGTTTGTCATAGTGCCTGTAATGCTTTGATTAATCTGTCATTATCATCACTATTGCGAATTGCAATGCGTATATAGTTCTTGCCCTTAAGCCCGGTCTTGTTGTTGCAATCTTTTATAAGAATGTTATAACGGTTTAAAAGCAATTCGGTCAATTCGTTAGCACTATATCTACCTACCACCTCACACAGAAAATAGTTGGCCTGCGACGGTATCACCCTCAGATATTGTATCTTCGCTAACCTTGCAGCAAAACGACTACGTTCTTCAACAAACTTGTCACAAGCCACTTTATAGAATTGCTCGTACTTATTGAAAATCTGCATATAGAACTCAGCAAATGAGTTTATGTTCCAAATTGCCACATCTTTCTTTACAGCAGCAATAAGCTTAGTGTCACTGCTTGCCATAACGCCAAGCCTTAAACCTGGAACCCCATAACTTTTGCTTATACTCTTGACAACTATCATATTAGAATATTGCAACAACGTGTCGTTTTGAAGCAATGAACTAGTAGTGCTTTCGTCGGTAAAATCAACAAACGACTCGTCAACTATAAGTTTCATTCCACGTTGGCGGCACCACTCAGCCAATCCAAGCACATCCATTTTGTGAATGAAGTTTCCTGACGGGTTGTCGGGATTGATGAGCAGTAGTGTGCTTATCTCCTTATCGCCAAAGAAACTCATAAGGTCTTCGGCTGTATAACGCAAATCGGCATCACAAGGAATAAATGTCACAAGACGTGTGCGGTCAATACGGTTAGGATATTCCTCAAATGTTGGAAACACAACACCAATATTGCCCTCTATGCTCTCCTTCAGACTTTTTATAAGTTCGGCAGCACCATTGCCCACTACCACAAAATCTTGCCTTATGTTGAAGTATTTACCGGCCAATAGAGAGTTAACTTGCATACCCGAAGGATACTCAGTAAGCAAAACATCAAAATTGGCACGCAGCTCGTCTTTCATGCGAGCTGGAGGGAAATAGGGGTTTACCAAATAACAGAAATCAAGCATTTTTGGGAATCGCCAGTAGCCACCATAGCGTTTATTGTATTTACCAAGACGTTCATGCTCGTTAGCAAAAATATTCTCTGCAATGTCCAAGTCTTGTACGTCATCAATCTCATACCACCGTTTGTTGCCGATAGGTAACGCCTTCAGGTTGGCACCATCGAGCAAGGTGATGACGCGCAACACTTGCTCATAATACTCATTATTGCCCATCACCCGGCAGTAGGCATCTAGGAATGGCACATACACCTTTTCGCTGAACTCGCGACTGAACTTGTATATATTGACCGTCTTGTAATAGGTGTCGACCTCATCATAGTTAAACGCCTTCTTAGGTACGAAGTTGACGATGTTGTTGTCGCCATCGATCCGCACCATTGTGCCGTCCATCCACGTCTCATATTTTGCAACAAGCGCCAAGTTGGGATATGGGTCAGAGATAATCATCTCAAACATCGCATCATCAAAAATAAGGTCACTCTCAATGAGCAAAGTATCGTCCTTGACAAGTTCATCCTTAGCAAGGGCAAGCGAGTAGATATTGTTAGTTTTGTCATAAATAGGATTGACAACCCAATGGATGGGTATGCCATCATAGCTATCCCCCACATGTGCAATAAGTGACTCGCGGCAATATCCTGCTACAATCACCACACGGTCAATGTTTTGAGACTTGAGCTGACTGAGCACACGGTCGATGAGCTTCACTCCATTGACTTCAATCATGCACTTTGTGTTACTACGGGTTTTCTCTCCCAAGCGGCGTCCCATTCCTGCCGCCAAAATCAATGCTTGCATGTCTTTTGTTAATTAATATCCAATATGTTACTACCCTCATCGCCCAGCAAAAGTGAGGTAGAAACGACGCGTTACCAAATATATGAAATTTATTGCTTTATTAGGCATTTTATCGCACCTGAACATCCTCTCAAGACAGTGAGTGACCACGTGTGTTGATCTTTGGGTGAAATACTCTTCGACCAACTTCTTCGGCACCTTGAATCGCCGCGCAAACCGCCACACATTAACCCACCCTATCTGCATGGCAAACGAATACTCTTTCCAATGCTCATGTGATGCCATGAAAGTGCCAATCAATTCCTGTGCTTTAAAAAACGAAATCGCGTTTCGAGTGGTTATGTTATTAGTGTAGGACTGAGGATTGTCATTGAGGTAAAAATATAGGCATTGATCCACCACGCTGCGCTGCGCATTGATGAGCAGTCGCGGCAATACCGAGAAGTCTTCGCCATAGTCAATGCCTTGAACAAAGCGGATGTCATTGTCGGTGAAAAGCGACTTCTTAATCAACCGCCCCCAAATGCGGTTGGAGTCAACATTTTGACATAGGATAATCTTAAGATAACCTTTATCACTCACCTGCAGCGGCATCTGCATATTGGCAATATCGCCATTAGTGACAGTAGCAAAACCACCATCAACAATCGTTGCTCCACTATGATGCATCTCCTCAACCAGGCGCTCAATCATAAGAGGGTCGACATAGTCGTCGCTATCCACAAAAATCACTGCATCACCGGTAGCAGCATCAAGAGCCGTCTGCCGAACAGCACCCGAACCGAGGTTCTGCTCATGATCAATAATGCGAACCTGGCTTTTGCGCTCAGGATACCTTGCTACAACCTCGCGCAAGCGCTCTATAGAAGCATCGGGAGTGCAGTCATTTACAAAGATGTATTCCACATCCTCGTAAGTCTGCTCCATGAGAGTCATTACACATTTAGCAATGTAACCCTCAACACCATACACTGGTACTAGCACCGATACTTTCATCACTTTAACATATTCTATGTTAATGCAAAATTAATCATTCTTAAGCAATAACGAACAATTATACCCTCATTTTTTTTCAAATCAGCAAAAATCAAGTAACTTTGCAGTCAATTTCTAAGAAACACAAATGGCAGATATTAGACATCAAAGTCGTAAGAAAAAGTTCATCAAGGACTTTGGAATATACGCAATAGGTAATTTGGGATCAAAGCTTATCACGTTCCTAATGATTCCACTCTACACCTATTTCGTAGAAAAGCCCAGCGATTATGGCTACTTTGACTTGTGCTTGCAGGTGTGTTTTCTGATGTTTCCTGTTATAACCCTGCAACTACGCGACGGTGCATTCCGTTTTCTTCTAGATACTCAAGACACTACCGAACGCTCACGCATTATCACTTTTGCTTATCGCACGCTTGGCATAACAATAATCTCAACCATAGCTTTAGCTTTCTGTTTGTCTATGTTTGTACATATTGATTACCTGTGGAGCACAATCGCATTATTGGTAGTGATGTCTGTCTATGAGTTCCTTGCACAAATCTCAAGAGGTTTAGGCAACAACAAGGCTTTCATTGCGGTAGGACTTATAGCGTCTTTTGGAATATGCTTGTTCAGTCTCATTTTTGTCGCTTGGTTCAAAATGGGCATTATGGGCATTTTCCTTGCCAATATCTTAGCGCGCGTATTATCAATTGTGATAGTTGAGTATAAAATGAAGACATTCAGACGATTCTTTAACATCAAGATTGATCTGAAAGACATATCAAAGCAAATGCTCAATTATAGTGTTCCTTTGATTCCTGTCTCATTGTGCTGGTTGTTCACAACAACAAGTGATCGATACTTTGTAAGTTATTTCCTTGGATTTGGAATGACTGGCATATATGCCATAGCTGTGAGATTTGGAGGGTTAATACACACTCTATCAAATATTTTTCTCCAGACTTGGCAAGAAAACGCAATCCAACAATACAACAGTCCTGACAGAGATGATTTCTTCTCAAAAGTTTTCAACTATTATATCTATGTACTTTGTTTCACATTGATAGCGTTTACATTCACATTAAAAATATGTTATGGGTGGATTATAGGCGCTAACTATCAAGACAGTTTAGAGTTTGTATATCTTATAAACTTAAGCACCATTCTTTTCGCTATTACGGTTTATTTTGAACTTCCTTATCAATGCGCCAAAGACACAAAGCGAGCAATTCCATCAATCATACTCACCGCGGTAGTAAATATCACATTAAACTTCATCTTAACCCCATTACTTCACATCTACGGTGTTATTCTTACCGCAATCATTTCCTATCTCACATTAATTATTTACCGATGGATTGATACTCGGCGTTATTTCACTCTCCATTTTCAACCAAGGACGTTAATACCACTTAGTCTAATTCTAATCAGCGCAATCCCATTCTATTTGAATGACAATCATTTAATTGATGCTCTCTATATTGTGCTCTCAATCTTTATTCTTGCTATATTTACACCAGAAGAACTAAAAACAAGTATAATCAATAAATTTAAAAGGACACACAGATATACTGCGAATTAAAAATCCTGCAAATTAAAAATCCCCCGAATAGACCCTTTAGGTCATTCGGAGGATTCTTCTATGCAAAGCGATAAACAGTTAAGTGGTCTTCCAAACAGTCAGATAACCACTCTTGAACATTCTTAATATTATAGCAGACTGTTTATCAAATTATAGTTTTGCTGAATATGAGCACGCGACGATGCACCAAAAAGTACAGACACAATCTTTTTGAATTGTCCAACATACTCAAATGCCTCTTGTGGCTTGAGAGCACCAGCCGCAAGACATTGCATAGCAATTGGACGGAACTTTTTGTCGCTGCGCAAATACTCCTCATATCGTTCAATCGATCCGCTCATGCGAAATCCAATCTTATTAATTGAAGAACAAATTACAGGATTGTCTATCCCATTTTCTTCGCAAAAGTCAACCATCTGCGGAAGATTCATTGTGATAAATCCAGGCTCAGCATTATATTTCTTGCGTATGTACTCAGCAAAATGAACGAGAATCTCTTTCATTCCTAATCCATAGAGCAAGTCGGTCATAACATTCTGCAAGAAAATAACAGGTGTATTCAACCCACGGAACATCTTCATCTCAGCATCGACAAGCAATTCCATTAATGCTGGGAAATCCTTGCGAGCATAGGCAATGCCAGACTTTGATACGACCGAGAGAAGGTTACCAGGCAAATATGCCTTTAGGGTTCCCAATATGCCCAACTCTGTTACTGCATTAGCATACTTATGAGCATAGGGCATGCAAGGATAAAACTTAAAATCGGCATATTTCTCAGGTGATTGACGCATATGCTCACATATATTGGCAATACGGTCATGAGTTGTGCACATGAAAGTATTAACACCGCAATCTATTGCCGTGTCAAGGACATCAATAATTGCCTTGTCCTCCTTGAAACGCACCGCTTGTTGACGGCTACGCTCATCACTTAAATGATTCACAGCAAAAAATTGGTTGTCACCTAATATTACTTTGTCCATTATCATTTCTTCTTTTGTTTGTGATATAGTTAAGGTTATTGTCGGGCTGCATCATCCATCAACTTGTGAATGATAAAATCGGTATTGAGTGCCGACTCAAAAGTGTTACGATTCTCAACACTTGAGTCTTTGATAGACTGAATGAAGTTGTCGTTCTCCAAAGAGAATTCTTCACCTCTCAGATTAAAGAACACTTGTGGGGTGAGATCAGTAATATATCTAACATTCCATCCCTTAACCAGATTATATTCTGGAATGTCTCGTTTCACGTATATTTTCAGCGTTGTTGTGTCAGCTTCAAGTTTTCCTCCATCACCTTCAATTTTTAGTGATGTCGTGGCCTTGCGATGAGTATCGTCGCTCCAATTCACTGATAGCTGTCCATGCAGTCCACTTTTCATTATTAGAGTTGAATAAACTGCATCATCAACATCGGTTGAGAAGATAGAAGGCATAAATGTGCCTTTGGCATCAACAGCCACATCATCAAAAACATAATTAATCAAGTCCAAGATATGGGCAGCATAGTCGAAGAGACAACCTCCGCCATTACTCTTTGTCGAACGCCATGTTCCTCCTTTACGCTTGAGCACAACAGGTCCATAATTCTCTCCCATAAAATGGAATGGTTGACCAATAACTCCAACTTTAAGCAAACGGCGCATCTCATTAAATGTGCCAACATAACGATTGCAGTATCCAACTTGATTGACAAGATTTCGTGCCTTGGCTGCTTCAACCATAATCCTGCCTTCCTCATAATTTAGGCTAAAAGGTTTTTCGCAGAAGACATGGCAACCATGATCAAGAGCAAACATCACCATCTCATAGTGCAGCTTAGTAGGGGTCACCACATATACGGCATCAGGTTTCTCTTCCTCAATCATTTTTTTATAGTCAGTGTAACACTTGATAGAAGTCAACTTTTTAAATGCGCTTTGAAGGAGAGAATCAGTGTCGCACATGGCTACCACCTCAACATCGGGATGAGCACCTAATATTGAACAATGGCTCATGCCCATCTTTCCAAGGCCAATTATTACAACTTTGATCATAATATTAAAATCAGTATTTTGATATTTATTTTGTTCGGTTCAGTAAACAATTCTTTATTTGATTATAAGCCTCTTTTCCCTTATTCAATAAAGAAACATCAGAGGGTTTAGCTTGTGCTTTATCCATTATTTCTCTAATTTGTTGAGCATCTAGGTTGGGATTGTGCAGCATTAGACCTTCAGATATCAGAAAACGGTCAACATCGAGCAATGCATCTTGATATATTGACACTGTGGGAACTCCTATCACTGCCATCTCGCGGGTCATAGTGCCACCTGCTCCAATAAACAATGAACAATCAGCGGCAATCTCATCAAATGTCATAGGCTGCTGGCACACCTTTATGCCTTTGAATTTTTCATCACAAAAATGCTGACGCTGATTATTATCACGCGGAAGTATTATAATCTCAAAATCGCGCTTGAGTTCAACCAGAGCATCATCAAGAACATTGGTCTTTCCTTTATAGTACTGTGCGAAATATGGCTCTGGACGGTAATATATCTTCTTTGTTGAATGCTCTTGAGGCACAAAATTACTATATTTTTTCCATAAGTATATTCCCTCTTTCACACCTGGATACTGTAAAACCTTTTTACTACTTACAAGCAAATTAGTAACACTCTTGACAGGGATGAACTCTGGAATAAAAATCGTGTGAGCACAAATGAAGCTAATTTTGTTGCCCATAGCATGCTCGTTATCATTAGTATAAATAGTGGGGACACCTGCCAGTCGTCCTGCTATAGCACTGGTAAAAGAACTTTGAGATATCGCTGCATCTATCTTATTCTTCTTAATAAATTTTACCAGGTCTTTTACCCGAACTATGTTCCCTAGAATTTTATTCCTCAACTTCTTTCCATATGACTTTCCCACAAGAGTATAGTCCATACCATAAAGGTCAAGAAGTTCGGTGGTGTTAGCAGCATTGCGACTTGTAATTACGACCTCATTCCCTTCATCTTGAAGTTCTCCAATCATTTGACGGAAGAATTGAACATGTGGCGAATTAGTCAAATCAAACCAAATCTTCATTTTATTAATTATACAATTACTTAAACTATGCAATTATATCTTCCTTTTTATTTGAAGAATAAAACATCACAGAAATATAAAGTACCTATAATTATAGAAGTTATAAATATTATATATTACCTAATAACATATTGTATAAATAAAAATGAGATTTCATCATTTTTATTGTTAATTTGAGCCTCTTAAAATCAGTTGACATTATATCCATCTACAACTTTTGTCCCGAAACAGATTAAAACCAAAATATAGAAAAAAATAATCAACCATAAAATCATATGAATAAGACCCTTAAAACTAAAGAAAATTTTCTCAGACTACAATATGTTTATGATTTAAGATATAAAAACAAGAAGCAAAAATCAACATACATACAATTAACAAAAAAATAGTAAACCGATACTATAAATTAAATCCTAAAATGCTCGAATATAATTTAATGTAATCAACCTGTTCAATAGTGGGGATATTCGTATTATCTGTTACGTTTGATAGTACTACGTTAATAAGACTATTGATGTCACGAGTTTTAAAAGTAAGCACGCCTTCTGGTCGTTTGACAACATCACTTGCTATTACTTTTTTCCCAAAAAAAAGTCCCTCACGGATGGATATTGCATCACCATCAGTATTTGTCGTACGCAAAATAATGTCTGAAATTGTTATAAGGCGCACAAAAGATAATGGCTCATCTATAATCAAAATTCTTTTCTGGAGTTTGGCCTCTGCAACCAACTTTTTATAGTCCTCTAACATTAGCCTTTGCTTATCTGAGTTAACTATGACAATAAAAATCAAGTAAAAATTATCTTTACCCATCTCAAATAACTTCGATATCAAATCAATGCACATATCTAAGCCATAAAGATCTGCCCCATTGTGTAGTACAAGTTTTGATGCGTTAGAAACCATTAAAATAGAGTCATGACACTTACGCGCATTATTTACCCACTCTTTTACATGTAAAGGTAATTCAGGTTCTTCGTCCATAATAGGAGGCAAAAAAGCGGGAATGAGATGCAACTTGTTTTTATTAATATGATTCTTTAAGAAATCAAAAGTTTTATCATTAACAACAATTACTCTATCACACAGCTTTAATGCTGCAATTGTTATTTTTTTTTGTTTTTCTATTGTTAAATCACGGTGTATAGTAACAATAGTTTTACGAAAGAACAATTTGCTTGCCAATATATTACCTAATCGCAGAATAAATACACTACTATTGATATATACCACATCGGCTTTAACTATTTTGTGTAGATATTTATACAAATTAAGTGTTCTAAGATTAAAAATACCATCCCAATGTTTTCGTCCTTCATCAACAAAATCAATCGTGACATAGTCTTTAATCATATTGATCAATCGTCTAATATGTATTGACACACCTCCCGTATTTTGTGGTGCAGGTCCAATAATAAGCACTCGGTTTTTTTTAGCAATATTTTTAGTATTCTCCATATTTAGCAAAACAGCTAAAAACACTTACCTTAGATTGAATATTATAATGATTAAAAATGCAATAACCATATACCATCGATCCCAACTCAAAATATGACGATTTTCTTTCCAGCATTTTAGTCCATAAATTGCAAGAATAATAGTAAACGGAATATGCGACCATTGATAACGATCATGCTGCGCAAACAATGTTAAATCAAGCATTGCTGTATCCAACAACCAAAAAATAAATACACCTATCAATTCATAATGTTTTTTCTTGAAGATGCCATAAACACCATATATAAAGAAGAATGAATAAAACACTTTACATAACGATGAGAAACTATATAAAGTAATGAAGTTACGCTTTACTATGTCATCAGAAATCAGATTGGGTAAAGGACCAACAACCGAAGCCAAATAGTTCATAATAAATGTCATATTTCCTTGGCGACGGACTTTTCTATCAACTAATATTTCTAAAAAATCATTGCTATAACCTAGTTGCATTGCCAACTGGTCAATTATTTGATAGTAATATATACATGCTAAAAGCGTAATCAAAAATATATATACATAAAAATATTGCTTTACTATTGGTAATCGTAGGGCAACAATAAACAGCAAAACGGCGATCAACATATAAAAAACAGATGACCTGAATAAAAGAAGTGGCAGCGAGAACAAAACTGCACAAATGATATTTTTTATGAACATCCGTCTATTTACTAGTATAATATAATAAATAGCAATGACAATAAACATTATCATAAAATTCTCCTTCAATCCTGCCGACGCAGTATATACTGCATATAATTCAGTTCCCCAGAAGAAAGTAATAAAACATGAAATTTCTTTCTCAAAGAATAAATTCGATATCTTGTATAAATAATAGCTCGATATTGATATAGCTATCACATTAAAAAGAACAAGTAGATGAATACCAGTCACAGGATCTCCAGACAAATGATATACTAGAAAAATAATAAGAGGAAAACCCATATCATCCAAACGAACCTCTAGTACATTCAAATATTTGATAAATCCAAACAATGATAGTTCTATATGCGAACCATATCTGTGGTAAAGTAGTGCATCATATGGCCTATAACCTAACGGATTATTAAAATAATCTATATTAAAATATCGGAGTCCAAAACTACAAATCAACTGAAAAATCACAACAATCAATATCGTTTTAGATATTGAATGTTTATCATACAATAATGAGAAAAAAACAAGCAAACCCATACCTAGTATTTGCATGAGCACTAAAGAAGAATCGGGGACCCTACTTTTTTGTGTAAAAAAGAATAGAGTTAATAACAACAGATAGTATATGGCTGCAATACTAAAGAACTTTCTTGTTCCCCAAATACGAAGCAAATTCATTATTGATTCTTTAAATAAACAGTTTTATCTTTACTGAACTTCAGTATTATTACACTTATTATACCCAGAGTGTATGTCAATGATTTTCCTTATAATAGATACGACCCACGGCATACCAAGTTTTTGAGCATATAATGCTATTCTATAATAGAATGGTATATAAGTGTTGGTCTTAATAATTGACATTGGCATCTCTTTTATTAAAATTTTTAAATCTTCATCTTCTGGTTTATAGATTAGTAACGAACCAGCGGCTCCCACCTTAAATGCTTTTATTCCACTTTCAATTGTTTCATCGCTTGGATAAGTACTGAAAAAGTCATCAACAAGCCTAAGCAAAGATTTAAGCATTGGCATCAATACACGCTGATTGATGTCAGTAAGTGAATTATCTCTCTTCCGATAAAAATATAGAGGCTCGTTTATAAAAACAACATTGTTAGCAAAATAAATTATTCTGAATGTAATTGACTTATCTTCTAAGAGTCGAAAACTGTCATTAGGATAAAGGTCATTATCTGCTATTATTGAACGTTTAACAAGTTTGTTCCATAATGCATTATGTGCAGTTCCAATTAGTAATCGTTTAATAAGTTCGCTACGCCCTAATTCTTGAAAATAGGAATTGACCTTTATCTTTTTTTCATAGACTTTAGAAAAATTACAGATGACGACATCGCTTTGTGTTTCAAGTGCTTTAGTGAGCATTCTTTCAATAAAATCAGGAGCAACATAGTCATCACTATCAACATGAATAATATAGTCACCTGTTGCATTCTTCATGCCCAATCGCCTACAAAAAGCGACACCTTTATTCTCTTTATTCTCAATGATCTTGCACTGTGTCCTGCGTGATGAGTATTGGTCTAGCAATGAACTAAGCAGATCTTTACTGTTATCATTTGAGGCATCATCAATAAATAAAAATTCAATATTCTGATGTGTCTGCATCATTAGGGACCTAATACATTGTTCAAGATAAAGTGCCGCATTATAAATAGGAACGATAATCGACACCTTTATGTCATTAAACTGATTCATAATTGAATATTATAATGATGGGCAAAAAAATAAATGATAAAGATATGGCACAGAGGTTTTTAAAGGGAAATATACCGCTTTCATCACTGCCACAAAGAAATAACTGAAATTTATAATTACAACTAAAGATAATGCTATAATTTTTTTTGACCTATACAAATAACAAAGTAGATAAGATGTCATTATAAGATTAAATATCAAGAAATAATCCACAGGCCGCAGAATAAAATGAGTTGTGTTCATCAACAAGTTACTAAAACAAATGCCAATAAAAGCCAACATAAAATAATATGGCAACAAATTGTCGTCTTTAAAGTAAGATTTCAATTGTGGATAAAACCAAATAATCGCAATATTACTTAATAGAACAGATATACGAAGTGGCCCCCATTCAACCATTCTCATTGTTCCTCCCACATTTGGGTCATCAAGATTACCGTAATTGCTATAACCTGTCAACTCTATAAACCACTGAAAATTAGTAAAATATTCTGTCCAAAATGGAAAAGAGCCAACTAGCACACACACAGCTAATATGCCTAGAAAAAACCATTTGCTTGGCGACTTATCTTTTATATTAATGAAGCAAATTAAAAATACTGGCAACAACATCAACGATGATTTGTGCAAGAATGCACACAGAACTACTATTAAGGCATATAGAAGAAACTTGCGGTCGCGAATTAGAGGGATTAAAGCAACAAAAACACATACCACAACACTTTGTCGCACTGAGTTCATCCAACTTACAAAGTACGGCCCCAGCATAATACCCAGTGCCACCCAGCACAATAATTGCTTATGGTGTCGTAGTCCAAAATAAAGAAATCCGATCTGCAATATTGCCCAAAATGCGAAATAGAAAAAATAATGAATATTACACCAAGCAAATAATTTAGAAATCCATTCAAAGCCATATTCAAAATTTTGACGGCTAAAATCTCCTGTCTCTTGCAAATGAAGATACTGATCAAGGTACATAGCATGGTCATAACCAGTGTGATAACGTGCGCCTGCTATGACAGAAAAAACAATTAACGACAGCAATATCTCCCAGCTATAAAAAGGCAGTGTAGTACCACCTTGAATCAGAGATTCTTGCTCTCGTTTGTTGACATGCCATCCTAGAAAAAACAAGATGGCACCTGTCAAACTATAAACCAATAGGCTTAATAACATCTAATTATATTACTCTTACCAAAGGGGAAATCAGTAACAATAAGATTTGAATTATTACAATCCAACTCTCTCTTAACAAATCTGTCTTTTATAAATAAAAACTGGCCTTACCGATCTTTTTTTTCTAGAAGATTCGTAATGATAGTATTCACTGCTAACCAAGCCATAAGCATAATAGCCATAACAACTGTAATGCCCACATAACTTGATAAATATATTGAGAATCCTGTAATAAACAAAAATACTATTAACTCTACAACTAGTGTTGAGTGTTGGGGAAGACCTAGCCTAATCAACTTGTGATGAAAATGATTGTTATCAGCTTTAAAAGGATTTCGGACCTTAATTAAGCGATATAAGACCACATTAACAACATCAAAGCAAGGCAACATTAAAGGTGCAAAGGCAACTATAAAAGAATTCTTATGTAACAGTACAGATGTTTTGGGATCTCCGTTGATTACTATAGCCAACACGCACAACACCATCCCGAGCACAGTAGAACCAGTGTCTCCCATGAATGTTTTGTTATTACGTAATGCCTTTCCATAAAAGTTAAAATAGAAGAATGGCAATAATACTCCTATAAATGATATTGGAAGAAGAAATATGTAGTTACCGTTAAGATACAGTATCACCGAATAATATACAAAAGACAGAATTGCAATACTTGATGACAAACCATCTATTCCATCAATAAAATTAAAAGCGTTAATGCTGTAAATTATTAAGAATACTGAAACACACATTCCAAACGAAAAGGGAAGATCATATAATCCCAACAGTCCATTGAAATTATTTAACAAAAAACCTGTTAGACACAAAACAATACCCACGACAAATTGGTATATGAACTTTGTGCGATAACGTAGGCCTTTTATATCATCGGCCACGCCAAAAACATACATGATAACTACCGCCACAACTAAACCAATAATGGGCTTAACATTATCTATAGAAATAATTCCTTTATTTCCAAGAATTATGCAACCACAAATGAATGAGAAAAGGGCAACAGGCACAAATGCAACACCACCTAATCTTGGAACATCTCCTTTGTGGATTTTTCTCTTTGTGTGCAAATCAAATAGATTATGATTATAAGCATATTTTATAATATATTTAACAAAAAATGCAGATAAAACAAAACTTATAATTATAACTATTATAATTGCAGATATCATAATTACAATATTATAAACTAATAAAGTTAATCATCTCAATTAGATAAGAAACGAGATGCATCCAAAACTAATAGTATCTTAAAAAAACAACTGGACAAATACCGAACTATCTCATGCACACAATGTGAAGTAATCTAGTTTATTTTGCTACTTCTATCTCTTAAAAATGCCACAGAAGTCAAGGATAACCTTATCATCACGCCAATCGAGCAGTTTGAACTCATCATGTGCTGTCAAAAACACGACTATGTCGGCTTTCTCGTACGCTTCTTCATATGGCGTTAGTTTAAACACATTATGCTCCTTAATGTTGGGCTCAACAACAAGAAAATCGGCATTGTTCTTGCTCTGCATAACTTCGGTTGTGATCCGCTTAGCTGGAGATTCTCTCAGGTCATCAATATTAGGTTTGAATGCGAGGCCCATCATTGCAACTACTGGTTTGCGATGATTCTCAAGTTCAAATCCAAGCATAGCATTTTTCACCTTTTCGGCACACCACTGCGCTTTGTAGTTGTTTATTTCTCGTGCCTGAGCAATTATTCTCGCCTCTTTAGGATAAGCTGCTGTAATAAAATAAGGATCTACAGCTATGCAATGACCACCAACACCACATCCAGGGTGCAAAATATTAACACGTGGATGCTTGTTTGCAAGATTAATCAAATCCCACACGTTAATGCCAGCTTGTTCACATATCATCGACAGCTCATTAGCAAAGGCAATCTGAACGTCGCGACTAGAATTCTCCGTGAGCTTGCACAATTCAGCAGTACGAGCATTGGTGCGGTGAAGCATGCCAGTTACGAACTGTGAATAAAACTCAATAGCATGAGACGTAGAGGCTTCATCCATGCCACCTATCACACGGTCGTTGTTTACAAGCTCATAAATCACATTGCCAGGGAGCACACGTTCTGGGCAATAGGCAATGTGAATATTGCCCTTAAGTTCTGGACGTTCCTGAAAAATCAATTCCGCCATATGTTCGGTTGTTCCTACTGGAGATGTTGATTCAATAACATAGAGGTCACCACTCTTGAGCAATGGCAGCACCATGCGGGTAGCATTCTCTACATAGGAAATATCGGGCTGATGCTCTCCCTTGAATGGTGTGGGCACTACGATAAAATAGGCATCACACTCTTCAGGCTGAGAAGTAGCCCTGAATTTGCCATTTTTAAGGACTTCTTGAAGAAGTTCCTCCATTCCTGGCTCCACAATGTGAAGATGACCGGCATTGGTCTGTTCCACAACCCTTTTGTTAATATCAACTCCAACAATATTAATGCCACTTTTGGCAGCTATTATTGCTGTAGGAAGGCCTATATAGCCCAATCCCATGAAACAAGCTTTCATATATTTTTTATTGATCAATCATCAAAAAAGACAAACTAGTCTTTCTTTTTAGAACTACTAGAACTATTACCGTATCCATAGCCATAGCCATAACCATAGCCATAACGACGATATCCATAACCGTTCGACTCCTCGGTAGTGCCATTTAGCAAGATTACCATATTATTGAAACGCTTCTCTTCATAGTATCTCTCAACCTCGGGCAGCATTTGGCGATCGAGCAATCCCGAGCGAAGCACATAGAGTGTAACATCAACATGCTTGTTGATAATTGACGCATCGGCAACAATGTCGATAGGAGGACAGTCAATGATTATGTAGTCATAAATCTCTCGCATATCAACTATCAACGCACTTAGATGATCACTAAATAGAAGCTCGGTTGGGTTAGGAGGAATAGTACCTACAGGAAGCACATCAAGATTCTCGTGAATCTTGCCTTTAACTATCACATCGTCTATCCTATCATATTGCCCGTTTAGATAATCGGAAATACCGCGTGGGGGAGAGTCAACAAAAGTTGACATCGAAGCCTTACGCAAGTCAAGATCAATAAGCAACGTTTTCTTGCCTTTGATAGCAAAACTAGTAGCTAAGTTGGTAGACACAAATGTCTTACCTGAACCCACATTCGAAGATGTGAGCATCACCACCTTTTGATCCTTTCCTAGCACAAATTCAAGATTAGTTCTAACAACGCGGAAGGCTTCATTAATATTGTTACCATTCTTTTCCTGAACAACAATCTCTCTAACATCTTTACGACGGTTGAACAAAGCAAATATTCCTTTGCGCTTGCGGTAAGACAATGGAATCTCGCCAATAAATGGTATCGTTAAGTCTTGAATATCTTGGCGGCCACGAACTTTAGTATTCAAGTTGTTAACAAAAAAGAGTATTATCATTGGAATCAACAACCCTAAGAAGAGGGCAACAGTCAAAACATAAATCTTGACTGGTGAAGAAGGCGCACGAGTACCAGATGGTGGAGTTAACAACTTGGCATTGTTAGCAACAGTATTGCGTGACAACTGATTTTCCTCACGTTTCTGCAGCAAGAACAAATATAGCTGCTCCTTAACCTTTTGGTTTCGTTCTGCACCCAACAAATCCATAGCCTGGGTGGGCGTTGATTGTATCTTATGAGTAGTCACTGTCTTTGATGCCTCAAGCGCATTTTTGCGTTCATGTAGAGTAGAAACAACAGTGTTCAGTGATGTGATAATCGATGCGCGTGATGAATTAAGCTGGTTATCTAGGTCCTGAACAATAGGGTTGTTTTTTCCACTATTGTCGGCTAAGCTATTGCGCTGAAGCACTTTCTCGTTATAGTCTCTAATCTGAGCGGCCACCGCCTGATTATCAATTCCAGAATTGGGAGGTAGCAACTTGTATTCACTCCCAGATAACTGGTTCTTGATAAGATTGGCCATATAAATTTGATTATCAAGTTCCAGCAACTGCGCACTGGTGTTCTCAATCTTGTTAAGATTGATCTGGGTGGCCATTCCCATATCTGGTGTCAAAGATGCGCTCTTTTGCATTGCAATATTGGCATCTACGCTACCCAACTGACTACGTATGCTGTCAATCTCGCGGTCGATATATTTACAAGCATTCACCGCTTGCTCATTTATATCCTCTTTCCACTTCTCTTTATAGACTTTATAAAGGACATTTAGAACATCCTCGGCACGCTCAGCGCTAACATCTCTTATAGAAATATCAATTACCGAAGCACGCTCATGGTTCAAGTCAACAACCAACTTACCTGCATACTGGTTGGCAACATCACTCGTTCGGTTTTTAGCTACCCTGATGGGAGTGTCATATTTACCATAGTAATGCTGTGTAGGGGTTACCACAACCTGACCAATAGGGGTTCTAATAGGGGTGCGGAATGTACCTTCCACCACTTGGGTTGAAATCTCAGGTAAATCCTCTGACATAAAATTGGTAAGTTCAACCTCATTATTGTCCTTAAGAGTCATTGTGAAAGAAGCATAACTTTCAGGGTCTATATCTATAAGCGAAACTATTACTGGCTGAGTCCTACCATAGAGAGTTAGCTCATGAAACCGACCATCAGTCTTATAGTTCATATCTAGATGCAACTCCTCAACAACTTCTTTCATATATGAAGGTGACGAAAAGGTAATCATTTCGTTGTAGATATTGGTCTTTCCCACTTGAAATCCCATATCAGAAAACTGACTGAACTCACTCGACAACGTAGAAGACTTCTCATCATCTTTGATTAATATTGATGCTTTGCGTGTATAGGACGGTGTTGTAACAAGCAGGTATAATATGGCAAGACCCAAAGCAATAACAAGTGATATAACAAACCAATACCACTTATATAGGCACATATACAGCCACTCCTGTATCTTCACAAAATCTTCGTCCTTGGCAGTTCCTGGATAACTTTTTACTTCTTCAGCCATCTTACTATACTATTTTTTTTATTTAAAAATAAGAACCGATACGGATGTAAGCAATGATGCAAGTGATATCCACAGCGTGGGCTGCAAAAATGCATTGCCTGCAGCAGTTGCCTCTCGGGCTTTTTTCTCATTAGGCTCTACATATATCATATCTCCTTGTTTCAGATAATACACTGGCGAGCTATATAAACTCTGAAGGTTTGTGAGATCTACTCGATAAGCCATCTGCTTACCATTCTCCTCACGCATGACAAGCACGTTATCGCGCTTACCATTAATAGTGAGGTCGCCTGCACGGCTCAGTGCGTCAATAATAGTAGTTACGTCGTGATCCATCAAGAAACGGCCAGGATCATTAACCTCACCCATAACAGAGAAGAACAAATCGAGAAAATCAACTGTCACAATAGGGTCTTTAAGCAACTCACGAGAGATTAGCTGTTTCTTGATATAAGCTGAAATTTGACTACGAGTCATACCTTTCAGAGAAATCTTACCAAGAACAGGAAAATCAATTTCACCATTCTCATCTACTGTGTAACTTGCAACCTGAGTAGTACTAAGATTGGCATCCGACTGAGAGGTCTTATAGCGACCAACAATCTGCAAATTAAACAGATAAGCAAGACCTGGGTCTTTACTACCAACGAGTATTGACAATTTGTCACCTGGTTGAACTGTCACAAGTTTGGGTTGCTGCAAATCATTCACTTGACCTGATTGCACATCCTGGAAATAACCTAACTTGGGAGCGCTACACGACGCAACCACAAAGACCAGGCCCATCAACATTATCAGTTTTGTAAATTTCATAATTGATATTTTTTAATTAATAATTTTCTAAGTATCTCTAAAAAACTTTTTTCTTATCTGCTACATTTTTTGTCATTTACTTTCAAATTGAAAATCTTAGTTAATGACAACATAGATATAATACTTTAGGACATCAAGTGTTTAGCATCAGTCTAACACTCAACGATTTATATTTTTCTCACAATTTTAACACCCTGTTTTTGGGTCATTAAAAAATATCCAAAAACCAGAATTAGCCTACAAAATTAAATAACTTTTTGATAATATGCAATTATTTCATTTTCAATTTTTCATTTTTTCATTTTTTAAGAATCTACTTAAGAATATACAATACTATTATTCTTACACTCAAAAAAGTATTCAAAAAAGTCACTTTTGCATACTTTGTAGAACACAAAAAACCGAAGGCTCTCGTTTGAGCCTTCGGTCATAAATTTTAGTACGAAATATCAGTTTACATCATGCCGCCCATTCCTCCCATACCGGGATTACCTGTGGGCATTGGTGTTTCCTCTTTCTTCTCGGCAATCACACACTCGGTTGTGAGAAACATGCCGGCGATAGAGGCAGCATTCTGTAAAGCTACACGAGCAACCTTTGCAGGATCGATAACGCCTGTCTCAAAGAGGTTCTCATACTTGTCGGTATAAGCATTGTAGCCAAAGTCACCCTTGCCTTCACGAACCTTTTGAACAACAACTGCGCCCTCAAGACCTGCATTGTCTACAATCTGACGCAGAGGTTCTTCAATGGCACGGCGCACGATATGGATACCGGTAGTCTCATCGGCATTAGCGCCTTCCATATTGTCAAGGATGTCGAGGCAGCGGATATAGGCCACACCACCACCAGGAACGATACCCTCGGCAACAGCTGCGCGTGTTGCGCTCAAAGCGTCATCTACGCGGTCTTTCTTCTCTTTCATCTCAACCTCACTAGGAGCGCCAATATAGAGCACAGCTACACCTCCTGCCAACTTGGCAAGACGTTCTTGCAGTTTCTCCTTGTCGTAGGTTGACTTGGTAGTCTCAATCTGAGCCTTAATTTGTGCAACGCGATCAGCAATAGCCTGTTTGTCACCAGCACCGTTAACTATTACTGTATTCTCTTTGTTAACAGTAACTTTCTCAGCTGTGCCAAGCATGTCGATAGTAGTTCCTTCGAGTTTCAAACCCTTCTCCTCGCTGATTACCACGCCACCTGTCAAAGTTGCAATATCCTCGAGCATTTCTTTGCGACGATCGCCAAAGCCAGGAGCTTTAACAGCGCACACCTTCAACGAACCACGCAAGCGGTTAACCACCAATGCAGCAAGGGCTTCGCTGTCAACATCCTCACTGATGATGAGCAATGGGCGTCCACTCTGTGCAGTAGCCTCCAGAACGGGAAGCATATCTTTGAGAACAGAGATTTTCTTATCGAAAATAAGGATGTATGGACGCTCCATCTCGCACTCCATCTTCTCAGTATTTGTAACGAAATATGGAGAGATGTAGCCACGGTCAAACTGCATACCCTCTACCACGTCAACATGGGTATCGGTACCCTTGGCCTCCTCAACAGTGATGACACCGTCTTTATTAACTTTCTTCATAGCCTCAGCAATGAGTTCGCCAATCTCTTGATCGTTGTTGGCGCTCACGCGAGCAACGTTCTCTATTTTGCCAAAATCGTCTCCAACTTCTTGAGACTGAGCCTTAATCTGCTCAACTACAGCAGCAACTGCTTTGTCAATGCCACGTTTCACTGCCATTGGGTTGGCGCCAGCAGCTACATTTTTCAGACCTTCGTTAATGATTGACTGAGCAAGAACGGTAGCAGTGGTAGTGCCATCACCAGCGTCATCACCAGTCTTTTGGGCAACCTCTTTAACGAGCTGTGCACCAATATTCTGGAACTCGTCCTCAAGCTCCACTTCGCGAGCCACACTCACACCATCTTTTGTGATATGAGGAGCGCCAAATTTCTTATCGAGAATCACGTTGCGGCCTTTAGGACCAAGTGTAACTTTTACGGCATCGCTCAACTGGTCAACGCCTTTTTTCAGTTCCTCACGTGCTTTGATGTCAAATTTTATAATCTTTGCCATGATTTTTTCTCCTTAGTTTTAATTAATCTTCTACAATTGCCAAAATGTCACTCTGACGCATCATCAGCAGTTTTGCGCCATCTACTTCAATCTCGGTGCCAGCATACTTGCCATAGAGCACAGTATCACCAGCTTTTACGACCATTTCTTCGTCTTTGGTGCCATGACCAACGGCTTTTACAATACCCTTCAAGGGTTTCTCTTTTGCGCTGTCGGGGATAATTATGCCGCCAGCAGTTACTTCTTCGGCTTTGGCAGGTTCAATAAGAACTCTGTCGCTTAATGGTTTAATTGTCATTTTGTTATATGTTTTAAGTTAAATAAATTATTTGCAATATTAAAAGCGCTCACAGCGCCACTCCCCTATTATGCACATTTTGTGCCAAATGCACCCTTTTTCACTCTAGCGACATTTTGTCATAAATTTTATTCGCCTATTTAAATAAAATAATGTATCTTTGCAGCCATATTTCTGAAAACAATTAAACATAAACAACATAAAAACTAATTACAAACAGTATGACACAAACAGTTAAACAGACATTGCGCGATTCAGCCGCTTGGCGCTGGACCGCCCTCTTGCTGCTGGCTCTTGCCATGTTCTGCAGCTACATCTTTATGGACATCCTCTCTCCTATCAAGGACTTGATGCAGGAAACTCGTGGTTGGGATTCTCTAGCCTTCGGCACTATGCAGGGAGCCGAGACATTCCTCAACGTGTTCATCTTCTTCTTGATTTTTGCAGGTATTATCCTCGACAAGATGGGTGTTCGTTTCACAGCCCTTCTTTCTGGTGTTGTGATGCTTATTGGCGCTATTATTAAGTGGTACGCTGTTACCGATGCATTTAAAGGAAGTGGACTTGAGACTTGGTTCACCAACAATCTTAACTACATTCCAGGCTTCGACGAACTTGGTGTTTCTCCTTTCTATGAGGGAATGCCTGCAAGTGCAAAGTTTGCAGCTGTAGGCTTCATGATCTTTGGTTGCGGTGTTGAGATGGCAGGTATCACTGTTAGCCGTGGTATCGTTAAATGGTTCAAAGGCCGTGAGATGGCCCTTGCAATGGGCTCTGAGATGGCACTCGCACGTCTTGGTGTTGCTACTTGTATGATTTTCTCGCCTATGTTTGCAAAACTAGGTGGCAGCATCGACGTTTCTCGTTCAGTAGCCTTTGGTGTTGTGCTCCTAATGATAGCCCTCATCATGTTCATCGTTTACTTCTTCATGGACAAGAAACTTGATGCTCAAACTGGTGAAGCTGAGGAGAAAGACGATCCATTCAAGATTAGCGATATTGGCAAGATTCTCTCAAGCGGTGGTTTCTGGCTTGTAGCCCTTCTTTGCGTGCTCTATTATTCAGCAATTTTCCCATTCCAGAAATATGCTGTAAACATGCTGCAGTGCAACCTCACATTTACCGAGGTTGATCCCAATTCTTTCTGGGCAGGTAGCACTGTAACTATTGTTCAATATATTATCATGCTTGTAGTTGCTGCCACTGCATTTATCAGCAACTTCTCTAAGACTAAAGCCATGAAGTATGGCATGTTGGTTGTTTCGGTTGTTTGCCTTGTAATCTTCTGCTATATGGGTTACATGCGCCAGAGTGCCGAGACTGTATTTGCTGTATTCCCACTTCTTGCCGTTGGTATCACTCCAATCCTTGGCAACTATGTTGACCACAAGGGTAAAGCAGCATCAATGCTGGTATTAGGCTCTCTGCTTCTGATTGCATGCCACCTTACTTTTGCCTTCATTCTTCCTATGTTTAAGGGTAATGATATTGGCGGCATCACCGTTGCCTATCTTACTATTCTCGTGCTTGGTTCTTCATTCTCTTTGGTTCCAGCTTCGCTGTGGCCAAGCGTTCCCAAGCTCGTTGACTCTAAGATTATTGGTTCGGCTTATGCCCTTATTTTCTGGATTCAGAACATTGGTCTGTGGTTGTTCCCATTGCTCATTGGCAAGGTTCTTGACAACACCAACGAAGGTGTTACCGACCCAACTAAGCTTGACTACACATGGCCTCTCATTATGTTGGCAGGCTTAGGTGTAGCAGCATTGTTGCTTGGCTTACTTCTCAAAGTTGTTGACAAGAAAAACAATCTTGGTCTTGAAGAACCTAACATCAAGCCAGAGGAGAAACCTGCTGAGGCTTAATCTATAACGATTTATAATCTTCAGGGCGTGTGCTCAATGTGGCTTGCACGCCCTGTTTTTATGATATGACAAAAGTAGCACAAAAAATCAACAACTCTCCCGCCCTTCGCTGGACCGTTCTTGGACTTGTATCCGTCACCATGATGATGGGATATATAGTCGCCAAGCAGATGTCACCATTGCAACATTTCCTGGAGGGTGACTTAGGGTGGACAAGCAGCGAGTTTGGCATCTTGGCAGGTTCCCGAGGGTTCTTCAACGTATTCTTGCTCATGCTTTTCGTGGGTGGCATTATCCTCGATAAGACTGGAGTGCGATTTGCAGGAATCCTGTCGTGTGTGCTTATGCTTGGCGGCACGGCTATCGACTTCTATGCCATAGCTTTTATGGACCCTTCTCAAGTGTTGAACATCAACCTGCAGTGGATTGCTTATACCGATCCCACCATTAAGCTCCAGGTGCTGGTTGCAGCTTTGGGATTTGCCACTTTTGGCATTGGTTATGAGCTATGCGGTATTACTGTGTCAAAAGTCGTTGTCAAGTGGTTCTCTGGCAAGGAGATGGCGCTCGCAATGGGCATCCAAGTGGCATTAGCACGACTAGGCACCGGATTAGCACTTGCTGGAGCACCCATGTTGGCACAAGAGTTTACCTTGAGCACTCCAATATTGATTGGGTTATTCTCAGTTGGCATAGGGCTAATCATCTACCTTATTTATTGCTCTATAGACCGCAAAAACGATTCCATGTTACATGAAGCAGCAACCGCTGACGACGAGAAATTCCACTTCAAGGACATGGGTGCAACGATGAAGAATCCAGGTTTCTGGCTCATTACTATCCTGTGTATGCTCTACTATTCGGCACTATATCCATTCCTTGACTTCGCAACCAAGCTTATGATTTCAAAATATGGCGTAGAGCCCTCATTTGCTGGCTTGATTTCGTCAATCCTACCATTCACATCCATCATCCTGACACCTCTCTTTGGCGGCATGTACGACAAGATTGGCAAGGGGGCTTCTATTATGATTATTGGCACGATAATGCTCACCCTCGTGCTGGCAGTCTTTGCTCTGCCTCTTAACTCCAGCGTTTTGGCTGTGTGCTTGATGTTCATTCTTGGTATTGCCTTCTCGTTGTTGCCCAGCGTGCTGTGGCCTGCAGTGCCCAAGATTGTGCCAATGAAGCAGCTAGGGACAGCCTATTCTATTATCTACTACATCCAAAACATAGGATTGATGCTGGTTCCTATTGTTATTGGCGGAGTGCTTGAGCGCAATACAGTGGGTGACAACGTTGACTACACCCAAGCAATGTGGATATTCACAGGCATTGGCGTGGCAGCTATCATCGTTTCGATTATGATACTGCTCATCGACAAGCGCAAAAACTACGGCTTGCAAAAGGCCAATATCACGAAGTCAGAATCTTGAGCATCAATATTCTACAACAAAAAACTCGACACGATGATGTCGAGTTTTTTGTTATCTAACACTTGATAAATACCAATTATACAGCGCTGGCACTCCGTTTTCTATCTCCATGGTGTGGCGCCAGCCTAAGGAGTGGAGTTTTGAGACGTCGGTCAGTTTGCGCAACGTGCCGTCGGGCTTGGTGCTGTCCCATTCGATGATACCGTTATAGCCCACTGTGGTTTTCACTAGTCCCGCAAGTTGCTTTATTGTAATTTCCTTACCGCTGCCTATATTGATGTGGCAGTTGCGCACCTCGGGGTCAATGCCGCGAACATCATCAAAATCAATATGCTCAAGGCAATAAACACTGGCATCTGCCATATCCTCACTCCACAAGAACTCGCGGATGGGCGCTCCAGTGCCCCACAGCAGCAATCGCTCGCTATTGATGCCATAACGGTTGAGCAAAGCCACAATCTCCTCTTGTGCGGCTTTGCCGTCAATGCCTTCCACTGGCCTACAGTCAAGGTCGGCACGCAATCCCTGCCAGTTGCCCTCGTTGAGCATCTTGGCTATGTGCATCTTGCGAATCATTGCCGGCATTACATGGCTGGTCTCAAGGTTGAAATTATCATTTGGTCCATAGAGGTTAGTAGGCATCACAGCAATATAGTTTGTGCCATATTGCAAATTAAAGCTCTCACACATCTTTAGGCCAGCTATCTTTGCTATGGCGTAGGGTTCATTGGTATATTCTAGTGGTGCGGTGAGCAATGCTGTCTCAGGAATAGGTTGAGGCGCCTCACGGGGATAGATGCAAGTGCTGCCTAGGAAAAGGAGCTTTTTAACGCCATGCCTCCAGCTCTCCCCTATCACATTCTGCTGAATCTGCAAGTTTTGGTAGATGAAGTCGGCACGGTATTTCAAGTTTGCCATAATACCTCCCACATGAGCAGCGGCTAGCACTACATACTCAGGTTTTTCTTCATCAAAAAAGCGTCGCACAGCCACACCATCCATTAAGTCAAGTTCCTTGTGAGTGCGCCCTATGATATTGGTGTAACCCTTACTCTCAAGCACTCTCCAAATCGCCGACCCAACAAGTCCACGATGCCCTGCAACATATATCTTAGAATTTTTCTCCATTATTTAGTAAGGAGTTAAACGAATCAAATGAGTTAAAGATAATAGCCGCACAAGCGGCTTCACTTAACACTTTACACTTACTACTTAACACTTACAAATGATACACCTTCTTCACATGTTGCATATCATGCTCAACCATTAGTTTAACGAGTTGGTCGAAGGTCGTCTTGCGTGGATTCCAACCTAGTTGGGTCTTTGCCTTTGTTGGGTCGCCAAGCAGCTGGTCAACCTCAGCAGGACGGAAGTATTTCTTATCAACCTCAACAATTACCTTGCCAGTAGCCTTGTCAATGCCTTTCTCGTCAAGTCCCTCGCCTTGCCACTCAAGCTCGATTCCGGCATAGTGGAATGCAAGAGTGCAGAACTCACGCACCGAGTGGAACTCGCCTGTGGCAATCACAAAGTCATCAGCCTCAGGTTGTTGCAGAATGAGCCACATGCACTCTACATAGTCGCGGGCATAACCCCAATCGCGCTTGGCATTAAGGTTGCCAAGGTATAACTTGTCCTGCAAACCATTGACGATGCGCGCTGCCGCAAACGTTATCTTGCGGGTGACGAAATTCTCGCCACGACGCTCGCTCTCATGATTGAAGAGGATGCCATTGGCGGTGTACATGCCGTAGCTCTCGCGATAGTTCTTCATTATCCAGTAGCTATAGAGCTTGGCGACGGCGTAAGGGCTGCGTGGGTAAAATGGAGTGGTCTCACTCTGAGGGACTTCCTGCACCTTGCCATAGAGTTCGCTGGTGCTTGCCTGGTAAATCTTCGTCACCTTCTCGCGGTGAGTGATGCGCACCGCCTCAAGCAGTCTCAGCGTGCCAACGGCATCGGCTTCGGCAGTGTATTCTGGCACGTCAAACGACACCTTTACATGGCTCTGTGCAGCAAGGTTGTAAATCTCGTCGGGCTTAATGGTCTCAATGAGGCGAATGAGTGAACTTGAGTCGGTCATGTCGCCATAATGCAGATTTATAAGGCGTTGCTGACGCATATCACGCACCCACTCGTCAAGATATAGATGTTCAATGCGACCAGTATTAAAAGAGCTGCTACGACGAATGATGCCATGCACCTCATAACCTTTCTCAAGCAGCAACTCCGCCAAATAGCTGCCATCCTGACCGGTAATGCCAGTTATTAACGCCACCTTTTGATTATTCTCGTTCATTTTACCCTGATTTTTGTTTTAATCTACAAAATTAGTGCAAACCTAGAGAAGTACAAAATGAAAAGCGAAGTTTTTCATTTTTATTTCCTAGGTGCAGCCAAATTTATCTAAAGATAAACACATTTTATGGAAACTCAACAATAATAGAGAATTTATTTCCCCTTTGGCAGTTTCTCAAGCAGTGAAGGATGAATAGTGGTAGTTGCTACGGCAACAAGTCCTTTTATTGTCACTATCACGCGACTATCACCTTTAACGCGCTGCAACACACCTTCAGCTCCCTCAAAAGGTCCTCCAAGAATCCTAACCTTGTCGCCTCGAGTGAACTGACCAGGTTTGGGGGTGATATATTCAAGCTGTTCCTCATAGGTTCCTGCCACAGCGATAAAGTTCTTCATCTCCTGCTCTGGCACCACCACAGGCTTCTTTGTGGCAGGATTCATAATGTAGCGTATAGGTAGCTTTGTAGTGGCTTTATACTCCTTCATCAGCGAAGGCTCAATATGGAAAAAAATCAAATTGTGAATTGAAGGCACAAGTTTCTTCACCCGGCGTCCGCGTCGTGTGCCCATCACATATTTCATAGGGATAAAGCTCTCTATTCCACGCAAGTCCAAGTCATCTTTCACCTTCATTTCACGATTGAACGTCACGCGTATGGCATACCACAGCTTTGCTTCAGGCTCCTGTTCTATTTTTGAATTTGTATCTTTAATTATCTTTTGTTGTTCCATTTAATAATTGTATTTTTTGCAAATATAAAAGCAGATTTTCGATTTGCAAAATTTTCTTACAAAAATAACTTGCAAACCTGAAGTATTTTGACGAAATTTGCAAACTAAAAACTCAAAACTGACGGCTATGAACTACAAGAAAGCATTCGACACCATGGTAAGCCTGACGGCAAAGTATCTCAGTGATAATGGCCTTAAGACCATGATATTAGGTCTCTCTGGCGGTCTTGACTCCACAGTGACTGCAGCAATATGCCACGAGGTAGTGAACCAATATCCCGAACAGCAGTTCAAGTTTATAGGCGTGAGCCTGCCTTGCTCGTCTAACTCTGTCGAGGAGAACGACTCGGCAAGCATGGCAATGAAGGCTTTCTGCAATGAATGTTGGGTGGAGAACCTTCAAGCTCAATATTTGCTATTAAAAGCCACTTGCGAGCAGCGCTACCCTTCTACCCCTATCTCACAAGGCAATATCAAAGCACGATTGCGCATGATATACCTTTATAATTTAGCCTCTGTTACAGGTGGTTTGGTAATGGACACCGACAACTTAACAGAGCATAACTTAGGTTTCTGGACAATACATGGTGATGTAGCAGATTACAACCCCATTGGTGGACTCTGGAAGCATGAAGTATATGAATTATGTAAGTATATTTTTACAGAGTGCTACCCCGATGTGAACGACCCACGCCACAAGGCACTGCAAGCAGCCTACGACATCATACCCACCGATGGTAACGGTGTAGCAGCTGGTGGCGACATGGCACAGATAGCGCCAGGGCACACCTACCAAGACGTTGATGACATCCTCAACACCTACCTTCAGCACGGTGACGATGAACAACAGATGAAGCGACTTGTAGATGCTTACAGCGCTGAGACTGTAGAGCGTGTGCTCAATCGACATCGTCGTTCAGAGTTCAAGCGAAAACGCATGCCACTGGTCATTGAGAGAAGTCTCTACGACTCCTGACAAAAAAACTCTAGAAAAATTGAACAAGAATTATTTTAGTCACTCATCGTAAACATAATCGAAAAAGTCGTGCAGCGGTTTCAATACTTTGAAATCGTCGTTGACACGCTGCACCCAGTCGTCGCAGGCAAAATAGTCCTCATCAACATGCTTGACCAGGATATATTCCTTGCGCATTAGATATTCGCCAAGTGGATGGTCTTTTGGGTATTCCTTTGGAACATTCTTAAGTGTCTCACCCTCAAAGTCAAATCCCGATGCCGCTAAACGATTGTTAGTGATGAGTTTTGAGAATTCCTCAGGCTCGGCATCGATGAGGCGTCGCAAAGCATCAAGTTTGTCCTTTGCTGGCCACCACACGCCACCGCACAGCATCAGGTGATCGGCCTCAAAATGAATGTAGTAACCGCTCGATACGCAATGCCTACCACCACGCCCTATCACTGCACTGAAATATTGCTTATATGGCCGTTTGTCGTGAGAAAAGCGTATGTCGCGGTAGATGCGATATACTGCCTGTTTCACATCAAGTCCCCTAGCCTTATCATCCCATTCAGCCATAAGCGAGATTAATCGCTCTATATCAGCCTCCCAAGCACTACGCAATGGGTCAAAAAGCAGTTGCTTGTGTGCCTTAAACCACACTCGGTCATTATTTGAACCTAACAACCGAAGGAACGCCAACACATTTTTTATATTAGATTGAGATTTCATTACTTTTTCTTTTTCGACTCACAAAATTACTATTTATTTTTCTTCTATCCAAACAACAATAATTGATCAGTTTTCAGTTGTCAGTTTTCAGTTGTCAGTTTTGAGTTTTCGGTTATGAGTTTTGAGTTTTCAGTTATTTTAAGAAAAATGAACCGAGAAAACTTTTGGAGTTTTAAAAGTTTTTTACGTACTTTGCACCATTATTTATATTATGGTATTTACAATGCAGTTCTAATCTCCTATTTCACATGGAATTAAGAGAGAAAATATTAAAGAATTCAATGAACCTGATGATGCGCATCGGTCCTCAGTCGGTGACAATGGACATGGTTGCGCGTGATTGCGGGATCTCGAAGCGCACGCTCTATGAGACATTCCCTAACAAGCACAACCTCATCAGTGACGTAATAAACTATAGCCAAAAGCTTTACAACGACAAGTTTACGCAAATTTTTGAACAGTCGTCTAATAGCTTTGAGGCTCTTATGCAGGTATATACTGTAGCACGTGAATTTATCCAAAAGACTTCACCAGTGTTTCTCACGGACATCAAACGCCTTTATCCAGAGGTGCATGAAGAGTACAAAGCCCAAGAGGTGGATCACATGCTCTCACTCGCTAAGGTTATAGACAAAGCTAAGGAAGAGGGCCTGGCTTTGCCTGGTGTAAAGTGCAAAATTGCTGCATTCCTATTCAACAGCAACATGAAGAACCTGCATCACATGCAAGACTTCCCTTTCCCTGAATACACTGCAACTGAAATCTTTGACGGCGCGTTTTTGAACTTCATGCGCGGCATGGCCACAACACGAGGCCAGGAGATAATCGAAGACTATGTGCAAAAACACCTAATTAATAAGGAAAATTAAATAATATAATATATGTATCGAAAAAAAATCATTAAAATCGCACTAATGGCTGTTGCACTTATTGCTACATCAACAGCCAGTGATGCCGAGACGCTAAATGTTACTCTCGACGAATGCATCAGCATCGCTCTGAGCGACAACCCATCAATAATTGTCGCCGACATGGAAATTGAACGTGTGGATTACTCTAAGAAAGAAGTTCTGGGACAGCTGTTTCCACAAGTGAATTTCACTGCCAATTACTCCCGAACCCTTGCAAAGCAAACAATGGTGATGATGGATCAAGAGTTCAAAGTGGGTACCGACAACCAACACAGCGTGGGATTCCAAGGCTCATTGCCAATCATTGTTCCTGCATTATGGAAGTCGATAAAACTGAGCGACAACCAAATCCTGCAAAACATCGAGAAAGCACGCTCATCGAGACTCTCTCTCGTCAATCAGGTTAAAAACGCCTACTACGCATTGCTACTAGCACGCGATAGCAAGCGCGTGATTGAGGCCAACCACGAAACTGCTCTCCTCACTGCAGGCATTTTTGAGAAACAATTTGAGATTGGTGTCGCAAGTGAATATGACATGACACGAGCTCGCGTGGCAGCTACTACTCTCGAGCCTTCAATTCTCGAGGCTCAGAACTCAATAGATGCCCTGAAGTTACAACTCAAGGTGCTCATGGGCGTGGATGTGAACGTAAACATTGAGCCCAATGAGACTCTCGACGATTTCAAACCAATGCTCTATGAGTACACTATGAGCGTTGACACATCTCTTGTCAACAACACCAACGTGCGCCAACTTGACCTTCAGACCGATTATCTCAAGCAGGCGCTTAAGGTGCAGAAGATGTCGTGGTTCCCTACTCTCTCGGGCACAATCAACTATATGTGGAACTCCATGAGCAACGGCAGCCCATTTAAGAACTTCAACTGGAATCCATATTCACAGGCAGGACTGGCACTCTCATGGAACCTGTTCTCAGGAGGACAACGCTACTTCAAGCAGAAGCAAGCCGAAATTGCAGTGCGTGAGATGAAGTGGCAACGTGAAAATCTCACCCGCTCACTCAGCTCTCAAGTTGAAACTCAAATCAACAACATCAAGAGCGACCTCAAGCAGATTGAGAGCAACGCTGCCAGTGTGGCACTTGCCGAAAAGGGAGACCGCATCATGCAAGAGAGTTTCAAATTGGGCGTAGGCACCTTCCTACAGATTCAAGACAGCCAGAACGCGCTTCTTGGAGCACGTCTATCTTATTATCAAGCAATCTACAATCTGCTAGTGTCACAAAGCAACCTTGAGCTGGTCTTGGGTAATGCGCCACTGGCAAAATATGGAGTAAGCAACGAAACTAACAAAACAAAAAAATAAAATGAAAACTTACAAATCATTCACAGCATTAGTGTTAATTGCAGCACTGCTCTCCTCTTGCTCTGGCAAGAAGGACAAAAAAGGTCCAAATGTCGATGAAACTCCATTGGTAGAATTGCAGAGCGTTCATACCGAGGATGTTGACGAGACCAGCGAATACACCGCTACCGTTGAGGCCTTCAAGACCAACAACATCTCGTCTTCGACAGGAAACCGCATCAAGCGAATTCTCGTTGACGTGGGCAGCAATGTGAGAGCCGGACAGGCAGTAGTAATCCTCGACAATGTGTCGGCTGTTAACCAAGAGAGTGCCATAGCAGGACAAAGGGCCGGTGTAGAGAACCAGGCCGCTGCACTTGCTAGCCAAGAGGCTGCACTCAAGAGCGAGGAAATCAACCTCGCAAGACAGAAGAAAGACCTCGATCGCGCCAAGGAGTTGGTAAAAATTGGTGGAGGAACTCAGCAGGCTGTTGACCAGCTACAAGCTGCCTACGACGCAGCTCAAGAGTCACTGAAAGCTCGCAAGCGTGCTCTCGACGCAAGCAAAGTATCTCTCGAAGCCAGTCGCACCTCACTCGGTGCTAGCCAGCGCTCAATGCAGACCGTGCAGGAAAACACCGTTCTCACTAGTCCTATCAGCGGCGTGGTAAGTGCTCGCAACTACGACGCTGGCGATCTGCCAATGGGTCCTATCCTCACCGTTCAGCAGATGAATCCACTTAAGGTCATCGTTAACGTCAACGAGGAAGAATTCTCAAAAATCAAAAATGGCATGCCAGTTACAGTGACTCTCGATGCTGTGCCCGATGAGACATTCAATGGTTCAGTTTATCTCATTCACCCTGAGATCAACCAGCAGACACGCACTTTCCAGGTTGAGGTTACCATCAACAACGGCGCTGGCAAGGTAAGTGCTGGTATGTTTGCACGCGTCAAATTCAACTATGGAACTGAGAAGCACATCGTAGTTCCCGACAAGGCCATCGTGAAGATGCAAGGCTCAGGCAAGAGGTTTGTATATGTATATAAAGAAAACGGCACTGTAGCCTACACCGAGGTTGAGCTCGGCATGCGCCTCAGCGACCGCTACGAAATCTTAAGTGGTCTTAACGACGGCGACCGCGTAGTGGTAGCAGGACAATCTAAGCTCACCGATGGAGCCAAAGTGAAACTCAATGAGAAGAAAAAATAAATAGCATTTTTCCCTCACATTATCCTTTAAAATTAAAACGTAAACATCATAATCTAACCTTTTATGAGTCTTTATTCCAGTTCGGTGAAACGCCCGGTAACAACAATCCTCATCTTTGTGGCGGTTGTTATCATGGGTTTGTTTTCACTTCAGAAATTGCCTATTGACTTGATGCCCGACATTGATACTAACACTATCATGGTGATGACCAGTTATTCGGGTGCAAGTGCCGAAGATATAGAGCAAAACGTAACTCGACCTCTTGAGAACACACTCAACTCGGTAGAGCACCTCAAGCACATAACATCCAATTCTAAGGAGAATATCTCGATTGTTACTCTTGAGTTTGAGTATGGTTATGACATCGATGTTCTCACAAATGATGTGCGAGATAAACTAAACATGGTGTCGAGTATGCTTCCCGACGATGCCAACACCCCCATCCTCTTCAAGTTCTCAAGCGACATGATTCCTATCGTGCTGCTCTCGGCGCAAGCTCACGAGAGTGTGCCAGGTCTCTACAAGATCCTTGACGAAAATGTCGCCAACGCATTGGCGCGTGTTGATGGAGTGGGCTCGGTGTCAATCGCCGGTGCACCAAAGCGTGAGGTTCACGTCTATGTTGATCCTCTTAAACTTGAGGGCTACCACCTCTCTATTGAAACAATCGCTCAACTCATTGGTGCTGAGAACAGAAACATTCCTGGTGGCACATTTGACATCGGTAGCGAAACCTATGCACTGCGTGTAGAAGGAGAGTTTAACGATCCTAAAGAGATTGCGAACTTAGTTGTAGGTGCATCTAATGGTGCTGCCATCCATCTTAGCGATGTGGCACGCATCGACGACTCACTCGAAGAACGCGCTCAGGAGACATTCACCAATGGTGTGCGTGGTGCCATGATTATCGTTCAGAAGCAGAGTGGAGCCAACTCAGTAGATATTTCTAACAAGATCCAGAAACAGTTGCCACACATCCAGAAGAATCTACCAGCCGACATCAAGCTCGACTACATCGTAGATACCAGCGACAACATCCGCAACACCATCTCATCTCTTGTTGAGACGGTTCTTTATGCTTTGCTGTTTGTGGTAATTGTGGTATTCTTCTTCCTCGGACGATGGAGAGCTACAGTAATCATTGTGCTCACTATTCCAATCTCGCTTATCGCCTCGTTCATCTACCTTTATGCTACTGGCAACTCACTGAACATCGTGTCGCTATCGGCATTGTCAATTTCTATCGGTATGGTGGTCGATGATGCCATTGTGGTTCTTGAAAACGTCACGACACACATTGAGCGAGGAGCCGAGCCGAAGCAGGCGGCGGTGCATGGCACTAACGAGGTGGCAATCTCGGTAATAGCATCTACCTTGACGCTTATCGCTGTGTTCTTCCCATTGACACTTATCACTGGTATGACTGGTGTGTTCTTCCGTCAGTTGGGATGGATGGTAACCATTATGATGATTATCTCTACCACCGCAGCGCTGTCGCTCACTCCAATGTTGTGTAGCCGCATGCTGCGACTGCAACGCACTCAAAGCAAGTTCTTCACTAAATTCTACGGACCCATCGAGAAAGTACTTGACAAACTCGATGACGGTTTTGCTTGGCTGCTAACCCATTGTGTGCGACATCGCTGGATCACTTCGCTTGTGGTGCTAGGCGTGTTTGTGGCATCAATGTTCCTGATGAAATTTGTGGGTAGCGAGTTCTTCCCAACTATGGACAACAGCCGTCTTGGTGTTAACCTTGAGCTGCCTATAGGAACACGTGTAGAAGTTGCTAAAGACGTGTGTGAGCGCATTCACAAGGAATGGACCGAGAAATACCCCGAGATAAAGGTATTTAACTACACAGTGGGACAGGCCAGCAGCGACAACACATGGGGATCGATGCAAAGCAATGGCTCACACATCATGTCGATGAACATCAGGCTGGTTAACCCTAGCGAGCGCGACCGCAGCATCACCGAGATAGCAGGACTCATGCGTGAAGACCTCAAGCATTATCCTGAACTCAAGAAAGCCCTCGTCAATGTGGGTGGCCAACGAGGTGGTGGCATGAGCGGACAGTCAACTCTCGATTATGAAATCTATGGCTTCGACTTCGAGAAGACCGATAGCGTGGCCCAGCAACTCAAGCGCTTATTAGCAAATGTTAAGGGCGCTGCCGACATCAACATCAGCCGAAGCGACTATCAACCTGAATACCAAGTGGATTTCGACCGTGAGAAACTGGCGCTATATGGCCTGAACCTCTCAACAGCCGCAACCTACATACGCAACCGTATCAATGGCAACACGGCTAGTTACTTCCGTGAGGACGGTGACGAGTACGACATCAAGGTGATGTATGACCCAGAACACCGCCAGTCGCTCGAGGACATTGAGAACATTACCCTCTACAATGCCATGGGTAACGGCATCAAACTCAAGGAGGTGGGTAAAGTGGTAGAACGTTTCACCCCTCCAACCATTGAACGTAAAGACCGTGAGCGTGTCATTACCGTATCTACTGTTGTTCAAGACCGGCCTATGAGTGAGGTGATTGCCGACGCTCAACCCGAAATCGACAAGCTCGACCTACCACCAGGCGTTATCATTGAGCTTAGTGGTTCCTATGAGCAACAGCAGGAATCATTTGGCGATATGGGAGTTTTGGCTATCCTCATCATCATCTTGGTTTACATCGTTATGGCGGCGCAGTTTGAGTCGTTTACCTATCCAGGCATCATCATGAGCTCTATCATGTTTGCATTCTCGGGTATTGTACTCATCCTGCTCTTGACAGGCACCAACCTTAATATCATGTCGATGATTGGAGCCATCATGCTTATCGGTATTGTGGTGAAGAACGGTATCGTGCTCATCGACTACATCACCCTCAACCGCGAGCGTGGCATGAGTGTGAGGCGAGCAGTTATCGACGGTGGCAAATCGCGTCTGCGTCCTGTGCTCATGACTTCACTAACAACAATCCTTGGTATGGTGCCAATGGCAGTTGGAACTGGCGAAGGCGCCGAGATGTGGAGACCAATGGGTGTTGCCGTGATTGGCGGTCTCACCTTCTCTACAATCCTGACTCTGCTCTTCGTGCCCACTATGTACACCATCTTTGCTTACAATGGCATTAAGCGCAACCGCAAGAAGTTGCGCAAGGCACAAGCCAAGAAGGCAAGCGCTAAGGATTAATATTAATGATTAAGGATTAGGGATTATGGATTAAGGATAAAGATTAGAGCATCTCCTATCCCCGGTCCCCGATAAACGATAAACGAAAAACGATAAACGAAAAACGAAAAACGATAAACGAAAAACGATAAACGAAAAAATGAAAGCAATATTTATATCTTTCGACCAGGCCTATTACGAGAGAATCGTTGAGATGCTTCACAAGAGTGGATGCCGAGGATTCACAGCCTTCAATGACGTTGTGGGACGTGGCTCATCAACAGGCGACCCGCACTACGGCACCCACGCCTGGCCATCGCTCGTGCAAGGCATTCTCACTGTGGTTGAAGACAAGCGTGTAGATACTGTTCTCGAGAAACTTCACGAGATGGATCTCGCAACACCTAAATTGGGCTTGAGAGCCTTTGTCTGGAACATCGAGAAGTCGATATAAAAGCTCTATTTACATCTTATAGATTATAGACAAAACCGCATTTTGCCAAGTCAAAATGCGGTTTTGCTTTAATATCCACCCCATTCGTAATATTTTAAAAAAAAACGGCAATATCACGATATATCTTATAATCAAAAAAGCTTATTTTTGTATTTTGAAAACCTAAAAAATTAAAACAACATACTATTTCATTTTTTTATTAACCAACTAATCACACAGAAGTTATGAAGAAAACATTAACACTACTTCTCGCAGCTGTCGCAGCATTCTCGATGACAGCAGCAAACTTCTTCACAGCCAACGAGACCCAAATGGGCACTCCAGTGAAGATGGAAAACGTGAAAAAAGCTCCTGCTGGCATGCAGGCAAAAATGATGGCAAACCTTGTCTCTAAAATCAAAGCTACTCCAAGCTTTCCAGTAACCAATACCCCCGACGACCTAGTGGGCGGCTATGCATGGACCTATCGTCAATATACTGGTGGCTTTAGCACTCAGCCCGACACCTTGTCAGCCGAGCAGTACGACCAGGAGGACAATGTTGATCTCCTTGGCATTAACAAGATTTCAGACACCCAGATCCGTCTCACCGGTTTCATGCCATTCCCTGTTACCGCTACTATGGGAGAGACAAGCGGCTACACCACCTTCACCGTAGATGAGAATCAGGTTGTTTACACTCACAGCTCTTACGGCGATTGCACTCTTGGAGCAGCTTGGTACTATGAGGGCGACGACACCTATGATGCTGGCTGGTACGTTGGCGACGTTATGGGCATCATCCTCGACCAAGGCATCATCATGGACCCCGACGTTCACTTCTACATGAAGATCATGAGTGGCACTTATGCCAACTATCGCTTAGGCTGGATCTATGTTCCTGGTAGCACAATGATTCCAGAGACCAATCTCAACGCTATGATGAGTTTCACCTACAACACTCGCATCTATGACTGGCCAGTAATTGCTACCGAGGACTACGCCACCTACGTTGTTTCAGTTGGCAACTTCGCTGGTGTTGGAACCACTCCAGTAACCATCAATCTTGAGGAAGGCAACACTTGGACTGCCGACCAAACCGTATTCTACGTTTCGGGCGACAACAACTTCGCATTATCTAACCTCACCGACTATGGTGCAGTAACTGGTACTGGTACTGAAAAAGTGCTCACATTTGGCGATGGATGGACTGGCTTTGATGCCAACACTAACTACTGGCTCGGCGAGCGCACTGGCACTACCATCACTCTCATCGACGACAGCGAGTTTGTTTATCCAACCCCTGCTCCACAGCACGCTTATTACCTGATTGGTGGTTTCAACGAGTGGAACCAAGAGGCTATGATCCCATTTGAGGAGAATGATGGCGTCTTCACTCTGACCTACACCTTCGGTGGCGAGTTCAAGGTTAAGGACGAGGCTGGCAACTGGTGGGGCGGCGGCGTTACCCTCACCGAGGAGAACCCAAGCGTTACCCTGATTGACGGAGGCAACCTCAATCTTGACCAGCAGGCCGAATACACTCTCACTATCGAGAACGGCGTTCTCACCGTATCGGGCTTCCCTGCACCACAAGTGGTTGAGTACAACGACTTCTTCGTTTGCGGCACATTCAACAACTGGAACCAGACCGAAGGCCTTGTTGAGCTCACTATCAATGAGGAAGGCACCGAGTTCGCAGGCACTGTAGAGCTTGAGGCCGATGCCGAGTTCAAGCTCATCACCCACAACCTGGCTGGCGGCTGGAAGTGGTTTGGCGGCCAAGCCGAGGGCAACTACTTCCTTATCACCACCGAACTCCTCGGAGGCAACATCGCCCTCGTGGATGGCGCAAACTTCAAGGTTGAAGAAGCTGGCAGCTACGATATCACCGTTATGGCATATCCAGAATCAAAGGGCATCAGCGAGCCTCTCGCAATGGTTATCACTAAGAACGAAACTCCTACAGCTATCAGCACTATTGCTACCGATGTTAAAGCCGACAACGCTTACTACAACCTGATGGGTGTTAAGTTCAATGGCGTGCCAAGCGTTCCTGGCATCTACATCCACAACGGCAAAAAAGTTGTTATCAAATAAATAACTAAAAGCCATTTAGTATAATTAGATGCATCCCAAAATTGGGGTGCATCTTTTTTATCTGGCATGGCAGTAGCTGACCAAATGAATTATTCTGATTACAACTGGGACAACGATGGCGCAGTGCCCAAGGATTGCTTGTGACTCACATCGATTTTGACCTTAGACTATTGATGTAGCACCACTGTGACCGATGAGTCATAGTGGTGCTGTCATTTTGTCATTAATTCATTAATAAACCTCTGACATCCTGTCATTTATCACTTTTTCACTCTATTGGCACCTCCTTTGCACATTAAAGGTCAGAAAGGAGAAAAAACGATATGAATTTAAACAATTTTACCATCAAATCACAAGAGACGCTGCAGCGGGCTGTCACGCTCGCGCGCAGCAACGGCAACCAGGCTCTAGAGCCCGTGCACATCCTTAAGGCAGTGATGAGCGAGGGCGAGAGTGTGGTGAAGTTCATCTTGCAGAAGCTTGACATTGCACCGTCGATGATTGAGCGACCATTGGAAAACGAACTCGCACGCTTGCCCAAGGTGAACGGTGGCGAGCCCTATCTGAGCAACGACAGTAGCCGTGTGCTCGACAAAGCTAATGACATTGCGCAGAAGAACGGCGACCAGTATGTCACAATCGAGGCACTCTTCATGGCTCTGCATGAGGTGCAGTCACCTGCATCCACTATACTGAAAGACGCAGGTATCACCAAAAAAGAGCTGCAAGCAACCATCGATGAGTTGCGCAAAGGCAAGAAAGCCAACAGCCAAGAGTCGGAGGAACAATATAACGCTTTGAGCAAGTACGCCGTGAACCTCAACGAGCGTGCACGCCAAGGCAAGTTAGATCCCGTCATCGGCCGTGACGACGAGATTCGCCGTGTGCTGCAAATCTTGAGCCGACGCACCAAGAACAACCCTATCCTAATCGGCGAGCCAGGAACCGGCAAAACCGCTATTGTAGAGGGGCTTGCTCAACGTATCGTACGAGGCGACGTGCCCGAGAACCTGAAACAAAAGCAAGTGTTCTCACTTGATATGGGCGCACTAATCGCTGGCGCTAAGTATCAAGGTGAATTTGAGGAGCGACTTAAAGCCGTCATTAACGAAATTACCCAAGCACAAGGCGAGATAATCCTCTTTATTGATGAGATTCACACCCTCGTGGGGGCTGGCAAGAGCAGCGGAGCGATGGATGCCGCAAATATCCTCAAACCCGCCCTTGCACGTGGTGACCTGCGCAGCATAGGCGCAACCACCCTCGACGAGTATCAGAAGTATTTCGAGAAGGACAAGGCGCTAGAGCGACGTTTCCAGATTGTCATGGTTGATGAACCTGATGAGGAAAGCGCTATCGCCATCTTGCGTGGACTGAAGGAGCGCTACGAGAACCACCACAAGGTGCGTATCAAGGACGATGCCATCATCGCCGCTGTGCAGCTAAGTCAGCGCTATATAAGCGACCGTTTCTTGCCCGACAAGGCAATAGACCTCGTAGATGAGGCTGCAGCAAAACTGCGCATCGAGATGGACAGCGTACCCGAGGAGCTAGACGAAGTGACTCGTAAAATCTCACAACTAGAGATTGAGCGCGCCGCCATCAAGCGCGACGGCGACGAGCAGCGCATTAAGCAACTTGACGAGCAACTTGCCAACCTGCGTGACCGTGAGCATGACTACAAGGCAAAGTGGCAGAGCGAGAAGGAGCTTATAAACAAGATTCAGCAGAACAAAATCGACATTGAGCAGCTCAACTTCGACGCCGAGCGCGCTGAGCGCAACGGCGACTACGCCCGCGTGGCCGAGATCCGCTACTCACTCATTAAGCAGAAGCAGGATGAAAACGTCGAACTTCAAGAGAAATTGCGCTCGATGCAAGGCGACACAGCGCTAATCAAAGAGGAAGTCGATAGCGACGACATCGCCGAGGTGGTTTCGAGATGGACAGGAATTCCCGTTACCAAGATGCTGCAAAGCGAGGGCGAGAAACTGCTGCACCTCGAGGACGAGCTCCACAAGCGCGTAATAGGTCAAGATGAGGCAATCACAGCCATCAGCGACGCCGTGCGACGCAGCCGTGCTGGCCTTAACGACCCCCGCCGACCCATCGGCTCATTCATCTTCCTGGGCACCACTGGTGTAGGCAAGACCGAGCTTGCCAAGGCTCTCGCCGACTACCTCTTCAACGACGAGAACATGATGACGCGTATCGACATGAGCGAGTATCAAGAGAAGTTCTCGGTGACTAGGCTCATCGGTTCGCCTCCAGGCTATGTAGGCTACGACGAAGGTGGACAGCTAACTGAGGCGGTGCGACGCAAACCCTACAGCGTGGTGCTCTTCGACGAGATAGAGAAGGCTCATCCCGACGTGTTCAATGTGCTGTTGCAAGTGCTTGATGACGGACGACTCACCGACAATAAGGGACGCACTGTCAACTTCAAGAACACCATCATCATCATGACAAGCAATTTGGGTTCAAGCCTCATTCGTGAGCGCTTTGAGAAACTCAACGCCAGCAACCATGATGAGGTGGTGGAGAAAACCCGAAACGACGTGCTCACCATGCTCAAGCAGACTATCCGTCCTGAGTTCCTGAACCGAATCGACGAGACTATCATGTTTACGCCTCTCGACGAGCATCAGATTGCACAAATCGTGGAATTGCAACTCAAGAGCGTGAAGAAGATGCTCCACACAAGTGGAATCGAGTTGGAATACACCTCTGCCGCTATTGATCTGCTCGCACAAGCGGGCTATGATCCAGAGTTTGGCGCACGACCCGTGAAACGAGCCATCCAGAACTTAGTTCTGAATCAACTCTCACGTGACATCATCGCCCACCGTGTGGACCGTGACCGCCCAATCACCATTGATGCCCAAAACGGCACCATCGTGTTCCGCAACTAAATAATCACAAGACCTGCTAAGTGTAGTTGCGTAGTCAACGCAACCACACTATTCACCGAACGATTAGCGCCCGAGCAACCAAATGCCCGAGCGCTAATCTTTTTTACCTAAAAAGGTTGTTATTCAACTCCTCCAACTTATTTCATATTGCCAAGCAAGACGTCATAGACACTGGTGATGTCAGAACTTGTGATGTTTCCATCATTATCTACATCGCCATTCACGAGGTCGCTTGTATCATCGTTGAGCAGGAAGTTATAAAGAGCTGTAATATCAGCACTCGTTACTACTCCGTCGCCATTGACATCACCATAAACTGATGATGGGAAAGTAACGGTAAGAACGCCATCCACGATAGTAAGAGTGTACTCTTTCTCCTCGACGAGAACCAAGTTGCCACCGTCGACCAAGGTAACGCTGGGATTCTCCTCGGTGAGTGTTACACCACCACCCAACCAGTTACCGTTCTCGTCTTTCACCTTGAACTCGCCACCGAAGGTCTTAGTCAAAGTGAACACGCCGTCGTTCTCCTCAAAGGCAACCATAGTCTCCTCGCTCCACTCGTTGAACGCACCAATCAAGTAATAAGCCTTGTCGGGGATAATCTCCTCAGTCAAAGTGATGTTGAGTGTGCAGCCAGTCTCGGTCACGTTGCTGATAGTGAGAGTGACGTTGCCGCTAACTGGGAGATGCATGTTGGCAGTGCCGTAGGATGTCGAGAGCTCATTGTCGCCAGTGGCAAGATTGCTTGCGCCCATTACACCTGCGTCAAACACACTCCAGCTGTTGAAACCAGCATCGTTGATGTCGATGCTTGAGAGCTTGAAATCGGCAGCTGTAGCACCTTCAAACTCCAGCGTATAGGTACCGTCACCGTTATTAGCAAAAATCTGATTGCCAGCAGGTGGCATATTCCAGCCGCCAAAAGCAGCACCTGTCACAGCAAAGCGACGCTGAGCGGGGTTGAAAACAGGCTCATCGGTGAGGACAATCTTAGCCTGGTCGGTATTGTAATTATACTGAATTACATAACCACCCGAAGCGGTCAATGTCCAAGCGCCCATCGCCTGGGTATCTTCCCAGTCGCCGGTAGGTGCCGAACCATCGCCATTAGCAGGACCACGTTGTGAGCCCCAATCCTCAGTGTCACGGAAGAATGCGAACGACGAGCCAGCAACTAAATTACCCGACCAAGAGTACATACCATCACCGTCATCAGTCATCTCAACGTTACCAGTGGTAGTCCAGCCATTAAAGCCTTCTCCCACAAGATACATTGCAGCCTGAGCCTGCAGCCCAATCATTGCGAGCAATGCAACAATACTAAGAGTAATACTTTTCTTCATAAGAGTTAATGTTATTTATTTGTTAATGATTATAATTTCAGCGCAAAATTACACCTTATTATTATAATTTGCTAATTTTCAACGACAAAACACAAAAAAGTAACCTGCAAAGGTTTGCAGGTCACTCAAGTTCTTTTAAATTCTTGCGGAAATCGCTTTATTAGAAACGGTAGCCAATTGCGATTTGAGCGTTGCCGTTCTTTTCGCTGCCATTCTCAAACGCCTTAGTCACGCCCATGGTGTAACGACCCTGAACAAACACGTCCTTGGCAATGTTGTAGGTCAAGCCAAGACCAACACCGAAGTCAATAGACTTTACACCATTCAATTCACTAGTTTCTTTATATTCTTGTCCAAGGAGTTTCCACTTATCGGTTGCTTTGTGGTAAACATTAACACCCAGTTGAGGGCCAAAGTCAATGCTTAACTGTGGAATAACATAGAACTTGAGCATAACAGGAATGTTAATGTAGTTCATGTGATAGGTTGAGCTAATCTCATTATTTCCATAATCAATCCATTTAAACTTGCCTCCTTGAGCAGCAAACACAAACTCTGGAGCAACAGAGAACCTGTCAGTAAAGCGGTACTCCATAAACAAGCCAGCCTGATAGTTCAACACTCCACTATAGTCTCCATCAGCATCCCAGAAGTGTGTGTAATCAACACCAATCTTAGGGCCAAAAGTGAATTGTTTTTGAGCCATGGCTGCGCCAGTAGCCATAATCATGCACATAAGTGCGATTGTAATCTTTTTCATAAAATACTCGTATTTAAAAGTTCAACAAAAAATTGATTGATTTGCAAAAGTAATACTATTATCTTAATAATCAAAAAAATATTCAAAAAAAAGTGACCTACGCACCATTTGCGTAGGTCACTTGAATTCTTTAAATTCTTGCGGAAATCGCTTGATTAGAAGCGGTAGCCAATGGCGATTTGAGCATTGCCGTTCTTAGCCTTACCATTAAGGACACCTAACTCTTTTTTAAATACCTCTGTCATACCCATGGTGTAACGACCTTGAACAAATACATCGTTGGTGATATTGTAGGTCAGACCAAGGCCAAGACCGAAGTCAACACTCTTAGTGCCATTCTTCATGTCGTAAGTTTTTTTGCCGCCTTCACCACCAATCTTAAGCTCCTGTGTGTTCTTGCTGTAAATATTGAAACCAACTTGTGGGCCAAAGTCAATACTTAATTCAGGAACAACATAAAATTTCAACATTACAGGAACATTGATGTAGTTTACATTGTCGGTCTCTTTGTAAACGCTACCTCTTCCATTATCATACTCAAACTTACCACCTTGTGCAGCAAATACAACCTCGGGAGCTACTGAGAACTTGTTGGTAAAACGATACTCCATGAACAAACCTGCCTGATAGTTTAATTGACCACCATGATATGCATCCTCTCCCCAATAGTGAGTGTAGTCAACACCAATCTTAGGACCAAAAGTGAATTGTTTTTGAGCCATGGCAGCGCCAACGGCAAAAATTGTGCACATCAGTGCGATTGCGATTTTTTTCATAATCAGTAAAAATTTAATTAAAATAATATTGTTAAACTCGTTTTTTCTTATTGCGAGTGGTGATGCCCACAAGGGAGTCACACCGCAAATTTTGACGCAAAAGTAGTAATAAAGTTTAAAATAACAGCAAAAATCAGCTTAAAAAAGACATTTTTCGGGCAATATAGAGCATTTCAAAAGCCTCTAGATAATGTAAAAACAAGCTGTGGCAATGTCTGGTAATCAATAACAGGCACTGAAAAAAGTTGTTTTTCCAAAAAAAACTAAAAATATTTTGTCAATCCAAAATTTTGCGCTATCTTAGCAAATGAAATAAAAACCGAGACAACAACTACTTTTGTTCACAATAACAAACCAATTACTAACCGTTTAACACAATCAAAGCCAATGAAAAGAAAACTAATCATTGCGGCAGCAGCATTGCTGTCATGCAGCAGTCTCTTGGCACAGCCCTCATCTTGGAGCGAGCCACAGCTGCTCATCAAGGCAGAGCAGGGTCTTATGGCTCCTACTTGGTCGCCCGACGGCTCTCAGCTAGCTGTCACCGGCGACAACTTCGTTGGAATCTGGGTTGCGCAAGCCAACGGAACCGATCTGCGACAAATCTCACAAGCACCGGGCGCTGGCTACCAGATGAGATGGGAGAGCAACCAGGAAATCCTGAGCACCCCCTACACTATCGAGAATCAAAAGCGCATGACACGCATCGAGCGTGTTAATGTAGCCACTGGCAAGGCACAAGAAGTAGCACCCGCAACTCACAACCTCAAGCGTTCTACAGTAGCTGGAGCAACCAATGTTTTGCAAATCATGCTTGACGAGCCACAGAACGCCACCACTAAAGTTGCTGGTCTTAGCGACTACGCTGGCAACTGGGTAATCAACCCAGCCCTATCGCCCGACGGCACAAAAATCGCGTTCCAAATTGTGACCAAAGGCCTCTTTGTGTGCAATGCCGACGGCTCTAATCTCGTGAGCTTAGGCAAAGGTTCGCACGCCACATGGCTGCCCGACAGTCGCAATCTGATGATGACACTCATCGCCGACGACGGCCACCGCTTCATAGGCAGCGACATCTACTGCGTGAATGTTGACAGCGGCAACGCCATCAACATAACCCCCAACACTGATATTATTCCTGTCACTATCGCTGTGTCGCCCGACGGCACCAAACTTGCCCTCGACAACGACACCGACGGTGCCATCTACATTATTAACCTCAATTATTGATAGCAGCTATGAAGAACTTAATAAAACTAGCGATAGTGGCTGCTATTGGCTGCTTCGCGACAACACCAGTTGTTAACGCACAAGATCAAGAAAAGGCCGAATGGGGTGACTTCAAGCTCTGGATCGACCCAGGGCACAGCAAGACCGAGAACATGGGCATGTATGGCTACACCGAGGCACAAAAGGTGCTACGCGTGGGGCTTGCCACTCGTGAATATCTCATGCAATATACCACTGCAACCCTCGACAACATTCACATGACTCGTGAAGACGACCAAACAGAGGTGAGCCTTGAGGAGCGCTCCGACATGGCAAACGCCTGGGGAGCCGACTTCTTCTACTCCATCCACAGCGATGCCGGCGCTAACACCAACAGCACCCTTATGCTCTTTGGCGGATGGCGCAAGAATGGTGTGGAGATTGAGAAAACGCCTCACGGAGGCAAAGCCTATGGAGATATTCTAACGCCTAACCTCACTAGTGTGATGTATGAGACTACTACTCGCGGAAACTGGTACGACCGCTGCTGGTATGACCCCACACCTGCTACTCACACCAACCAATACCCCTACCTCTCGGTGAACCGCCGCACCAACATGGCATCGCTGCTTAGCGAGGGCGGTTTCCACACCCTGCCCATGCAACAAGCTCTGAACATTAACGAAAGCTACAAACGCCTGGAGGCATTTGGCACCTTCCGTTCTATTTTGGAGTATCGCGGCATCGACCGACCTGAGAAGGTGATGCTCGCCGGCGTTGTGAAAAACAGCGAGAACGGTCAGCCCATTGACAATGTGAGTGTAACCTGCAACGGCCAGACAATCGTCACCGACAGCTACGAGTCACTGTTCCACAACTATGTAAACAGCAAAGACCTGGTACACAACGGTTTCTTCCTCTTTGAGGGGCTCACTCCCGGTGAGACTTATGAAATCACCTACACCTGCCCTGGTTACACCAGTGCTACCCGCACCGTGACTTTGAACTACGACACTCAGGGGCTCGCTGGCGACAATGTGACCTGGGGCAATGTAGAACTCACATCCAACTCCCCTGCCGTGGTATCTTCTAACAACATCAGCAATCCAAACGCTGTGAAAATCATCAACGACATGGTACTCACATTCTCACGCAACATGAACCGAGAAAGTGTAGAGCAAGCGTTCTCTATCAACCACAATGGCAATGTCACTCTCTCGTGGGACAACGACTACACACTGCGCATTGTGCTTAACCAGTTGCTTGACGACATGAGCTACACCATCACCATCGATGGCAGCATTGCTCGCAACTCGCAGACAAACCAACTGCTCGACGGTGACGCCGACGGTGAAGAAGGCGGCAACTACGTGTTCAACTTCATGACCGTGCCAGCCGACCTTGAGGCGCCTTACATTGCAAGCACTACTCCCGTTGAGGGCGAGACCATGCTCTACACCTTGCGTCCAGCAATCCGTGTGGAGTTTAACGAGGAACTTGCATGGAACGATGACGACGCCACCGAGATGATAACACTTGAGTGTGCCGATGGTGAGACAGTGGAAGGCATCACCACTCATGCAGTGGTGCGCGACGCTTCGGTAGTACACTTCTATCCTAATGTTGATCTCAAGCTCGACAAGACTTACCGCGTAAAGATTAACGGCACCTTTATCGACCTCTCGGGCAACACCAGCACCATCACTCAGTATATCCGTTTCATGACAGAGTACCGTCCAGTGCTCGACTACACAATGATTGAAGATGGCTCGGCATTGAACCACTGGTGGAGTCCCGACGGTTCAGGTTCCACAACCCACACCACTTCAAAAGACGGCGTTGCTGATCCTAACTCCAATTATATCGCACTCACAAGCATCGTGCCACGCACCGACCTCACCAAGTCTTATCTGTTGCACTACGAGTTCAACCAAGACTGCGATGGTCCTTGGCAGATTCGTGAGTATCGCAGCTATGACCAGAACCACTACAACACCGACAGCTACGATGCTGTGCTCCAGTGCGAGGTATATGCCGACGGCTCTAACAACGAGGTGTGCCACATGGTACGTCTCAATGGCACAGGCGCTTCGGGTCTTATCCAGAATGAGCATGTAGTGCTTGACTTCCGCGGATGGAAGACTATGGCATTTGACATCTACAACGAGCCATTCATCCATTTCACTGGTGAAGGCGAGACAGTGGGCGCCGCTCAAAAGTGGTGCTACGACTCGTTCTACCTGCGTCACTACAACACCGACGAGGAATATGATGACGAAGGCGAACTCCTACCTGTTCAAGCGTGGGATGGCGACATCTTGTTTGGCAACATCAAGTACGTACACTATGACCGCTCTGCCGTACAAACCGCATCGGTTGACGACATACCAGCATCTACTGCAATTCCTGGCGACGTGAACGGTGACGGAGATGTAACTGCAACCGATATAACATTGCTTTACAACATAATACTCAGCAATGATTATACTGGTGTTGTCAATGATGACCAAGATGGCGACGGCATAATCACATCTACTGATGTGACCATCGTCTATAACATCATCCTCGGCAATTAATAGACATTTAATCTTTTCCCCTCTCCCCTTTCCAGCCTTGCTACCTCACCAGTAGTAAGGCTGGTTTTTCTTAGTACAATTAACTATTGCCTTGCAAATACAAAATTGTTAATAAATTCCTCTCACATAATTTTCATTAAACAAAATGATTCACTAACTTTGCACAACTTTTAAAAACGCATAAACAATAACATCATAAAACACAAGAAAAATGGAAGTAAAAGGTAAAATTATACAGAAGTTTGACCTCCAAAGCGGCACTTCTAAGGCAGGTAACCCTTGGAAAAAGCAGAACTACCTGCTCGAGACTCTCGACAGTTTCCCACGCAAAATCTATTTCGACTTCTTTGGTGACCGCGCCGACCAGTTTAACCTCGAAGTTGGCGATATGATTAACCTTAGTTTCGACATCGAGTGCCGTGAATATCAAGGACGCTACTACACCGACATACGTGGATGGAAAGCCGAGAAAATCGACGCAAACGCTCCCGCTGCTGCACCTGTCCCCACCAACGATGCACCTCCAGCTGCTCCAGTGCCTCCAGCACCTGCTGCTGATATGAGTTTTGAGCAGACACAAGAAGATGACCTACCATTCTAGTTAGGCATACATAATATCTAAAATCGCCAGCAGCCTCTGCAACTGGCGATTTTTATATTTGTTTTTCTAAAAAAAATAAAACGAGCATTATTTTTTTTGCTATAAATAATAAATGTTCTATCTTTGTAGATTAAATAGTTATAAATATTTTAAAATGACAGAAACATCTGAACTTATAGAACGTATTATCGAGGGAATACAAGAGAAGAAAGGACATGACATCACACACATCGACCTCACGAAACTTGAGTATGCAACCGCCACTGCATTTATTATTGGCACTGGCAACACTAAGATTCAAGTAGAGGCTATTGCCGACAGCGTAAGGGAGTATGTGCAAGAAAAAACAGGTCAAAAACCTTATAATTACGACGGATATCAAAACTCGCAATGGATAGTAATTGACTATGGCACAGTTTTTGCTCATATATTCCTTCCTGAGGAGCGTCAGCGCTACAACCTTGAGGAGCTATGGGCCGATGCCGACGTAAGGCAAATACCTAATCTCGATTAATGTATCACACATCATCTTTTTTTATTAAATGGCAAACAACATTTTTGGCAACAATAACAGCTCAGGCAATAAAAACTCGTCTCAAAACAAAAAAGGCGGGTTTAACATAATGTGGCTTTATATAATCATCTTGGCCATAATCCTGGGCATGTATTTCTTCAATGACTATTCGCCAAACCGCACCATCAACTGGACACAATTCCAAGAACTTGCCGAGAAAGGACAGATTGATAGCGTCTTGGTGTATAGCAACAAAGATGAGGCACAAGCTTTTGTCAGCGACTCTGTTGCAAAAGCTTTTGGCATTCCCAACGATTCCAAGAACACAGGTAAGGCAAAACCCTACCTTTCATTTAAAATCCCAAGCACCGATCAGTTTGAGACATATATCACAAAACTAAAGGAAGACAAAAAATTCAATGGCACATGCAAATATGACGCTGCCAACGACTACTCCTATTGGATTTGGGGCTTTGGACCAATCCTGCTGCTAATCGCCTTCTGGATTTTCATGTCACGACGCATGACAGGAGGCGCCGGAGGTGGTATCTTTAGCGTAGGCAAGTCAAGAGCCAAGCTTTTTGACAAAAACAACCAGTCGAAGGTTACCTTCAAAGACGTGGCAGGTCTAGCTGAGGCAAAGACTGAAGTCGCCGAAATCGTTGACTTCCTCAAGAGTCCAAAGCGCTACACAAACCTTGGAGGCAAAATTCCTAAGGGCGCTCTGCTTGTGGGCCCTCCAGGAACGGGTAAGACTTTGCTTGCTAAGGCAGTGGCTGGTGAGGCCGACGTGCCATTCTTCTCTCTTTCGGGTAGTGATTTTGTCGAGATGTTTGTGGGCGTGGGCGCATCACGTGTGCGTGACCTTTTCAAGCAGGCCAAAGACAAAGCCCCATGCATTGTCTTTATTGATGAGATCGACGCTGTGGGTCGTGCACGTGGCAACAACCCAAAGATGGGCAGCAACGATGAGCGCGAAAGTACCCTCAACCAGCTGCTCACCGAGATGGACGGTTTTGGCACCAATAGCGGTATTATCATACTTGCCGCTACCAACCGCGTGGATATGCTTGACAAGGCTCTGCTACGTGCTGGACGTTTTGACCGACAAATCTATGTGGATCTACCTGAGTTGAACGACCGCAAGGAGATTTTCCAAGTACACCTACGCGGCGTGAAGACCGACGGCAGCGTAGATCTCAATCTGCTGGCACGACAGACACCAGGCTTCTCGGGTGCCGATATCGCCAACGTGTGCAACGAGGCGGCACTCATCGCCGCTCGCAACAATAAAGTGGCTGTGCAAAAACAAGACTTCAACAACGCCATCGACCGCATAATTGGCGGACTTGAGAAGGCATCGAAGGTTATGACCGAGGAGGAGCGTAAGTCTATTGCCGTGCATGAGGCAGGCCACGCCACAGTAAGCTGGCAGCTGCAATATGGCGACCCACTTATCAAGGTGACCATCGTGCCACGAGGCAAAGCTCTAGGCGCAGCATGGTATATGCCTGAAGAAAGGCAAATCACTCCTCGTCAAGCTCTGCTCGACAAGATATGCTCGCTCCTAGCAGGACGTGTTGCCGAGGAGATGTACTTGGGAATGATTGACACTGGTGCACTCAACGATCTGGAACGCGCCACCAAGATTGCTACAGCAATGGTGACATTCTATGGCATGGGCGAAACAATGCCTAATGTGTCTTACTACAACAGCACCGATGAATATGGCTTCTCTAAACCCTACAGTGAAGAGCGTGCTAGAGCTATAGACAAAGAAGTGCAAGAAATCATCAACAAGGAATATGTGCGTGCACGTGAGGTGCTCAGCGAATATAGCGACGGGCATCACCAGTTAGCTCAAATGCTGCTCGAACGAGAGGTAATCTATACCGAAGACATGGAACATATCTTCGGCAAACGCAAATGGACTTCGCGCAACGACATCCTTGAGGGTGAGGGGCAAAACAAATCTAGCGAGTCGGACGACAACACAAGCATTGCCCTCCCCAGCGGTGAGCAAGACGACGACGTGCCGGCACTCCCCAACGAAGAACTACCTCCAGAGTTCAAGGCCGAAATTCCTGAATAACAGCAACATAGAATAAACAACAAATAGAGGACAAGGTGCTGCTAATGCAAACCATTTCACAGCACTCTTGTCCTCTACTTGCTTATACCATTTTGCAGTTTCAAAAAAACTTCGTATCTTTGCAGCGCTTTTTGAGTGTTACAAAGCTTCTTAAATTTAAGTCGCAAGCCGAAAAGCACATTTATTAACCAACACATATTTATATGCGTAAAGTTTTATTTTTATTAGCGTTGTTAATCTGTTCAATCAATGCAAGTGGTCAAGTGACTGTGACAGCTACAAAGTATCACCCTGGCATGGGAGGCGCAGGTTGGGTAACAGCCAGCGGTTCGAGAATCGACAACAACAAGCTAAGAAATTATGAGATTAAATGGGTCGCTCTCTCGCACGACTTGTTCAAAAAACTGGGAGTGAAAATGGGCGACGAAGTTATCATCGAGTGCTCTAATGAGAAACTCAATGGTGTATGGATCGTGAAAGACAAAATGGCGCCACGCCTGAGAAACCACATCGACATCCTTCTTCCTAAAGGTGACAAGATGAACTTCCACGGACCAATAAAAGTGCAAATTCGCAAGAAGTCATAACTTCTCTCACACACGATTAAAGAGGCTGCATCCCTTAGTGGAATGCAGCCTCTTTTTTTTATTATTCTATCCTCTTAAAGAAAATTACTTGCTTTCTTCGGCAAGTGCCTTGAGGATGGCCTGAACTTGCTTCCATGCCTTCTCCACAGCGGGGATGTGGCAACGCTCAGCTGGCGAGTGAACGTCGCGCAGTGTGGGACCGAAAGAAATCATTTCCATATCGGGACGAGCCTTTAGGAACAGACCGCACTCGAGACCTGCGTGGATGGCTCTAACCTCGGGCTTAATGCCAAAGAGCTTCTCCCATTGCTCTTGTGCAACAGTGAGGAGGTGACTGTCGGCGATGGGTTCCCATCCCTGGTATCCACCCTCGCTGATAATCTCGTTGGCGCCAGCCAAGCGGAAGATAGTCTCGCACTTGTGAGTGAGGTCATACTTGCCACTCTCGATTGACGAGCGATGGAACATCTCTACAACAATCTGGTTACCCTCGCGCATCTTAACGCTGGCGAGGTTGGTAGATGTCTCAACGAGTCCAGGAATCTCCATGCTCATAGCAGCAATGCCGTGAGGAGCAGCATAGACTGCATCAACAACTCTACGTGCTGTGTCGGTGTCGATAATAGTCTCGGGAACGTCGATGCTCTTGCAAGTGATTTCCATCTTGGGCTCGGTACGCTTGTACTCGTTCTTCACGTCGGCGATGAAAGTGTTGAGAACAACGCTAAGCTTCTCCTTGTCCTCAGGCTTGATGCCTACAACAACGGTAGCGGCATGTGCGATAGCATTGTGCAGGTTACCGGCGTCGATGCATGCCAGCACATAGTCCATCTCAGCACCAATGTTCCACAGCAAGCGGCTGCTGAGCTTGGTGGTAGTAGCATAACCCAAGTGGATATCGGCACCACTGTGACCACCGTGCAGATGCTCAAACTTGATTTCGAAGTAGATGCGATCCTTTGGAGCAGCCTCGGGCTTGTAGTTGAACTTGAAGATGCTCACCAAACCACCAGCACAACCCATTGTGATCACGCCATCTTCCTCCTCGTCGAGATTGAGAAGATAATCACCCACGAGCATGTCGGCTTCAATATTGCTAGCACCAGTGAGTCCAGTCTCCTCGTCAACGGTAGCAAGTGCCTCGAGAGGACCACACTTGAGCGATGGCTCAATTACTGCAGCAAGTGCAATAGCGAGTCCCATGCCGTCGTCGGCACCAAGAGTGGTGTTATTGGCGCGAACCCAATCTCCGTCAATAATGGTCTCGATGGGGTCGGTGTCGAAGTTGTGTGTAGATCCAGGACCCTTCTCGGCTACCATGTCCATGTGGCCTTGCAGCACGATGCCTTTGCAATTTTCGTATCCGGGCGCTGCTGGCCTGAAGATTGCTACGTTACCAGTCTTGTCAATCTTGTATTCCAGATTGTGCTTCTTGGCGAAATCCACGAGCCATGCGCGGATTTTGTCTAACTTGCCTTCTTCGTTGCCCGATGGACGGGGTACTTTGGTGATCTCGTCAAATATAGACCACACTGCCTGTGGATTCAAATCTTTAATAGTCATAGTAAGTTAATTTATTAATAAAAATTATTAGTTAAAATAGTTGTTCCAAAATAATTGTTAAATCGGCCTTTTTGCCACCGCTAAATTACAATTTTTTTTTAAATAATCAACAATTTATCAGAAACCTTTTTTAAATTTGCACGCATTTTTGAAATAAAACTCATGAAGATACTCATTTTAACCCTTATTTTGCTGTTTTTGGCTGTCGTTTTGCTGGGAGTCAAGGTTTTCTTTGTCAAGGGAGGCCGATTTCCTAACTCTCACATCCACGGCAATCCTGAGATGAGAAAACGAGGCATCAAATGCGTACGTGAAGACGAGTACTTCAAATGACATTATATTTAATCGATAATAATTATAAAACGTAACAATAAGAAATGAACAAATCTAGTATTTTTTTTAAACTGATGATGGTCGCAATGGCTTTAATCATCACTATGGGAGCATGCAACAACAATCAAGATCAGGACAAGAGCGCTTCTAAGAATAAAAAGGACGTACCTGTTGACCCTAACGGAAAACTCTCTATCAGGTATATCGAGGAAGACAGCATCATAAAGAACTACAACCTTGCTAAAGACTTCCAAGAGATGGCGACAAGACTCGAGAACGAGTATGACCAAGCTGGACGCCGACTCAGCGACCAAATCACCAACTTTGAAAACAGCATGAAGCAGAAGTATCAGAACAACCAATATACTGAGACATCCTACAATGCCGACATGCAGAAACTGCAGCAAATGCAGCAAAATGCGCAGAACGAGCTCGCTAAGCTTCAGGAAAGCAGTGCGAACCAAATGCAGCAGAGCCAAAAGCAACTTAACGACTCAGTCGAGAACTTCTTGAGAGAATATGCCAACAAGAATCACTACGACATGATTCTGATTAAGCAACCAGGCTCTTTCATGAACTCTAATCTCGACATCACCAACGAGGTTGTTAACGAACTCAACAAGCGCTACACTAAAGTAGCTCCTAAAAAATAAAAGCATCAAGCTCATTTTGTGAGTCTATCACCACTGCCCCACTACGGCAGTGGTGATTTTTTCTTGATTATTACCTACTTTATTATTACCTTTGCACACGTAATACATTGATAAAACCATATGGGACTACTTGACGACCAGAAACGCAGCAGTATAAGCACCGTAGAAGAAGAGCGCGCGGTGCTGGTGGGTTTAATTACTCCGCAGCAAAACGAGGCCAAAGCTAAAGAATATCTCGATGAGCTTGACTTCCTCGCCGAGACAGCCGGCGCTGTGACAGTGAAAAAGTTCACGCAGAAGTGCGACGCCCCTAACCGCACCACATTCGTGGGAAAAGGCAAGCTTGAAGAAATCGCGACCTATATTGAGAACAACGACATCAGCCTTGCTATTTTCGATGATGACCTAAGCCCCAAACAGGTGTCGAACATAGAGAAGGTGCTTCGAGTGAAAGTGCTCGACCGCACCAGCCTTATCCTCGACATATTCGCCAAGCGAGCACAGACGGCAAATGCCAAAATGCAGGTAGAGCTGGCACAATACCAGTACCTGCTGCCCAGGCTCACTGGCATGTGGACACACCTTGAGAGACAGCGAGGCGGTATCGGTATGCGTGGTCCTGGTGAGGAGCAGATTGAGACCGACCGCCGCATCGTCAAGCAGAAAATATCTCTACTCAAGCAAAAACTTGAGAACTGGGACAAGCAGAAGACCATACAACGCAAAAACCGCGGTAAGCTCACACGCGTGGCGCTTGTGGGATATACCAATGTAGGCAAGTCAACTATCATGAACATGCTCAGCAAGAGCGATGTCTTTGCCGAAAACAAGCTCTTCGCAACTCTCGACACCACAGTCCGCAAAGTGGTTATCGAAAACCTCCCATTCCTTCTTACCGATACCGTGGGTTTTATTCGCAAGCTACCACACCACCTCGTGGAGTCGTTCAAGACCACCCTCGACGAGGTGCGCGACAGTGACCTGTTAATTCATGTTGTTGACATCTCTCACCCTCAGTTTGAGGAGCAGATTGAGGTTGTTAACCGCACTCTGCAAGATGTGTGTGACGCTGGCAACAAGGAGATGATTATGGTTTTCAACAAGATTGACCAGTTCTCCTACGTTGAAAAAGACGAAGATGACCTCACACCACGACTGCGGGAGAACATTCCTCTTGATGAACTCCAAGAGACATGGATGTCGCGCATGGGAAACAACTGCGTCTTCATCAGTGCCAAGAAACTCATCAATATCGACGCCCTTAAACAACTCCTCTACGAGAAAGCCAAGTTAATACACACTCAGCGATTCCCCTACAACGACTTCCTCTTCCAAAAATATGATGATTTGGAAGGATAATATGTAAGAAATTCTGACAGTATAAAGCTTATATAAATTATATAAAACAACAAGGAGCCTTGCTTAGCGCAAGGCTCCTTGACTATTCATTACGGTTCAGAACATTATTTAATCTTGTTCTGGATAGTGCAGATTGAAACGCGGTTCCACTCAGGCTCGCTGAACATCTCGCTGATGCCGTTGCCCTCATAATGGATGCGGCTGCCCTTGATTTTGTACTTGCCAGTGAGCAGGTCATAAACGGTCTTTGCACGAGCGTTAGCCAAGCGGATGTTGAGATCCTCTGGTCCGTCCTTAGAAGCATAACCCTTGATGATGCAAGTAGCCTCAGGATGATTCTTCAAGAAGATAGCCACGCGCTCAACGTTAGGCATCTGAGCGGTGCTTACCACGCTCTTACCAATCTCGAAGTAAACGTTGGTCTCAAGATTCTCAACGCTGTTGTCGATAACATTAGTTTGAGTCACAACCTTTGGCTCACGCTTGTTGCACTCATCGAGCTCTTGCTGCAGGCGGGCTGCACGTGCGCGTTCAGCGTCAGCATCGGCCTTAGCTTTGCTGAGTTGGCCACGCAAGTCATTAACTTGAGCGTTGATTGCGTCAAGGTCGGCCTGGGTGTATTGCATTGGGCAAAGAGTCATGTAGTGTGCGCCAGTGTGGTTCTTGAAGTGGTAAGTGATACCAGCCTCAATCTCCACAGCAGCTGTGTTGGCGTTAAACACGTTGGTTTGCTGAGAAGCACCACGGCCCATATACCAAACTACAGCAGGCTTGAGCGACAGAGTCCAAGCTCTCGACTCACCCATATTCCAGTTAAGGTTCAAACCAGCCTTGGTGTACCAAGAGTTCTTATCGGCAAGATCATTTAGCTCCTCATCGGGGCCAAGAATCTCGCCAGTCTTATAGGCGTGCCACCAGCCGGCGCCAAGCACTGCCTCCACGTCAAGAGTGCGTGGCATGCCTGGATAACCGAGAAGCAGGTTAGTAAGGCTCACGGTACCAAAAGCGCCCACCAACTGGTGGTCAACTATAGTCTTGCTATGAGGGGCCCATACCGAAGTGTGCTCGCCATAACCCTTAGTCCAAGACGAAGTGTTGATAGACCACTCGCCTTCTACACCGAGTCCCCAAACTGGAGTAATCTGCTTGCGCAGTTCAAGACCGCCCACACCACGGGCAGCCTTCCAGAACGAATAGTGCTGGAATGGCGAAACGATACCACCCTTCAAAGTCACCGAAATGTTGTCATACCATTTGCTACCTTGTACGGTAACCTGTGCCGAAGCTGCGCTCAATGTCATGGCAGCAACAGCAAGTAATAAAAACTTTTTCATACTTCAATAAATTTAAAACATATACTCATTATATAATATTATTCACTATTTTCCCGAAATAAAATGCAAAAATACATATTAATTATCACATAATGAAATTTTTGTCACTTTTTTTCCAAAAGAGTGAGAATCTGAGTCATCTCGTCGCACACTTTAACAGCTGTAGCAATCTCTTTCTTGAGATTAGACTGATGATGTGTACCCACCAAGTATAGTGGCAATCCTACTGGGAAAAGCACTGCAAGGGCGGTACCCACATGCTTGTAGTTTGTGACATGATAAGTGAGCATCTGCCTGATGATGGGATAATCCATCGCCTTGTTGAGTACCTGCTGGTCGCGGGAGTTGGAGAGATAATCAACAACCTTCTCAATCTCGTCGGAGAGAGCTCGCAGTTGAGGCTTATCATATCCATTCTGGAGATACGTAAGATAGTTCTGGCGAGACTTGTAGCGAGCAAGGAACTCGTTGCATTGCTCCTTGAGAGAGCCTATCATAGCAAGAGCTGTTGCTGGCTCCATCTCCTCGATAATGACCTCCTTGAGGGTTAGGTGGCGAGTCTGGTGCAAGCCAAGCAGTCGGCGGAAGAAGTTGCGATAAGCGTCGGGATTGAATACTGCCGAGTCATTTACCGCCTTATGAGTCAAGAAAATGCCCAATGGCAGCAACACAGCTGAGCTGAGCCAAATGCCCTGCCACACTTGCCAGCGACCTTCTCGAGCCAGTTTGTAGCCCATATTGTCGATAATATAATAGACGATAAACAGCAACACCGAGATGACGATGGGTGTACCCAATCCACCCTTGCGGATTATAGCTCCTAATGGCGCTCCAATGAAGAAAAATATAAGGCACGCTAACGAGAGAGTGAATTTCTTTTGCAATTCTATCTCATGTCGCCTAATGACGAAGCGGTGTTCCTCGGTCATATAGTTCTTGAACTCATAGTTATGTTTGTTCATCTTCAGGTTAGAGATAGCACGGGCAGTCACCGACTGCTGAATATATAATGATTGTGCTGCCATGAGCGAGTCGAAGTCTATCTCACGTGTCATCACAACAGGTTTTACAGGGGTTAGATCGGCAGCATCGTGGTCTTGATCAAGGCGGCACATAGGCACTCCCAAGGTGGGCGTCAACCTTAGCTCACGAGTCACCTCATCGCCAACCGAATCAACCTTCACAGTCACCGAGTCAATAGTATGCCTGAGCTCGGTTATATTCTTGCCTATATACTGCTGCCGCATGGTTTCGTCATCCATACGATTGAAATTGTCATCATATGGAATTATGATCTCCTTGCTCTTAAATGCCTCTCGGCGATACATGTCGCTGCCTAGCTCGTTGCTCATTGTGGCATCGGGCGCCAAATCCTCATACCAATTACCGTGATTGAGCGATAGCACCAAATGGGTCTTACTTGGATCCATACTCAACTTGCCTGAATCGGCAACCACAATGCGCGGATAAATTGAGGATGTTGACACATCATAAATGAGGACGCCATAGAGCATATTGGTCTCGGGGTTCTTCTGCTTAACATAGAGGTTATAGCCTGGAATCTGACTATAAATTGCACCCTCAGGGATGTCAAGGGTGGGTGATTTCTGACGCATCGAGTAGAGCAGAGTCCACATCTTCACCTGCGACTGCGGCAACACGTCGTTCTGAAAGAAAAACGCTCCCACACTCACCAAGGCAATAAACACAGTGAGCGGTTTCATAACCTTGAGCAATGATATTCCACTCGACTTCATTGCAGTGAGCTCGAAATGCTCACCAAGGTTACCAAATGTCATGAGAGACGCCAGCAATATCGACAGAGGCAACGCCAGTGGCACCATCGATACTGCAGCATAGAAGAAAAGTTCGCCTATCAAATCTACACTCAGCCCCTTACCAACCAGCTCGTCGATGTATTTCCACAAGAACTGCATAATCACGATAAAAAGACATATACAGAAAGTCATCATGAATAAAGGCAAGAATGTCTTTAACATGAACCAATAAAGTCTCTTTATCTTAAGTGAAGCCATAAGTGGATTAGCAAGAATAGGCGTGTTTACAGTCCAAACTCGCGGTCGTTGATAATGCGTCGGGGCAAGTCATATTTCTCACACAACTTGCGCCACTCCTTTGAGCTAATATAGTCCATGATAATCTCGGCATGCTCCATATTGTGCATATCGCTACCAAACATATCACACAAGTTATTCTGAATGAGCCACAAAGCGGTCTCGCGCGTACTTTTGCCAAAGTAACCGGCTAGTGACAGAATATTGACTTGGAACTTAACACTGGCACTATGAAGCGATTTGAAACGATCTTTCCTCATGGAATAGTAGCGATAACGCTCGGGATGAGCGATAATGGGGAAATAACCTTCAATCTGAAGATTGAACAGCAGGTCGTCAATGCCTATTAGTTCCTGGGCAAAGGAGTTCTCAAGGAGAATGCGCTTGCCAGGCATGGGAAGCACGTGGCCAGCCTCATATTCCTTGGTCCAGTACTCGTCGATGCGGTACTCTGCCGAGAGATAAATTTCAATGGGCAAACCCTCTTCCTTTATAGCTGCCTTGAGCACGTCGAAAGCGGCGTTCAATGTCTCGGGAGTGTTCTCGAAAGTCTCGGCAGTAACATGCGATGTGCATATTACATGTGTAATTCCCATATTGAGCTCAGCCTTGAGCATCTCAAGTGACTGACCAACATCCTGCGAACCATGATCCACACCTGGGAGGATGTGACAGTGCATATCGGTGTGATAGAACAGCTTAGCGGCTTCTTTAGACTTCTTTTTGAATATATTGAACATAGTGTTTATAACAGTTTTGAGATGATTTTATAAAAACGACCACAAAGGTACTATTTTTTCTTTATACAATATTTATTATACTTATTTATTTATAAAAATAAAGTATTATTAAGGGTAATCTATAAATTCATGAAATATGACTTGAATATTTGAATCTTTTGAGTAATTTTGCGGCACAAAACAAAATAACGAGCAATTATGAAACACGTTATAGTTTCAATTTTAATCATCTTAGTGATAGCTCCCATTGCGATTGCTGACGAAAACAAAATCAACCAGGAATGGCAGCAGTGCGTACTAGCCGCAGTTGATTCATTTCCGCAAAATGGCGGTTATTACACTGGTGCTATGCCTAACGACACCTTCAAAAAAACAGCATGGAAAGGAATGCATCAAGCCTACAAAATGGCACTCGCCGATTCTAGACCCGTGCTTGACCTCCAAATGGCACAACCATCATTCTGCTCCAGTGCAACCTACCTGGCATTAATCAAAGCTTTGCTAATATGGGATAAAGAACACAAAATATCACGTGAGGCATGGTTAGCGATGAAGCCATTTGTGGGCATCGTCGATAACATGAATCCACAAGGCTACTACCAGAGCGACGGTGAAGGATTCTGGGGGCGCATGAACGGCAATGGCCCATCAGTAGCTGTGACCATTCACGAATTAAAGGCAGGCTACAACTTTACTGCCTATCGCGGCGCAAAGACAGCGGCATGCAAAGAGACTCCCGATGAGCGCTACCTCACCGACGATGAGTGGCGCAACCTGCCAATCTGGCAACAGGCTGTGCCCGGTGACTTCATGAAGATATTCTGGAACCGCGACGACGACAGCGGAGCAATCATTGGCGACAACGGCAACAAAGACGACCTGCAGGAACATGGACACAGTGTAATTTTCATGGGTATCGACAATGAGGGCTACGTCACCTACTGGAGCAGTAACGGACCAGGCGAGAACCCCGCCGAGATGGGCTATGGCATAGGCCGATGCGACAAAACTAAGATTCAACGAGTGGTATTTACTCGTATCACTAATCCCGAGAAATTTGACAACGCCAAGAAGATGCCCCCAAAGCACACCAATCAATACATTTATGACCTCAACGGCAAGAAACATAGCACAACAAAAGAACTCAAAAAACACACAGGAATAAAATGATAGAGAGTAATCCCAACCTGAAAGAATACAAACAATCGTTCTACCTCTCGGCAGGAGAGTGTAACCCACAGGCCGAGATGCCCCTCACGCTGCTGATGAACAGAATTATTGAAGTAGCAACAAACCATGCCAACACGTGGGGAGTAGGTTATTCCCGCCTCATCGAGGATGGTCAAGGATGGGTGCTATCACGCGTAACCATTGAGATGAAGCGCTATCCGCGCGTAGATGAGTGGTACTCCCTCACAACATGGATTGAAGACTACAACCGCCACTTCTCTCAGCGCAACATGGAGATCAGCGACAACAATGGCAACGTAATAGGTTATGCACGCACCATTTGGGTAGTCATTAACCTAAACACACGTGAGAGTGTGGATATATCCAAGCTAAGCTATATTTCGGCAAATGTTACCCAGCACCCCTGCCCCATCGAGCCACAGAGTCGCCTCAGGCCTTTTGAACCCACACGCAACGAGGACTTTCGCTTCCGCTATACCGACATCGACTTCAACGGTCATGTAAATACCGTACGCTATCTTGAACACTTGGTCAATACTTTCCCGATGCAGTGGCATGCCGAGAATTTCATCGAGCGTATGGAAATCGCGTTTGTCAAAGAAGCATATTACGACAGCGAGGCACATATCACCATCGACGACAGTGACCCAATGAACGTACGCCTCGACATTAATGCCGATGATCTCACCAGAGTCCGCAGCCGCTTTATCTTCTCGCCAAGGTCTTAAAGGATTATTCTATAAAGGATGTACCATCAATTTTGGTGATGCGCTCACGTATTGAGGGCATTTTGTCGGCATCAGTTTGGACGGTCATGGTGCACACATTGTCAAATTGCTGATCAAGGACTTTGAGGTCCCCGTTTTTCACTAATTTCATCACGTCGTTCATGGCAAGGTAAGGAAATGTGAACGAGAGAGTTGCCTGTTCGTGGCACTCGAGAATCTCACCCGCCTCTATAGCAGTGCGGGCCGCTTCACGATAGGCGACAATAAGTCCAGATGTGCCAAGCTTGATGCCTCCAAAATAACGCACCACAGCAATCACCACATTAGTGAGTCCAAAGGAGTTGATTTGTCCCAAGATGGGTTTACCCGCCGTGCCGCTAGGCTCACCGTTGTCGCTAGAGAGGTACTCACTACGGTCGGTGCCTATCATATACGCCCAACAGCAGTGACGCGCATCGTGATATTTATTGGCAATCTGCTTAATCAGCGCCTTTGCCTCATCGGCATTAGCTGCAGGCTGAGCAATAGCGATAAATTTGCTCATCTTCTCCTTATAGATGCCCTGCGAAACGCCCTTCAATGTCTTGTAAAAATCACTCATAGCATTTCCAGTCAATGAAACTTTAGATAAATTAGGCGGCGGTTCAGAAATCTCAAAAAGTTTGGATTTCATTCACCTTGCAATAATTTTGGATAAATTAGGCGGGGATTCGGCATAAAAAATAAAAAACTTCGTTTATTATTTTGCTCTGCTCTCACCTTGCACTAATTTTGTGCAAAAATAATAAATTATTCACACTTTGGGCGATTTCTCGTCTTTATTTTGTACCTTTGTAGCCGTTTTTAATTACAGCTATTGCACAAACAAGTATTTTTCAACCGAATAACATAAATAGCATTATGGCAACCTATTTTGAATGTAAAGTAAAATATGACCGCACGCTTGAGACTGGCGCGCAGAAGACTGTTACTGAACCTTATCTCGTTGACGCTCTCTCGTTTACTGAAGCCGAGGCACGCATCACCGAGGAGATGATGCCATTCACCACTGGCGAGTTTGCTGTCACGGCTGTGAAAAAGGTGAAATTTGACGATATTTTCTTCCATCTAGGCGGCGACCGCTGGTACAAGGTGAAAATAAACATGATAACCATCGACGAGAAGACCGCTGCCGAAAAACGCACATCAAGCAACTCTCTAGTACAGGCTAGCGAGTTTAAAGAAGCCCTCAATATATTCCTCGAGAACATGCGCGGCACTGCATTTGATTATGAGATTGCCGCCATCGACGAGACCCCTCTGATGGATGTTTTTGCTGCAAACCTCACCGAAACTCTCGCTGACAAGGCTGAGAAAAAAGAGAAATAAGCATATGTCTATCGCTCAAAATATAGAACACATAACAGCGCAGCTACCTGAAGGTGTAAAACTAGTAGCGGTATCGAAATTCCACCCTGTAGAGAAAATTATGGAGGCATACGATGCAGGGCAGCGCATTTTCGGCGAAAACCGTGCACAAGAAATGGCGGCAAAGGCACCACAATTGCCCAGCGACATTGAGTGGCACTTTATAGGGCACTTGCAAAAGAACAAGGTGCGCATGATAATTCCCTGGGCATCAACGATACAAAGTATCGACTCTATAGAATTGCTTCAACTTGTTAATAAGGAAGCTGCTAGAATTAACCGCAATGTTAATGTGTTACTTCAGCTTCATGTGGCTAAAGAGCAGACAAAGAGTGGTTTCACTGTTGATGAATTGCTAAAAGTGGCCGCCGAGGGTGCTTTCACCAATTTGAGCAATGTAACCATAGCCGGACTGATGGCGATGGCAACCTTCACCGATGACATGAAGCAGGTGACAAGCGAGTTTGAACTGGTACATAACACATTCACCACCCTTCGCGACAAGTACTTTGCTGGCGACACTGCCTTCAAAGAGATAAGTATGGGAATGAGCGACGACTGGCACATCGCAGTGCAGCACGGAGCAACATATGTGCGCATCGGCACCAATATTTTTGGAGCTAGAGAATATTGAAAAATCGTCTATTTATTGCATTGCATTAAAATTTAATGTTTAACTTTATACGTTCTTTTCAGATAATAGATTATTAACGTTAAAATATACTATAAAACTATGGCACAAAAAAAGAAACAATGGATTGCTATCATTATGATGTTCTTCCTATTCGCAATGATAGCATTTGTGACCAACCTTTGCAGTCCCATGGCTGTAATCGTTAAAAATCAGTTCCATGCGTCAAGTTTCGCAGCACAATTAGGTAATGCCGCCAATTTCATCGCCTATCTGGTTATGGGTATCCCGAGCGGTATGCTCCTTAAGAAATTTGGATACAAGAAGACCGCGTTACTAGCGATCTTTATTGGTATTTTGGGCGTGTTCATTCAGTATATGAGTGGATGGGATAGCATTGAGAGTTTCTGGGTTTACTTACTAGGCGCTTTCATTGCAGGTTTCTGCATGTGTATGCTCAACACGGTTGTCAATCCAATGCTCAACACCATGGGCGGTGGTGGTAACAAAGGTAACCAGCTCGTGCAGTTTGGTGGCGTGTGCAACTCCCTTGCCGCTGTTGCTGTCACAATCATCATGGGCTCGCTCATTGCCGATGCTGCCCACGCCAAGATTGAAGACGCTACTCCAGCACTAATTGCAGCAATTACAGTATTTGTTATAGCTTTCATTATACTTACTTTCACTGTAATTGAAGAACCTAAACAAGAAGACGAGGCTACCGATAGCGACAATGCTGTTCAGAAAGTTGAGAGAAAATATGGCGCATTCTCATTCCGTCACTTTAACCTTGGAATTCTCGCCATCTTCCTCTATATGGGTCTTGAAGTGGGTCCTCCAACCTACGCCTTGCAATACCTCACCGCTGACACCCCTGAGATAATCACCAAGAAGGCTGAAGTGCTAAATCAGCATAAAGGCAAAGACCCCAAACTTGCCGCTATTGCTTACCACAAAGTGACAACCAACCATGACAGCATCATGAATCTCAAGCAGGAAGATTATCCCGACAATGAAAAGGGAAGAGCCGACTCCATTTTAGTAGCCGACTTGGAAGAAGACATCATAACGACTGCCGAACACATTGAAAAAGGCATACTCACGGCCGAGGTTCAAGAAAATGAGGAGGCTGGAGTTATGATGAACGCCACTATTGCGGGCGGCATTGTCGCAATCTACTGGTTCCTAATGCTTATAGGGCGCTTTATTGGTGGCATGATTGGTGCCAAAGTGAGCAGCCGCAAGCAGGTGTCATTCTGCGCCATAATGGCAATAATCCTACTTCTGCTTGGCATTTTCTTGCCAAAAGACATCACATTCAACATGCCAGGTATCGACTGGGGCAAAATGCAGATCGTTTGGGGCAAGACACCAATAGGCGTTTTATTCTTTGTGCTTGTGGGACTTTGCACATCAGTGATGTGGGGAGGCATTTTCAATATGTCGGTTGAAGGACTTGGCAAGTACACCAGCATAGCTTCGGGAGCATTCATGACGATGGTGTTTGGTGGAGGTATCCTCATTCCATTGCAAGGCTGGCTTGCCGACATCACCAACAGCTATATCTTAAGCTACATCATCCCGCTCTCATGCGCTGCCTACATCCTGTTCTATGCACTCATCGGCAGCCGACCAGCGAAGGCCGTCAAAGCTACAGCAAATGAATAAAAGATAAGCATTTTTCACATCTTTTTATGGCACCGAGCGTCACTCGGTGCCTTTTTTGTCTTTTTTTTCTCACAAAACAGCAAAAACTCTTGCACATTATTTAAATATATTGTATCTTCGTGACGTAATATGTATCTAAATATAATTATTATATGATAAACGATAAAATGATGACTCGTGCGGCCAACAACATCCGCATTCTTGCTGCCGCTATGGTTGAGAACGCCAAGTCGGGGCACCCAGGCGGTGCCATGGGTGGAGCTGATTTTGCTAACGTGCTTTACAGTTCTTTCCTTGTTCATGATCCTGATGATCCACGCTGGTTCTCGCGTGACCGCTTCTTCTTAGATCCTGGCCACATGTCGCCAATGCTTTATGCCACTCTGTTCATGACTGGCAAGTACACTATTGACGATATCAAGGCTTTCCGCTCTTGGGGGAGCATCACTCCTGGCCATCCTGAACTCGACGTGGAGCACGGAGTGGAGAATACCAGTGGCCCATTAGGACAAGGCCATGTGATGGCAGTTGGATGTGCCATCGCCGAACGATTCATCGCTGCACATTTCAGCGAAGCATTTGCACACAAGACTTATGCTTTCATTAGCGATGGTGGCGTGCAGGAGGGCATATCGCAAGAGGCAGGACGATTAGCAGGCCTACTAGGACTAAGCAATCTCATCATGTTCTACGACAGCAACTCGGTACAACTTTCCACCATGTGCGACGCCGTGAGTTGCGAGGACACCGCTATGAAATACCGCGCCTGGAACTGGAACGTCATCGAGATTGACGGCACAAATCCTGTAGCCATCGCCGACGCAATAGTTAAGGCACAGCAGGAGACCGAGCGTCCAACTATAATCATAGGCAAGACTATAATGGGGCGCGGCTGCGTGACCGAAGACGGCAAGAACTTCGAAGGCCAGTGCAGCACCCACGGCAACCCACTGAGCAAGTCTGGAGCTAGCTTCGAGAAGACCATCGAGAACCTGGGTGGAGACGCTGACAATCCTTGGCAAGTCTTTCCAGAGACCGCAGAGCTATATGCTAAACGCGCCGAGCAGCTTCGCGCCATTGTTGCCGAGCGCAAAGCTCAAGAGCAAGCGTGGCGCAATGCCAATCCCGAAAAGGCCGAACAACTTGAACGATATATAAGAGGTGAAGTTGACGCCATCGATTATGCTGCAATCGAACATAAGCCAGGCCTAGCCACACGAGCTTCGAGCGCCAACGTACTGGGAGCATTAGCACAAGGCGTGGGCAACATGATAGTGTCGAGCGCCGACCTTGCCAACAGCGACAAGACCGATGGTTTCCTAAAGAAGACCAAGGCATTCACTCGAGGCGACTTTGAGGGAGCATTCTTGCAGGCCGGCGTGAGCGAACTTGCGATGACAGCTCTTATCAACGGTATCGCCTTGCATGGTGGCATGATTGCTGCTTGCGGTACCTTCTTCGTCTTCAGTGATTATATGAAACCTGCTGTTCGACTATCAGCCCTGATGGAGTTGCCCGTGAAGTTTATCTGGACTCACGACGCATTCCGCGTGGGCGAGGATGGACCAACACACGAACCTGTGGAGCAAGAGGCACAAATTCGCCTCATGGAAGAACTCAAGAACCACAGCGGTCGAAACAGCGTGCTAGTTTTACGTCCCGCCGATAGTGCCGAGTGTACCGTGGCATGGAAGATGGCGATGGAAAACACCCTCACCCCCACTGCCCTCATCCTTTCGCGCCAGAACATTCCCGACCTGCCATCTCAGCATGGTGAAGACTACGCAGCTCGCTACAATGACGCCCTGCAGGCAGAAAAAGGTGCATACATATTATATAAAGACGATAATCCCGAGATAGTGCTAGTGGGCAATGGTTCGGAAGTATCGACACTTGTTGAGGCTACTCAGATCATCAAGGCTGAACATGACTTCAAGGTGCAGATTGTTTCAATTCCATCTATCGGTTTGTTCAAAAACCAACCCGAGGAATACCAAAATGAGGTAATTCCACCAGAATTGCCAGCCTTCGGACTTTCCGCTGGACTACCCTCAACTTTGCAAAGTGTGGTCAACAACGGAGACATTTTCGGACTTGACCACTTTGGCGCCTCTGCTCCATACAAGATTTTGGACGAGAAATTTGGCTTTTCACCCCAAAATATTGCCTCAGAAATCCAAAAAACCCTCAAAAAACGCAAAAAATGACCTTTTTTTGAAGATTTTTTTGGGAAAATGATTAACAATCAAAAAAAAAGGTGTATATTTGCACAATGTTTTGATAAGGTATATAATTTATTTTAGTGTTTAACAAATAAAAATTTTTATTTAAAAAAACGTAAGTCTATGAAAAAGATTACATTACTTGCATGTGCATGTGCTCTTTTCTTGGCCCCTGCAGTTAATGCTCAGGAGGTACAGTACGTAGAGGATCCAGCTCAAGGCTACATCTTCAATCGTATGCAAGACAACTGGTTCGTACAGGCAACAGGCGGTGTAGGTGTATTGATGTCTTACAAAGATGCCAACATGAAACTTGGCAAACGCATCCTCGCCCCCAAAGCTAATTTGTTCATCGGTAAGTGGTTCTCTCCACTGCTGGGTGTTCGCATCGGCGGTCATTTCGAGCAGATGAAGGGTGTTGCTGGTCAATCTGACGCTATTGGTCTCCGTACTGACATGGCTGACCAAATGAAAGATGGCGTTCAATTACCAGGCCAGAAGTTCAACCGCATCGGTGTAACTGGCGACGTTCTGTTCAATGTTACAAACTGGCTCTGCGGTTACAAACCTGGTCGTTTCTACAACGCTATTGTTTATGCTGGTGCTTCTACTAGCTGGAACTTCTACAAAGACCAGAGAGATGGTAAAGGCAGCTGGAAGTATGGTGGCTATAACAATGGCAAAGAAGGCTGGCACGATCGCAACTTCGCCCTCCAAGCTGGTTTGCTCAACACCTTTGCTCTTGGCAAACACGTTGACCTCCTGCTCGACCTCCGTTTCGACATGATTCAGGAGCACATGGATGGTTATGGACACAAGACTTGGAATGAATACCCAAGTGCTCAACTCGGTTTCGCTTACAAGTTTGGTAAGACTGAGTGGAATGCTCCCGTGGTACCTATCTGCCCACAGTATCCAGATCCAACTCCCGAGCTCGAAGCTCTTCGCAACAAGCTTGCTCAAGCTAACGCTAAGATCCGCGACCTCGAGAACCAGCTCAACGACTGCTTGAACTGGAAGAAGAACCACAAGTGTGACAAGCCTGGACCAGCAAAAGAGGCTCCTCTTGCAACTATCTACTATCCAAGAGGTAAATCTTACATCACTCCAGTACAAATGGAAGTTGTTAACGCAGTTGCTGACGTAATGAACAACGAGAACGACAACTACACTCTCACTGGTTGGGCCGACAACTACACTGGTAACGACGAGATCAACATTAAGCTCCGTCACGACCGTGTAAACGGCGTTAAGAAGGCTCTTGAGGATAAGGGCATCAACGGTGGCCGTCTCAGCACTGAGACTAACAACGCTAACCACCCCGATGTTTACGGTGCACAGAGCGCTCCTCTCGGCCGTTGCGTAACTATCGTACGTAACAAATAATTCTGACTTCAGAATTAACGTCGAATGATTAAAAAAGCCTCACACAAGTTGTGGGGCTTTTTTCTTTGTCTAAAAACCAACAGTTACAACTGTATTTCAACTATTTTTCTGTATTTTTGCACTTTGGTTAGGTTAGTCACTACACCTTATTATATATAGGAACTCACAATGGCAACTACTGACAAGGATAAACTTATCGACATGATAAAGACTGGCGCTTCAATGACGTTGAAGCAACAGCTCAGGCTTACCGTTGCTCTTAGCACGCCAGCCATCCTTGCCCAACTGTCGATTATCGTTATGGAGTATATCGACTCTTCGATGGTGGGACAATTGGGTGCCAACGACAGCGCGTCTATTGGTTTGGTTGCTAGTTCTACCTGGCTCTTTGGCGGACTGCTGAGTGCCGCAGCAATGGGGTTTACCGTGCAAGTGGCCCACCTCCTTGGAGCCAACCGTAGTAATGATGCTCGTTGTGTGCTACGCCAATCTTTTCTATGCTGCATGATCTTCAGCATTGCGCTCGCTTTAGTTGGATGCCTAATCAGCGGCTACTTGCCCCACTGGCTTGGCGGACATGATGCCATCTGCCCCAATTCGTCGCGTTATTTCTTTATCCTAGCGCTGTTCCTTCCATTCCTAGAGATAGAACTGCTTGCAGGAGGAATGTTGCGCAGCAGCGGCAACATGAAAGTGCCAGGCATGCTCAACATTTTAATGTGTGTGCTTAATGTTGTGTTTAACTTTCTGTTTATCTTTCCTAGTCAAGACATCTCAATAGCGGGATATGCGCTACATGTGCCAGGAGCAGGACTAGGTGTAATAGGTGCAGCATTAGGCACTGTGTTAGCCGAAGTAGTAACTTGCCTATTGATGTTATATTTCCTCCTTTTCAAGTCAAGAGATTTGAAACTCAAAGGCACCAAAGGCAGTTTCATTCCCACTCTCGATTGCATTAAAAAAGCAGTTAAGATAGGTTCTCCCATCGGTTTACAGCAAGTGATGATGTGCGGAGCATATATTGCCACCACTGTCATTGTGGCACCGCTAGGAAGCATTGCCATTGCCGCCAACGCCTTTGCAGTCACTGCCGAAGGGCTTTGCTATATGCCTGGTTATGGCCTTGCCGAGGCTGCTACCACACTCGTGGGCCAGAGCACTGGAGCAAAACGCCTTGATCTCTCAAAACGTTTTGCTCACATCACCGTTACGCTGGGAGTATTGTCGATGACGACGCTAGGAGTGTTGATGTATATCTTCGCCCCACAGATGATGTCGGTAATGTCGCCAGTGCAAGACATTGTTGACTTGGGTGCTCAATGCCTGCGCATCGAGGCGTGGGCTGAGCCGCTATTTGGTGCCTCGATCGTGTGTTACGGAGTGATGGTAGGAGCAGGCGACACACTCATTCCCAGCACGATGAATCTAGGCAGCATGTGGATTGTGCGTATCACCCTTGCTGCTTTGTTGGCACCCTCTTTAGGTCTTATTGGCGTGTGGATTGCTATGTGCATCGAGTTGTGGGTAAGGGGCACAATCTTCCTCATCAGGCTATGGTCAGGACGGTGGTCTAAAAAAAGTATCATCTCAAGCAGTTAAACTTCTCAAAATATTTTATAATAAACCATAAAAGCATTAACTTTGCATCATAAAAACATAACTAACCATAGAACAATGAACAACGAGAAATTCAACTTTGACGAGATCATCGACCGTCACAACACTCATTCAGTGAAATGGGATCACTGTCCTAGCGACGATGTTATCCCCATGTGGATTGCTGACATGGACTTCAAGGCAGCGCCATGCATTATGGATGCCCTGAAACAACGCTTAGAACATGGTGTGTTTGGCTATGCCAACGTGCCAGAAGAGTTCTTCACTTCAATTATCAACTGGTTTGACCGCCGCCACAACTGGCATATCAACCGCGAGTGGATAGAATACACAACCGGTGTGGTTCCAGCCATTGACGCTGTTCTCAAAGCGGGCACCAAACCAGGCGAGAATGTAGTGATTCTTACTCCCATCTACAACTGCTTCTTCACTTGCATCGAGAGCAACAAATGCACTCCCGTTGAGGTGCCACTGACTTACAATGAAGACTACTCTTACTCTATCGACTACGATGCTCTCGACAACGCCCTCGCCGACGAGAAAACCCACACCTTGCTCTTCTGCAACCCTCATAACCCTGCAGGACGCGTGTGGCGCAAAGAGGAACTACTTAAGGTCAATGAGCTGTGCCTCAAGCATGGTGTAACTGTTGTGAGCGACGAGATTCACTGCGAGATGATGATGCCAGGCGAGCATTATACTCCTTTTGCTTCAATCTCACCTGAAGCACAAGCTAACTGCGTGACCTGCGGTTCGCCAAGCAAGTCGTTCAACATCGCAGGATTACAAGCTGCATTTATCGTGAGCAGCAATCCTCGCATCAAGGCCGATATCAACAAAGCGCTCATCGACAACCAGGTGTGCGCCATCAACCCCTTCGGCCTCGAAGCGTTTATGGCAGCCTACAATCACGGAGAGAGTTGGATTGAGCAGTTCAACGAATATATCGCCGGCAACTTCAAAGTAATGTGCGACATGATGAAGAAAGAATTGCCCGACTTCCACATCACCCCAATGGAAGGGTCCTATCTGGCTTGGGTTGATGTCACTCCTACTGGCATGACCAGCGCCGAGGTAACAAAGAAGATTCTCGAAGACGGCAAGGTGATGGTCAATGATGGCCTTATGTATGGCAAGGCTGGCAATGGCTTTATCCGTATCAACCTCGCCACCCAGCGCTCAGTTGTTGAAGAAGCTACCCGCCGAATCATCAAAGCGATGAAATAACATACACGAAACACAATAAGTGGCTGCTAGAACATTATCTAACAGCCTCTTATCTTTATCAATCTATAGTTTCTATAGGAACTTAGCCAGCACTTTGTAGAAATCGCCAGTGGGAATTGCAGTGAACTCAGGAGTGATGCGGTGACCTAATTGTGACGACTCGTGGAAGTTGTCGCCAACCAGTGCTCGATATTGCTCACGCAGATCGCCGAGAAGTTCATCGTTGTCGCTTCCAATGATGTGGGTGACAGGTGTTATATACTTCTTAATACCTCGAAACTCGTCAAGGTCGGCAAGCGTGCACTTGAAAAACCTTACTCCATCCTCACGCGGATTGTAATATTCCACCTCCTGCCCTATCTCGGGCAAGACGCTCAAACTATCCTCTGGTGCGATTGCGGGGTTAACAGCAATTTTGGGGATGTCAACCTTAGCGCATAGCGTGTAAAATCCTCCTAGCGAGGTACCCGCCAAGATGTCGATGTCACACTCAGCTATATAGTCCTCAATCTTCTTTATCGACTCCACAGGATGATGAGTCACATCAAAGGCATGCACCTCAACATCATGGTAATTAGCCTTGATGTTGAGGATTGTGCTACTCTGAGCCGAACTTCTAAAACCGTGAATATAAAGCAGTTTCTTCTTGCCCATCACTTCTTTGTGGTTTTCTTTGCGGCAGGTTTCTTAGCTGGAGCGTCTTTCTTCTCAGCGGTCTTTTTTGCTGGAGCCTTCTTTGCTGCAGTCTTTTTTGCTGGAGCTTTTTTTTCGGCGGGTTTCTTGGCTGGAGCCTTCTTTGGAGCGGGTTCAGGCTCTGGCTCTACCGTTTTCTCCTCCACATTAGGCACGAAATCGCCAGTGGTGTCCTTAACGATGTTGTTGCGCATCAGTTCCACCTCACGGTTCAGCTCCTCAATCTCTTTCTCCTGGTTGCGGATAGTGAGCAGCAACGCGTTAAGCTCTTCGTTCTCAATCTCTTCGGGGAACTGCTCTCTAACACGAATCAAGAAGTCGCTAAGCACGTTCATGTAGTTAGTAAACGCAGCATATGGAGAATCGTAGGGACTGTAGTGCGAATGAACCGAGCCGTCGCTGCTGTGCTTGGTGCTCATGTAGTAGAAGTGGTCACTAGCCTGCAAGTAGTTCCAGTCTTGACGCAAACGCTTGTCTTGTATGAGACGTATTCTCTCACTCAGGCAATAGAGTTTGTTAACCGCTTCATCCTGCAAGATATTTCCCATCCAAGCGCTGGTGTCGCGTGCCTCGTCGGCCCACGAGATTGGGTGCATTACCGAGAGTTCGCTCACAGGCTTCATCTTGCTCACCACCTCACTTGGTGTCATAAACTCGATGCCCTGCTCTGCGGCAAAGCGTGGCAGCGCCTTCATAAACTCAAAGATGCCACTCTCACGTGGTTGCAGCTCGCCGAATGTCTCATAGTTCATAAACAGGTTGATGAGCATCTCCTCCTCGGGCAGCGTGGCAATCCAGTTGATGTATTTGTCGGCAGTCAACGGATAAGAAGCCCACTCGGGGTTGCTGAAGCGGAACGAGATGTCGTCGCTTAGCTTTGAGTTCTTGAGGAGCAGTTTCAGTTTTGGTGCCGAAGCTGCTTTGTAGAGATAATTAGGGGACTTCCATCCCAAGATGTGCTTTGCGCCATCGGTGATAGCACCCTTGAAGCCCATTGACGCCACTATAGCGGCGATGTCGTCGTCATAAATCAACTCGGTGTTGCGGAACACCTTGGGTTTCTGGCCAAAGAGTTGATAAATCTTCTCATCGTGAGCCTTCACCTGAGCGATGAACTCCTCAGGATCAACGAGCGACGAGAGCGAGTGAGCGTAGGTCTCGCTGAGGAACTCCACGCAGCCAGTGTCGGCAAGGTCTTTCATTGAGTCGATAAACTCAGGCACATACTGCTCGAGCTGCTCAAGTGCTGTGCCACTGATTGAGAACGCCACTTTGAATTTTTTACCATTCTCCTTAATCATGTCGAGGAGCATCTGGTTGGCAGGCAAATAAGAGCGCTGCGCAATGCGTGTGATGATGTCATCGTTGGCGAAGTCATCATAGTAGTAATGGTCGTTACCAATGTCAAAGAAGCGATAGGTCTTCAGACGGAACGGCTGGTGTATCTGGAAATAGAAACAGATTGATTTCATGATTCTTGGTGTATTATTGTGGTTGATAATTATCTATTTATTAAACGCTTGTAGATGTCGATGACCTTTGCGCCGGCCTTATCCCAAGTGATTTGGTTCACCTCTTCAAGTCCTGCCTCGCGCAACTGCTTGTACATGGCGGGGTACTTGATAATCGAGTAGATGGCATCGGCAATGGCGTTGGTATCCCAGTAATCTACCTTTATCACGTTGTTGAGAATCTCGGCACAGCCGCTCTGCTTTGAGATGATCGACGGTACGCCCATCTGCATCGCCTCGAGCGGTGAGATGCCAAACGGCTCGCTAACCGATGGCATGATATACACGTCGCTCGCCTTGAGCATCTCATAGACCTGTTTGCCCTTCAAGAAGCCTGTGAAGTGGAAACGACCAGCAATATGGCGGCGAGCCGCCAGGCGTATCATCTTCTCCATCATGTCGCCGCTGCCAGCCATCACAAACTGTACGTTTCGCACCTTTTGCAGCACCTGCCATGCGGCATCGACGAAGTATTCAGGACCTTTCTGCATCGTGATGCGTCCCAAGAAGGTCACCACCTTTTCTTGCATGAGTGGAACCTCTAGGTCGAGCAGTTCCTGACTCAGTGGCTCCACAGCGTTGTGCACTGTAGTCACCTTGTCGGGACTGATACCATATTTCTCTATCACCGTCTTACGTGTGAGGTTGCTCACGGTGATGATGTGGTCGGCATTGTTCATACCATCTTTTTCAATGTTAAACACCGTGGGGTTCACATTGCCGCGACTGCGGTCGAAGTCGGTTGCGTGCACATGAATCACAAGAGGTTTGCCTGTCACCTGCTTGGCATGTATGCCAGCAGGATATGTTAGCCAGTCGTGAGAGTGAATCACGTCGCAATCTACTGTGCGGGCTATCACGCCAGCCACTATCGAGTAGTTATTGATTTCCTCCAGGAGGTTATCGGGATAACGTCCTGAGAACTCAATGCAGCCCAGGTCGTTGGTATTCATGTAGTTAAAGTCGCTGTAAATGTGGTCTCGCAAGTCAAAATAGGTCTGTGGGTTAAGCACCTTACCAATGCGGCCTTCCACATAGTCCCAATTCACATCGCGCCATGCTACTGGCGTGGTGTTGGCACCAATGATGCGTGCAAAGTCTTTGGGCTCATCACCCCAGGGCTTGGGAATAACAAACGTGATGTCCATGTCGCCACACTGCGCCATTCCCTTCGTAAGACCAAAACTTGCTGTTCCCAATCCTCCCAAGATGTGGGGAGGAAATTCCCAGCCAAACATTAAAGCCTTCATATATTGATTTAGTTTTTTAGGGAAGACTATTAAGGACAACTATGCGTATTTCTTTTATTACTGACAAATGCCTGTGGTAGAGCCAGCGGTGGCATTTGTCCTTAATAATATAAATTACAAAGGTTTTGTCCTTCTTTGCCTTCAAAAATTTTAAGAATTTATAACTCCAATGCTCTTAAACAGGCGCAACACACGCAGCACTCCACCCACGTTGGGCGCATAGCTCACCGCGCCACGGCCAATGAAAGGCGGGTTGCCGTCGTAAAGTTCCGACAAGCTTCCAATGCCGCCCTGCGACATCTCATCCTCAAAGCCTATCATCATGCGCTCGATGAATGATGCGCCGTTGAGTCCAAACACTTTGATATAGGCATCGGTATAGAAGCCCATAAGCCACGGACGTGCCGAGCCGGCATAATAGGCCACCTCGCGTTCCTCTGGATTGCCAAGATACCAAGGCTTGTAGCCCCAGCTCTTAGGGCTGAGGGTGCGCAGGCCCTTTGGCGTGAGCAACTCGCGAGTTACCACATCGAGCAGGCGCTTGCGCTGACGGCGGTCAAGTGGTGAGTAGTCAAGACCAGCAGCGATTATCATGTTGGGACGCACACTTGGATCGGCGTAAGGTCCATCCACATAGTCGTAGAGATAGCCATAGTCATTGAGGAACATATCAACGAAAGCAGGTTTCACCTTGTCGCTAAGCTCTTTGAGTGAAGCGACATATTCCTGCTCGCCTTCCACTTCGCCAAACAGCTCTTGAGCAAACATCAGCGAGTTGTACCACAACGCGTTGAACTCAACCAGATAGCCCGTGCGGGGTACCATTGGCGAGCCGTCGGGGTGGGTAGAGTCCATCCACGACATTGGCTTCTTGGTGCCATCGGTGCTCACCAGGCCGTTGTCCTCAAGCTTGAGATTTGGATGTTTGCCGTCGATGATGTGAGCGAGCATCGCCTTCACTAGGTCACCATAGCGCTCACGGGCAACTTGGAAACCAGCGTCCTTGGCATATTCCTGTAGCGACCACATTGCCCACAGCGGCACGTCGGGCAGGTCAATGCCCTTGAGGTGCTTGTCGAGCGAGCCGTCAGCGATGAATCGCAGCAACGCATCCTTGGCGGTGTCCATAATTTTCTCGAAATCGGGACGGTGGTGGTTGGAGATGGTGCAGCCAGGCAACGCGATAAACTCGTCGCGGGCACGAATCTTGAACCAGGGGTAGCCTGCAAGGATGTAGTTGCCGTCGGCATTGGTCAAATAGAACTGCTTAGCGCTGTTCTTGAGGCAGTTATAGAAACTGGTGCGAGGGGTTCGCGATTGCACCTCCTCCTCATGCATGCGGCTCAGGTTGCGGGTGTTAACCTCGTCAATACCTGCCGAGAAAATCAGTGGCTCACCCTTCTTGATTTCTATCTCGAAGTAGCCAGGCACATACAGGTCCTCGGTGTAAGGTATGCCGCGCTCCATGTCCTTGATATACTCTATGCCTTTGTACCAATGTGGATCAAAGACAAAGTTTGGCTTGTGATTAAACTGCATGTAAAGTGTGGGATAACCTTCATACATGCAGGTGGCGATTCCGTTGTGCACCTCATGATACTCTCTGCTGGCTACCGAGTTCTCAACGCACAGATCGTTGGCATTGCGGAACGCCAAGAAGGGTCTGAACTGAAGAGTGGTCTTCGAGTGAGCATCAACCAGCGTGTAGCGGATGAGGATGCGGTTCTCGTTGGTAATAAAGATTTTCTCACGTCTTAAGATCACTCCACCCACACGGAAGAGGTGCGAGGGCACTCGCTCACAGTCATATTCGCGAATGTATTTGTGACCATTGGGGCTATACACATTGCCCTTGTAGCGGTGCAAGCCCAAGTTGAACGGTGCGCCATGCTGTATCACCGTCTCGTCGAGCGATGACAGCATCACATGGCTGTTGTCGTCAATTTCGGGAATGGGAATCACCAGCAGGCCGTGCTGCTTGCGGGTGTTGCAACCTACAAGAGTAGTGCAATGATAAGCCCCCGACTGATTGGTCCTGAGTATCTCCCTTGTAAGAGACTGCTCAAGATTGATCATCAAGTTTTTATCAAATTTTAAATAGCTCATTAAGTTATATGTATGTAATGGTTAATAAGTTTCTCTTATGCGTTTTTCTATACGGACATAATGACATTTCTTGTAATCGTAACAAATTTACGGCTTTTCGGCAATATGAGCAAACTATTTCCCACTTTTTTTTCAACAAAAGCATTTTTTAGAAAAAATATTGAATACTCCATGCATAATTGAACACAAGCCCCTTTAAGAGTGCGCTTAGCGCAGAAATCCAACAAATCATAACAAATCAAACATTTTATATTTATTGGCTTCAGGCAAATTAATTATTTGTTAGATTTGGAACGATTTGAATGATTTCTCGCCGTCAGGCGACTTCGCGCATGGGGCGCTTCGCTTAAAATCGTCTCTGTCACAAACAAAAAAAGGGTGCCACTACAAAAAAACTAACAACTGACAACTAAAAACTAAAAACTATTCATTAACTTTGCATATCATTAATGATATAAAAATTATGAAAACTCTTAGATTATTTACTTTATTAGCAGTTGTTTTGGTAGCTCTTGCCGTCAATGCACAACCGCAAGGCATGCAACACTCTGACAAGAACCGTAATCAGACCATCACAGTAACATTCATCAATCCAAGCATCATAAAAGTGGATGTGGTACCATACTCTTGGAAAGGTGAACGGCTTCCATCGCTCGTGGTAAAAGAAGTTTCTGATATGTTTAATCAAAAACAATCAAACGACCAAGACACGAGGCTCTTCACTGGAAGTGGCATGAAAGTGGTTTATGATGAGGACCTCAACAGTTTAACGATCAGTAAAGGTAGCACGTTCTACCTCACCGACCTATGCGACCGCACTGAGCATGGCACGCTGAGACTGCTGCACACTGGCAAGGAGTCGTTTTACGGCGCTGGCGAGCGCGGCTATTCGCTCAACCTTGCTGGCGACACGCTAATCAACTTCAACAAGCAGAACTACGGCTACGTCGCAGGCGAGAAGCGCATCAAGCAGATGGGCATCACCATGCCGTTCATTATCTCGTCTAAGGGCTACGGCATCTTGTTCGACGATTTCTGCAAGTCGTCGCTCTACATTGGCGAGGACGGCTTCGAGTACAAGAGCAACTCACCGCAACCACTCTCCTACTACATCATCGACGGTAACGGCAAAGTGGAGAACGTGGTGAAGAACTTCACCTGGCTGGTGGGGCGCCAAGAGCTACCACCGCTGTGGACACTGGGCTACATCACCTCAAAATATGGCTACCACGACCAGCGCGAGAGCGAGGGCGTTGTGGACACCCTCAAGACCGCAGGCTATCCGCTCGACGGCATCGTGTTTGACCTCTACTGGTATGGCAAGGAGCAAGACATGGGCCGCCTGGAATGGGACAAGACACAATGGCCCGACCACCGCGCCATGCTTCAGAAATTCAAAAAGAAAGGCGTGAACGTGGTGACCATCTCGCAGCCTTATGTGCTCACCAACGGCCGCGCTATTGACAACTATAACGAGCTAGACCCCAAGGGCATGTTCTGCAAGAACGGCGACACTGGCAAGACTCAGACCGTGACCATCTGGGTGGGACAAGGTGGTATGTTTGACGTGTCGAACCCCGACACTCGCCTGTGGCTACGCAACCGCTATAAATCTCTCACAGAGGAAGGTGTTACAGGCTGGTGGGGCGACCTGGGTGAGCCCGAGGTACATCCCGAAACAATATGCCACTACAACGGCCTCAGCGCCGAGCAATACCATAACTTCTACGGCAACGAATGGAGCCGCATCATCTACGAGCTCTTTAAGGAGGACTATCCCGATCGCCGACCCATGATCATGATGCGCGCCGGCACAGCAGGTCTGCAGCGCTACTCAGTGTTCCCCTGGTCAACCGACGTTTCGCGCTCGTGGGGCGGTTTCAAGCCTCAAGTCACCATTATGCTCAACACTGGACTTAGCGGCCTTGGCTACATGTCGCACGACGTAGGAGGCTTCGCCCTAGACGAGAACAAGAAACGTGACGGCGAACTCTACATCCGCTGGCTTGAGCTGGGCCTCTTCTCTCCAGTGCTGCGCACACATGCACAAGGTATTGCCGAGCCATATCACTACACCGAGTTTGGCGACCTGCCACTGCGCATCATCAAGGAGCGTTATCGCTGGCTACCTTATAACTATACCCTAGCCTACGAAAACGCCAGCGAGGGTCTGCCACTGGTGCGTCCACTTGGATTCTATGAGAGCGACAACAACATCAAGCGTTTTGACAACGTGAGCGACCAGTACCTGTGGGGCCATGACGTGATGGTGGCTCCTGTGATGGAGCAAGGCGCTACCAGCCGCGACATCACCTTCCCCGAGGGCACTTGGGTCGACATCAACATCCCCAGCAATCGCTACAATGCTTACACAACCATAAGCTATAACGCGCCTCTCGAGGTCCTGCCCATCTTTGCCCGCGCTGGTGCTTTCATCCCACAAGCCCAATACAAGAATGGCAAGATAGAGAACGTGGGCGACTACAACCCAAGCAAACTCGATATCGTCTACTACCCAAGCGATGAGCCATCAGAATACACCCTCTTTGATGACGACCTGAAGTCAACAGGCACACTGGCCGAGGGCAAGCATCGCCTTATCCATTTCGATGCCACACCACAAGGCAAATCATGCCTCATTACCATAATTGGCACAGGCGCTGGCACTCCAGCAAAGAAAGAGTATCGCTTAATAATCCCTGGGCTAGAAGTCAAGCCTTCAATGGTAAAGGTTAATGGTAAGAAGGTAAAAGTGAACTACGACAAAACCATCCCCGCCCTCACCATTCCATTGACAATCAACGACATCAATGTAGTCACTAACGTGATTATAGAAAAATGAGATAATGTAAAACAAAAAATCATGAAACGCATCTCAAAAATGAGGTGCGTTTCGTTTTTCTTCTATTGCACTGGAGTTCTGTATAGCGAATTGTTAACTCGCTCAAGACAATTGTTTTCAGAACGTGAAATGCAGCTGGATGCGGACGCCGCTGCGGTTGATGCCGGGATTGTCGCGGTAGTTGATGCGCCACACATAATCTACTCTCAAGAAAGTGAGGATGTTGTCGAGACCTACGCCTATCTCCATATAGGGCCGCTTGCCCATTTTCAGGCAGTCGGCATTTGTTGGGAATTGCAGCAGCTCAGGGTGCTGAGCAGGGTCGTTTTTGTCAGTAAGCTTGCCCCATAAACCACGGAAAGAGACCACCTCGCGCATCTTGAGCTTCTTAAGCAGCGGGATGCGGTTTAGGATGGCACCATTAATCCAATAGGTGACATCCCACGACAGATACTGGTCGTTGACAAATTCCATAGCGTTCATGAGCGCAAACGACTCGGGCTGAATGGTATAAGACAGGTTGGCGTTAGGCAGCAAGAGCTCAGGATAAGGCACTGTGCTCCAGATCTTTCCTGCTTTGACGATGATGTCGGTATAACCAAATGCCGAGAACCAAAAACGCTTTTGGATTCCAGCCTCGGTCTTGTTGATGGTATAATCGCTGCCCAAGAAGCCTCGTGGCATGAAGGTGTGCGAGAGCGTGAACACGGGCGCGTCTTGGTTGATGGGAATACGGAACGAGCGAGTCTGATAAAACTTCTCACCTGGCGCATAGCGCAAAGTGACGTTGAAACCTGCTGTATTGTAATGCCCTAACGCGTTGCCGTTGCCATCGATGAACGGCAAGAATCGCGACGCCTCATGGCGCTGGTGAAGCACCGATGCAGTAACCGAAAATCCCGCCTGAGTCTCGAGTTTGTATTCCAGAACCGTCTCACGCAGATATATCATCTTATCGTCCTTTTGACGCTTGAGGGCGAGGAAAACATTGTCGGGGTTGGTATAAAGATAGTGCTGGCCCAGCTTGTCTACATCATAACGATGCATCAAGCGTATCGATTTCACAGGGAACTCATTGGGGTGCTTTTTCTTATCTATAAACGAATACTCGAGTTGCCCCATATATTTGAATCGCTCGTCGCGTGTGCCGTAGGCAACATAGAACTTGCCAAACCATCGAGGACTGAGTTTTGCAGTTGTCATGCCGCCCACTCTAAGCCTCACGCCCTCAAGTGAGTTGCCGCTGATAAGGGTATTCATGGGACCGATGTCGAAGCGGCTCTCTTTGGCATTTTTATTGGTATTGATGTAACCGCTCACCAACGTCACCACCACCTTCTCGCACCAGTAGAAGAGCTTTGACTGCCGCAGCCGCGCGAGCATATCCTTGACGGTGTGCTCATTCTTCACAGCTACCACAGGCCTGTGCGCCACCCAGTAGTTCTCGTCTTGCTCCTTGACTTGGTTAGTCAGCACCTCGGCATTTCCCTCAAAGACAGTCAAGTCCTTAGGAATCTTGAAGTTGTGGCCATCGTAGAACGTCTGCCGACGCCCATATAGCTCAGGAGTCTTGGGGGCGATCTGCAGCTCAACCATTACATCGTCACGTATCTTCAGGCGGCTGCCATCAGAGGCCTTGATGTAGTCCTGCTCAAGATACACCTGTTTCACATAGTTGAGGTTGATAGTTCGGGGCACGTTCATCTTAATATTAGAGATGAACATCGTGCTATCGTTAGCAGGAACATAGAGGCGGCCCGTGAAGCCAAAAGTCTCAGTGGTGAAAGGCGTGAACGACAACTCATAGCACTGCACTCCATTGACCATTACAGTGTCGAGATAATACTTATAGAAGTCGGTGCCTATGCTCGAGAGCGGACTCACAAAGCGGTTCTGCATGAACGTGATGTCGTTGCTGAAGATGTCAATCTCACGGAAGATATCATCGATGAACTTCTTGATGCTCTCGGTGTCGTGCTGGTCGTCGATGCCGGCATGGTTGGTCGCCATCACCACCTCACGATGCGTAGCAGGCGACTTGCGGTAATGCTCGTGCGACACCTTCTCCTGAATGGAGAGCGGCAAAATCATCTTGCCCGTTACGTCGCAGGTGTCGATATAGTCTTTCAGGAATTTGAAATTCTGGGCAATCAGGTTCTTTGTGCTCGACGAGTTGAAATTGTTGAGACCAAACGACACCTTTTCATATTTATTATAGTTGTAATAGTCGTGATCTTTGGGATTATAGAGGTTTCGCCGTGCCCGTAGTTTCTCGACAAACGCCACCGCAGGATTGCCTTTCTTGACATATTTTGCGGTCTTCTTGACTATAACCTCGTTAAGCATCACAGTGGTGGGTACCAACTTGATGTCAAGCTCTGTATATACACCAAGAGGCACCTTTATCTCTTTAGTCTGATAGCCAACAACACTTACACGCAGCTTCTCAAACTTCACCCCAGTGACGATAGTGAAGCCGCCTTGATCGTTGGTCAATGCGCCAGTTTGGGAACCAATAAGAAAAATCTGAGCGTAAGGCATGCCCTCGCCAGTCACGGAGTCGGTTACCACACCTTTTATAGTAGTGTAGCCTTCTGGCACCTGCCCGTGAGCAACAATAGACACGGCCAGCATCAACAAAACTAACAGATATTCCCTAATCCCCCTCACTTAAAACTATAAATTTATACTTATAACTTATCTCAACCCAGTCACTTAACACTTAAAACTCACGACTTAAATTGGTGCAGCCACTTAACACTTAACACTTATAACTTAACACTTAACACTTATAACTTAACACTTACGACTTAAAAGTGCCACATTTTCCACATGGTGTGTGTGAGGAAACATATCCACAGGCTGCACTGCATCGACACGATACTTCACGTCGAGCATCGCGATGTCTCTGGCTTGGGTGGCGGGGTTGCAGCTCACATATACAATGCGCTCGGGTTCAGCATCAAGAATCACCCTTACCACATCCTCGTGCATGCCAGCGCGCGGTGGGTCAACGATCATAACGTCGGGGATGCCGTGCTGCGCCACAAACTCACCAGTGAGCACGTCTTTCATGTCGCCAGCATAAAATTTGGTGTTTGTAATGCCATTCACACGCGAGTTGAGTTTGGCATCTTCTATCGCTTCGGGAACATACTCAATACCAATCACCTCACGCGCTTGACGAGAGACGAAGTTGGCGATTGTTCCAGTACCAGTATAGAGGTCATAGACCAGTTCATTGCCTGTGAGTCCCGCGAAGTTGCGTGCCACTTTATAGAGTTCGTAGGCCTGCTCGCTGTTGGTCTGATAAAACGATTTTGGACCCACGCGGAACTTAAGCCCTTCCATCTCTTCCTCAATGTAGTCGCGACCACTATAGAGCACAAACTCCTGGTCTCCAAGCGAATCGTTGACTTTGAGATTGACAACATACATCAACGAGGTAATCTGAGGAAAACGCTCTTTCAATGCACCCATCACATCGTCGATTGCAGCCTGATTATCTTCGCTGAAGACCACTACGAGCATCAGCTCGCCAGTACTGGCAGTGCGCAACATCATCATGCGCATAAAGCCCACATTGTTGCGGATGTCGTAGAACGTATAGCCACGCTCCTGAGCGTAATCGCGCAGGAATAGGCGAATCTGGTTACTGATGTCGTCCTGAAGCCAGCATTTCTCGATGTTGAGCACTTTGTCGAAGCCGCCAGGGATGTGGAAACCCACGGCGTTGCGGTTGGGAAACTCCTCACCGCTCTGCATCTGCTCAGTGGTGAGCCAGCATTTATTGGAGAAGGTGAACTCGAGCTTGTTGCGGTAGAAAGTAGTCTTCTTCGAGCCAAGAATCGGCGAGATTTCGGGCAACGGCACTTTGGCAATGCGCTCCAAGGCATCGACCACCTGCTGCTGCTTGCACTTGAGCTGGTACTCATAAGGAAGGTGCTGCCACTTGCAGCCGCCACACACGCCAAAGTGCTGACACATAGGCTCCACGCGCACCTCGCTAGGCTTGATGAGTTCATCTATCACGCCCTCACAAAAACTGTGCTTCTTGCGAGTGATTTTCACACGAGCAATGTCGCCTGGCGCTCCGTAAGGCACAAACACCACCATGTCGTTCCAGCGCCCCAGGCTCTTGCCTTCGGCAGCAACTCCAGTTATCTCAAAATCCTCCAGCAGAGGCAAATTTTTCTTCTTTCCCACGTGAATAAATGCTTTATTTTGATTTTTGCTGCAAAGTTACACATTTTTCTCTAACTAAAAAAGATGACATATACCACTTAACATTACCAGCACTTATTAATCGTAATAAGATAATTTTGATGTGTAAATATTGGATAAAAATTTGTATAATTGGAATAAAGGCACTAATTTTGGCAAAATTTTAACCTTCACCCACATAGTATTAAACGTTTGGAAGAGTTTATTGTCTAATCAAAATAATAAATATTATGAGAAAATTCAGTTTTTTATTAATTATCATTTGCAGTTTGACATTGGTAGGATGTGGCGAAAAGCCTATCAGTCCAACCGAGCTGCCACAAGAGGTTCAAACTTTTGTTAAACAAAACTTTGCAAATAGCACCATCACTTTTGCCCAAAAAGAATGGGGACTATTTGGCTCTGAGTATGACGTGACCCTTAACGATGGCACCATGATCAGTTTTAATAGGAACAAAGAGTGGGATAAGGTGTCGAGCACCACTGCTCCCATCCCAACCGCGATTGTGCCTGCCCCAATTGCTAGCCACATTAACACCTCGTTTCCTGGCGTATCAATCACTAAAATTGATAAGGATGACAATGGATATGAGGTTGAACTTATCAATGGTTTAGAACTTAAGTTCAACCAGCAAGGTGCGCTCATGGAAATGGACGATTAAGATAATATATTATTGTTAGTAATCCATTTTAATAATATTTTTAATTACACAGTACACTATGAAGAAAATTAAAGCAATCATTGCATTAGTTGCCTTGCTGACAATAAGTTTCAGCGCCAAGGCCGACCACGACAAAGTTATCACTTATGACCAACTGCCTCAGACAGCTCAAGTGATGCTTAAACAGTATTTTGCTAATAAGGTTCCATTGGTTATTACTATGGACTGGGATGACTATACCATCAGGTATGAGTCTGGTGAGAAAATCGAGTTTGACAAGGAAGGCAACTGGAAGGACATTGAGAGCTACTCTTCAACCGTTCCTTCGGCGTTGATTCCAGAGCAAATTAAGAAAAGCGTTAAAACCTCGTTCCCTGGCACATCCATCATAAAAATTGACCGCAACCGCCGTGGATATGAGGTGAAGCTCAACAATGGACTTGAGATCGAGTTTAATCGTGAATTTCAAGTTATTGACATTGATGACTAAAAAGATTTGAAAGATATGAAATTCAAGCTATTATCACTTGCGGTGGTTGTTGCCGCCATGCTGGTGGCTTGCAATGGCAACAATAAAACACATCAACCTCAGCCCGTCTCTAACGGACAGCAGCAACAAGTAACACCAGCCGCGACACCCGAAAACAACGCGGCTGCCGCTCAACCCCAACCCGCAGCAAATGCTCAACAAGCATTGCCCGAGGCTATCAACACATTCGTGCAACAAACATTCCCTGGTGCTAAGATCACTTATACTGAAACTGATCAGGAGTATGGAGGCCTTGAGTATGATGTGACACTCGACAACGGAACAAAGATTGACTTCGACAGGAACAATCAATGGAAAAAAGTTGAGTGCTACAAAGGGGTTCCAGCAGCTCTGGTGCCACAGGCCATATCAACCTATGTCAAGAACAATTTCCAGTCAGCGCCAATCATCAAGATTGACAAAAACGGTATAGGGTATGACATCGAGTTGGCTAACGACTTAGAATTAAGGTTCGACCAGTCGGGCAACTTTATCGGGGCAGACGACTAACTCGCCACCCTTTAAAATTTCAACAAACAACAGAGCCACTTCACATTATGTTGTGAAGTGGCTCTGCAATTATCCCTTGCACATAAGCTTACTTTGCGCAGCAAAAAACAAAAACTGGTTGAGAAAACCCAACCAGTCTTAATGCTTTGCGGAAAGAGAGGGATTCGAACCCCCGGTGCCTCTCGGCACGCCGGTTTTCAAGACCGGTGTAATCGACCACTCTACCATCTTTCCGAAGATATCAGTTATCGGACTTAAGATTTCAGATACCAGACTTCTGATCTCTCGTCTCTGCCCTCTGATTTCTTTTGCGGGTGCAAAGTTACAACGAAGTTTTAAATCCTGCAAGAAAAATGGCTTTTTTTTGTGTTTTTCAAGCAATTTTGCCTGTTGTTGATAACTTGATGGCAGTTTTTTACATTATTACTATAATATTTGAAAATAAATTTGTAACTTTGTAAGTTAAAATTACAATGCTTGAAAAATCAAAACACTTAAAATAATAACGACGATGAAATTCAACATTCAAAGCAAACTGTTATTCACTCACTTGCAGGCTGTGAGTAAAGTGGTTAACTCAAAGAACACCATCACCATTCTCGACAATTTCCTGTTTAACCTTAGCGGCAACACGCTGGTGATTACCGCTAGTGATCAGGAGACCACTCTCACAACCAAAGTGGAGGTGACTAACGCCGAGGGAAGTGGCAAGTTTGCCGCTGGCGTGAAAGAGCTTCTCGACATGCTCAAGGAGATTCCCGATCAGGGTCTTGCTTTCGACATCAACGACCAGAACCTTGCCATCAACATTGACTACCTCAATGGTCAGTTCAACTTCATTGGCATCAACGGCAACGAGTTCCCCACCAAGGCTCAGAGCGATGAGGAGCAGAAGACCTTTGTCCTCCCAGCCGAGAAAGTGGCACGCGGCATCCAGCAGACTGTATTCGCCGTTGGCACCGAGTCGCTTCGCCCCATGATGATGGGTATCTTCTGGGACATCAAGCCCGAGGAAATCGCCTTCGTCTCTACCGACACCCATAAGTTGGTGCGTTTCCGTGAGCTGAACCTGAACACTGGTCTTGAACAGTCGTTCATCCTTCCCACCAAGCCAGCCACTATCCTTGCTAGCATTCTCGATAAGCAAGAGGGCGACGTTAGAATCACTATCGACTCTAAGAGTGCTACCTTCGAGAGCGAAGAATACACTATGTCGTGCCGCTTTGTAAATGGACGCTATCCAAACTACAACTCGGTAATCCCACAGGACAACCAATACACCCTCACCATCGACCGCATGACTATGCTCACCGCTATCAAGCGCGTTTCGGTCACTGCAAGTCCTGGCGGTCTTGTGAAGTTTGACCTCAAGGAGAACCAAATACACCTCTCAACTCAAGACATCGACTTCTCTAAGTCGAGCGAGGAGGTAGTTGCCTGCGACTACAACGGAACCGAGATGCTCATTGGCTTCAACGATGACAACATCATCGACGTGCTCAACAACATTGGCCACGACATGGTGACCGTTGAGCTGATGGATCCATCGCGAGCCGGCATCTTCAAGCCCGCCGAGCAACGCGAGAATGAAGACCTGCTCGTTCTGCTGATGCCAATGATGGTGATGGCATAAATTGTTGAAACTGTATAATAAGTTGCCTAGATCATCTAGAAACCCTAGAATATCTAGGCAACTATTAAATTTAGCACTATGCAACTTAATCTAAAACGCCCCATAATATTCTTCGACCTAGAGACGACAGGGCTTAATATCACTAAGGACAAGATTGTTGAGATTTCAATCATCAAGGTTTTCCCCGACGGTCATGAAGAAGAGAAGACGCGCCGCCTCAACCCCGAGATGCATATCCCCGAGGAGGCAAGTGCTGTGCATGGCATCACCGATGAGGACGTAAAGGACTGCCCTACTTTCAAGCAGGTTTCAAAGAGCCTGGCTCAGATTTTTGAGGGCTGCGACATTGGCGGATTCAACAGCAACCGTTTCGACATACCGGTGCTCTCGCAAGAGTTTTTCAATGCGGGCATTAAGTTCGACTTTAACAAGTGTAAGTTTGTGGATGTGCAGACCATTTTCCACAAGATGGAGCCGCGTAACCTGATAGCTGCTTACAAGTTCTACTGCGGCAAGGACCTAAAAGACGCTCACTCGGCGAGTGCCGACACTCGCGCGACTCTCGAAGTACTAAAGGCACAACTCGACCGCTATGGCAACGACCTGCAAAATGATGTTGATTTTCTTTCAAGCTATTCGAGCCAGAACCGTAATGTTGATCTTGCCGGACGCATCATCCGCAACGACGAGGGCGTGGTGGTATTCAACTTCGGTCAGCACAAAGGCAAGAGCGTGGAAGAAGTGCTCACCAAGACACCGCAATACTATGACTGGATTCAGAACCGCGACTTCGCCGAGGATACCAAGAACGTGCTCCGCGAAATCTACATTAAGATGAAGCAGCGCAACAGCACAGGGACAATACAATTTAAATAAGGTGAGAGAAATGAGTTGAGGGGGAAGAGTTGAGAATACGTTCACAATCCTCTTTCTACCTTCCACTTCCCACCTTCCACGCGCCGTAGGCGCTAACTTAAAACTTAACACTTATTTTTTGAATGTTGAAAGGTAAAAACATAATAGTGGGAATCACTGGTGGCATTGCCGCCTATAAGACCGCATCGCTGGTGCGCCTTTTTGTTAAGGCAGGCGCCAGTGTGCAAGTGATAATGACACCCAACGCAAGAGAGTTTATCACGCCTGTAACGCTCTCGACTCTGAGCGGCAAGCCAGTTATCAGCGAGTTCTTCACTGCCAACACTGGGCAGTGGAATAGTCACGTGGACCTCGGTCTTTGGGCCGATGCGATGGTTATAGCGCCTGCTACTGCTTCAACCATCGCTAAAATGGCGCATGGCGTGGCCGACAACATGCTCGTGACGACCTACCTCTCGGCAAAGGCACCTGTCTTTGTGGCTCCAGCGATGGACCTTGATATGTTTAAGCACCCCACCACAACTCATAACCTCGAACTACTACGCAGCTATGGCAACCACATCATTGAGCCAGCTGCCGGTGAGCTTGCCAGCCACCTTATTGGCAAGGGGCGCATGGAAGAGCCTGAGAAAATTTTTGAGGTGCTTAACCGCTTCTTTGAACAGGGTCAAGACCTTGCGGGAAAGAAGATTATGATTACCGCTGGCCCCACCTATGAGAAGATTGACCCAGTGCGATTCATTGGTAATTTCTCGTCAGGTAAGATGGGATTTGCACTTGCTGAGGAATGTGCCGCTCGTGGCGCTGAGGTGACGTTGATTGCCGGACCTGTTGCCCTCAAGACATCATCGCCAGCCATCAACCGCATTGATGTGATGAGCGCGCAAGAGATGCATGACGCAGCAATCAAGGAGTTTGAAAAGAGCGATGTGGCAATCCTATGTGCCGCCGTGGCCGACTATGCTGTGGAGAATGCCGTCGACCACAAAATCAAACGCGAGAAAGATGAGATTCCCGTTATCCGTCTCAAGAAAAACCCCGACATCGCTCGCGCCATAGGCGAGATGAAACGCCCTGATCAAGTGACGATTGGCTTCGCCCTCGAAACCGACAATGAGATAGAAAACGCCATCGGCAAATGTCAACGCAAAAACCTCGACTTTATAGTCCTAAACTCACTACAGAACAAAAACGCAGGTTTCCAAGTAGATACAAATGTAATCACCATTATCACCAGCGATGGCAAGAAAATGGAATACCCCTGCAAACCAAAAACTGAGGTAGCAAAAGACATCATCAATGTGCTTGCCAAAGACTATTTAAAGGGTATGGCATAATACTTTTACAAAATTCGATAGCATAAAGGGTGCGTCATAATATATGGCGTACCCTTCATTCACTATTCAAAAAGCGCCACCAGTGAATGGAAGCGCTTATGAAATATCATAACTAGCGAAGTGGCATACTATTTCAACCTCTTCTCCCAAGCCTTGCGCAACTTTTTGTCTTTAAGCGATTTTACCTCTTTCAGAAGTTCAGCCTTAAAGTCCTTATCCTCCAACGATTTGTTGAGGGTTTCCATACTTCTAGTGTTTGGGTTCTTGTCGAGCCAAGACAGCCACAACTGAGGGTTGCGTAGAACCATGCCCATTTGGGCCATTTCAAGTTCCACCATGCACTTTGCCGCACTTTCGAATTCTTGATTCTTGGCTCTAGCCATCATCTCGTCAAATTGTTTAAAAAGAACTTCTAGCCTATTGGCAGTTTCCTCGTTCTCTTGGCTAACGGGGGTGGTATATAATGAAATAATATTCATTCCAGGACCTAATGTGCGGCATTTATCACTCTCGGTCACATCCCTACCGAATTTCTTGCCAGGAACACTTGTGTTATTTTCAACAATCCATTTAGAGTGCTGGCTACCATCTCCTACAGATATTTTTCCAGCATTATCAACGTTATAGACAGTCGTAAAGCTTCCAACCTCTGTGATTATAGGTCCACCCATTCTCAATGCATTGACATGTGTCGTATAGTTGCGTGTTACACTCACCTTTTTCTCCTCAAGAGATATAGTCGGTGAGTCAGCATTCATCCTGTTGCCGCCAGGATTCATAAAATCACAACAAAACTCTATGTCATCTTTCTTCAGCAGCAACGCACCATCAATGATACCGCCTTTGAGCTTATATGTTGCCAAATAATAATCATAACCTACCTTCAGCACTGCTGTGCAGATGTCTGGGTTGGTGTTATTATCAGCATATTCAAATCTTGTAATAATTATTTGCGCGTCTTTAAGATCACTTGTCGAGCCACAATATACACCCTTAAGGAACTGCTCGTTCATAGACTCGGGGACTACAGCATCTTGAACAAAAGCTAAAGATACACCATTAATTTTCAACTCAATTGGAGTCATTGCACTTAGCGTAGCACTCAGCGATAGTAACATCAATCCTAGTAAAAAATAGGTCTTTTTCATAATCTTGTTTTTTATTGTTTATATTTCAGTTTACAAAAAAAATTACTCTTAAATCAGCAACTATTTACCTATTATTTTTGACAAATACTTTCATCAATAGTTTAATAGTCAATCCAGCTACGAGGAGAGAGTAGAGAGTTGATTCTGCATTATTAATTATCTTCGATCACAAGCTATTTTTGTTGTTATATTTTTTTATCTGCGAAGCAAAAAGCCACTAGCGACTATGAGCAATCACAATTAGTTGTCGAGTCGCAAAGCACTGATTGGCGAGAAACCGACTGATTGTGATAGAACGATTCACAAATAATGCACTATTTACTGCTTAGCATGATGGTGTAAACCGCGGTGATATCGGCAGCAGTGATGATGCCGTCACCAGTTTGGTCGCCGTTCACGATTTGACTGTAGTCATTATTAAGCAGCACATCATATAGGGCGGTGATATCGGCGGCAGTCACTGTTCCGTCGCCGTTCACGTCGCCAGGAACAGAAGTGTTGACGGGTATATCAACCCATCCACTGCCGCTCACATATTTCTTAGGGAACCAGCGTTTGTTGCGGGCTGTCCTTACCTGTGCGTCGGTGATGATGTTGCCCTCATTAGAGTTTGAGATAACATTCAAGTTGCCTAAACTGCCCGACGGTATCGTGCGCAGACTATTTACTAACGTGTTCATCCCCCATTCTTTGATTTGATTCTTACTACAATCTATTAAAGTGAGCGAGTTGCAGCCCTGAACTGACAACGAAGAGAGATAGTTGTTATAACACTCTAGATATTTCAATGCCGAGCACCCTTCCACATTTAGTGAAGTGAGCTGGTTGTTATATACTTCGAGTTCATACAGTTTTGTCTTGTTTGCCACATTCAACGACTGAATCTTATTGTTATAGCAATAAAGATAAGTCAAGTTGGTCAGTTTGCTCACATCAAGCGAAGTGAACTGGTTCAGATAGCAGCTTAAATATGTAATTCCTGTAGTTCCATATAGTTTTAGTCCATCAACCGCCGATGAAGAATAAGTTATGTAACTAAGTTTATCGTTATAGCACTTGAGAGTGGTCAAAGCAGGGCAGGACATAAGCTCAAGCGTGGTAATAGCACTGTTGTTAACTTCCACATTAGAGAGGTTAGCATTTTCGTTAAGTGCAAGATTATAAAGCTTGCTAAAGCCATTGAGATTGACTTGTGTGAACTTATTGCCACTAAGGTTTAACACCTCAAGAGTGATTTGATTATATACTCCGAAAGTGGGTACCGAAGTAATGAGATTGTTGTAGGCATACACATTCTTCAGGGCATGGTTGTCCGAAATATTGAGAGAGCTGAGTTTATTGTTTGAGCAATCAAGGTAATAAAGTGATGAGCACCCGGTGAAAACAAGCGTTGAGATATTGCAGCTGCCACATTTCAGGACCGACAATACCGAGCAATTATTCACATAGAGATTGGTCAATGCACTGTTGTTTTGCACATTCACCGTTGTGAGGTTATCATTGCTGCCTAAATCCAGGTTTCTCAACTTGCTGTGACCAGTCAATGAGAAAGTGCTGAACTTGTTAGTCAAGCAGTACAGCGACTGCAAAGATGCTGGCACGTTGCTCAGTGAAGTGAGCTGGTTGTTAGAGGCGTTGACGTAGTCAAGAGAAGAGCATCCCGACAGGTTAAGCGACGACAGCTTGCTTGAGTAGCAGTTGAGAGTGGTCATTCCCGAGCAGCCGGTAACATCAAGGCTCGTCAAGTTACTGTTTCCGTAAACATTCACCGTTGTCAAACGTGTGTTACTGCTCAAGTTCAGAGTTTTCAGGGTGCTATTATTAGTGAAAGATATGGTTCCCGAGAAGTTGTTGTAAGAGCAGTTTAATGTCTGCAGTGAACTGGGCAGTGTTCCCAGCGTGGTGAGACTGTTGCTGTGGCAGTCTAGCGTTATCAGTTTTGTTAGTGCCGATAGGTTGAACGAACTGATATTATTTCCACTACAATTAAGAGAAGTGAGGGCGGTGAAGTACTGAATGCCAGAGATGTTTGAGATATTTTTATTACTTATATTCAAAGAAGTCACAAGTGGAACTGTATAGTCCATTAGGCATCCATCCCAATGAAACAGATAGCCGCTAGAGCCAGGGGCTGTTAGGCCATCTATCGCTTCAAGGAATTTTGAGTCTGGGAAGTAGTTAGAGTTGAGAATTGCCACATGATGATTCGTGATACGTGCCCTATTGGCACGCTGACCATTGCTGTTCCAGATAGCTCCTGAGCTAAATGTTCCAATTTTGTTCCCTTGCAATGGGGTGATGATTGTCAGATAACCGCTAATGGTAGTGCTGTTGCAACCGTACATCACACCTTGGTCACCTCCATACATTACCACGTCACATCCCGTATCGAAGGTGAGGCTCTGATTATAAAAACAGTAGCCACTACTACCAGTACCTGTCCAATCAATCGAGACGTTGGCATTCCCTTTAAATGTTATGTTGGAGCCACCTTTTATGGTTGGATTAGTTGAGCTGCTTCCGCCGCCTTTTATTTCTAGCAAGTTCCAATTCTCATCCATTGTGCCTCTGTCACCAGTGAATGTCAAAGTCCTGTCATTATCTACTTCTATTGCCGGTTTGTTATTACTACTGTTACCGTAAATATAGGTATAATTATGTGTGCCGCTAATTTTGACGGTAGTGTTCCTCTGAATCTTCAGCCCAGGGGCATTACTAGGTTTTAACTTGCATATCCCGATAAACTCTATTGTCAGGTTGTCATATTTACGATTGTGTACACCGTAATTGTTATTTCCTGTTCGCTCTATAGTGATATTGTAGAGCGTGAGAGTTTTAGTGCTTGGGGTAAAACGCACGTAGCCACTGCTGCATCCACTGGTCACAGTGATGTCACCACCAGTCACATTGTTGTAGTTGCTGGTAGTGACTTCCACACCACCAACGTTGATTTCGTAGTTATCGGCATTGGCAATTATACCAATCGAGGCTATCGCCATCATTAGGAGTAAAATTCTTTTCATAATAAAAATGTTTTATAGCTTTAATTGTTTAATTAATCACCATTATTAACCCATAAACACTTTAGATTTGTAAGCAAAGTCATAGATTTTGGTTCAAAATTATTCAAAATTTTACAATTTTCCCGCCTATTTTGGTTAAACAAAGTTAAACTCGTGTTTTTTTATAGATTTTTCTTGACATTGATTGACTGACTGGTCGGACCTGTCTGACTTGTCCACTCGACATGTCCACTCACAACTAAAAAACTAATGACTAAGAATTAAAAACTAAGAACTAAAGAACTAAAATCTAAAAACTATTTCTTACCTTTGCACAAATAAAACACTTTTACACATGAAACTACGACATTTTATCTCGATTGCAGCAGCAATTTTGACACTTAGCGTCAATGCTCAAGTAACCAACGTTTTTGAATTCAGTACAATGGAGTTCAGCCGCGACCGTGAGAACTGGCAAGAAGTGACCATCCCCCACGACTGGGCGATAAGCGGGCCCTTCGACAAGAAATGGGACCTGCAAGTGGTCGCCATCAAGGAGAACGGCGAGGAGAAAGCAACCGAGCACAGCGGCCGCTCAGGTGCCCTGCCCTGGATTGGCGAGGGATATTACCGGACTAATGTTCTGCTGCCAGCACTCCCCGGGCGCGCCGAGCTGCTTTTTGACGGCGCCATGAGTGAACCAGTCATCTATCTCAACGGCGAGGAAATAGGAAGGTGGGCCTACGGATATAACGCCTTCAGGGTAGATTTGACTCCATATCTGAAAGAAAAGCCTAGAGGTGTGAGACTTGAGATACGTCTCAAGAATGTGGAGGAGAGCAGCCGCTGGTATCCCGGCGCGGGTCTCTATCGCCCCGTAAAACTTATCACAAGCGGCAGAGTGGCATTTGACACTTGGGGCCATGACATCCACACTATGAAAGTGCAAAACGATACCGCATGGGTTGCTGTCAACTCCATGCTCAACGGCTGCGTGGTTGGTGACCATCCAGTTATCACAGTGGAAATCATCGACCGTGAGGGCAAAGTCGTTTCCGAGACACAGCGCCGCATAGGTTCCGACGGATATTGCCGCATGGAGCTGATGATGCCTCACGCCCGCCTGTGGTCGCCCGAGTCGCCTTATTTATATAAGGTTCACTCCACTGTAGCACTCAATGATAAAATAGTGGATGAGCGCACCGACAACCTGGGTGTGCGAACAGTGGCATTCAGCAAGGAGCACGGCTTCCAACTCAATGGCGTGACACGTAAGTTCAAAGGAGTGTGTCTGCACCACGACTTGGGTCCACTTGGTGCAGCTGCCAACAAGGCCGCTATGGCACGTCAACTCAAGATGATGAAAGACATGGGTGCCGATGCCATACGCACCTCACACAATATGCCCGCGACTTGGCAGATGGAACTTTGCGACAGCTTAGGACTGATGGTTATGGCCGAGAGTTTCGACTGCTGGAAAGATCCTAAGGTGAAAAACGGTTACAACCGCTTCTGGGACGAATGGTGGAAGAAGGACATTTACAACCTCATCATGAACCACCGCAACCATCCCAGCATCGTGCTCTGGAGCGTGGGCAATGAAATTCCTGAGCAGTGGAAGGAGGAAGGTGCCGAGCGATATGCAGCGCTAGTGCAATGGTGCCATGTGCTTGACACCACTCGCTTGGTGACTTGCGGCATGGACAACCCCGATGCCGACATCAAATGCGGCTTTGCGCAGCAAGCCGACGTGCCAGGGTTTAACTATCGCGTGCACCGCTATGAGGACTGCGTTAAACTGCTGCCTCAAGGCTTCGTGCTGGGTAGCGAGACCGCCTCGACACTGAGCAGCCGTGGCGAGTATTTCTTCCCCGACACCTGCGCCACAATGCTTGCTCATGAAAATGGCCAGTGCTCAAGCTATGACACTGAATATTGCTGGTGGAGCAACCTTCCTGATGACGACTGGCGATTACAAGACGATTTCGACTGGACTGTCGGAGAGTTTGTATGGACAGGATTCGACTATCTTGGCGAGCCCACCCCCTACGACGCCTATTGGCCCTCGCGCAGCAGTTATTTCGGTATCGTTGACCTCGCTGGTCTGCCCAAAGACCGTTACTACCTCTATCGAAGTCATTGGAACAAGGAAAGCCACACCATCCACTTGCTGCCACACTGGACATGGCCCGACCGCAAAGGTAAAGTGACACCTGTTTATTGCTACACCGACTACCCCACTGCCGAACTTTTTGTCAACGGCAAGAGTCAAGGCAAGATCACAAAAGACCCCACTACCCGCCTCGACCGCTACCGTCTGCGCTGGCGCGACGTGGTGTATGAGCCAGGAGAGATTAAAGTGGTGGTATATGATGAAAACGGCAAGAAAGCTGGTGAAAAGACTGTAAAAACTGCCCGTAAACCTCACCGTCTGCAATTAGATGCCGACCGCACCACTCTATGTGCCGACGGCAACGACTTGGCATTCATTACTGTGAGCCTCATCGATAAAAACGGCACTCTCCTACCCGATGCCGACGATGACCTGCAATTCTCGGTAGAGGGCGCAGGCATTTTCCGCGGCGTGTGCAACGGCGATGCCACCTCGCTGCAAGTGATGACCAAGCCACAGATGAAACTCTTCCACGGCCAACTCGTAGTGGTTGTGCAATCAACCAAAACCCCTGGCGAAATCACCCTAAGAGTGAAAGGCAATAAGGGCTACCTCAATCGCACCATAAAGCTGAAAAGCAAGTAATGTAGTTTAAGTGTTAAGTGTTAAGTGTTAAGTGTTAAGTGTCAAGTGTCAAGTGTTAAGTATCAAGTGTTAAGTATGTTGTGATGCAATCGCAACAAGCAAGACAAGTGACGAAACTTTTAAAGTTTTAAAGATAATATAATGAGAAAGATTTTTGGATTATTAGTGCTGTTGCTTGCTTTGAACACAGCGACTATTAGCGCTCAAGATTTTGACAAATATTTCTGCGACTCAACATTGCGCATTGATTATATCCTGAGTGGCGATGTGCATAGACAGGCGATATCGCTCGAGGGCATGAGCCGCATGCCAGGATGGTACGGCAAACGGCAACATTTCACCGAGATTCCAGTGCATGGAGCTGCCACAATAGATATGCGAAATGCCGCTAATGGAGAGCTGATCTACCTCCACACTTTCAGCACACTATTCCAAGAATGGCTTGACCTCGACGACGCACACCTTGCACCAAAAGCCTTTGAGTGCGTAGAACTGCTGCCAATGCCACGCGACTCTGTGATGGTTACTGTGAACCTATACAACCATCGCCATGAGGTGACGGCAACCATAAAACACAAAGTGTATCCCACCGACCGCACAATTGTCCACAAAGGCGAAACCGATGTGCCACAATATGTCACACTCAATCAGGCAACCCATCCTGAGCGCGGCATCAACATTGCCATGGTTGCCGAGGGTTATACACAAGAGCAGATGGATGACTTCATCAACGACTGCAAGAAAGGCGTAGAGGGGCTCTTCAGCTTCGAACCCTTCAAAAGCATGCGCGACCGATTCAACGTGATTGCCGTGCTCACGCCATCGCGCGACAGTGGACCGTCAATTCCAAGCGAGGACGTGTGGCACAACACCGCTATTGGCTCAAGCTTCGACACCTTTGGCATCCCACGCTACCTCACTACGCTACGCATCAAGCAAATGCACGATGCACTCGCTGGCACGCCCTACGAGCACATCATTGTCATGGTCAACACCGACCGTTATGGTGGAGGCGGCATCTACAACACCCTCAACCTATTGATGACCAAGCATAAACTCTTTATAGAGGTGCTAGTGCATGAGTTTGGACACTCGTTTGTTTCACTTGCCGACGAATATGCCTACGAAGGCGAAGAACCTAACGACTTCCCTCTCGATGTGGAGCCTTGGTCGCATAACATCACCACCCTCGTGGATTTTGGCTCAAAATGGAAAGACCTAATGCCTACCGATAAAGCCATAATCAGTATTGCCGACGATAAGAATTACGACACTCAGACCATTGGTCTATACGAAGGTGCAGGATGTGTGCTGAAAGGTGTATATCGTCCTACACCAAACTGCATGATGAAAACACTGAAAGTCCCAAAATTCTGCCCAGTATGCACAAGAGCAATACAAGAACTCATTGATTTCTACACAAAATAGAAGCAAGCGCTTTAATTCCTTTATCTCATTTAAATGAAAAAGCTACTACTATTAACCATATCGTGTCTGGCACTGCTCAACTGCTACGCCATCGACATCGACTACAGTAACAACGGCAAGCTTGCTGCCGGCATAAGGCTGGGGGCATCGTTATACCCATCCTTTGATGCCGAAATCGACGTAGAATATCGTCCATTTCGATTCCTCGGAGCACATGCCGGCCTACTCCTCATCATGCCCATCAACCGAAGGAACGACATCGTGAAGGAACTGCCAGTAATTGGCAAAACTAAACGAGAAATCACAAAATACAAAGACGCCTCCTACGGAACGGCGGTCAGGGTAGGACTCCAGTTCACCACACCTGCTGTTATGCTTAGCAAGGGCGAGATGGGATTGTCGTTCAGGCTATCACCAGGAATACTCATGCCATTCCCCACAAACAAAAGAATTAAGACTATAACTACACGTTATGAGACCACCTATAGTGAAGAATATAACATCGAATTTGAAGATAGCTATCAAGAAGAGGAATATCACGACAACTCTGGAGCCAAGTTCTGCTACTGGTACGGACGCGCTGAACTGGTGCTCGAGTACGAGGAAAACTGGGAGTTCACTTTAGGCTACACCTACAGTAACTTCGACCTCTACGGAGGAGCACGCAACATCAATATAGCAGGAACTAAAATCGTTGTTGCCGACAAAAAGCCTATGCAGAATTTTATGCTAGGACTTACCTATAAGTTCTGATTTGAGAATCGAGAATCAAGAATCGAGAATCGGCACAAAACCAGCGAACTACCACGCGAGCGACAAAACTATTTGTCAATATCAATTAAGATATAAGACTTGCTTCCGAGTCCTATCTTCTCGGCATATTCAGTAATATAGGTGCCATGCTGACGATTGATGCGCTCGATGAGAGGCTTGTTGTCATCGCCTGGACGGCCTTTGTAGTTAAACACCTTGTCGAGACATGCCTGGTCAACAGCCACAGGGTCAAGACTAGCGAGAATGCCCATATCCTTGAGCATGGGCGCGTCGGGGGAACCATCACAGTCGCAATCTACGCTCATATTATTCATCACATTGATATAAATCACTTTACCACCCATGTAGTTGTGCACCGCCTGGGCAGCGGCTGCCATCGACTCTAGGAAGAGGTCTTGAGTGGGACCAGCGGCGATGTATTCTTTGGTCCAAGTGAGCTCTGGATCGTCGGTCTTGCCAGCACTGTGAATATAGGCCTTGCCGGCTGTCGATGCAACACCAATGCTTGCGTTTTTGAGCACGCCACCAAAACCGCCCATGGCATGACCCTTGAAGTGGGCGAGGTTAATCATAAAGTCGTAGTTAGCAAGATGGTCACCCACAATGTCATACTTGAGATGTTTTTTATCCTGAATTGGAATGCGCATCTGACCGAACTCATCCATTATATCCACGGCAAAGATTGAATCAAAGCCGTGCTCGTGGATGGTTTGCCAATGCTTCTTAACATCTTGACGAGAGCCACCATATGCAGTGCAACATTCTACAATGGTGCCATTCACCTCGTCAACAAGGTTGCGGATGAGCGTTGGTTTCAGATAGTGGTTGTTGCCACCCTCGCCAGTCGAGATTTTCACCGCCACGTGACCAGTGGCCTCAACGCCTAGTGCCTTATATATTTTCACTAAACCCTCTGGACTGATATCACGTGTGAAATACACTTTGCTCTGTGCCTGAGCCAACACTGCGGTAAGTGCCACAGCGATCAATAATAATGTCTTTTTCATTTTGCTAATTGTTTATTTGCTACAAAGATAGTGTTTTTCCTGCATTTTTTTGTAATTTTGCATGACAAAAAACACTTTTTTATGCGACAATTCACACAAAAGCAGCTCATTGAGCTCGAAAAGATGATGAGCGGTGAGCCTTACGACGCAAGCGATAACACCGAGTTGCTCGACATCCTGCAAGAGACTCAAGAAATGTGCCGCGACTACAATAATCTCCGTCCTTCACACCACGACGAGAAAACGGCACTCATCAAGCGCATCCTCGGCAAGACGGGAGAGCGGCTGAAGGTGATTCAGCCATTCTTCTGCGACTATGGTTTCAATATTGAGGTCGGTGAAGATTTCTTTGCCAACACCAACATGGTCATTCTCGATGAAGCCAAAGTGACTTTTGGCAACCATGTGTTCATTGGGCCCAACTGCGCTTTCTATACACCCTGCCATCCTCTTGAAACTGAAAGCCGCAACGCCGGGAAGCAGTGGTCTCTTCCTATCACTGTGGGCAATAATGTATGGCTGGGCGGTAACGTCACGGTGTGTCCAGGTGTTACAATTGGCGATGGTGCTGTAGTTGGCGCTGGCAGCGTGGTTACCCACGACATCCCTGCTGGTGTCCTCGCAGCAGGCAACCCATGTCAAGTTATCAAAAAGATTTAGCGCTTCGCACAGATTAGAGATTAGAGATTAAAGATTGTAATGCTCGACTCATTTCACTGTCTTCGATAAACAAAAAACGAAAAACGATAAACGATAAACGATAAACGATAAACGATAAACGAAAAACGATAAACGAAAAACGATAACTCCATATGATCTACATGCTCATAGCACTTGTGTTGGGGTTCTGCACCCCAATCCAAACAGCCGCAAACTCCCGCATGCGCCAACTTGTAAGTTCGGCGCCATTATCAACGCTTATATCTTTTGCAGTATCAACAATAGTACTAATCATTGTAGCGCTCATCGCATCCATTCCATTGATGCCCACTCCTCAGGCGTTTCACGACGCGCCCTGGTGGAGCTGGTTCATTGGCGTAATACCACTCATTACAATTACTATAGCCATACATCTCTTCAAGGAGATAGGACAACTCCAGGCAATGGTGATTCCCATGTTCAGCCAACTAATCTTCAGCCTGTGCATCGACCATTTCGGATGGTTTGGTGCAAGAGTGATGCCATTGGGATGGCAACGAGCCATTGGTGCTCTGCTGTTAATTGTGGGTGTGACGATGGTGGTCATAATCCCTCGACTTAAGAGCAACACAAAGGCCGACAATGGTGGACTTCGTCAAGTGATGTGGCAACTGGCTGCGGTGCTCTCAGGATGCCTCTCGGCTGTGGTTGGAGCAATTCTTGCCTCACTGGGACAGGTCATTGGGTCGGCAATCCAGGCCACTACTGTGCTTTTTGCCATTGCCACAATGGTGATGATAGTATTCTGTTGCCTAAACGGTAGCGTGATCAAGATTAGAAATGCTTTTACCACTAATGCTCCATGGTGGATTTGGATGGGAGGTATTCTAGGCGCCATCATCGTCTATGGCAACGCATGGCTCATACCTTTGATTGGAGTCAGCGTCTTTATGATGGCACTACTCATTGGTCAACTACTGCTAAGCCTACTAATGGAGAAACATGGCTGGCTCGGAGCACCAAAGAAGCACATATCATGGACCCAATTCGCCGGCATTCTAATCATGCTGGCAGGAGTTTTCCTGATAAAGTTCTAAATCTCAACACTAAAAGAAAAGGAGAAGCCGATAAAGCTTCTCCTTTTCTTTTAGATTAACTTGTTTCGGCAATCTTAAATCATCCCAAACACTCCGCTCAACGATGCTGTGATGTCGCTGAGGCTTGTGTAGATGCAGCTCACAAGACCAATGAGGATGATACCAAGGGTGCATATCCAAAGGCCTGTCGCCTCGGTCCAGTGCGATTTGAGCTTTGGTATTGCACACTCGTCCTGACGGATGAACATCGCCTTTACAACGAGCAGATAGTAGTAGAGCGAGATGATGGTGTTGATCAACGCAATCAATACTAGTACGTAGATTGCCACGCTGCCAGTTTGCGCTGCGCCCACAAATATGAAGAACTTGCTGAAGAAGCCCGCAAATGGTGGAATACCACCGAGCGAGAACATAGCAAGCATCATCACGAAGGCGAGCCAAGGATTAGTCTTGAACAAGCCATTGTAGTCATCGGTAGTCACCTTGCCAGTGTAGCGCTCTATCACAGCAATCACACCAAAAGCAGCGAGGTTGCTGAAAATGTAAACCAAGATGTAGTACATCATTGACGCCATGCCCACTGCATTGGCTGCAATCACACCAAGCATAATGTAACCAGCCTGCGAGATTGATGAGAACGCCAGGAAGCGCTTGAGGTTGCGCTGACGGATGGCAAAGAGGTTACCCACAGTGATAGTAATTATAATCACCGCATAGAGCATCCATTGCCAAACATCGGCATAGGCAGAGCCAAACACCTGAACCAAGATGATGAAGAATGCAAATGCTGCAGAACCCTTACTGATTACCGACAGATAGCTGGTAACCATTGTTGGGGCACCTTGATATACGTCAGCAGTCCACAGGTGGAATGGCACAAGCGAGAGCTTGAATCCAATACCAGCAATAACAAATGCCAGCGCAAGAATGAGCAACAATGATGGTTCGCCCATGATGAAGCAGGCAAGCTGGTTGAAATAGAGGTTTCCACCCGAGAGTGCATACACAAACGAGAGTCCCATCAGCATGATTGCCGACGAGAACACTGCTGTGAGCACATATTTTGCTGCTGCCTCATGGCTCTCGTAATACTTCTTCTCAAAAGCAACGAGAGTGGCAAGTGGCAATGATGCAGTCTCAAGACCAATGACAAATACCAAGAAATGGCGTGCCGAAATCATCAGATACATGCCAAATAGCGTAAGCAGAATCAGCTCATAGAATTCGCCGCGACGAATGCTTACAAAATCGCTATTGGCCCACTTCACCGCTTGCAGAAGCACGATGAAAGTACCTATGTTAAGGATGTTCTTAATGGCCCATGTGGCTTTGTCGGCCTGGAACATATCGCCAAACAACAAACCTTCCTTAACAGGCAAGAATCCTAATATCATGTAGATGCCAAACGCAATGGTTGCAAACAATGGCAACCCCTTCTGCGTAGATTTAGGCATGAAAGTGTCATATAAGAATACGAGCAAGAACACTGCAAGCAGTCCTAACTCTTGAGGCATCATTAAAAACTGAGAATAATCCAAATTCATAATTATATCTTGTATTTTTTAATTCTACACTATTATTACATAACACTTGTCAAAGCCTTCACAACAGGATCGAAGCTGTCGCGGATGATGTCAACGAAGAAATTGGGGAAACAGCCGATGATTGCCACGCAAATGATAAGAGTTGCAGTGGAAATGCGCTCGGTAGGTTCGGCATCGGTGAGTGTGCGGTGATGCTCGTCCTGAACAGCGCCATAGAGCAGCTTGCCCACAACTCGCAAGATATAAACCGCAGTGATGACAATCGATGTGGTGGCTGCGATGGTGAGCACACGACGGAACATATCCTGGTGCTCAAATGAGCCAACAAATATCGTCATCTCGGCAACAAAACCGCTCAATCCTGGCAGACCTAACGAAGCGAAACCGGCAATCACATATCCCACACCTAAGTAAGGCATGATGTGCATCAAACCGCCCATCTCACGGATGTCGCGAGTGTGGGTGCGACCATATATCATACCAATCAGGGCGAAGAACAAGGCTGTCATCAAACCGTGTGATAACATCTGAAGCACAGCACCAGTCATTGCTGTGTGGTTGAACATCAAGATTGCAAAGAGCACCATACCACAGTGGCTAACCGATGAGTAAGCGTTGATATACTTGAGGTCGGTCTGCACACATGCGCTGAAGGCGCCATACACAATACTGATACCTGTCAATGTCAAGAATATCCATCCTAGCTGCTGAGCGGCAAATGGCATTAGGAAGATGGCGATACGGAAGCAGCCATAACCTCCAAGCTTCATCAGCACACCAGCGTGCAACATCGACACAGCTGTGGGCGCGCTAGCATGACCATCGGGTGACCATGTGTGGAATGGGAACATAGCACCCAGCACACCAAATCCCACAAATGTGAGCGGGAACAGATACATCTGCCAGTTGTGTGGAATAGCATCGTTCTTGGCAATCTCAAGCAGGTTCATAGTGAGTGGTTGTCCCTCGGGTGATGAGTGGAAATAGATACCAATAATGCCGAGCATCAGGAATGCTGAGCCACCCATAAGCATGAGGGTAAGCTTCATAGCACTATAGTTCTTGTTACCACTACCCCACACACCAATGAGCAGGTACATCGGGATAAGAGCCACCTCATAGAACATGAACATGGTGAACAAGTCCACGCTGATGAAGAAGCCAAACACACCTGTCGAGAGAAGGAAGAACCACAAGAAGAACTGCTTGGGCAGCGGATCCATCTTCCACGAAGCGAAGACACCGGCAAAGACAATGAACGCAGAGAGCAGTATCATCACTACCGAAACACCATCCACGCCCAACGCGAGTTTAATATTTAGGGGCTCATACCACGTAACGCTAGTCTGCAATATCATGTCATCGGTATTGCCAAGCGAACGCGCTTTGATGAACAAATACACTAGATATAACGCCATGGCCACAAGTGCTGTGGCGCCTGTTACGGCAACGGCCCTAATCGCATCTATGCCCTTGTTCTTGGTCAGCGCCAGGCCGGCAAGAGTGAGCACGGGGATTACTACGAAATAAATAAGTATATTAGAGAATATTTCCATAATCTTTACTGTTATTTAGAACCGTTGATTAAATGCAAAGAATCACTGCACCGGTGATGGCTGCTAGCAGCATTGCACCAATGATATAATACGAAACATAACCCTGCACACTTCCCGACTGCATCTTGCGGATACCATAGGAAGACTTGTTGGTTACATTACCCAACAGGTTGAAGAAACCATCAATAATGGTTCGGTCAAACCAGGCAATAGGTTTGCTGATACCCTGGAAGATAATCTTGTGGGTGATGAACTGATAAAGCTCATCCATGTAGAAGCGCTTGTAGCTTGCGGTCCATAGGCCCTTGAACATAGTCGCCAATTTGTCGGGAAGTGGGTTCTCCTTGCGATACATTACTGTAGCAAGACCAATGCCCACGAGAGCGATTGCAACACTAGCACCAGCAACTGTCCAGTTCATGTGAGTCTCAATCGCATGGCCATTCCAAGTCACAAGGTCTCCAAATGGCACGAAACCTGCCACGCATGAGATGAGAGCCAACACAATCAGTGGCACTGTCATGGTCCAAGGTTGATCCTTTGGAGCATGCTCACCGTGAACTTCATGTTTCTTCCAGAAGAAGATGAGGTAATAGATACGGAACATGTAAAACGCTGTCATACCAGCAACCATGCTCATCCACAAGCCCCAGCCTAAGCCCTTCTCATAGCAAGCCACGAGAATCTCATCCTTACTGAAGAAGCCAGCAAATGGAGGAATACCTGCGATGGCCAAGCAACCAATAAGGAATGCTATGCTTGTGATGGGCATATATTTGTGCAAGCCGTGCATCTTGCTGTTCTCATTGCTGTGAACGGCGTGGATGATAGCACCAGCACAAAGGAAGAGCAACGCCTTGAACATTGCGTGTGTGAACAAGTGGAACATCGACGCCATGTAACCCAGACCTGCCTCATGACCACCAATCAGCTGACCTTGTGCCGAGCTAACGGCAAGAGAAGTCATCATAAAGGCAATCTGAGAGATGGTAGAGAACGCCAGCGCGCGCTTGATGTCGCTCTGCGTACAAGCAATAGCGGCAGCATAGAATGCGGTAAACGCTCCCACAACGCAGATGATGTCCATAGCACCCTGTTCCAACACATAGAGTGGGAACATGCGGGCTACCAAGAACACACCAGCCACAACCATAGTGGCGGCATGGATAAGTGCAGACACTGGTGTGGGGCCCTCCATAGCATCGGGGAGCCAAATGTGCAATGGATACATGGCACTCTTACCAGCACCGCCAATGAAGATGAAGGTCAATGCCCATCCAGTAACCGAGCAACCCATAAATGTGAGTCCTTGTGCACTGGTGAACGCGTTCATTACCTCTTCTCCATTCTTGCCCATGATATTGATGAATTCAAATGTCTTGGTATAATAAGACAAGATCAAAATACCTATCAGGAAGAACAAGTCGGCAAGACGAGTAACGATAAACGCCTTTTTAGATGCGTGATTGGCAGGTTGCAGACCGTAGTAGAATCCAATGAGCAAATAGGATGAAACACCCACCATCTCAAAGAAGATGAACATCTGGAAGATATTGGTAGAAACAACCAGTCCGAGCATCGAGAAGGTGAACAACGCCAAGTCGGCATAGTAACGCTGGAAACCTTTCTCGGGGTTGCCGTCGTGGTCACTCATGTAGCCCAAACTATAAAGGTGAACCATAAACGACACAGTGCATATAACCACCAGCATCATCGCCGAGATAGGATCAAGCAGGACGCCAAGTCTTACCACCAACTTATCGGCATAGAACGATAACCACGTCCAGTTGGTTGGTACCAACTGTTGATACACACCATCAACATTTTGTGGACCATCACCAAAGAAATAAGTAAACGCTATGGCATAAGCCAACACTGTTGTCACAGCCATTCCCAGCACGCCTATCACACCGGTAATCTTGCGAGGCATCTTAGTGCCCACAAGCCCCAGGAAGAGGAACATGAACAGAGGTATGGCAAGAACGTATATTGTACTATCTAGTAATGTCATAACTGTTTAGAATTTCATTTTAGTAATATCGTTAATATCAACCTTCTTCGCTACTCGATACACATTGATGATAATAGCTATCGCCACGGCAGTCTCGGCAGCGGCAATCGCTATTGCAAACAAGCTGAAGAACATGCCTTCGTGACCAGCAGGGAACAAGTAACGATTGAAGACCGCAAAATTGATGTCAACAGCATTGAGCATCAACTCCAGCGAAATCAACATCGCAATCATATTCTTGCGGGTGATGAACCCGTAAACACCACAGCCAAACATGATGAGGCTAGGAATGAGATACATTAATAATGATAGTTTCATTTTTTCTCTCCTTTCTTTTTTAACGTTTACGGGCAATGACTATCGCGCCAATGATACATGCCAGCAGCAGCACACTCAGAGCCTCAAAAGGCAACAGATACCCTTTGTTGCTAAGCAAGTCGGTGCCTAACTGGTTGATGGTGTAGTCATCGGTGGTCGCCAATTCCACTGCATCTTTAATCTTCATGAAGCTGAAAAGCGCAGCTCCACACACCAACACTCCTAGCCCACATGCCGTGAGTCCCATGGCTCTGCGATGTGAGGTGAGCGCTTCAGAATCCTCACCTGGTTTGTGAGTGAGCATGATAGCAAACACAAACAGGACGACTATACCACCGGCATAAACGGCAATTTGTGTAGCACCCAAGAACTCATAATCCATCTGGAAGTATATGCCGGCAGTTGCCAAGAGCACAAACAGCAGATAGGTTGCTGAGCGCAAAATTTTCTTCGTCGTCACTGTGAGCACCGAGAAGACGATGATCGCCAGCGCGAACACGAAATACATGATTACATTTCCAATTGAATCCATATTATTCTTCTTTTTTATCTGCGTTAGGTGACTGAACATCGGCCGCCTTTGCTGGCTCTGCTGCCTCAGGCTTGGGCTCAGGTTTGGCCTCAGGCTTGGCAGCGGCAGCTGCTGGCTTAGCAGCGGGTTCAGGAGCGGGTTTCTCTTTCTCGGGCAGGTAATTAAGCTGCTTGAGAAGCGCCTCACGGCGGAATACCGCTTGCTCAAAGTCGTTAGAGAACTTGATGGCATCGGTTGGGCAACTGGTAACACACAGCCCACAGAAGGTGCAGCTTCCCAAGTCATACATATACTTGTCGAGCTTCATCTTCTTCTTGCCATTAGGCAGGTCAACCATGCGTGTGGTAATCTGAATGGTGCCGTTAGGGCAGTTTCGCTCGCAAGTCTTGCAGGCGATACACTTGTGATAACCCTCCTCGTCATAGATGAACTGCAACGTGGCCCTAAATCTCTCGGGAATTTCGAGCTCTGCCCTATTTTCGGGATATTGCTCAGTGACCTTCTTGGTAAAGAGTTCTTTACCTGTCACCTCCATACCCTTTATAAGGCTATGAGCACCCGTAAATATTGAAGAGAAATACTCCTTGATGTTCATAATTATGTTTTGTCGGTGGTGTGCCTATTTTCAACACACTAATAACTTATGCCTTCGGTTTATTTATCTTGTGCGCCATAAGCGAACAGGCATAAAAGATTCGCTCACTGGCACATTATATTATTAATGACTTTATCTCAACTACCTCTCCACTTGGCCGCCCAGAATGTCGAGCAACTCGGTGGTGATGCTTTGCTGACGCAACTTGTTGTATTCTAGGTTCAACTCCTCGAGCAGCTCGGCTGCATTGTCGCTGGCAATCTGCATCGCCATCACGCGTGACGCTTGCTCCGATGCCGAACTCGAGACAAACACTTCTTGCATTGTAGCACGCAAGTGCAAAGGCAGCACACTGTTGAATATGCTGTTGGCATCGGGCTCAAATATGCAAGGGCTGCATGCCTCCTTTGGGTCAATATCTTCAGCTAGTGCATCGGCACTTAGTGGCAGCAGTTGTTCATGATGCAAGACCTGTCGGCTTGTTGAGACAAATTGCATATAAGCGATATCCACACGGTCATACACATGGTCAACAAACCGGCTCCTTAACAACTCAGTGAAGTCGGAGAGTTGCTCCATTGTGCTGCGGGTGTTCATGTACTCAACACTCTCAACCTTGATGCCGCCACCCTCTATCTTGGCAACAGCCTTCACCATTTTCTTTCCAATAGGGATAACGGTAATTTTCAAGTTTTTGCCATACTGCTTACGCAACTCGTCGATTGCAGTGAGCAGTTGCTTGAAAATGTTGATGTTGTAAGCACCACACAGGCCGTCGTCGCTTCCAAAGACCACTATTGCCACTTTGTTGACATCACGAGACTCAATCAATGGCGAAGAGAATTCCTGGTCGGTGACAAGCAAGTGGCTGAGCACGTTACGCACCATGCCGCGATAGGGCTTGAGGCGGTGTACCATGCCCGTGAACTTGTGCATCTTGGCCGACGAAATCATCTTCATCGCGCTCGTGGTCTTCTCGGTAGATGCTACCGAACCAATGCGTCCTTTAAGTTCTCGAAGTGTTGCCATTAAATAGTTAAAAACTTAAAAATCAACAATATTGTCAAGCTTGATACTTGCCTGCAATTTCACTGGCAGCATCCTTGAGTTTTGTCATCACGTCGTCGTCAATCTTGCCGCTCTTGAGCACATCGAGCACATCGGCTTGATGCTTGACGTGCAGATACTGGATGAGCAGCTGCTCAAACTCAGCAACCTTGTCCATGGGCACGCTCTCAAGCAGACCGTTCACACCACAGTAAATCACAGCAATCTGCTCCTCAACAGGAACTGGCTGATACTGAGGTTGAACAAGCAGACGCTCATTCTTGCGTCCAGTATCGATGGTGCGCGCGGTAACGGGATCGATATCGCCACCGAACTTGGTGAACGACTCAAGCTCACGGAACTGTGCCTGGGCAATCTTCAACGTACCTGCCACCTTCTTCATCGCCTTGATTTGAGCGTTACCACCCACACGCGATACCGAGATACCCACATTAACCGCAGGTCGGATACCATTGTTAAACAATGCCGTCTCAAGGTAAATCTGGCCATCGGTAATAGAAATCACGTTGGTGGGGATATAAGCACTCACGTCACCTGCTTGAGTCTCAATGATGGGAAGTGCAGTCAACGAACCTCCACCCTTCACCTTGCCTTTGAGGGCTTCGGGAAGGTCGTTCATTGCCTCGGCAACGCGCTGGTTCTCATTAATCTTTGCGGCACGCTCGAGCAAACGGCTGTGCAAGTAGAAGATATCGCCTGGATATGCCTCACGGCCCGAAGGACGCTTGAGAATGAGCGAAATCTCACGGTAGGCGACAGCCTGCTTCGAGAGGTCATCATAGACTACGAGGGCATCGCGACCTGTGTCACGGAAGTACTCGCCAATAGCGGCTCCTGCAAAGGGTGCATAGTAACGCATCGATGCAGAGTCGGCAGCGGTAGCAGCAATCACCACGCTATAAGGCATAGCACCATGCTGGTTTAGCTGGTTTACCAATGCAGCGACAGTCGAAGCCTTTTGTCCGATAGCTACATAGATGCAATATACTGGTTTACCTGCTTCGTAGCCCGACTTTTGGTTGATTATTGTATCTACAGCAATGGCAGTCTTGCCAATCTGACGGTCACCAATGATGAGCTCACGCTGGCCACGGCCGATGGGAATCATCGAGTCGATAGCTTTGAGACCAGTTTGCAAAGGTTGGTTCACAGGCTGACGGAAGATAACTCCAGGGGCTTTGCGCTCCAATGGCAGACGCACTAGCTCGCCCTCGATAGGTCCCTTGCCATCGAGCGGTTCACCGAGCACGTTGATAACACGCCCGAGCAGTCCTTCGCCCACTGGTATTGATGCAATCTCTCCTGTGCGGCGCACCTTCATGCCCTCGGCAACGCTATCAACCTTGTCCATCAATATAACGCCCACGTTGCTCTCCTCAAGGTTCATGGCAACGCCGGTGACGCCATTCTCAAACTCAACGAGCTCGTTGGCCTCAACATTCTCAAGTCCATAGACATGAGCCACACCGTCGCCCACCTCAAGCACTGTTCCCACCTCCTCAAACGACACCTTGCTCTCGATGTCACTGAGTTGCTGTTTCAGTATGTCGGATATTTCACTTGGGTTTATCATCTCACTCTTATTAACTTAGGAGTTTTAAACGCAATTTTTCTAATTGATTTTTCACCGATGCGTCAAGCACGCGCGAATCGACATCGACCGTGAAACCACCAATGAGGTCGGGATTGACCTTCTTAGTGAGCTCTATAGTCTTGCCGCCGAACTGTCCTTTCACCACATCGACGATAGCATTAATCTCGTCATCGCCAAGTTGCGTGGCAGTGACGATTTCGACTTTAGCGATGCCATTAAGCTCACGGTATTGCTTCATAAAAGCAAGAGCAATGGCGCGCATGAAATCGATACGGTTGTTCTTGATAACCAACCCCATGAACTTAGCCGATGTGCCGTCGTTTTTCGCTCCCGATGCTGCACACAGCAACTTCAGCTTGTCGCTTGTGGGCAAGAACGGGTTGTTAACAGCCTTCTTCAAGCCTGCCTCGGCAGCATAGGCGGCAGCTAGCTGCTTCATCTCATTGTAGATGATTGCAGTGTCACCACACTCCTGCGAGAGTTTGTAGAGCGCTTTAGCATATCGGTTAGGGATAAGTCCGTCGTTCATCGTTGTTGATTAATTTTTAGATTCAACCTCGTTAAGTAGCTTCTTCACCAGGTCTTGCTGAGCCTTGTCGTCGCTCATGTTGCGGCGAATCACCTGCTCGGCAATCTGGAGCGCATAGGCACCCACATCCTGGCGCAACTGATGCTCACTCTCTTTGCGTGCCTGTTCTATCGACACTTGAGCGGCATCGGTCACTTTCTTCGCCTCGACAGCAGCCTCGGCCTTAGCCTGCTCGATGATTTCGGTTTTCATCTTGGCTGCATCGCGCAAAATATCGGCCTGTTGCTTACGGGCATCGGCAACGAGCGCGTCGGCCTCAGCTTTGGCATTGTCGAGTTGCGACTTTGCCTCCTGCGCATAGGCCACACCTTTATCTATCAAGCTGGCACGCTCGTCCATGCTCTTGATGATAAAAGGCCATGCCCATTTTGCCAGGATGAAGTAGAGGCAGGCGAATGCCAGAAACATCCAGAAGACCAGGCCAAATTCAGGCTTAAACAGTTCCATCTAAAAACCTTGTTTTAAATGATTATTAAACGAAGAGAGCGAGAATGCAAACGATAAGAGCGATAAGTGCAACACCCTCAATAAGAGCGGCAATCACAATCATGTTGGTACGGATATCACCAGTTGACTCGGGTTGACGTGCAATCGACTCCATTGCCGATCCACCAATGCGGCCAATACCAATACCAGCAGCGATAGCTGCGATACCTGCACCAATGCAAGCGCCCAGAGTACCCAGGGCTGTTGCTTCAGCTAAAATTAATCCTAACATAGTCTTTAATAGTTTAAGTTGTTATTATTTTGTTTTATTTTTATTATTCTGTTACAGTTTTGGGTTCCTCATGAATGTGAGCCATCGAGATGAAGATGGTTGACAACAAGGTGAACACAAATGCCTGAATGAAGCTGATCAATGTGTCGAGAAGGAGCATAAACAGCGACAGGAGCACTGATATCACAGCAGTACCAGCACCAACTGCTGCTCCAAACATCTCGGTGAAAATCATTATGAGCAATATCAACACCAGCACAACCATGTGGCCGCCGAGCATATTGGCAAACAAACGGACCATCAGTGCCAGAGGCTTGGTCAATATGCCAAGGAACTCGATTAGTGGCATCATGGGCACCGGGCATTTGAGTGCGATGGGCACGTCGGGCCAGAAAATATCCTTCCAGTAATGCTTGGTGCCAGTGATGTTGGTGATGAAGAATGTGGCAAGCGCCAGCACCATGGTTACGGCGAGGTTGCCGGTAAGGTTAGCGCCACCAGGGAATATCACTATCAGTCCTAACAGGTTCATCGTCAAGATGAAGAAGAACGCTGTGAGCAGGTAAGGACCATACTTGGGTGCCTCTTTGCCCATGATAGGCTTGATGGTGTCGGTATATACAAACTCGATGACCAATTCAAGCATACCTTTTGCTCCTTTAGGACCTTTCATGCCTTGTTTCTTATACCAGTTGCGCAGGCTCATTGCCATCATTATAACAAGGGCAGCGGCAATGAGTATGCCTAGCACATTCTTGGTAATTGAGAAGTCCCACGGACGATACTCGCCTCCATCAACCACCTGCACGAGTTTACCCTTATAGCCTCCCTCAGCATCGGTTGATATTTTGAAGCTGGCATCACCGTCTTGATAGGTCTCGCCACCTGTAACACGGCTCGACAAGAAGCAATGGAGCGCCCCACCCTTGTCAAAGACGATTATGGGCAGAGGAATCTTCTTGCTGTGCGAGAATGGCACTTCCCAGCCATAGGCGTCACCCAGATGCTCAAAAATGGTCTCCTTGGGGTTTACCTTGCCGTCGCCATGCCCTTTATGGCTTGCTGACTGAGCATATCCCCACGCCATGAGCGCGAGTATTACAAGTGTTATTATTATTGTTATTGCTTTCTTCATAAAAGAGAATTACAATAATCTATTTTAATAAAGACAAACACTCACCACATTGTCCTTCACATCGACAATGCCACCCTTTATCTCTTGCTGCGTGGTGGTCTCGCCATGCACATAACTCATAGTGCCAGGTACGAGCGACGAGATGAGAGCCGCATGATTGTTAAGAATCTGAAACGAGCCCAAAGCCCCAGGCAAAGTGATTTGCTCAACCTCGCCTTCAAATTCAATCTGCTCTGCCGATATAATTTTCAATGTCATAATGTTTTTTGTTTAGTATGTAGCGATACTATCGCAACATATAGAACTATTAATTTCTTATCCCACTTGCTCAAGCAGCTTCTTACCCTTGGCGATAGCGTCGTCGATGGTGCCCACGTTGAGGAATGCCTGTTCTGGAAGGTCATCAACCTCACCGTCGAGAATCATCTTGAAGCCGCGTATGGTTTCATTCAATGGCACCATCACACCAGGCACGCCAGTAAACTGCTCGGCCACGAAGAATGGCTGCGAGAGGAAACGCTGTGCACGGCGAGCGCGTGATACCACGAGTTTGTCATCATCGCTAAGCTCATCAACACCAAGAATGGCGATAATGTCTTGCAGCTCGTTATACTTCTGAAGCAGACGAATTACTCGTTGCGCCACATTATAATGCTCCTCACCGATAATGTGAGGATCCATGATGCGCGATGTCGATGCCAATGGGTCAACGGCGGGATAGATACCAAGCTCGGTAATCTTACGGCTCAACACTGTGGTAGCGTCAAGGAAGTTAAATGTGGTTGCAGGAGCAGGGTCGGTAAGGTCATCGGCAGGCACATACACTGCCTGAACCGAAGTAATACTACCGCTCTTGGTAGAGGTGATGCGTTCCTGCAACTTACCCATCTCACTTGCCAGAGTTGGTTGATAACCTACTGCACTTGGCATACGGCCCAAGAGTGCCGACACCTCGCTACCTGCCTGGGTGAAACGGAAGATGTTGTCCATAAACAACAGGATGTCGCGACCGCCACCGTCCTGGTCGCGGAACTGCTCGGCAACTGTAAGTCCCGAGAGCGCCACGCGCATACGGGCACCAGGAGGTTCGTTCATCTGGCCAAACACCAGCGTTGCCTGGCTCTGTGCCACAGCTTCCATATCCACGCTGTCGAGGTTCCACTCGCCATTGGCCATCTCCTCTTTGAACTTGTCGCCATATTTGATAACGCCACTCTCAATCATCTCACGAAGCAGGTCATTACCCTCACGAGTACGCTCACCTACACCGGTGAAAACTGAGAATCCGCTGTGACCGTGGGCGATATTGTGGATAAGCTCCATGATGAGCACCGTCTTACCCACACCAGCACCACCAAAAAGACCAATTTTACCACCCTTTGAGAATGGCTCAATGAGGTCAATCACCTTGATACCGGTATAGAGAATCTCCTGAGAGATTGACAGGTCGCTGAAGTCGGGTGTGGGTTGATGGATGGGTCGGCGGTCACCGCCTTTAAGGTCAGCAAGGTGGTCAATAGGCTCGCCTATCACATTAAGCAAGCGACCTTTCACCTGTTCTCCTGTTGGCACCGAGATGGGCTGACCCAAGTTATTAACCTTTGTGCCACGCTGCAGACCGTCGGTGCTGTCCATCGCCACACAGCGCACGGTGTTCTCACCAATGTGCTGCTCTACTTCAAGCATCAGTTCTGTGCCATCGTGACGCGCCACCGACAGTGCGGTATATATCTCGGGCACATGGTTTCCCTCGCCCTCAAATGTCACGTCAACAACAGGACCAATCACCTGTGTTATTTTTCCAAAATTTTCGTTCATAATCACGAGAATTTATTATGCTGTATTACTTTTATTCACTTATTATCCTGCAAAATGCCAGCCAAGGCTTACAAGAACTGCCATTACCACAAGATTAACCAGTCCAATGGGCATGAGGTAGCGCCACTCAAGGGCAAGCATCTGGTCGATACGAACACGGGGGAACGACCACTTGAACCAAATGATAATGAACGACACGAATATCGCCTTACCCAAGAACCAGATGGTAGATGGAATATAATCCATCACAGTGTTGAAGCCTTCCCATCCTGGCACGTGCAATGGCATCCAGCCACCCAAGAACAGCAGCGTTGCAATACCCGACACGATAAACAGGTTAAGGTACTCAGCAAGATAGAAGAAACCAAAATGGATACCCGAATACTCGGTGTGATAACCTGCGGTGAGCTCATGCTCTGCCTCGGGAAGGTCGAATGGACCACGGTTGGTCTCAGCAGTAGCTGCAATCACATAGATGATGAAAGCTATAATTGCAGGAATGTGGCCGGTGAAAATGAACCAACCGTTCTGCTGTGCCTCAACAAGCCCGGTCACGCTCATGGTGCCCGACAGGCACACGATAGTAAGCATGGCAATACCTATCGAAAGCTCATAGCTAATCATCTGCGCACCGCTACGCATGGCGCCGATAAGGGTATATTTGCTGTTACTCGACCATCCGGCGAGCAAGATGCCAATAACGCCCAGCGATGACACTGCTGTCATGAAGAAGATGCCAACGTTGAAATCAATAACTTGCATCCCCTTACCCCAAGGTAGGCAGGCAAATACCACCACCGATGCAACCAGCACGAAGTAAGGCGCCAACTTGTGAAGGAAGTTATCGGTCTTCCACAAGCCTATTACCTCCTTTATGAGCATCTTTATAACATCGGCAAAAATCTGCAACGAACCCCAAGGGCCCACACGCAGTGGACCACGGCGGCACTGAAACCAAGCGCACACCCAACGCTCATACATGATGTAGAACATTGCTAACACGGTGTAGGCCAGCAACAGTAACGCTGCTATTATCACACACTCAATGGTGGTTGCCAACCATTGTGGCATCACTTCTGTCAACAGGTTATTAAACCATTCGGTGACTACACTAAAGTTAAACATAACTATTATAATAATGTGTATTGATAATCTGTTTTATTTTCTCTTATTTATCACACCTTATCGATCAATATCAGGAATCACATAGTCGATCGACGCTGTGATAGTGATAAGGTCAGCTATCAGGTTGTCCTTGCAGGTAAGATCTACAACACCCACCAGGTTGAAGCATGGACTCTGGAAGTGGAGGCGATAGGGTTTCTGGAAGGGTTTGGGGTCGCCATCGCTCTCAAGATATACTCCAAAGGCGCCACGACTGCCCTCTACCTGCTGATACCAATGGCCAGCTGGAAGCTTGATGAGCTTGGGCACCTTAGCGATGTATTCGCCCTCAATGCCTTCTGCCTCGAGCATGTCACAACACTGACGCAGTATCTTAATACATTCTTCCATCTCCTTCATACGAACCATGTAGCGGTCCATCGAGTCGCCGTTTTCAAGGATTACCTCGTCAAAGTCCACCTCATTATATAATGAATAAGGATGGCACTTGCGCACATCGCAATGGCAACCGCTGGCACGTCCCGAAGGACCTGTAACAGCATAGTTGATGGCATCTTCCTTCCCTAGAATTCCAACACCCTTCATACGGTTTACTGCTATCACATTTCCGCTGAAGAGTTTGTGATATTCTTTGAGTTTCTCAGTAACAACATCGCAGCAGTTACGCACGTCTTTGATGAAATCGGGATGCACATCGGCAACCACACCGCCAATAGTCATGTAGCTCATCGACATGCGTGCGCCACAGGTCTTGTCGAAGATATCGTAAATCAACTCGCGCTCCCTAAAACCATAGAAGAATGCCGTGGTGGCACCTTGGTCCATAGTCAAGCAACCATAACTCAGCAAGTGACTTGAGAGTCGCATGAGCTCATCCATAGTCATGCGGATAATCTCAGCGCGACGTGGCACCTCAAGGCCCATAGCCTTCTCAATGCACAAGCACAGGCAGTGACGGTTGATATGTGCCGACATATAGTCGAGGCGCTCAGTATAAAGCAAGGTCTGAGGATAAGTCAAACTCTCGCACATCTTCTCGATGCCACGATGAATGTAACCGCTCACCACGTCAACCTTCTTCACCAACTCGCCCTCGATAGAGGCACGATAGCGCATAACGCCGTGGGTGGAAGGATGCTGTGGACCAACGTTGATGACATATTCTTCATCTTCAAAAACCTTACCGTCAACGCGAGTCACATTGCCATTCTCATCTTCAACGAGACGATAGGTGTCGTCCTCGTTCTGCTCATCATCGAGGCGAATGGGATTCTTCTCAGGACTCTCGTCGTAATCTTTGCGCAAAGGATAACCTACCCAGTCGTTACGTAAGAAGAAGCGACGCATATCGGGATGATTGATAAACTCTATACCATAGAAGTCGAAGACCTCACGTTCCTGATAATTGGCAACAGCCCACAAGTCGCTCACGCTGTGCAGGCGTGGCTGCTCGCGGTCGGTGGTTGCCACCTTCACGTGAATCATATCTTGTGTTTCGGTGTTGGTAAGATAATACATCACACCAAGCTCCTCTTTCCAATCCACACCAACGAGGGCAGTGAGATAGTCGAAGTGCATCTCATTCTTGAGAGCAGTAGCCAGGTCATGCCATTTCTCATCGGGCACTGTCACCAGCAGGAACTCCCCACTAGCGTCAAACTGAGCTTCGGGACACAAGTTGCCGATTTGTTCTTGGAAATCTGCCATATATATAAAATGTGTATTTCTTATTCTTGATTATTCAAATTCTCGATTGTCGAATCTTGCGCCTGCTCAACAGTTGGAGCCACTTGTTTAGACTCGAAGAACTCCTTGCGCTTCTCCTTGCGGTTAACACCGCCAAAGAACTTCTGCACCTTAATCTTGCGCTGAAGCTGCATCAAGGCATAGAACATTGCCTCGGGGCGAGGTGGACAACCTGGAAGATACACATCAACCGGGATGATCTCGTCAACGCCCTTAACCACGCAGTAACTGTTCTTGAAAGGTCCACCACTCACTGTGCACGCACCACAAGCAATCACATATTTGGGCTCTGCCATCTGCTCATAGAGTCGTTTCAGTGCCGGAGCCATGCGATAAGTGATTGTTCCCTGGCACATGATATAGTCGGCCTGACGAGGCGAGTTGCGAGCCACCTCAAAGCCAAAACGAGCCATGTCATAACGCGCAGCGCCCAGACACATAAACTCGATGGCACAGCAACTAGTGCCAAAGCAGAATGGCCACAGCGAGTTGCTGATGCCCCAGTTTATCAACTGGTCGAGCTTGCCCACGACCACATTAGTGCCGCTGGCATTCAACTCCTCAACGAGCTTGTCGATATACTCATTGTCCTTGAAGTCCTCATGCTTCATGCTTTTGATTTTCACTTCCATCTCAAGGCTCCTTTCTTCCAGGCATAGGCCAAGCCCAGAACTAAGATGAATAAAAATGTGCCAACAGCTACAAGGGTTTGAGTGCCCAAACTCTTAGAGATTGCTGCCCACGGGAAGAGGAACACAGTTTCCACATCAAACATGAGGAAGAGGATAGCAAACAAATAATACCCCACATGGAACTGCGCCATGCTGTCGCCACGAGTTGGGATACCACATTCATAGGTCTCGCCCTTCCTCTTAGTGTAGCTGCGAGGACCGATGAGCCTTGCTATCAACAGGGCGGCAAACACCAGGACAACGCCTGTGAGCACCGCTGTAACAGCTAATGTAGTACTTTGAATACCGAGTAAAACCATAAAAATAAATTATTGTGTTTCTTAAAATATTATCAAGAAGAACACACAACAACATGTTCTATGCATTGATGCACAAAAATATTAGATGTTGTTATATGTGTTTGCCCTCATTAATTGCAATAAAGATTATCAAAAGATATAGCCCGCAGCATCCAAACCTCCGCTAAGAGCTGCGACAGGCAAAATCTCGCTTTTGCGGTGCAAATATAGTATTTTTTTCGCTATTAAAGAAAATATATAATATTAAATTATTAACAACTTCTAAAAAAGATCTCATTATGTCATTTATCAAACAAACAGAACAGCCACAAAAACAACCTTTTTCTTGTATATCACAAAAAATATTTCTAATTTTGCACATCACTTCTAAGGGTGCCACATGTTCCTAAAACAGCCTTTCACACCAAAGCAAAAACACACTTTTTGTAATGCGTATGCAATACCCTGCGGCACAACTGATTATGTAAATATTTTTAATGTTTTAGACACAATTTTACACTATTTAATGCAAAATTTTGGGGCTATTTGGAAATAAATGTCTAATTTTGCACGTTCTTATTCATGTAGTGACCCACTTTTGAGGTCAACAAGAAGCCCGAGAGCAGGCTTAAAAACTGTAGTTCTGCCTCACCTCTCTCACATATACATACGCTTATTTTTTTGGCTTCTTGAAACTTTTAAACAACGTAATATGAAGTTATCATCTATTAGTCTGCGATTAAGTTTCATTGGTATAGCACTTATATCGGTTAGCATCGCAGCTAGCGCACAATCTATTAGCGACTACCGCAAAGCACACAGAGACCTCCTTGCCAAGCAGGAGAAAATTAAAAACAAAATTCAAGTCGAAGAGGCTCAGAAATATGCCAAAGATCTCTACGGAGATAAAGAAGGCGACAACGCCGATATTTACAGCGAAGCTTGGAACGATGACCGTGTAAATCCTTACCAGAACGCAAATATCCCTAGCACTAAAGTCATTGATGTATCAAGATACTCAATGCCAGTTAAGCACAAAGTAGTTAATTCACATTATGGATATCGCAAGCAGTTTGGACGCATGCACCGCGGTGTAGATCTAAAAGCATCGGTTGGCGACACCGTCTATGCAGCTTTCACAGGAAAAGTGAGACTTGCAAAATTTGAGCGTAACGGATATGGATTCTTTGTTGTAATTCGTCACGACAATGGTCTCGAAACTGTTTATGGCCACCTTTCTAAGTTCTTGGTTAAACCTAACCAATTTGTTAAGGCCGGCACACCAATCGCCCTCAGTGGAAACACAGGCCGCAGCACTGGTCCACACCTCCACTTCGAGACACGATTCATGGGTATTGACATCAATCCTGAGAAGATATTTGACTTCGTTAATGGCGATATTATACGCGACACTTTCACATTCAACAAGAACGAAAACAATAACAGCAGCACTACCAACCGCAAGACTGCTAGTCGCCGTCGCCGTTAATGAAAGAGACATAACAAAGCTTCACAGCGCAGCAACCACATCACGCTGCGCTGTTTTTTTTTAACTGCAATAAAATAAAGATAACAGGGTCATCAAGCACAATTGCCTCGTCAACTTGTTTACTCGTTAGCTTGTCACTTATTTAATCATGGAAGTAATCTACGAAGACAACCACATCATCATCGTCAATAAAGCGTGCGGGGAAATCGTGCAGGGCGACCGCACTGGTGATGAGCCTTTAGTTGAGACGCTAAAGCAGTGGATAAAAGAAAAATACAACAAACCTGGCAACGTGTTCTGCGGCGTCACACACCGCATAGACCGCCCCACTTGTGGTCTCGTAGTCTTTGCTCGTACAAGTAAAGGGCTTTCTCGCATGAATGACCTGTTCCGAAAGGGAGATGTGCACAAAACCTACTGGGCCATCGTCAAGAACCGCCCACCTAAAGATGAGGACACTCTCACAAACTACCTTGTCTCAGTTGAGAAAAACAACAAGACCTATGTCACGACTCCCGACACTAAAGGTGCTCAAAAGGCAGTGATGAAATATCATGTTATAGCTCAAAGCAAAAACTACTATCTACTTGAAATAGACCTACTCACAGGACGTAAGCACCAAATCCGCGCCCAACTCGCTCACCTGGGCTGTCCCATCAAGGGCGACCTCAAATATGGCGCCCCCCGCAGTAACCCCGACGGTGGCATCTCGCTACAGTCGCACCGCATCCACTTCACCCACCCTGTCTCGAAGCAAGAAATCGACATCACCGCACCACTACCCCACGACACACTGTGGCAAGAGCTGTATAGAAGCATAATGCACAATTAAAAAAGGTGGCATGCCATGTCACTACATTGGCTGGCATGAAACACGCAGGCATGGGCTTTTGTGAAAATGCACAATTCAGTGGCACAGACAATTTATATGCTTAAATCAGTTATTCAATCACCATGTCAGCAAAGCGTTTATTGGACCATATCACAAAGTCGCCGTCGTCGTTCACGCTAATTGTCATCACTCCCAGCGTGTCGTTGCCTTGCATCATCGCCTTAGTCTTCTCCTCGCCCAGTGCCATACAAGCAGTAGCCCAAGCATCGGCACTCATGCAATCGGGGGCTACGATACTCACACTCAGCAGGCGTGATGTCTCGCTACTACCCGTCTTGGGATTAACAATGTGACTCAACTTCTTGCCACCACTCTCTTTAAACTTGCGGTAGTTGCCACTAGTCGCCACCGCTTGGCCATTTAGTGTAATTACCAAGGCACTGTTGTGCTGTGCGCCATCACTGCCATCGGGCTCAGGCATATCTATCGACACGTGCCATGACTGTCCAATCTGGTTAACGCCTCGCGCTACCACCTCACCGCCAATTTCCACCATATAGTTCTCAACACCATTGCGCTCGAGCATCGCAGCCACCTCGTCGCACGCCATACCTTTAGCAATAGAGCTGAAGTCGAACTGCACCCGCGGATCATCTTTCACTATTCTTTTACCATTTAGTGAGGTGTGCTCTATTCCTACAAACATCAATATGCTGTCGAGCTGCGCCTGAGTGGGCAACTGGCCGCTCTTGTAGCCAAAGCCCCAGGCATTGACAAGGGGCATAACCGTTGGGTCGTAGAGCCCACTGCTGGCACGATTCACCTCCAAAGCTTTGTTATAGAGTTTGACAAAGAAGGCATCAACAGCATCACTCTTATTGTCATTTATGGCACTGATTAATGAGTTTTTGTTGTAAGCCGACGCGCTCTCGTCGATAGCTTTAAACAGTTGTTGAATCGAGTCATTAAGGTTGGCAGTCGCCTCATACTTAATATGATACTCTGTTGTCCACACCACGCCTTGAGTGAAGATGTACTGCTTTCTTTTACATGACGCAGTTGTCAGCACAGCAATCAACGCCAACAGAAATATAAGATATCGCCCTAATTTTATCATTTTATCTCAAGTTTAATTTACTTTTAAAATTAACTATCACACAAAGATAATCTAAATAACATTAATTAGGCACACATAATACACAAAAAATTGCTTTTCTCGTTTTTTTTCCGTTACTTTGCCACAAATTGACAAGAAATATGAATATTATGAAAAGAATAACACAAATTGCTATCATCGTTGCTATTATCTTTGCAGCCACATCATCAACCCAAGCACAAGTACGTTTTGGTATTAAGGGTGGTATTACTCTTAACCAGCTAAAATGGGACAGAGAAATTGTTAATAAAGAGAACAGAGCAGGGTTTACCGCTGGTCTCATGATGGAGATTGGTCTGCCAGTAGTGGGACTCGGCATTGATGTGTCAGTGCTCTACGCACACCGCCAAGACGACATGTATTTAGAGGGCACGAATCAGGAGATTATTAAGCTAAAGCGTGACTATCTTGACATCCCTCTAAACGTGAAATACAAGATACAAATTCCTGTGCTGAGCAAGATCATATCACCCTTCGTCACTACTGGGCCAGACTTTGCTCTTATGCTCAGTGATACCGAGAAGGTAGATTTAAAGACACGTAAGTGGAACACGTCTTGGAACGTTGGAATTGGCGCAGAGCTATTCCGAAAAATACAAATTCATGCCAACTACGGCATAGGCCTTACAAAAGCCTTTAAATACATTGGCAAGGATGTTGACTCCGAGCCCATACAGGGAAAAGACAAACTCTGGACAATCACTGCAGCTTATATGTTCTAATTGTTACCGTCGTCTGTTTTGTCAAAGCCACATAAGCAACCAAAAATTGTGTTATAAAAAATGAAATCTTTGGTGGTGACAAGAATTTGTGTTAGTTTTGCAGTCCCAAAAGTAAAATTACAGAAATGACAAAATACACAAAACTGATAATGCTGGCTATAGTGCTGATGTGTGCAGTATCTGCTCTTGCCCAGCCCGAGCGCCGATGGGGTATCACCGTTGGTGGAAACTACAATGAAATTCACTTCAAGCAAAGCGACATCTTCGACAGCGACCCAATGTTTGGTGGCTCCATTGGTGTAACTGGCGACCTGATGATTCCAGGTATAGGATTCGGCATCGATGGTTCAATACTTTACACTCTTCGTCAAGGCAAGGTACACTTTGGCGATAAACACGCTTGGGAGTCGCAAGGCATTGAGACACAAGCAGTGCGACTGCACTACATCGATGTTCCTCTGAACTTGAAATTCCGTTATAGCCGCCTTGGAGGCTTAGAGAGCTCCATAATGCCATTTGCGTATGTAGGCCCCACCTTCTCATTCCACGTTGGCCACAACGATGTAAAAGACGCTTTGAGATACACTGCCGTCAGCGTGCTGCTTCATGCAGGCATCGGTGTAGAATTGTTCAACAAGGTGCAGATTAGTGGTGGCTACAGTTTCAGCGTGGGCCAAAACCTTGGCACAAAAATCTTAGACGAACACGTAGCAAAACATCGCACCTGGTTTGTGCAAGCAACTTACTTCTTTAAGTAATAAGGCGTTAAGAGATAAACTAAAGGACCAAAAAAATCGTGGAGGCATCTTCCACGATTTTTTCACTTTTATGTTAAGAGTTCTAGTTCATGAACCTTGATATTCGGTCTTCAATCTCCAATTACATCAGCATTCCTGCGGCGACTTCGTTAGCCACTTCTTCTCCCATACTGATGGCGGCAATAGTGAGAGCAAATTTGGCGACCGAAGCAGGACCATTACCTGTAACAATGTTTCCATCAACGGCAACTCGCTGGTCAAGCACATTGGCTCCGGTCATGCCTTCTTCCATTCCAGGATAGCACACAGCGTCACGTCCGTCGAGAAGACCCAATGGACCTAAAATCACTGATGGCGATGCACAGATGGCAGCAATCTTCTCGCCCTTCTCATTTTGTTCTTGCAAAATCTCACACAATGTCTCACATTCTGCAAGATTGGTGGCGCCAGGCATTCCGCCAGGACAAATCAGCCACTCGGCATCCTCGAGCATGTCGGGGTCAAAGGCCTCGTCGGCAACAACTGTCACCCCGTGAGCACCTATCGCCTCAGGAGCGTCATAAATCGACATAGTAACCACTGGCATACCAGCACGGCGCAGCACATCAACGACGGTCAGTGCCTCGATCTCCTCAAAGCCGTCGGCAAAGAAAACATAACTTGGTCTCATGAAAGTTTTTAGTTTTATTAGTTGTTAGTATTAAGTTTCTTTCAGGTCGCTAAATTACTGAATTATCGTGAAAGCGCAAAATAATGTGCGGGTTTTTATGATTTTTTGCCAAGATTTTGTTACCTTTGCAACAACCAAAAAAACTCATGACATGAAGGTCTTATCAAAATCAATCATAGTGATTATAGTGGCGTTGATGAGCGTAGGCTTGGCTTCGGCAACCGATAACAGCAAGCTCGCCAAAGAATTTGTAAAGAAATTTCAAAGACAACTGGCACTACCCGACCGAGCCGACTACAGCGACGAGTTCTATTACCAGAACTATCTCACCTCTCTCACTGCCCGCGATGAGATGCCATGGGGCAAGAGCGTGCCCGAGCGAGAGTTTGAGCACTTTGTCCTACCTGTGCGCGTGAACAACGAAAACCTCGACACCGCGAGGATGGTGTTCTACCGCGAGCTCCGTGACCGCGTGAAAAGCCTCCCGATGGAGGATGCCATCCTCGAGGTCAACCACTGGTGCCACGAGAAGGTGAGCTACCGACCAAGCGACGCTCGCACAAGCAGTCCGCTCGCCACAATGCGCACTGCCTACGGCCGCTGCGGTGAGGAATCAACATTCCTTGTTGCAGCCTTGCGCTCGGTGTGCATCCCTGCCCGTCAGGTCTATACTCCACGCTGGGCGCACACCGACGACAACCACGCCTGGGTAGAAGCGTGGGCCAATGGCAAGTGGTACTTCCTCGGCGCCTGCGAACCCGAGCCAGTGCTCAACTTGGGATGGTTCAACGAGAGCGCCTCGCGCGGAATGCTTATGCACACCAAGGTGGCTGGTGACTATGATGGTCCTGAAGAAGTTATGAGTCGCACGCCCTGCTACACCGAAATCAACGTTACAGGCAACTACGCCCCTACTTCGCGTGTTGACATTGTTGTTGTCGACAGTAATGACATGCCAGTTCCTGGTGCCACCGTGGAGTTCAAACTCTACAACTACGCCGAGTTCTATACCGTTGCCAAGAAGACCACCGATGCCAATGGCTGCACTTTCCTAACGGCAGGACGTGGCGACTTATTAGTGTGGGTGACCAAGGACGACATGGTGGCTGTGCGCAAAGTATCGTGGACACAAGATAATGTTGAGAAATTTACCCTGACGGAGAAATCGTTGCCTGAGCATATTGACATTGAAATAGTGCCGCCACCAGCAACCGCCGTGCTGCCTGATGTCACAGCCGAACAACGTGCTCTCAACGACTACCGCAAGGCACAAGAAGACTCCATCCGCCATGCCTACGAAGCAACGATGCCAGTAGAGGAATGGCGAGGCAACCACCGCACCATCCAGCAATTCCTCAATAAATCGCGAAATAAAGTCATGGCCCAGAAACTACTCGATGTCATTAGCGACAAAGACCTGCGCGACATCAACCTCGATGTGCTACGTGACAATGAGGTGGCGCTAATCGACACCAGCGAAATCTACTGTCGCTATGTGCTGAGCCCACGAGTAGAGAATGAATGGTTAACGCCTTATAAAGAATTCTTCCATAAGGAATTTAGCAATAACATAAGTAATATTGACGATTTAATCGTTTGGACAAAAGCAAACCTCACAATTGACAACGAGCACAATCCTCAGCGCTTGCGCCAGCAGCCTATGAGTGTGTACCGCACCCACACCACCGATGAGCTGGGACGCGCCATCTTCTTCGTGAGCGCTGCACGCAGCATGGGTTGGCCCGCACGCATCAACGAGGTGAACGGCAAGCTCGAATACTATGCAAATAATGTTTGGCATGAGGTAAAATTTGAGGAAAGCAAATCGATCAAAACCGAACCTTCGGGAACGCTTCGACTGAATTTCACACCCAGCGACACCCACAACGATCTCGCCTACTACACTCATTTTACCCTGAGCAAGATAGTGGATAACAAACCGCAGTTGCTCACCTACCCCGAAGATGCCACCTGGAGCAAGACATTCAAGTATAGGATAGCGCTTGAGCCAGGCACCTACATGCTCACCACCGGTAACCGCCAGAGCGACGGCAGTGTAATGGCAAGCACCACCACGTTTGAGATTCAAAGCGACCAAGAGACAGAGGTTGCTCTTGCTCTTAATGAAATGATTCAAAGGAAATTGGCAGAAACCAAGAAAATCAACAATTTATTGTTTGCCGCCGAAGGTAAGCAAAATAAATTACTGCTCTCAAGTGATAACTACAATATCGTGGGTATTATCGCTCCAGGGAACGAACCTACCACTCATGCACTGCACGATATTGAAATATGCAGTAGCGAACTGGAATCAATGGGATGCAACATCGTGCTCCTGTGTAAAAATGCCAAAGAACTAGAGAAGTTCAACAGGTCAGAGTTCAGCAAACTGCCAGCCTCGGTCACTTGGGGCATTGATTCAAGAGTGAGCGAAGTGCCAATTCTCTCTGAAAGTATTATACTCAACATAGCAGGCACATTAAAAATTGATAACCATTCGAGGCCAATATTTGTAGTAACCGACAATCGTGACAACGTGATATTCTCGCATCATGGCTACACAATACACCTTGGAGAACAAATCCTCAACGCAATAAAAAGACACAAAAGCATACACAACTAATCTGCTTTTCAAGACCAAAATCAGAGAAAAACCACAAAAAGCATCATAAAATGCACTTTTTTTGAAAAAAAGTCGCAAAATATTTGCACAGTTCAAAAACTTGCCGTACCTTTGCATCGCTTTTCCGCTAAAAAGCACGGGTGCTTAGCTCAGCTGGTTCAGAGCATCTGCCTTACAAGCAGAGGGTCGGCGGTTCGAATCCGTCAGCACCCACGACGTGAAATGGTGGTATCGTCTAGTGGCCCAGGACGCTGGCCTCTCACGCCGGAAACCGGGGTTCGACTCCCCGTACCACTACCAAGAAAGCAGTTCGCTACGAAAGTAACGAGCTGCTTTTTTCTTGGATAGGAGTGACTAGGAATTGTTAGGAGCAACTTTTGGGAAAAAAACGGTTCAGTCGCAAAAAATCATCCTTCTCCGCAGGAGAGAGTCGGCAGTAGCACGCCTCCTTGCGAATAAGCCTCACCACCTTATTGCCTTCGGCATTGAGGATTATCACAGAGACGCAAAACGCGAAGTGTTTGAAGTCATGGCACACACCGAGCCAGTACTGCGCCACGGCGTTGTCAAGAAGGAAGTCCTCGACCTCCTGTTTGACAGCCTTGGTGCTTTCGTCCACGTTATAGCGAAGGCCACTGCCATAGCACACCTCCGCGTTGAACTGCTGACACGTCGAGAGCGTCTCGTCGCTCTCAATAAGGTCAAGGATGTGGTATGGCAGATTATTGTCGCCACCCCATGGGATGTACGACAGTTTCTTGTCGATTATTACTGGACAGATGTACACATCATCTTTGAACACCTTTCCGCTGTCAACCTGGAATGCTGCTGAAGCATTAAGGTTGGCAATAGTTTCTACACTATTAAAATTTAACTCCATAATTCTGCGATTTGGTTTCCGCAAAATTATGGAGTCTATTCCGAAGTCTAAAAGACAGAATTTCTGGCTTATTGGTCATTTTGCGTGTTGAAATCTCTGAGAAAGCCGATCAATCCTTATCTTTGCAGCATTTATTATCAATATGATGCAAAAAATGCTTTTA